>DATBGO010000214.1:0-1612 GCA_036558005.1 Streptosporangiaceae bacterium | reverse complement strand
GAGCTCGCCGTGCACAAGTCGACCGCGTCCCGGCTGCTGGCCGTGCTGGACCGACGCGAGCTGGTGACCCAGGACACGGCGCGGGGCAGGTTCCGGCTCGGGGTGGGCATCGTGCGGCTGGCCGGGGCGGCCAGCGCCCGGCTCGACGTGGTGCAGGAGAGCCGGCCGGTCTGCCGGGCGCTGGCCCAGCAGCTGGGCGAGACCGTCAACCTGGCCATCCTGTCCGGCCGCGACGCGCTCTACCTGGATCAGGCGGCCGGCCCGGCGGCGCTCTCCCCGCACAACTGGGCCGGGCGGCGCATTCCGCTGCACGCGACCTCGGACGGCAAGGTCCTGCTGGCCTACCTGCCCGAGGCCGAGCTCGCCGCCAGCCTGACGCCGCCGCTGGCCCGGTTCACCGAGCGCACCGTCACCGCCGCGGCCGAGTTCACGGCCCTGCTGGCCGGGGTGCGGTCGCGCGGCTTCGCCACCGCGGTGGACGAACTCGAGGCCGGGCTGACTGCTATCGCGGCCCCGGTACGGAACGCCGAGGGCACGGTGATCGCCTCGGTCAGCGTCTCGGGCCCGAGCTTCCGCATCCCGGCCGCCCGCATCCCCGCCCTGGCCGCCGCGGTCATCCGCGCCGCGGACGAGGTCTCCCGCCGCCTAGGCTGGGCCGGCTTACCCCCGGCCCGTGGTCAGGGCCTGACGGGCGAGGATCTCGCGCAGCTCGCCGGTGGCGCAGTCCGGGTACCGGTCCAGGGTCGCTTCGAGGTCGCAGCGCTGGGCCGGGGTGGAGTACGCGGCCAGCTCGCGCTCCAGCGCGCGGCGGCGGGTGCGGGCCTCCTCCGGCCAGGTCTGCGTGAACGCGGCCGCCACCATGAGCACCATGCCGGGGAGCATCACCACGCTGAACGGGCCGCTGCGCAGGATCAGGCCCGCCACGGTGAGCACCACGCCGGCCAGCAGCAGTCGCCAGCGCGGCAGGATGGCGGCGGCCACCCGGAGCAGGCCGATGACCGCGAGCAGGCCACCGGTGCGGAAGCACCAGCGGATCCGCGCGGCGCGGGGCGCCCAGGTGAACCCCAGCGCTCCGGGGCGCCCAGGTGACGAACTCCACACCACGATCTGCCGATGCCGTCGCAGGCCCATCGCAAGCCTCCTGCATTCCGGCGCTGCCACGCGTAGCGCCCATCGTACGCTCCCGGGCCGCGGGCGGCCTAGGAGCTAGTCGCCGAGTTCGCGGCGGCGACGGGTCACGAAGTCGTCCAGCTCGGCACGGATCGCGTCGTCCAGCGGCGGCGCCTCGAACGATTCCAGCTTCTTGCGCCAGATCTCGCCGGCCCGGGCGGCGGTGTCCTTGCCGCCCAGCTTGATCCAGCGCTCGAAGTTGGCCGTGGAGGACAGCATCGGGCGGTAGAAGCACTCGCGGAACCGCTCCATCGTGTGCTCCGCGCCGAGGAAGTGGCCGCCGTGCCCGACCTCCTCGTGTGCGCCGAACGCCAGCGATTCCTCGGTGATCTCCAGCGGGGTGAACTCGACCCGCAGCTCGCGCAGCAGCTCGATGTCGATGATGAACTTCTCGTAGCAGCTGACCAGGCCGCCCTCCAGCCAGCCGGCCGCGTGCATGACG
>DATBGO010000213.1:0-2024 GCA_036558005.1 Streptosporangiaceae bacterium | reverse complement strand
GCCGTCACGAAGCACGTCCCGAAGCTGAGCTTGTTCTTAGCCGGGGACGACCCGTCATGCTGCCACGCCGCCCCCCAGACCTTGCGGCCGCAGCGGCGGAACACCGAGTCATCCACCGCCACCAGCACCGGCTCCCCGGCCGGGACCAGCAGCGCCGCCACCAGATCAGGGCCACCGCCAGGCCCAGCTCATCGACCTGCCAGGCGGCCCGGGCGAAGAAATAGTGCGCCCGGTCATGCGGCCAGCACCGGGACAGCCCCGCCCCCAGCAGCATCCCGCACACCGTCCGCCGGCGGACCTGCCCGGCCAGCCCCGCCACCAGCGCGCAGAACGTGCGGAACGACGGCCCGGTAAAACACGGGCGCAGGGCCAGCAGCAGCCCGGCCAGCGAGGCCGGTAGATTCAGGTCCGGAAGCATCGGCGGATCTCCTCACCACGAGGCGGTACAAGCACCGCCGATGCTTCCCCCTCCGCCCTCCCCGATCAACCCCCCGCCAGCTACACCCCGGGAACCCCAAAACTGCGAAACACCAGGATGGTATGGTCCCGCTAAAACGGACTCAGGTAGCACCGGCACCATCAGCATTACGATCCGAGTGCGCCGCGCGCGCCAGAACGCAATGAAACTCCGGATCCAGCGCGTTCTGACGCAATGCCGTTGACTTAAGGCGTTTGCGATGGCTGTGGCGTCTTGCGGATGATGTGGATGTGGTAGGTGATGTTGGGGGGTGGCCTGGGCTCGTTGTTTTTCCTGGTCGGGTAGTTGCTGTTCCGGGGTCGTTTCTTCTCGCGGTCGTAGTGCCGGTCCCGGCGCGGGGGCAGCAGGTCGGCGAGCATGTCGGTGATGGCGTGCTGGCGGGCGCGGGCCAGGCCGCCGGGGGTGAGCAGGGCGTGCTGGGTGCGGGCGTGGTCGCGGGCGATCCGGATGGTGACGGTGAAGGACAGCCGGTCCGGATCGAGGCCGGCCTGCCGGGCGGCCTGGTATTGCAGGCTGGATAGTGCCTGGAAGACGGCCAGGAACGCCCGCATTTCCTGGCAGGCCAGCTCCGGTGCCTGGGAGCGGAGGATGAACCCGGCGCCGCGCAGCCGGGTTTTCAGCTCGCCGTAGCCGTTCTCGGCCTCCCGCCGCTCGCGGTAGAGCGCGGCCAGTTCCGCGGCGGGCGCCTGCTCCCAGTCCAGCAGGGTGGTGACCAGGCGGAACGCCTCGGTGCGGGTGGTGCCGCCGACGGCGGTGACGGTGACGGAGCAGGGGATGACCCGGACCCGGTGCCCGGCCTGCGGCCGGCCGCGGGCGCGGAGCTTCCGGCCCTGGCGCGCATCGTGCGGGGTGGGCAGCACCGACAGGTACGACCCGTCCGGCAGGTACCGGACCGGGGTGAGCACCGCGCTGGAGCGGACCCGCCAGGCCAGGTCCGCGCCGGCGGCCGCGGCCAGCCCCCGCAGCCGGTAGCCGGGGAAGGCCCGGCCGGCCAGCAGCAGCATCCCCGGCCGCAGCGCGTGCAGCAGCCGGCGCGCCAGCACCTGCTCGCTGACTTTCGCGAACCCGTCGAACGCCGCGTCGATCAGCGCGCGGGTGCCGCACTCGATCAGCGCCAGCAGCCGCAGCTGCGGGCCGCCCCCGGCCGGCCCGCCGAACTCCCTGGCGTTCTCCGCCGTGCCCGGCACGTCGATCCCCGTCCCGTCCCAGGCCACCACCCGCAGCCCGAACGCGAACACCCCCGCCGCACCCGCCGCGGCCGCCGGCCCGCGCAGCAGGCCGAACAGGACCTCGAACGGCTTCGAGCCCAGCCGCCGCCGCGCCTTGCACAGCGCCCGGCCGCGACGGCACCGCCAGCCCCGCCAGGTGCCGCACCCCGTGGGTCAGCGACCGCATCACCGACCGGTACCCCGGCGGGCCCATGCTGTCCGCCCCGCTGAACAAGCACAGGCCGAGCACGAAATACACCACCACCCGGGCCGGCAGCAGCCGCACCCGCTTTTCCCGGCACCCCGCCAGGTCCACCGCCTCATCCACCCGCCGCGGC
>DATBGO010000212.1:0-79660 GCA_036558005.1 Streptosporangiaceae bacterium | reverse complement strand
GATCAGCTCGCACACCGACGCGATCACCCAGGTGGTGATCGCGAAATAGCCGCTGCGCAGCCGGGACACCAGCCACCACACCGGCAGGCCGACCACCGCGCAGGCCAGCACCGCGGCCGGTATCGCCAGGAACGGGCTGGCGCCGTGCTGGGCCAGGATCAGCACGAAGTAGGCGCCCAGCCCGATGAACGCCTGCTGCCCCACCGACACCAGGCCCGCGTAACCGGCCAGCAGGTTCCACATGGTGGCCATGGTGAGCAGGATGAAGAAGTTGACCAGCAGGTCGGTGGTGTCGGAGTAGACCAGGTAGGGCAGGTAGCCGAGCACCGCGACCAGCACCACCGCGGCCAGGCCCGCCCACAGCGCGGACCGGCGCGACCTGGTGACCCGCACCGGGGCCTGGCCCGGGCCGGGGTTGGCGGCGCTGACCTGCCCGCCGACCGCGCTCACGCCGGGCTCCTGCGGCGGACCAGGCTGGTGATGCCCTGCGGCATGACGACCAGGACCAGCAGGAACGCCAGCTGTCCGGCGATCAGCTGGTCCGACGCGCTGATCTGGGCGCCGATCTGCTGCACCACCCCGAGCAGGACGCCTCCGGCCAGGGTGCCCCACAGCGAGCCGAGCCCGCCGATCACCACCGCCTCGAACGCGAACAGCAGCAGCTGGTCGGTGCCGATCGTCGGGTCAAAGGACGTATACATGCCGAACGCCAGTCCGGCCAGGGCCACGGTGCCGAAAGCGATAGCCGCCGCCACGCCGAACACGTGCCGGTAGTCAGCCCCGGCGAGCTGCGCTGCTTCCCTGTCGTCAGCGACGGCCCTGATCAGCGCGCCGTGCTTGGACGAGGACAGGAAGTACTGCAGGCCGAGCAGCACGACGACGGCCACCGCGAAGATGACCAGCTGCAGGTAGGCGATGGTGATCTGGCCGACGCTGAAGGAGTCCGAGACCAGCGAGCCGATGTCCAGCGAGTGGCTGTTGGGCGACAGGAACTGCAGCAGCGCGTTCTCGATCACCACCGACAGGCCGAAGGTGACCAGCAGGGTGGTGAGCACGCCGCGGTTCAGGCTGGCCTGGATCAGGGTCCGCTGCAGCAGGTAGCCCACGGCCGCGAACAGCGGCACGACGATCACGAACGACCACACCGCCGGGACGTGCGTCACCGCGATCACGCCGAGCGCCAGGTAGGCGGCTACCACCGCGAGGTCGCCGTGGGCCAGGTTGATGACCTTCATCACGCCGAACATCAGCGACAGGCCGCACGCGAACAGCGCGTACAGCCCGCCGAGCAGCACGCCCTGCAGGATCGCGCTGACCCAGCTCATGCCGGGACCTCCGGCTGCCCGCCGCCCCGGCGGGCCGGGCCGGCCAGGCCGAAGTAGGCCTCTTCGATCCGCTCGGCGGACAGGCCGCCTGGCGTGCCCTGCAGCGTGGTCCGGCCTTCGAGCAGGCAGTGAATGTGGGTCGCGACCCGCAGCACCTGGCTGACGTCCTGCTCGACCAGCAAGATGGTGACGCCGGAGGCGAGCAGCTCGGGCAGCAAGGCGTAGATCCGGCGGACCACGACCGGCGCCAGGCCGAGCGACAGCTCGTCCAGCAGCAGCACCCGCGGGTTGGCCACCAGGGCGCGGCCGATCGCCACCGCCTGCTGCTCGCCGCCTGACAGCTGCTCGGCCCGCTGCGACCGCCGGTCCCGCATCCAGCTGAACAGCTCGTACACCCGCTCGATCGTCCACGGGCCCTGGCGCGCGTAGGCCGCGCCCACCTGCAGGTTCTCCGCCACCGTGAGCGAGGGGAACAGGCGGCGGCCCTCGGGCACCATGACCAGCCCGGCCTTGGCCCTGCGCTCGGGCCGCAGCCCGGTCACGTCGGCGCCGCCGAACCAGACCGACCCGGAGCTGGGCCGGTTCAGGCCCGCGATGGCCCGCAGCAGGGTGGACTTGCCGGCCCCGTTGGCCCCGATCATCGCGTAGATCTCAGCAGGCCAGACACTCAGGCTCACGCCGGACAGCGCCCGGAGCTGGCCGTGGTGCACGGTCAGCTCGCGCACCTCCAGCAGCGGTGCCCCGTTGCCGCGGCCCTGCTGCCCGGTCACTGGTCCTCCAGCCCGGACTCGCTGGCCGGCCGGCCAGCCGCCGCCCGCGCCCGCGGCCCGCTGCCGCCCAGCAGCGAGGTGGTGACCTCGGTGCCGAGGAAGACCTCGCGGACCGCGGCGTCGGCCAGCACGGCGGCGGGCGGCCCGTCGCCGATCAGCGCACCGCCGGCCAGGCAGATCAGCCGGCTCACCGACGCGGTCAGCGCGCGCACCACGTGCTCGATCCAGATGATCGCGACGCCCTCGGCGTGGATCGAGGCGACGATCCGCACCAGCTGCTCGACCTCGGGGTCGGTGAGGCCGCCGGCCACCTCGTCGAGCAGCAGCAGCCGCGGCCCCGACGCCAGCGCCCTGGCCAGCTCCAGCCGCTTGCGCTGCAGCAGGCCCAGCCGCTCGGCCGGGCTGTTGGCCTCGGCCGCCAGGCCGGTCCGGTCCAGCACCTGCGCCGCCGCGCCGTAGCTGGCCCGGCCGCGGGTCCCCGCACCCTGCTGGGCCGCGACGAGCACGTTCTCGAACACGGTCATGTTCCCGAACGGCCGCGGCACCTGGAAAGTCCGCCCGATCCCCAGCCGGCACCGGGCCGCCGCGTTCAGCCTGGTCACCAGCTCCCCGGCGAACCTGATCTCACCGGAGGACGGGGCCAGCTCCCCGGCGATCAGGCCGAACAGGCTGGTCTTGCCCGCGCCGTTGGGCCCCACGATGCCGACGATGTCACCGGCCCCGACGGTGAAAGAGAGCTCGTCCGCGACAACGACCCTGCCGAAGCTCTTGGATACGCCGTCGAGCTCCAGCAGGGCCGTCTGCGCGGGATCAGGCATTCGTTGGATCGAGCTTGGCGCCGATCGGCACGCTCGAGTTCAGGCTGTTGTCCACGACCTGCATCTCGAACGGGTACTTGCCGGTCGAGGCCTTCCACTGCACCCCGACCGGCGGGATGATGCCGACGCCGGGCGCCGGGCCGTTGGCGAAGTCCAGCGGGCCGCACATGCCGCTGTAGCTGACCGTGTGCAGCGCGCCCGCCACCTCGGCCTTGTCGTGCGGGTCGCTGACCTTCTTGAACGCCTCAGCCGCCACCTCGAACAGGGCGTAGCTGGACCCGATCGCCTGGACCCACTGGTTGCCGGTCGAGGACTGGAAGCCGTCGGACAGCGCCTTGGCCGACTGGCCGTCCAGCGACGACTGGTAGGGCATGTACGGGCCCCACCAGGAGTCGGTCGCGATGTTGGCGACCAGCGGGCCGAGCGCCTGGGTGTCGGCCGGGAACAGCAACACCTTGGCCACCGTCGCCAGCTTGGGCTTGAAGCCCTGCTGGGACGCCTGCTTCCAGAAGGTGTTGAAGTCAGGCGGCAGCGGGCAGTTGCTGAAGACCTCGCACTTCTTGCTCTTGAAAGTGCTGATCATCGAGCTGAAGTCGCTCTGCCCGTCCTGGTAGGGGCCGCCGTCGACGACCGTGTACCCGGACGCCTTGATCAGCGGCTCGAACCCGCCGCGGAACGCGTTGCCGTCCGCGTCGTTCGGGAACTGGCAGGCCACCACTTTGTCAGTATTGACCCGGTTCCACATCGGCGCGAAGCAGCCCTGGAACTCCTTCAGCCCGAAGAAGAACATCGTGGCGTACTTGAACGTGGTCGTGGGCTTGAGCGGGTTGCCGCCGAGCCCCGCGTACCACGACTCCCACGGCACCACGGTGGACAGGCACGGCGTGCCCAGCTTCTCGGCGGCCGCGGCGACCGGGTTGGTGGTCTCCGGCGTCGAGGTGGTGAGGATCATGTCCACCTTGTTCTGCAGGATCAGCTGCCGGGCCACCGTCGAGGCCCGGTTCGGGTCGGACTGGCTGTCCTGCACGTTAATGCTGATCTTGTAGGTCTTCGAGCCGATCTTGATGCCTTTCTTGTACAGCGAGGTGTTCTTTATCTGGTCCAGGACGTACTTGTCACCGGTCGCGAAGCCGGCCAGCGCGCCGGTCAGCGGCGTGATGAAGCCGATCGTGATGGTGCCGCCGCTGGCCGGGCCGCCGGCGCCCTTGATACCCGAACTGCAGGCGCTGAGAATTCCGCCAGCGCCCACGGCGACGGCGCCCGCGCCAATACCCCGAAGCAAAGAACGCCGCGCGATCGGCTGGTCTCGCAGCGAGGGCTCGCCGGTTTCCTGACGGTCCATTCCGTCTCCTCAGAAGTCAGCGCCCGCGAGCCGCCGCCGGCCTAGCCGCCCCGCGACCGCTCCGTTTCGTGGCCGGCTCACCCGGACATGGCATCACAGGATGTTCGCTTAGCGTACGACTATACGCAATGTAGAACTTAACCACGCGCTCGGAGCGACTGTCAACAGCCGCCGCAAGGCGTGCCGAGAGCCTGCAAATAGCCCCGGAAACGCCGGCCAGGGCAGCAGGTCAGACCGGGCCCTGTGCCCGCAGATCGGCCTCTATCTGACGGGCCGTCTTCAGCAGCTCCGGCAGGATCTCGGCGCGCAGCGCCGCCATGCTGATCCGGCTGGCGTGCGCGGACACGTTGATGGCCGCGGTGCCGACGTCGGCCGCGCCGCGGATGGGCGCGGCGACCGCCCGCAGCCCTTCCTCCAGCTCCTGGTCGACGATCGCGTAACCCTGCTCCCGCACCTCGGCGACGATCGCGGCGAGCTTGCCCGGGTCGGTGACGGTCCGGCTGGTCAGTGGCTCGAAGTCGGCCTCGGCCAGGTACCGGTCCAGGTCCTCAGCGGGCAGCGCCGACAGCAGCACCCGGCCCATGGACGTCGCGTAGGCGGGGAACCTGGTGCCGACCGAGATCGCCACGGTCATGATCCGCTTGGTGGGCACCCGGACGACGTAGACCACGTGGTGGCCGTCCAGCACGGAGATGGAGGACGACTCGTGCAGCTTGGCGACCAGTTCCTCCATGTGCGGCGCCGCCACCTCGGGCAGCGCCAGCCCGGACAGGTAGGCATAGCCCAGTTCCAGCACCCGCGGGCGGAGTGAGAACGCCCTGCCGTCGCTGCGCACGTAGCCCAGCTTGACCAGGGTGAGCAGGAACCGGCGAGCCGCTGCCCTGGTGAGCCCGGTGGCCCGCGCGACCTCGCTGAGGCTCAGCCGCTCGCGGTCCGGGCCGAACGCCTTGATCACGGCCAGTCCCCGGTCGAGGGACTGAACGAAGTCGCTGTTGCGGACCGCGGTCTCGCCGTCGTCAGCGGCGGCGACCGCGTTGTTCGCTGAGCGCCCAGGGGTTCTCATCGGACAGCAATGCTAGCGCGCTGATGCCATATCCGGGCAGACGTGCCTGCTGGCCGGTCCGCGCGGCCCGGGCCCGGCGGTCAGCCAGCCAGCTGGCTGAGGCTGATCACCTGGCTGGCCGGCGGCGCGGCGATGGCCGGGACCGCGTTCCAGTCGGTGAAGTCGAGCTGGCCCTCGTTGCTGGACTTCGGCGCGATCGCCCGCAGCGGGTAGGGCGGGCCTGATCCCGCGACGTCCAGGATGGAGCCGTCGTTCCCGTGCAGGACCACCGCCTGCTGGCCGTTGACCGTGGTCGTGCCGACCTTGGTGAACTTCGGCATCGACTGGGTGATCTGCTGGAGCAGCTTGGTCAGCGACAGGTCACCGGTGATCTGCTTGCTGTCGGCCTGGCTGGTGGCCACGTACTTCCCGCAGAACTTCGCGCAGACCCCGGCCGGGGCGTGCGCGAGCTTGAGGAACCCGTTGGTCACCTTGATGTAGGCGGTGCTGCCCGCCTCGATGATCTCCAGCTTGGTCCCCGCGCTCGATATCGTGCCGGACAGGCTGCCGGCGGTGGTCATCGCCAGGTCGAGGCTGTCGCTGGTGCCCGAGTCGGTGACCGTGCCGGCTACGTGCACGCTGTTCGCGTTCTTCATCGCTGTCTTCAGCTGGGCGATGATGGCGTCGGCGGTCAGCTTGCCGTTGGCCGGGGCCGCGGTCGCCGACGCGACCGAGCTCGCGGGGCCGGAACTGCCGCCGCAGCCCGCCAGCGCAATGGCGGCGCCCGCCGCCAGGACAATTGCGCCCGTTCGCACTCTCATCTCCCTCGTCACCGGGAATGGGGGAGACAGCACGCTACCAGAGAACGGGCAACCGTTACGTACCGGACAGCCTGCTCAGGTCGATCACCTGGCTGGCTGGCGGCGCGGCCGGCGCGGGCACCCGGTTCCACTGCGAGAAGTTCAGCTCGCCGCGGGCATGGTGCGGGGATACCGCCCGCACCGGGTACGGCGGGCCGGATGCGGCCACCGCCAGGGTCGAGCCGTCGGCCCCGCGCAGCACCCGTGACCTGGTGCCGTTGACGGTGGCGAACCCGGCGCTGGTGAAGGCGGGCAGCTTCCCGGTCAGCGAGCCGAGCATGGCCGGCATGCTCAGCTGGCCGGCCAGCGCGTTGCTCTTGTCCCGCGGCATCGCGACGTACTTGCCGCACATCAGCGAGCAGACCGCCGCCGGGACGTGCAACTGGGCGAGGAACGCCCTGGTCGCCTTGATGTAGACCCGGCCGCCGGCGTTGATGATCGTCTCGGGCACGCCGCCCTGGGAGACCGTGCCGGAGAACCCGCCAGACCGGACCAGCCCGAGGTTCAGGCTCACGGTGTTGCCGCCGGCCCCGCTCAGCGCGCCGGCCAGGTGCACGCTGCGGGCCTGGCGGACCGCGGTCTTCATCGCGGCGACGGTCGCCGCCGGGCTGCGCGCCGTGCCGCTGGCCCCCTGGCCGGACGGTGCGGCGGCGCTCCCGCCGCAGCCCGACAGCGCGACCGCTACCGCGGCGAGCCCGGCGGCAGCCGCGGGCAGTGTGCGGTGATTGTTCATCTCGCTAACCCCCCCGATGACGTGATGGCGCTGTCCCCGCGGCCCCGGCGCGGGGTTCACGCGGGTTACCCGGTGCGCTCGACGACGAAGTCGCACAGCCCTTCGAACGCCGCGCGGGCGGGCAGATCCGGCAGTGCCAGGATCTCCTTCCTGGCCAGCTGCGCCCAGCTCTCCAGGTCGGCCCTGGCGGTCTTCATGCCCGGGTGCGCGCGCAGCAGCGCGAGCGCCTCAGCGTGCCTGGCCGGGTCGGTCAGCTCGCCGCCGAGCAGTTCGGTGAGCCTGGCATCGCCGCGGCCGGCCGAGCGGAGCGCGTGCAGCATCGGCAGCGTCAGCACCCCCTCCCTCAGGTCGGTTCCCGGCGTCTTGCCCGACTGGCCCGATTCGCTGGCTACGTCCAGGATGTCGTCGGACAGCTGGAAGGCCACGCCGAGCGCCTCGCAGGCCGGCCTGATCCGGTCGGTGACCTCGCCGGGAGCGCCGGCGAACAACGCGCCGAACTGCCCGGCGGTCGCGATCAGCGACGCGGTCTTCTGGGTCACCACGTTCAGGTAGTGCTCCAGCGGGTCCTCGCCCGGCCGCGGCCCGACGGTCTCGGCGATCTGGCCGTTCACCAGGCGGGCGAAGGTCGCGGCCTGGATCCGGATCGCGTCAGCGCCGAGATCGGCCAGGATCACCGACGCGCGGGCGAACAGGAAGTCGCCGGTCAGGATCGAGATGGTGTTGTCCCAGCGGGCGTTGGCGCTGGGCTCGCCGCGGCGGACCGCCGCCTCGTCCATCACGTCGTCGTGGTAAAGAGTGGCCAGGTGGGTCAGCTCGATGGCGACCGCGGCCGGCACGATCCGCGGGTCGCCCGGGTCGCCGAACTGGGCGGCCAGCAGCACCAGGATGGCGCGGAACCGCTTCCCGCCCGCCTCTATCAGGTACCTGGAGGTGTCGGCGAGCAGTTCGTGCTGAGCCCGGGCCGCTTCCCGCATGCCGTCCTCGACCCGCGCGAGGCCGTCTGCAACGTCGGCTGCCAGCGCGGCGTCAGACAGCTCCACGGGTACGACAGTGACCACTCAGGCTCCCTCATCGTTCTGGCCGCGGGCCCGGCACCCTGACCGGGCGGCGACGCCATGGCAACGCCACCCCCACGATAAGTCCACCGCCGGGTAACCGGCATATTCCCGCGCGGCCGGCCCGGGACACCAGCGGGCCGGACGGGGGCCGCCGGTCAGCGGACGAACAGCTGGCTGGCGGCGTGGTGGGCAAGGCTCAGCAGCGAGTTCGGCGCCACCCCGAGCCAGAGGGTCACCAGCACCCCCGCGGCCACCGCGACGCCGGTGTACAGGCTGGGCCGGACCACGGCGGGCCCGCCGGAAGCGGGCTCGCTGAAGAACATCAGCACGATCACCCGGACATAAGGGAAGGCCAGGATCGCGCTGCTCACCGCGCCGACGATCACCAGCGGCAGCGCCCCGCCGCTGATCGCGGCCTGGAACACCGCGAACTTGCCGCTGAACCCGCTGGTCAGCGGTATCCCGGCGAACGCGATCAGGAAGAACGCGAACACCCCGGCGACCAGCGGCGAGCGCTTGCCCAGCCCGGCCCAGCTGCTCAGGTGGGCGGCCTCGCCAGCCTGGTCCCGCACCAGCGTCACCACCGCGAACGCGCCGATCACCGCGGCGCCGTAGGCGGCCAGGTAGAACAGGCTGCCGGACAGGCCCGCGGTGTTGGCGGCGACGACCCCTGTCAGGACATATCCGGCCTGGGCGATAGAGGAGTACGCGAGCAGCCGCTTCACGTCGGTCTGGGTGATCGCGACGATCGAGCCGACCAGCATGGTGAGGATCGCCACCGCCCACATGGCCGGCCGCCAGTTCCAGGCCAGCTGGCCGAACGCGACGTAGAAGATGCGCAGCACCGCCCCGAACGCCGACACCAGGGTGCAGGAGGCCATCAGCGCGGTGACCGGGGTCGGGGCGCCCTGGTACACGTCCGGCTTCCAGCTGTGGAACGGCACCGCACCGATCTTGAACAGCAGGCCGAGGCCCAGCAGCGCGATCCCGGCGTACAGCAGGGTGGCGTTGCTGGTGTTGCCCGACGCCGCCGCCGCGATCGCGGACAGCCGGACCGAGCCGGCGAACCCGTACAGCATCGCGACGCCGAACAGGAAGAACGCCGACGAGTACGCGCCGAGCAGGAAGTACTTCATCGCCGCTTCCTGGGACAGCAGGCGGCGGCGCCGGGCCAGCCCGCACAGCAGGTACAGCGGCAGCGACAGCACCTCCAGCGCGACGAACATGGTGAGCAGGTCGTTCGCGGCGGGGAAGAGCAGCATCCCGCCGACGGCGAACATGGTCAGCGGGTAGATCTCGGTGTGGGTGATCCCGGCCAGCAGCCCTTCGCGTTCCTCCGCGCTGCCGGGCACCGCGGCGGCCTGGGCGACGAACGGGCTGACCTCGTGTGAGCTCTCGGCGATCAGCAGCACGCTGATGAACGCGAGCACCAGGATGGTGCCCTGGATGAACAGCGTCGGCTTGTCAACCGCCACCGCGCCCATCGCGGCGATGTGCCCGGCGGCGCCGTGGGCGAAGATCGAGCTGGTCGCGGCGACCACGATGGTGAGCACGAAGGCGCCGGCCAGGCCGGCCAGCGCCAGCCCGATGTGCATGGCCCGGCGCAGCGGCCGGGGCACGAACGCCTCGATCAGCACCCCGGCCACGGCCACGCCGAAGACCAGCAGCATCGGGGCGAGCTCCCCGTACTCGATCCGCGGGGTGGGAATCGGGGGGGCGGCGGCCAGGGCCGCCGCGCTGGCCAGGCTCCCGGTCACGGGTTGCTCCTCTGGTTGGCCGCGGGGGCGGGGTGCGGCGGGACCGGGTCGGTGGCATGCACCTGCACCATCGTGTGGTGCACCGCCGGGTTGATGACGTCGAGCACCGGCTTGGGGTACACGCCGAGCGCGATGATCAGCGCGATCAGCGGGCCGACCGCCCACAGCTCGCGGGCGTGCAGGTCAGGCATGTCCTTGACCTCCTCGCGCACCGGCCCGGTCATGGTCCGCTGGTACATCCACAGGATGTAGATGGCGGCCAGGATGATGCCGGCGGTGGCCAGCACCGCCGCCGCCTCGTACTTGGTGAAGGTGCCGACCAGGACCAGGAACTCGCTGACGAAGGTGGACAGGCCAGGCAGCGCCAGGCCCGCGAGGCCGGAGATCAGGAACAGCCCGGCCAGCACCGGCGCGACCTTCTGCACCCCGCCGTAGTCGGAGATCAGCTGCGACCGGCGCCGCGCGATCATGAACCCGGCGATCAGGAACAGCGCGCCGGTGGCGAACCCGTGGTTGACCATGTACAGCGTCGCGCCGGCCTGGCCCTGGCTGGTCATGACGAAGATGCCCAGGGTGATCAGGCCGAAGTGAGACACCGAGGTGTAGGCGATCAGCCGCTTCAGGTCGGCCTGGCCGATCGCGACCACCGCGCCGTACAGCACCCCGACCACCGACAGCACGATGACCAGCGGGGTGAAGTAGTGCGCCGCGGACGGGAACAGCTGCAGGCAGTACCTGATCATGCCGAACGTGCCGACCTTGTCCAGCACCCCGACCAGCAGCACCGCCGCGCCAGGCTGCGCGGACGCGGCCGCGTCCGGCAGCCAGGTGTGGAACGGCCACAGCGGCGCCTTGATCGCGAACGCCACGAAGAAGCCGAGGAACATCCACTTGCTCGCGGCCGGGCTGAACGCGGTGTGCACCAGATTGCTGAACAGGAACGTGCCCGGGTGCCCGCCGCGGGCGGAGTAGACGTACAGCGCGATCACCGCGACCAGCATCAGCAGCCCGCCGAGCAGGCTGTAGAGCAGGAACTTCACCGCCGCGTACTGCCGCTGGCCCACCCCGAAGCTGCCGATCATGAAATACATCGGGATCAGCATGGCCTCGAAGAACACGTAGAACAGGAAGACGTCGGTCGCCGCGAAGACGCCGATCATCATCGTCTCCAGCACCAGCATCAGCGCGAAGTACGTCTTCACGCTGCGCCGCGGCGACTGCTGGCCCGGGCCGGCCGCGGGATCCGCGTCATGCCAGGAGGCGAGCACGACCACCGGCATCAAGACGGTGGTCATCAGGAT
Source organism: Streptosporangiaceae bacterium (assembly GCA_036558005.1). GTDB lineage: Bacteria > Actinomycetota > Actinomycetes > Streptosporangiales > Streptosporangiaceae > DATBGO01. The sequence goes on along the minus strand of DATBGO010000212.1, from coordinate 68,654 downwards.
CAGCACCAGCGCGATCCCGTCCACGCCGACCGCGTAGTGCACGCCGAACTGCGGGATCCACTGGTAGGTCTGGGTGAACTGGAACTGCGCGCCGTCTGGTGAGTAGGCCACCGCCATCGCGATCGTCAGCCCGAGCGTGACCAGCGTGAAGGCCAGCGTCAGCCGCTTCACCAGCAGGTCGCGGGCGCGCCGGTCGGCGGCGCCGCCCGGCGCGGACCGGCCCGGGGTGAGGGCCACCGCCACCGCGCCGGCCAGCGGGACCGCGCCCGCCACCGTCAGCCAGGGAAATGAGCTCATGGGTTCCTCGCGCCTTTCCAGGTCACAGCCGCACCAGCAGCAGCGCGCCGACGAGCAGTACCGCGCCGATCAGCATCGACAGCGCATAGGAGCGGACGAACCCGGTCTGCATCCGGCGCAGCCGGCCCGACGACCCGCCCATGGTGGCCGCCAGCGTGTTCACTATCCCGTCCACGCCGCGGTTGTCGAAGTACACCGACAGCCTGGTCAGCCACTGGCCCGGCCGCATCAGCACCGACTCGTTGACCGCGTCGCCGTACAGGTCCTTGCGGGCCGCGACCGTCGCGAACCCGCCGGCCGGGGCGACCGCGGGCACCTCCCGCCGCCCGTACATCACCCAGCCGGCCGCCACCCCGACGATGACCAGCGCCAGCGAGCCGAGCGACGCCGGGGTGAAGATGCCGTGCGAGGACGGCGGCCTGCCCACCACCGGAGCCAGGAAGTTCACCAGCGTGTTGCCGATGATCAGGAACGCGCCCGCGCCCGCCGAGCCGAGCGCCAGCACGATCATCGGCGAGGTCATCACCGTGGGGGACTCGTGCGGGTGCACCCCGTCGTCCCAGCGCTTCTCGCCGAAGAACGTCATCAGCACGACCCTGGTCATGTAGAACGCGGTGATCGCCGCGCCGAGCAGCGCGGCGCTGCCCAGGATCGCGCCGGAGGTACCGCCCTTGTCGAAGGCCGCCTCGATGATGCCGTCCTTGGTGAAGAAGCCCGAGAACGGCGGTATCCCGATGATCGCCAGGTAGCCGACCACGAAGGTGATGAAGGTCACCGGCAGGACCGTGCGCATCGCGCCGTACCGGCGCATGTCCACCTCGTCCCTGGCGCCGTGCATCACCGAGCCGGCCCCGAGGAACAGCCCGGCCTTGAAGAACCCGTGCGCGAGCAGGTGCGCGATGGCGAACGCGTACCCGGCCGGGCCGAGGCCCGCGGCCAGGAACATGTAGCCGATCTGGCTCATCGTGGACCCGGCGAGCGCCTTCTTGATGTCGTCCTTGGCGCAGCCGATGATCGCGCCGAACAGCAGCGTGGCCGCTCCGACCACGGTGACAGCGAGCCGCGCGTCCCCGGACAGGTTGAAGATCGGGTTGGACCGGACGATCAGGTAGACCCCGGCGGTCACCATCGTGGCCGCGTGGATGAGCGCGGACACCGGGGTCGGGCCCTCCATGGCGTCCAGCAGCCAGGACTGCAGCGGCAGCTGGGCTGACTTGCCGCAGGCGCCGAGCAGCAGCAGCAGCCCGAGCGCGGTGACCACGCCGTGGCTGGCCGCCCCCGACCCGGCGAACACGCCGGTGAAGCTGACAGTCCCGAAGGTCGCGAACATCAGCATGATCGCGATGGACAGCCCGGCGTCGCCGACCCGGTTGGCGATGAACGCCTTCTTGGCCGCGACCGCCGCGCTCGGCTTGAACTGCCAGAACCCGATCAGCAGGTAGGAGGCCAGGCCGACGCCTTCCCATCCGGCGTACAGGCCCAGGTAGTTGTCGGCCAGCACCAGCAGCAGCATCGCGGCGATGAACAGGTTCATGTAGCCGAAGAACCGGCGCCGCTCCGGGTCGGCGGCCATGTAGCCGACCGAGTAGATGTGGATCAGCGAACCGACCCCGGTGATCAGCAGCACGAAGCAGATCGACAGCGGGTCCAGCAGGATGCCGATGTCCACGTGGAACCCGGCCACCGGGATCCAGGAGAACAGGTGCAGGTCCCTGCCGCGCTGGCTGGCCGGGTAGGACAGCATCGCGGCGAACGCGATCACGCCGTAGGCGAACGCGGCGAGCGGCATCGCGACGCCGATCAGGTGCCCGAACTTGCTGGTGCGCTTCCCGCCGAGCAGCAGCACCGCCGCGCCGGCCAGCGGCAGCGCCAGCAGCAGCCACGCGGCGCGCTGGACGCCGGCCGCGGCCAGCGGCGCCGTGGCCGCGGCGGCGTGCCCGGCCGCAACTGAGCCTGTCACGTGCTACCTCTCTGCAGTACTGGCCCGGGAGGCTGGCCGGCCTCCCGGGGGGACGGGCCAGGGCACGCTGGGGAGCAGGGCCGGCCCGTTCCGGGTCAATATTTCAGCAGGTTCGCCTCATCGACCGACGCGGACCTGCGGGCGCGGAAGATCGCGGTCAGGATCGCCAGCCCGACGACCACCTCCGCGGCCGCGACCACCATCACGAAGAACGCGATGACCTGGCCGTCCAGGTTGCCGTGCAGCTTGGAGAAGCCGACGAACGCGAGGTTGACCGCGTTCAGCATCAGCTCCACGCACATGAAGACGACGATCGCGTTCCTGCGGACCAGGACCCCGACGCTGCCGATCGCGAACAGGATCACGGCCAGCGCGATGTAGTGTGCCGGGCTTACCATCGGGCCTCCTCCGGCTGGCTGGCGGCCGCCTCGGGCTCCTCGGGCCCCTCGCCGCCGTCGCGCGGCTCCCCGTTGCCGGTCCCGTCCCCGCCGCCCAGCTCGGCGGGGCCGGGCCGGCTCCCGGTGAGCTGGCTGACCGACAGCTCAGAGGGCGAGCCGTCGGGCAGCAGGGCGGGCATGTCGACCGCGTTGTGCCGGGCGTAGGTGCCCGGGCCTGGCAGCGGCGCCGGGCGCCCGCTGGCCACCCGCCGCCGGGACAGCTCGCGCTGGGTCGGCTTGGGGGTGGTGCGCTCGCGGTGCGCCAGGATCATCGCGCCCACCGCGGCGGTGATCAGCAGCGCGCTGGTCACCTCGAACGGGAACACGTAGGTGGTGAAGATCAGCGTGGCCACGCCCTGCACGTTGGAGTTGCCGAACGACGAGCCGGTGTGCGCGGGCGGGCCGATCGCCGCGTGCCCGACGGTGAGTGCCAGCAGGACCAGCAGGGCGATCCCGGCCAGCCCGGCCCACAGCCGCTGCCCGCGCAGCGTCTCCACGATCGAGTCCGCCGCGGTCACCCCGACCATCATCAGCACGAACAGGAACAGCATCAGCACCGCGCCGGTGTACACGATCACCTGGACGAAGGCCAGGAACGGCGCGCTGGCCAGCGCGTACAGCACCGCGAGTGCCAGCATCACCACCGCGAGCAGCACCGCGCAGTGCACCGCGCGGCGGACCAGCACCATCGCCAGCCCGGCCGCGACCGAGATGACGGCCAGCAGCCAGAACGCGATGCTCTGCGTGGTCGCCGCGGCCCCGTCGGCGAGCACCAGTGAGTGGGTCATCGCGCCGCCCCGTCCTGGCCGTCGCCGGCCGGCTTGGCCGGGCCGGGACCCGGGCCGGGCGAGCCGAGCCGGTAGTAGTCCTCCTCGGTGTCACCGAGGAGCATCGGGTGCGGCGGGGCTTCCATGCCCTGCTGCAGCGGCGCGACGAGCTGCTCCTTGGTCCAGATCAGGCTTTCCCTGCTGTCGTCGGCCAGCTCGTAGTCGTTGGTCATGGTCAGCGCGCGGGTGGGGCAGGCCTCGACGCACAGCCCGCACAGGATGCAGCGCAGGTAGTTGATCTGGTACACCCGGCCGTACCGCTCGCCGGGGGAATACCGTTCTTCCTCGGTGTTGTCGCCGCCCTCGACGTAGATCGCGTCGGCCGGGCAGGCCCAGGCGCACAGCTCGCAGCCGATGCACTTCTCCAGCCCGTCGGGCCAGCGGTTCAGCTGGTGACGGCCGTGGTAGCGGGGTGCCGTCGGCTGCTTGTCCTCGGGGTACTCCACCGTGTCGACCTTCCGGAACATCTGCCGGAAGGTGACCGCGAATCCCTTGACCGGATTCAGGAAGTCAAGCACCGGCGACCTCCTTCGTAGTCGGCGCAGGCTCCGCCGCGCGGCCGCCCGCGGCGCCGGCTCCGGCGCCGTGGTAGTGCGGCAGGTCCAGCGGCGGCACCGGGAACGGGCTGGCCGGGGTGGCCGGGACGGCATCGTCCCCGGCGCCGGCCGGTTCTGGCTGCTCGCCGTCCTGCGCCGCCCTCGCCTTCGCGGCGGCCGCGTTGTCCCAGGCCCAGACCAGCACGAGCAGCACGACGACGATCGTGGCCGCCGCGATGTAGACGGCCGGGCTGCCGCCCTGCCGCCGCCACACCCGGACGGTGGCGATCATCAGCGTCCAGGCCAGCGAGCACGGGATCAGGACCTTCCAGCCCAGCTGCATCAGCTGGTCGTAGCGGATCCTGGGCAGCGAGCCGCGCAGCCAGATGAACGCGAACATCAAGATCGCGACCTTGCCGATGAACCACAGCACCGGCCACCAGCCGGTGTTGGCGTCCGGCCAGACCGAGATCGGCCACACCGCCCGCCAGCCGCCAAGGAACAGGGTGGTGGCCAGCGCCGAGACGGTGACCATGTTGATGTACTCGGCCAGGTAGAACAGCGCGAACTTGAGCGAGGAGTACTCGGTGTGGAACCCCGCCACCAGCTCGCCCTCGCCCTCGGGCAGGTCGAACGGCAGCCGGTTGGTCTCGCCGACCATCGTGATCAGGTAGATGATGAACGAGGGCAGCAGCAAGATCGCGAACCAGGACGGGTAGTGCAGGACCCCCCCGCCGAGGCGGAATTCGCCGCCGTGCGCCTGGGCCGCGACGATCTGGCTGGTCGACAGCGAGCCGGCGTACAGGAAGACCGGCACGAACGACAGTCCCATCGCGATCTCGTAGCTGATCACCTGGGCGGATGACCGCAGGCCGCCGAGCAGCGAGTACGGCGAGGACGAGGCCCAGCCCGCCAGCACGATGCCGTAGACCGCCATCGAGCTCATCGCGAGCACCAGCAGCACCGCGACCGGCAGGTCGGTGAGCTGCAGCGGAGTGTGGTGGTGGAAGATCGACACCACCGGCCCGACCGGGATGATGGCGAAGCTGATGAACGCCGGGGTCAGCGCGATCGCCGGCGCCAGCCAGAACAGCACCTTGTCCACGCCGCGCGGCACGATGTCTTCCTTCAGCGGCAGCTTCAGCCCGTCCAGCAGCGACTGGAGCAGGCCGAACTTGCCGGCCCGGTTCGGCCCTGGGCGCTGCTGCATCCGGCCGATCACCCGCCGCTCGGCCCAGATCATGAACAGCGTCGCCAGCATCAGGAACGCGAAGATGGCCCCGACCTTGAGCAGGATCAGCCACCAGGTGTCCTGCCCGAAGCTGGTCAGCGTGGGGGCGGGGGCGGATCGCGGCTGCGCCGCGACGGCCAGGGCAGTCATTGCGCGCTCCTCACCGTCACTAGAGAGCCGTGGCCCGCGCCGAGGGTGCCGCGCACCGCGCAGCCCGCTGAGTTGGCGGGCAGCCAGACCACCCGGTCGGGCATGTCGGCCAGCTGCAGGCCGACGGTGATCTCGCCCCGCTCGGTGGCCACGGTGACTTTATCGCCTTCGGCCACGCCCGCTTCGGCCGCGGTGGCCGCGGACATCTTCGCGACGCTGGGGCGGGCGGTGCCGGCCAGGTTGGGCTCGCCGTCTTGCATCCGGCCAGCGTCCAGAAGATTATGCCAGGTCGCCAGCAGCGCCTGGCCGGGCACCGGATGCGGCTGGCCCAGGCCGGCGAGCTGACCGGGCACAGCCGTGGCGGTGCCCGAGCCCGCGTCCGCGCCCTGGCGGGCGGGCTCGGGGCCGGCCGCGCCGAGTGCGGTGAGCTCGCGGATGGCCGCGGCCGTGTCGGGCAGCCCCAGGTGCACGTCCATCTCGTCGGCGATCGAAGCGAGCACGTCCAGGTCGGTCCGGGCCGCGGGGACGCTGAGCGCGGCGCCGAAGCTGCCCGGCCTGCCTTCCCAGTTGACGAAGGTGCCGGATTTCTCGGCCACGGCGGCGACCGGGAAGACCACGTCGGCCCGGTCGGTGACCGCGCTGACCCGCAGTTCCAGGCTGACCACGAACCCGGTGGCGGCCAGCGCGCTGAGCGCGGCCTGCGGGTCGGGCAGGTCGGCCGGGTCCACCCCGGCCACCACCAGCGCGCCGAGCTGGCCGCTGGCCGCGGCCGCGAGCATCTGCCCGGTGTCCAGGCCGGGGTCGGCGGGCAGCGCGCCCACGCCCCAGGCCCTGGCCACCTCGGCCCGGGCGGCGGCGTCGGCGACCGGGCGGCCGCCGGGCAGCAGGGTGGGCAGCGCGCCGGCCTCGATCGCGCCGCGCTCGCCCGCCCGGCGCGGGATCCAGGCCAGCGCGGCACCGGTCTGCGCGGCCAGCCGGGTCACCGCGGCCAGCGCGCCAGGGACCTCGGCGAGCCGCTCCCCGGCCAGGATCACCGCGCCGTCCTGGCGCAGTGCCCTGGCGCAGGCCCGGCCGGGCTCGCCGGCGTCGGCGCCGTCGGCCAGGCTGCCGAGCGCGGCCGCCTCGCCGCCCGGCACGACGGGCAGCAGCACGCCCGACATCCGCTCCAGCCCGGGGCTGGCCAGCGCGGCCAGCGAGTAGACCGTCAGCCCGCCGCCGGCCCGGACCGCCTTGCGCAGCCGCAGGAACACGATCGGCGACTCGTCCTGCGGCTCGAACCCGGCCAGCAGCACCGCCGGCGCCCGCTGCAGCCGCGCGTAGCTGACGTCCAGCCCGCGGCCTGCCACCTGGTCGGCCAGGAACTGGGTCTCCTCGGCCGAGTGCGGCCTGGCCCGCATGTCGATGTCGTTGCCGGCCAGCGCCACCCGGGCGAACTTGGCGTAGGCGTAGGCGTCCTCCAGGGTGAGGCGGCCGCCGGTGAGCACCCCGGCCCGGCCGCGGGCGGCCAGCAGCCCGGCGGCGGCCACGCCGACCGCCTCCGGCCAGGACGCGGGCACCAGCCTGCCGTCCTCGTCGCGGACCAGCGGGGTGGCCAGCCGGTCGGGCTGGGTGGCGTAGCTGAACGCCCACCGGCCCTTGTCGCAGTTCCACTCCTCGTTGACCTGCGGGTCGTTGCCGGCCAGCCGCCTGGTCACCGCGCCGCGGCGGTGGTCGGTCCGCTGCCGGCAGCCCGATGCGCAGTGCTCGCACACGCTCGGCGCGGACACCAGGTCGAACGGCCGGGCCCGGAACCGGTAGGACGCGCCGGTCAGCGCGCCGACCGGGCAGATCTGCACGGTGTTGCCGGAGAAGTAGGAGTCGAACGGCACGCCCTCGGCGATCGCCACCTGCTCGGACGGGCCGCGCTCGAACAGCTCGATCAGCGGGTCGCCGGCGATCTGGTCGGCGAACCTGGTGCACCGCGCGCACTGGACGCAGCGTTCCCGGTCCAGCAGCACCTGGGCCGACAGCGGCACCGGCTTGGCGAACGTCCGCTTGCGGCCGGTGAACCTGGTCTCGCCCGCCCCGGTGGACATCGCCTGGTTCTGCAGCGGGCACTCGCCGCCCTTGTCGCAGACCGGGCAGTCCAGCGGGTGGTTGACCAGCAGCATCTCCATGATGCCGCGCTGCGCCTTCTCGGCCACCTTGGAGGTCAGCTGGGTGGCGACCACCATCCCGTCGGTGCAGTAGGTGGTGCAGGAGGCGGGCGGCTTGGGCTGGCCCTCGATGTGCACCAGGCACTGCCGGCAGGCCCCGATCGGGGCCAGCAGCGGGTGGTCGCAGAACCGCGGTATCTGGATGCCGAGCAGCTCGGCGGCCCTGATCACCAGCGTGCCCTTGGGCACGGTGATCTCGAAGCCGTCGATGGTCACGCGGACCCCGCCGGCGGGCACCGCCCCGGGGTTCTCGCTCGCCGCCGTGGTCATCGGCGCATCACCTTCCCGCTCCGGCGAACAGGGTGGAAGCCGCCGGGTCGAACGGGCAGCCGCCCCGCTTCTGGTGCTCGATGTACTCGTCCCTGAAGTACTGGATCGAGGAGGTGACGGGCGCGACCGCGCCATCGCCGAGCGCGCAGAACGCCCGGCCGAGGATGTTGTCGCAGATGTCCAGCAGCTTGTCCAGGTCGGCCTCGCTGCCGCGGCCGTGCTCAAGGTCGTCAAGGACCTGCACCATCCAGTAGGTGCCCTCCCGGCACGGCGTGCACTTGCCGCACGACTCGTGCTCGTAGAACTCGGTCCAGCGCAGCACCGCGCGGACCACGCAGGTGGTCTCGTCGAAGATCTGCAGCGCCCGGGTGCCCAGCAGCGAGCCGGCCGCGGCGACCGCCTCGAAGTCCAGCGGCACGTCCAGGTGCTCGTCGGTGAAGATCGGGGTGGATGAGCCGCCCGGGGTCCAGAATTTCAGCCGGTGCCCGGCCCGCATCCCGCCGGAGAGGTCCAGCAGCTGGCGCAGCGTCACCCCGAGCGGCGCCTCGTACTGCCCCGGCGCGGCGACGTGGCCCGACAGCGAGAAGATGCCGAAGCCCTTGGACTTCTCGGTGCCGATCGCGGCGAACGCCGCACCGCCGTGGCTGACGATGTAGGGCACGCTGGCGATGGACTCCACGTTGTTGACCACCGTCGGGCAGGCGTACAGGCCCGCGATCGCCGGGAACGGCGGCTTCAGCCGGGGCTGGCCGCGGAAGCCCTCCAGCGAGTCCAGCAGCGCGGTCTCCTCGCCGCAGATGTAGGCGCCCGCCCCGGAGTGCACCGTGACCTCCAGGTCGAACCCGGAGCCCAGGATGTCGCGGCCCAGGTAGCCGGCCTGGTACGCCTCGGCGACCGCGTGCTGGACCCGGCGCACCGCGTGCAGCACCTCGCCGCGCACATATATAAAGGCATGGTGGGCCCGGATCGCGTACGCGGCGATCACGACTCCCTCGATCAGCAGCTGCGGCGCGGCCAGCATCAGCGGGATGTCCTTGCAGGTGCCCGGCTCGGACTCGTCGGCGTTGACCACCAGGTAGTGCGGCTTGCCGTCGCCCTGCGGGATGAACCCCCACTTGACCCCGGACGGGAAGCCGGCCCCGCCGCGGCCCCGGATCGCCGCGGTCTTGACCATGGCGATGATCTCGTCCGGGTCCAGCCGCAGCGCCTTGGCCAGGGCCTGGTAGCCGCCGCCGCGCCGGTAGCCCGCGAGGCTGAACGCGTCCGGCTCGTCCCAGTGCGCGGTGAGCTCGGGGGTCAGCAGCGATGTCACGCGGTTCCTCCCTCCGGGCCGGCCTGGCCGGCCGCCGCGGGCTCGGGCCGCCACCCTTGCTCCTTGGCGATCCGCAGGCCCGCCAGGGTGGCGTGCCCGGCGGTGGTCCCCTGGTCGGCCTGGCCGTCGCCGAACCCGGCCAGGATCCTGGCGGCCTGCCGCCAGGTGCACAGCCGCGGCGCGCCGCGGGACGGGGCGATGTCAGCGCCCGAGCGCAGCCCGTCGACCAGTTCCCTGGCCGACTGCGGGGTCATGTCGTCGAAGAACTCCCAGTTGACCATCACCACCGGCGCGTAGTCGCAGGCGGCGTTGCATTCCACGTGCTCCACTGACACCTTGCCGTCGGGCGTCACCTCGTCGTTGCCGATGCCAAGGTGCTCTTTCAGGTCGGCGAAGATCGCGTCGCCGCCCATCACCGCGCACAGCGTGTTGGTGCAGACCCCGACGTGGTATTCGCCGACCGGGCGGCGCTTGAGCATCGTGTAGAACGAGAGCACCGCGGTGACCTCGGCCTCGGCCAGGCCGAGCTGCCCGGCGCAGTAGGCGATGCCGTCGTCGGACACGTAGCCTTCCTCGGACTGCACCAGGTGCAGCAGCGGCAGAAGCGCCGACCGCGGCCGCGGGTAGCGGCTGATGATCCGCGCCGCGTCCGCGGCCAGCTTGTCGCGGTCAATCACCGGTCCACCCCTCCCATCCATGCGGGCAGCACCGCGTCGATGCGGAACGGCGGCCAGGCCGCTACGGCAGAAGAACGACCGATCACCTATCCACCCCTCCCATCACCGGGTCGATGCTGGCCACGGCCACGATCACGTCGGCGACCATGCCGCCCTCGGCCATCGCCGAGACCGCCTGCAGGTTGGTGAATGACGGGTCGCGCAGGTGCACCCGGGCCGGCCTGGTGCCGCCGTCGCTGACCGCGTGGCAGCCGAGCTCGCCGCGCGGTGACTCGACCGCGGCGTACGCCTGCCCGGCCGGCACCCGGAACCCCTCGGTGACCAGCTTGAAGTGGTGGATGAGGGCCTCCATGGACTGCCCCATGATGTGGGCGATGTGATCGGGCGAGTTGCCCAGCCCGTCCGGGCCCAGGGCCAGCTGCGCGGGCCAGCCGATCTTAGCGTCCCTGATCATCACCGGGTCGTCGGCGGGCCGCGAGGCGGCGAGCCGGTCCACGCACTGCCCGATGATCCGCAGCGACTGGTCCATCTCGTCCATCCGGACCAGGTACCGGCCGTAGGCGTCGCAGCCGGACTGCACCGGCACGTCGAACTCGTAGCTCTCATAGCCGCAGTACGGCTGGCTCTTGCGCAGGTCCCAGGGCAGGCCGGTGGCCCGCAGCACCGGGCCGGTGACGCCGAGCGACATGCAGCCCGCCAGGTCCAGGTAGGCGATGTTCCTGGTCCTGGCCAGGTAGATCGGGTTGGCGTCGAGCAGCTTGCGGATCTCGCCGAGCAGGCCGGGCATCACGGCCAGGTAGTCGCGGACCCGCTCCAGCGCGCCCGAGGGCAGGTCCTGGGAGACCCCGCCGGGCCGGATGAACGCGTGGTTCATCCGCAGCCCGGTGATCAGCTCGAACAGGTCGAGTGTCTTCTCCCGCTCGCGCATCCCGTACAGGAACACGGTGGTCGCGCCGAGTTCCAGGCCGAAGGTGCCGATGGCGGTCAGGTGCGAGGAGATCCGGTTCAGCTCCATCAGCAGCACCCTGATCACCGACGCGCGCCGCGGTATCGCGTCCTCGATGCCCAGCAGCCGCTCGGTGGCCAGGCAGAACGCGGCCTCGTTGTGCAGCGGCGCCAGGTAGTCGGCCCGGGTGGCGAAGGTCACGCCCTGGGTCCAGGTGCGGAACTCCATGTTCTTCTCGATGCCGGTGTGCAGGTAGCCGATGACCGGCCGCAGCTCGGTCACGGTCTCGCCGTCCAGCGTCAGGATCAGCCGCAGCACGCCGTGGGTGGAGGGGTGCTGCGGGCCCATGTTGACGACCAGGTGCTCCTCGGCGCCCGGCTCGGCCTCGCGGCCGGCCGCGACGATCTCGTCCCAGTCCTCGCCGCTGACGTCGTAGACGCGGCCCTGCGTCTCGTACTCGGACTGCGCGGTCATTCGTAGGCCCTCCGCTCGTCCGGCGGCGGCACCGTCGCGCCGCGGTACTCGACCGGGATGCCGCCGAGCGGGTAGTCCTTCCGCTGCGGGTGGCCCTTCCAGTCGTCGGGCATCTGGATCCTGGTCAGCGCCGGGTGGCCGTCGAAGATGAGGCCGAAGAAGTCCCAGGTCTCCCGCTCGTGCCAGTCGCAGGTCGGGTACACGCCGACGACCGAAGGCAGGTGCGGGTCGGCGTCGGGCACCGACACCTCCAGCCGCAGCCGCCGGTTCTTGCTGACCGACAGCAGGTGGTACACCGCGTGCAGCTCGCGGCCCGCGTCGCCGGGGTAGTGCACGCCGGAGACGCCCAGGCACAGCTCGAACGCCAGCGCCGGGTCGTCGCGCAGCTGCCCGGCCACCGCGGGCAGGTGCTCGCGCCGGACGTGGAAGGTCAGCTCGCCGCGGTCGGCGACCACCCGCTCGACCGCGTCGCCGAAACTGGTCCCCGACCGCTCCAGCGCGGCGGTGAGCCCGTCCGCGATCTCGTCGAAGTACGAGCCGTAGGGCCGGGGCGAGGACAGCGCGGGCGGGCGGCGGACCTGCAGCCCGCCGTAGCCGGAGGTGTCGCCGGTGGTCTCGGTGCCGAACATGCCGGACCTGACGACCTGCTCGGCCAGCCGGTCCCGGCCGGCCAGGGCCGCCGCGTCCGGCTGGCCGCCCGGCTCGGCGGACCCGCTGCCGCCTGGCTGGGTCACCGGGTCACCTCCGCTGGCCGCGACAGCAGCGGGCCAGGCTGCCCGCCCGGGCCGGCGCTGCCGGGCAGCACCGGCAGCCGCCGGAGCCTGGCCTGCTCCAGCTCGGTGATCTGGCGCTGCCTGTTGGCGCCGAGCTTCATGTTCTGGATCTTGTCGTGCAGCTTGAGGATCGAGTCGATCAGCATCTCCGGCCGCGGCGGGCAGCCGGGCAGGTAGATGTCGACCGGCACCACGTGGTCTACGCCCTGGACGATCGCGTAGTTGTTGAACATGCCGCCGCTGGACGCGCAGACGCCCATCGAGATCACCCACTTGGGCTCGGCCATCTGGTCGTAGATCTGGCGCAGCACCGGGGCCATCTTCTGGCTGACCCGGCCCGCGACGATCATCAGGTCGGCCTGGCGCGGGGTGTTGGAGGCCCGCTCCATGCCGAACCTGGCCAGGTCGTGCCGGGGCCCGCCGGTGGCCATCAGCTCGATCGCGCAGCAGGCCAGCCCGAAGGTGGCCGGCCAGACCGAGCTCTTGCGGGCGTAGCCGGCCACCTTCTCGACCGTGGTCAGCAGGATCCCGCTCGGCAGCTTCTCTTCCAAGCCCATAGTTCTAGTCCCATTCCAGCCCGCCGCGCCGCCACACGTAGGCGTACGCGATGAGCACCGTGGCGATGAAGGTGACCATCTCGACCAGCCCGAAGGCGCCGAGCCGGTCGAAGGTGACGGCCCACGGGTACAGGAAGATGATCTCTATGTCGAACACGATGAACAGCATCGCCGTGAGGTAGTACTTCACCCCGACCCGCAGGCCCTTGGGCAGCGGGGTCGGCTCGATGCCGCACTCGTAGGCCTCCAGCTTCGCCCTGTTCCACCGCCTCGGGCCCGCCTGCGCACCCATGACCAGCGAGAAGATGGCGAAGAGGGCGGCCAGCGCGCCGAGAACGATGATCGGCACGTACATGCTCACCGGCCATCACCTCCTATCGGTCTATCAGTCCGCCGCCCGCTTCCGGCGCGCGGCGGCGCGTCGCCGGCTAAGCCGCCGGCGTCATCTTAGACAGTGCGTTGAGCACGCGATCCATGGCGTCGCCGCCGCGCGGCTCGGTGAGATTGCCCAGCAGTTTCATGGTGAACCGCATCACGTAGGGCCGCTTCACCCCGTGCCTGGTCGCGAACTTCATGAACGACGGGTGGCCGATCATCTTCACGAACGAGCGGCCGAGCGCGAAGTAGCCGCCGTAGGCGTCCTTGATGGCCTGCGGGTAGGTGCGCAGCACGGCCTGCGCGCCGGCCGCGTCCGGCCGGGCCAGCGCCTGCACGATGACCCGCGCGGCGATCTCGCCGGACTCCAGCGCGTAGGCGATGCCCTCGCCGTTGAACGGGTTCACCATCCCGCCGGCGTCCCCGGCCAGCAGCAGGCCGCTGGCGTAGTGCGGCGTCCGGTTGAAGCCCATCGGCAGCGCCGCGCCGCGCACCGGCTCGGTCCGGTTCTCCTCGCGCAGACCCCACTCCGGTGGCATCCCGGCCAGCCAGCGGCGCAGCAGGTCCTTGTAGTCGATGTGGCCGAACGAGGAACTGGTGTTGAGCATGCCGACGCCGACGTTGCTGGTCCCGTCGCCCATGCCGAAGATCCAGCCGTAGCCGGGCAGCAGCGCGGTGCCGTCCCACAGGTCCAGCCAGGCTTCGAGAAAGTCGTCGTCGTGCCGCGGGCTGGTGTAGTAGGTGCGCACCGCGACGCCCATCGGGCGGTCGTCCCGCTTGGTCAGCCCCATCGCCACCGACAGCCGGGAGGAGTTGCCGTCTGCCGCGACGACCAGGCGGGCCCGGTACTGGCGTTCGGCTGTCTGCGCGCCGCCGTCGTGACGGCGGGCGTTCCCGGCGGGAGCGCCAGCCTCTCCCCGCCCGGCCGCCGCGAGGGCGCCGGGCCGGGCAGGCGCGGCTGAGTGGCGCGCGGTGACCCCGGTGATCGCGCCGGTCCGGTCATCGCGCAGCGGGCCGGTGACGTTGGCGCCCTCCAGCAGCCGGGCGCCGGCCTTCTGCGCGTGCCTGGCCAGGGTCTCGTCGAAGTCCAGCCGGTTGCGGACCATCCCGAACGCCGGATAGCTGGACAGATCGGGCCAGGGGATCTCGATCCGGCCACCGCCGCCGATGATCCGCAGCCCGTTGTTCCGCAGCCAGCCGTCGCCTTCGCCGATCGGCACGCCCATCGCGGTCAGCGCCTTGGTCGCGCGCGGGGTCAGGCCGTCGCCGCAGACCTTCTCCCTGGGGAAGTGGCTCTTCTCCAGCAGCAGCACGTCCAGCCCGGCGGTCGCCAGGTAATAGGCCACTGACGATCCGGCGGGACCGGCGCCCACCACGATCACGTCGGCGCTGTCGCCGCCGCGCGCGGAGCCAGGCGGGGGAGCTTGCTCAGTCACGAACTGTCCTGACTATCTTGTGAACCTCTTCACAAGTCACTTTCGCGGTTCAGTCTAAACCGTCACAGGCACCGGCCATCCCCCGCCCCTGCGCTGCCGGGCCGCCCCGCGGCGCTGTCAGCGGCCGCCCGCGACGGCCTGGTGGCGCTGCCCGGCGGGCGGTCCGGGGGCTAGCGCCTTGTGGATGGCCACCACACCGAGAGTAAGGTCGCGCCAGCGTACCGCGGCCCAGCCTGCCGCCCTGACCTGCCGGGCCAGCTCCGGCTGGGCCGGCCAGTCCTTGATCGACTCGGCCAGGTAGTCATAGGCCCGCGCGCTGGCCGACAGCCGGCCCGCCACCCACGGCAGCACGGCGGTCAGGTAGCCCTCGTACCAGCCGTTCAGCGGGCCGGGCAGCTTGCCGAACTCGCAGATCACCAGCCGCCCGCCCGGCCTGGTCACCCGCAGCATCTCGGCCAGCCCGGCGGCGGTGTCGGCCAGGTTCCGCAGCCCGAACGAGATCGTCACCACGTCAAAGCTGGCGTCGCGGAACGGCAGGTCCAGCGCGTCCCCGGCCACGAAGGTGACGCCGGGGGCGCGCCCCCGGGCCCCGGCGCGCAGCATCCCGAGGGAGAAGTCGCAGGCCACGCAGCGGGCCCCGGCCCGGCTGAAGCCGCGCGATGAGGTCCCGGTCCCGGCCGCCAGGTCCAGCACCAGTTCCCCGGGGCTGGCGTTCACCGCCGCGACGACGGCCCGCCGCCAGAGCCGGTCCTGCCCCAGCGACAGCACGTCGTTGAGCAGGTCATAGCGGTCGGCCACCTGGTCGAACATGGCCGCGACCTGGTCGGGCCGCTTATCTAGGCGCGAGCGCGTCACCCGCCAAGACTGGCATACCGCCCGCCCGCGGCCGCGGCCAGGCCGCCAGCGCGCCCGGTCCGGCACGGTCCAGCGCAGGGGGCCGCCAGCGCACCCGGTCAGGCACGGTGCGCTGGCGGCCCCGGCACCCGGCCGGCTCCCCGGTTCTCAGGTGGCCGGCCTGGTCAGGTGGCCGGTGTCATCAGGTGGCGGGCGCCAGGATGATCGTCCACGCGGTGGCGATGCTGAACGGCTGGTCGGTGCTGGCGCTCACCCCGCCGGCCTGCCCGGCCTGGACCGGGCCGCCGGAGTCGGTGACCAGCGAGTTGATCCGCCCCGAGCCGCTGCCGTTGTCGGCGCTGCGCACGGTCTGGCTGGCGTCGGCCGTCCACCCGGTGACCACCGAGGACTTGGCCGTCCAGTACGAGACCACCCAGTCGCCGGTCTCCGGCGCGGTCGCCGCCGGGGTCGTCTCCGAGCTGCCGCTTGAGTTCGTGGCGAGCTTGGCCGACGCGGCCACCGGGGTCACCCCGTCGGTGCCGGAGTACGACAGCAGCTGCACGTTCCCGTGCACGGTGCCGCTGAAGCCGACGGTCACCGAGCTGCCCAGGTCGTTCGCGGTCGCCACCTTGCTCCACACGGTGGTGGTCGAGGTCGACCCGGCGATGGTGTCCACCTGGGTCCAGCCGGCCGGCGCGGTCAGCGGCACGGCCGCGTTGCTGGCCGCCATCAGCAGCATCGCGTCCCCGGTGCCGGTGCCGGGCGGGACCTGCACCGTCTCGGTGCTGGCGTTGCCGGTGGCCGAGCTCTGCCCGTCGAAGCCGATCGACTGGGACTGGCTGACCACCGAGATCTGCTGGCTGGTGGTCGCGGTCTGGTTGTCGGCGGTGGTCACGGTCAGGCTCACCGTGTAGGTGCCCGGCGCGGCGTAGGTGTGGCTGGGCGCCTGCCCGCTGCCGGTGTTCCCGTCACCGAAGTCCCACCCGTACGAGCTGATGGTGCTGCCCGGCGCCGTCGATGCCGAGGCGTCGAAGGAGCAGTTCAGCTGGGTGCAGGACGGGGTGAACGCCGCGGTCGGCGCCGCCGTGGTGTCCAGGAACATGCCCCGCGCCCGCCAGTCGTTCCCGTCGGTGGACGGGCCGCTGACGACGGTGTCGGTGGCGGCGTCGGGGGCGCCGCTGTCGAACGCGACCGAGTGCAGGTTCCCGTCGGCCGATGCGGCGTAGTACAGCGTGTCCCCGGACAGGAACATGCCGCTGACCGAGCTGAAGTTGACGTTGCCGCCAGCCTGGAACTCCACGCTGCCCAGCACCCCGTCGTCGGGGTTGAAGTACCGGTAGTCGAGGCCGTTCTGGCCGGCGAGGCTGTAGTAGAGCCTGCCATTGCTGTAGACCATGCCGGTGACGTTCTCCATCTCGGCGCCGTACAGGCCGTTGACCACGCCCTCGTAGGTCTGCCCTGAGCCGGTGTCCACGTCGTCCCAGGCCGGGTCCTGGTAGGGGTCGACCAGGGTGGCCGGGCCGAAGCTCTGCCCGTCGAAGCTGCGCTCGTACAGGTTGCCGTCGCTCCACCCGTAGAACAGGGTGTCGCCGATCATGAACGCCCCGCGCACCTGCGACCAGGTGACGTTCTGCGGGTTGGGCAGGGTGGTGGTCGAGCCGGCCGTGCTGCCGTCGAACGAGCGGTCGGTGACCGTGTCGAACTGCGACGAGCTCGGCGGCGACTGGTCGGTGCGCACGACCTCGATGCCGTTGATCAGCGGGTTCTCTGTCTCATGGGTGAAGTCGACGGTGACCTGGCCGCTCGCCGGGCTGGTGATGTCGAACTTCTTCATCGTGCCGGTGAGGTTGCCCGCGTCGGCCACGATGTCGTAGTGGTTCAGCACCGTGGTCCCGTCCAGCGCGACGTCGAACACCCGCTGGCCGGCCTGGCTGGTCCCGCTGTAGTTGTTGGCGAAGTACAGCCGCACCTCGATCGGCAGCCCGGCGGTGACAGGGAAGCTCCAGTGCATCTCCTGGCCGTCGTTCTTGGACCCGGGGTCCCAGCGCTCGGTGGCGTAGATGCCGATCGGCGTGGTGGGCGGCACCGCCGCCGTCAGGTGCGAGATCGGCGGCCAGCTGGCCGTGTTGCTGCCGGAGTTGCGGTACGGGCTGGGGTCGGAGGTGTCCGCCTGCCAGTTGGGGCCGTTGTCGGTCGCCTGGATGAGCGGGCCGCCGGCGTCCACCCGGTACAGCACGTTGGTGTTCGACGTGGTGGGCACCTGGCCGGCCAGGTAGACCTTGGCCGGCAGGCCGACCGGGCTCGGTATGCTCACGTCCTCGCCGCCGGCCAGCGGGAAGAACGCGATCCGGCCGCGGTAGTACTGCCGGTTGCCGATGAAGGTCGTGTCGCTGCCGACGTACAGTCCGTCGGAACTCACGTATAGCGCGTAGGCGCCGGCCCCGCGCGGGTTGCGGCCCGGGTTCCAGGCGTAGGGCAGCCCGTTGACCGGGTTGACCGCGGCCAGGCCGGGCCGCGGCACCGAGCCCTCGCCCGCCGCGTCGGAGGCGGCCGAGTTGTTCACCCAGCGCTCGTGCCCGCCGAGGTAGATCGCCGTGCCGGTGGTCGCGATGGACTCGAACGAGTCGTTGCCGGTGTAGTCGATCCAGACCGGCTGGACGTCCGATCCGGTGGCCGTGGTGGTCCAGCGGGTGACCGTGTCGCACAGGGTCCGGGTGCCGTCGGTGTTCTGGTCGAAGGTGCCGCCGCCGGTCGCGGCGACCGCGAAGTAGGAGCCGTCGGGGGCGAAGGCGACATCGCGCATGTAGGTGTCGTACGCGCCGGAGGCACAGGTCGCGGTGTAGCCGGCGGTGTTCCAGCTGGGGTCCACGTCCGCGCTGGTCGCGCCCAGGTCAACCAGCATGATCTGGTCGTGGGTGACGCCGTCGACGGTCTTGAAGTTCCCGACCGCGATCAGCCTGGTGCCATCGGGGGAGATGTCCATCCGGTGCACGCCCACCGGCGCGTTCGACTGGCCCGGCTGCCCGGTGTAGTTGTGGTGCCCGGCCACCTGCACCTGCAGGTAAGACTGCACCTTGCCGGTGCCCGGGTCCAGGCTCACCAGCCCGGCGTGGGCGACCCCGCCCACGGTGGTGAAGGTGCCGCCGAGGTACAGCCGGCCGCCCGCTAGCTTGACCGTCCAGCCCGCCCCGTTCGGCGCGGACGGCGCCCAGCCGGACACCAGCTGGCCGGTCTGGGTGTTGATCAGCGCGACGTCACGGGAATTGGTCCCGTTCACCTTGGTGAACGAGCCGGCCACGTACACGGTGTTCGGCGAGGGCCCTGGCGCCAGTCCCTCCACCGGTCCCTGGTCCAGCTGCGGCACGAACGTGGTGGAGATGGCGCCGGTGCTCGCGTCGAAGCCGAACAGGTAGTTGCGGGTCACCGGGCTGGTGGTGGTGCCCGGGGCGGTGACGCTGGTGAAGCTGCCGCCCACGATCATCTCGTTACCGACCTCGGTGATGGCGTACACCGTGCCGTCGGCGATATTCGGGGTGTTGGTGCCGGGCACCACGCCCACCAGCGTCGGCTGGGCCAGGCCGGCCGGACTCGCCGACACCGCTGCCGGGGCCAGTGCCAGCCCGGCCGCGGCGGCGACCGCCGCGAACATAGCCTTCACCGAGATGGATCTCATGCTTGCTTCCCCCCACGCGGCGGCCTGATGCGCCCGCTGACGGCGGCCATCCGGCCGCCCGTTTTACGGATCCGGTAAAGATCAGCTCGCCGGAAACGCGCGCTGAATCTCAGGAATACGACGCATGGCCCGCAACGCCGGTTTACCCCGGCCCGGCAGCGCTAGGTCAGAGCATGTCAGGGCGCTGCCAGGGCTGGCCGAGCACGTGCTGGGCCAGGAAGGCCAGCACGGTCTGGTACCAGACAATGGCGTTGCCCGGGGTGAGGATCCAGTGGTTCTCGTCGGGGAAGTAAAGGAACCTGGCGTCCTTCGCCTCGATCTGCAGGTCCCACCACAGCCGCAGTGCCTCGCCCACCGGTACCCGGTAGTCCTTGTCCCCGTGGATCACCAGCATGGGCGTGCTGATCTGCCGCACGTGCAGGTGCGGGGAGTCGGCCAGGTAGCGCTCGGGCTGGCCGGCCGGGTCGCCGTAGATCCGGCGCCAGAACGTCGGCAGGTCGGTGGTGCCGAACATCTGCTCCAGCGACCACAAGCTGGCGTGCGAGACGATCGCGCGGAACCGGTCGGTGTGGCCGGCCATCCAGTTGGCCATGTAGCCGCCGAACGAACCGCCCATCATCCCGGTCCTGGCCGCGTCGATGTCCGGACGGGCCTGGGCCGCGTCGGTGATCGCCATCAGGTCGCGGTAGGGCTGGCCGCCCCACTGGCCGTGGCCGCGGGCGATGAAGTCGTAGCCGTAGCCGGTGGACAGCGCCGGGTCGGGCAGCAGCACGGCATAGCCTTGCGCCGCCATCAGCCACGGGTTCCACCGCCAGGACCAGCTGTTCCAGCTGGACAGCGGGCCGCCGTGGGCCCACAGCAGCAGCGGCGCGGGTGCCTGCGCGCTGGCACCGCCCGGCAGCACCAGCCAGGCCCGGATCGTGGCGCCGTCGTCGGCCGTGGCCTCGATCTCGGCCACCTGGCCGGGCAGCTCCAGCGGCGTCCCCGGGCAGGCCAGCCGGGCCGGCTGGCCGGAGTCGGCGGTGAGGTCGAGCCGGACCGGCGTCGGCGGCTCGGTCACCGCCGCCCGGATCGCGTACAGGTACCGGCCGCCGGGAGCCGGGCACAGGCTGTCGTAGGCGCCATCGTCGTGGGTCAGCCGGGTCACCTGCCCGCTGGCCAATTCGAGCCGGAAGACCGGGCACCGGCCCTGGTCGTCGGCGGTGAAGTAGACCGCCGTGCCGTCCGGCGCCCAGGCCGCCGCGGCCGGCCGGCGGTCGAATCCGTCCAGCAGGTCACGCGGCTCGCCGCCGCCATCCAGCGGCACGAGCATCAAGGTCACGTCACCGGGCTTGTCGTAGCTGTCGTGCAGCTGGCGGGTGCAGACCGCCAGCCGCCCGTCCGGCGAGATGCTCGGCGCGCAGAAGTCATAGCCGGCCTCGGCCAGCAGCACCCGCCGCTGCCCGGTGGCCGTGTCGATGGCGACCAGCTCGTCGGCCTGCTCGCCCCGCTCATCCCAGGTCGACCAGCCGGTCAGCACGCTGGCGCCGCCGGGGGCCAGCTCGAAGTCCTGCTCGTCCAGCGCGCGCCCGGGGTCGGGGGTGAGGTCCCTGGTCACGGCCGCGGCGTCGGCCGCGCCGAGCTCGGCCGCCGCCAGCCGGAGCTGATCGGGCCCCAGGTCGTGGTCCCAGTACCGGACCGGCCCGGCGTCGTGCAGGATCGCGCTGACCCCCGCGTCCTTGCGCGCGGCCCGGCGGCGGGCGTCCTGCTCCAGGCTCGCTGAGCCGGGCAGCACCGCCGCCGTGATCGCCACCGTGCCGGCCGAGCGGGCCGCGGCCACGCCGTGGACCCCGCCGGGCGGGGCGGCCACCCGCCGCGGCTCGCCGCCGCCGGCTGGCAGCAGCCACAGCGCGGCCCGGTGGTCGCCGGCCTCGGCGTCGGCGCCGCCGGGCTGGCTGCCCGGGCCTGCCTGATCACCGGGGCCGGCCGCGCGGCCCGCGGCTGGCTGGCCGGCCGGGTCGGGCCGGGCCGAGATGAACAGCAGCGACCCGTCCGGCAGGAACTCCGGGCTGGCCTCGCCCTCGGCCGAGCGGGTCAGCCGCACCGGGCCGACGCCGTCCGGGCTCGCGTCGATCCGCCAGATGCTGCTGACGTACTTCTTCCGGTCCGGGCTGAGGCCCTGGATGACCGCGGCCAGCCAGCTCCCGTCCGGCGCCAGCCGCAGCCCGGTGAGCCGCGGGGTGGCTACGTAATCGCGCAGGTCGGCGAAGCTGGTCATCGGCTGGCACTCCCGGCTCTAGCTGCCTTCACGGCCTGTCTCCTCGGCAACGCTGCCAAGCCCGGCGCGGGCCCGCTCTCCAGGCAGCCTCCGGCAAGGTCACGACTCTGCAAATATGAGCGCGCGATGTAAACTTCCCGGGCAACTATGCCGCCTAACATCAGGAACCAAGGCATATTACCCCTCCGCGCTGCCGTCCCGGCCCGGCCAGGGCCTCCGGTTGCCGCGACGGCTGAACCAGAGCTCTCCCTAGCAGACGCGAGGAATCCAGAAATGCGCATCTCCCGGCGACCCCGAACAGTCCGGCTCGCCTCGCGGCTCGGCGCCGCCGGCCTGGCCCTAGCTACCGCCGGCGCGCTGATCGCGGCCGGGCCGGATGTCGCCACGGCCGGCGCCGTGCTTCCCGGCGTGATCTCGCCGGCGCCGGTCGCCACCACGCCGAACATCTTCCCCGGCGACGCCAGCACCGGCGTGGACAGCGCGGGCTGCTCCGCGACCTGGTTCGGCGTCGACTCGGCCCACGACTGCCTGTCCACCGTGTACGGCGAGGCCATCGTCAACGGTGAGGTCGTCGTCGCCGGCGCGTTCACGCAGGCCTGCAAGCCGGGCCCGGGCACGTCCGGCCACTGCACCGCGGGCACCGAGGTGACCCGCGACGACCTCTTCGCCTACTCGCTGGCCACCGGGGAGATCGACCCTGACTTCGCGCCGCAGATCGACCAGGGACCGGTCTTCAGCGTGGTGGCGGGCCCGCCCGGCACCAGCAGCGTCTACATCGGCGGCGACTTCAACACGGTCAACGGCGCCAGCCAGCGCGGCGTCGCCCAGGTCAGCGTGACGCCGGGCACCGCGGCCACCGACGGGCAGCTGGTCACCACGTTCAAGGGCCACGTGAGCAACATGGTCGACCAGCTCGCGCTCAGCCCGGACGGTACCAGCCTGTACGCCGGCGGCCAGTTCGCCAGCGCGGACAGCTCCCCGGCCACCGCCCTGGTCCGGTTCAACGCCGCGACCGGCGCGGTCGACCCGTCCTTCAGCTTCACGCTGAGCAACCCGGAGAACGGTGCCGCGCTCAAGGTCGAGTCGATGGCGCTCAGCCCGGACGGCTCGCACCTGGTGATCGGCGGCACCTTCCTGGACGCCGCCAACAGCGCCTATGACGGCGGCGCCGCTCAGTCCCGGCCGCGGATGGCGGTCATCAGCACCGGCGGCGGGCTCGGCCAGACCGCCAGCCTGACCGACTTCACCGCGCCCATCCTCGCCAACAACTGCTCAGCCGAGCACGACTACGTGCGCGGCCTGGACTTCGGCCAGGACGGCTCCTTCATCACCGTCGCATCCACCGGGTTCAGGTCGGCGGGCGGGCCGACGGTGTGCGACGCGATCAGCCGCTTCAACCTTTCCGGCGCGGCGGGGAGCACCGGCACCGCCGTCAGCGTGTCACCGGCCTGGATCAACTTCGCCGGCGGCGACTCCTTCTACGCGGTGGTCACCTCCGGCCCGGTGGTCTACGTGGCCGGCCACAACCGCTGGGTCAACAACGAGTGCGGCGTGGACAGCCTGTGCGCGCCCAACACGGTGCTCGCGAACGGGGTGGCGGCGCTCGACGCCAACACCGGGCTGGCGCTGCCGTGGTGGCAGCCGCAGACCTCGCGCGGCCACGGGACGCTGTTCCTGAGCACCTTCCCGGCCGGCCTGGCCGCGGGGAACAGCGGCGGCCTGATGATCGGCACCGACGTGAACAGCATCGCCGGGGCCTTCCACGGCGAGACGGCCACCTTCCCGTTCAAGGCCGGCCCCGCGACGACACCGGGCGGGCCCATCCCCTCGGGCCTGTTCAACGAGCACGGCGGCACCAGCACCGCCGCGGACATGTGCATCGACGAGGCCGGGAATTCCGCCTCGCCGGGCGCCGCGGTGAACCTGGTCACCTGCAACTACAGCCCGGAGCAGAACTGGACCCAGAACGCCGACGGCAGCATCGGGATCAACGGCCTGTGCCTGGACACCCAGGGCGGCGCGACCGCCAGCGGCACCCCGCTGGTCGCGGCCACCTGCACCGGCGCGAGCACCCAGCACTGGGCGCAGGGCCCGGCCAGCACCCTGATCAGCGCCGGGGCGCCGGGCATGTGCGCGGATGACCCCGGGTCCCGCACCACCAGCGGCACCAGGCTCGACATCGCCGCCTGCACCGGCGGCAGCAACCAGGTCTGGCCGCTGCCGGCCGCTCAGGCGCCGCCCGCGGGCCCGCCGTCCGGGCCGGTGTTCTCGCCGCTCATCTCCTCTGACAACGAGATGTGCCTGGACGACAGCAACAACTCGACCACCACGGGCGCCAAGGTGGACATCTTCGTCTGCAATGGCACGGCCGGGCAGAAGTGGACGATCGAGCCTGACGGCACGATCCAGGACCACGGGCTGTGCGTGGAGCCGCAGGGCGGTGCGACCGCCAGCGGCACCCTCGTCACGCTGGACACCTGCACCGGCGCCACCAGCCAGGTCTGGACCCCCGGGTCCAGCTTCTCGCTGCTGAACAAGGCCGCGAACCTGTGCCTGGCGGACCCGAAATCGAGCCTGACCAAAGGCACCCAGCTGATCATTTCCAGCTGCACCGGCGGCAGCAACCTGCAGTGGCGGCTGCCGGTCCTGTAACTGCCTGTCCCCCTGGGCGGCAAAGTACCGAATCGGGCCACCCGCCCGGGGGGCCATGCCTAGGATTGGTCGGGTTAATTCGAGCCAGCCAATCAGAGGGATGAAGCATGCGGTCAGCCAGGAAGCCATCAGCGTCACGCTGGGCTGTCTACCTCCTATGCGGCGTGCTCGGGGCGGCCATGCCCGCCGCCGCCGGATTGAGCTCGCCTGCCGCGGCCGCCGCGGCGGCCGCGGCTACCACCTGCACATCGAGCGGCCTCGGGCTCTCCTGCACCCCCGAAAACGGCACGCCGCACTTCCCGCTGGGCACCTCAAGCACTTTCCAGATCAGGCAACTGGTGCAATGCGGATCGACCATGTTCGCGGTCGGTCATTTCAGTACCGTTACCGGTTTTGACGGGCAGACCAAGGCCACGAAGGCGTATACCCGCAACAACGTATTCAGCTTCCGCGCCACCGCGCCGTTCAGCATGACCGGCTGGAATCCCGACGTCAACGGCACGGTGAACTCGATCGCGGTGGGCGGGAAGAACTGCGCCGACGCCTACCTGGGCGGGAAGTTCACGTCGGTGCACGGCACCGCGGTCAGCAACATCGCCAAGGTCAGCACGTCGACCGGCCAGGTCGAGACGGGCTTCCAGCACAGCGCCAACGGCCAGGTGGAGACGCTGCTGCTGGCCGGCGGCCGGCTGCTCACCGGCGGGTTCTTCACCGCGATCAACGGGTCGACCAGGAAGTACTACGTCAGCCTCAGCCCGTCCAAGGGCGGCGACACCGGCTACCTGAAGCTGAACATCTCCGGCCACTACTCCTTCAGCGGCGTGTCGGAGAACGGCACCCGGGTGTACAACCAGCAGCTCAGCCACGCTGGCCACCGGGTGCTCGCCGAGGGCGACTTCACCTCCGTGGCCGGCAAGGCACGCAAGCAGATCTTCATGCTCTGGCTCGGCCCGCACCAGGCCACCGTGACGAACTGGTACTCCTCGGAGTTCAACCAGAACTGCTACCGCACCGAGCCGTTCTACGTGCGCGCCGCGGCCTGGGGTCCCACCGACAACACCGTTTTCGTGGCGACCACCGGCTACCACCCCAATGGCATTCCGGTGGCGCCGGTAAGCACCCGGACCGGGCTGTGTGACGCGGTCGCGAAGTTCTCGGCCACCGAGACATCACATTCGCATTCCTGGCGCAACTACACCGGCTGCGACTCGCTCTACTCGGTGGTGGCCGGCAGCGTTACGGTCTACGCCGGCGGTCACGAGCGCTGGGCGAGCAACGGCCACGGGTGCGACAACGCCGGGCCTGGCGCCAAGCCCGCGCCGGGAATGGTCGGCCTGTCCCAGAGCGAGGGGCACGTCACGTTCAACCCGACCAGGGCGCGCGGTCTCGGCGCCGACGACATGGTCCTGACCAGCGCAGGGCTGTGGGTCGCCAGCGACAACTTCGACAATTCCCAGAACTGCGGCGGGCAGCCCGACCACTCGGGAATCTGCTTCCTGTCCAAAGGCTAACCCGCACCGCCCCGCGGTTCGTCAGGCCCCGCGGCACGCCGTCACCCGACGGCGGCCCGCGGGGCCTGATCATGTTCACCGCGGCCTGGCCGGTTATTTTTTCGCGTTTCCTGTCAGCCTTCTGCCCGATTCCGTTATGGTTGCGGGCTGACAGAACCCTGCTGTCCACCGGGGACAGCAGACCAACCGCCTAATCCCTGCTCAGCAGGGAGCCGGGGACCCAAACGTTCCCGTGGGGTGAATCGGCGATGCGCGGCCCGCCACGGCCGCCTCGCGGTAGGGCTACTCCGGCCCGAACCCGTCAGCTAACCCGGTAGGCGGCTCAGGAGAGGAGCCGTCGTGCAGCAAGCACCCCACCGGCCGTATGAACACGCCAGCTCATACCCGCCCCGCCCGCGGCCCAGGTGGCGCCGCAGGGACACCCGGGTGCCGGTGGTGCGGCATGGGTGGGTGATGGTCCTGGGAGTGCTGTGCGCCCTGTTGATCGGCATCCTGGCCTACGCCAGCAAGCGCAACCACGTGGAGACGGCCGGGGCCTCCGGCGGCCCGCTACTGGGTTCCTCCGCCTCCAGCGTGACCGAGCTGAAGCAGCTGACCTCGACGTTCGGCCACATGCCGATCGTCCGCGTGTACTACCCCGGGCTGCCGGCCTCGACCGCCTGGGCCTCCGGCGGCAAGGCCGGGGCGAACAACTCCGCCGTCGTGGTCAGCTTCAAGGCGCTGCCCGGCGCCATCTTGTCCGGTGCCGACGACGCGGCCCTGTCGCACTTCTTCGACACCGCCCCGACTAAGCACCCCATCTGGTACTCCTACTACCACGAGCCCGAGGACAACATCGCGGCCGGCCAGTTCACCGCGGCCGACTACAAGAAGGCATGGGCGCACGTGGTGTCGCTCGCCGACGCGGCGCACAACCCGCAGCTGCACTCGACGCTGATCCTGATGGCCTACGACCTGGACAAGTCCTCGGGCCGTCAGTGGAAGGACTACCTGCCCGGCGGCGGGATCATCAGCACGCTCGGCTGGGACGCCTACCCGGCCGGCGCGGTCGCCGACAGGAACCCGCAGCTGACGCCGCCGGCCACCTTCATGGGCCCGGCCGTCGCGGCGTCCAAGAGCGTGGGCCTGCCGTTCGGGTTCGCCGAATTCGGCGTGCAGGACATGCCCGGCCGGGCGGCCTGGCTGGACTCGGTGGGCAACTACATCATGAGCAGCGGCGCCGTGTTCGGCACCTACTTCCAGGGCGCCCAGATGGCCGATACCGCGTCGATCTCCGCCTGGCGCGGGGAGATATCGGTCTCGGTCGCCGACAATGCCGCGGGGCCCGGCGCGCCGGCCCCGACCGGGCCGCCGCCGACCATTTACACCCCGACGCCGGCGCCGTCGGTGTCAGTCCCGGCCAACCCGACCGCCTCCGCGACGCCCGCGCCGCCGCA
Source organism: Streptosporangiaceae bacterium (assembly GCA_036558005.1). GTDB lineage: Bacteria > Actinomycetota > Actinomycetes > Streptosporangiales > Streptosporangiaceae > DATBGO01. The sequence continues at coordinate 41,838 of DATBGO010000212.1, read as the reverse complement.
CCCGTCGCCGACCGGCACCGCGCCGCCCGCGGCACCTGGCGGCCCTGGCGTCACCGCCCTGACCGTCAGCCCCGGTGTGCTGACGGCGGGCAGCCACGGCCATGTGGTCATCCGGTTCACCCTGCCGCAGGCTGCGGACGTGACCGTGTCGGTCGTCGGGGACGACGGCAAGGTCGCCCGCCAGATCGCCAAGCCGGGCCGCCGGGCCGGGAAGATCACCATTTCCTACTACGGCTACGACGGTCACGGTCACCGGCTGCCCGCCGGGCACTATGAGATCGAGATCGTCGCCACTAACTCGGTCGGCGTTTCCAGCGGGCAGATCCCGTTGCTGATCAGCTGACGGCGCCCGCCCGCGCATTCCCGGCCGGGGCCCGCCGCGCTCGCGGCGGGCCCCGGCCCGTTAGCAGGGTAAAGATCCTGCGTAGCGGGCGTCCGTTCGGCAACGCATCGGATATGCAGCGAAGAAGCGTTACTATCGCAGGAACGCAAAAGTCCAGTCAGCCGCGCTATCCCGGTAGGTGACCAGCCGCTGCCGCGCACAGGCCGACACGGAGGGTGAGACGAACCGCCGATGAGCAACCCGCAGCGGCCTGACTCGTTTGAGATCACCGACTACCTGAAGGTGCTGCGCCGTCGCTGGCTGGTGGTGGCGGTCATCGTGCTGCTGTCCGCGGTGGCCACGGCCGGCTACCTGCGGGTCGCCCCCAAGGTCTACACCGCCACCGCCGAGGTGTCGGTCACTCCCACCGGCGCGTCGAATACCCAGCAGGGCAGCAGCGGGTCACGCAACTCGGCCCCGGTCAACATGGACAACGAGGCCCAGCTGGTCCAGTCGCTGACGGTGGCCACCGACGCGGCCAGGATCCTGGACAGCCCGCTTACCCCGCAGGCGCTGCGCAAGCAGGTCTCGGTATCGGTGCCGGCCAACTCACTGGTCCTGGACATCAGCTGCGACGCCTCCACCGCGGCCGGGTCAGCCCAGTGCGCCAACGCGTTCGCCCAGGCCTACCTCTCCAACCGCCAGGCAACGGCGACGGCGTCCGTCGCGAGCCAGCTCAAGTCGCTGCAGAAGCAGATCAACACCGTGACCAAGCAGTCCGCGTCGCTGTCGGCGAAGATCGCCAGTCTCCCGGCGAACTCCCAGCAGCGCGCCATTGACCAGGCGCTGCTCAGCTCCGATTCCAGCCAGCTGCACGCGCTCAGCAACCAGGCCGCCGCGCTGACCGGCGCGGGCGCGAACTCCAGCGGCGGCAGCGTGATCGGCAAGGCCGGCCCGCCTGGCTCGCCGAGCAGCCCCCGCAAGCTGCTCATCCTTCCCAGCGGGCTGGTGGTGGGCATCCTGGTGGCCGTGCTGCTCGCGCTGATGATCGACCGGCGGGACGACCGCATCCACAACGTCGACGACGCCGAGCGGGCGCTGGACGCGCCCGTGCTGCTGAGCCTGGCCCAGCGCAAGGCCGCCGCCCCCTTCGGGCTGCTCTCGCCCAGGTCACGGGCCGGGCACGGGATCACGGAGATGGCCCGCGGCGTCGCCGCCGCACTCGGCAAGCGAAGCCACCTGATCTTCGTGACCAGCACCTCGGCCAGCGGTGCCGCGGCGCTGACCAGCGTCAACCTCGCGGCCTCGCTGGCCAGGAACTACGGCAGCACCATCTTGCTGAGCCCGAACCTGCGCACCAGCCTGGCCGCGCAGATGCTCGGCCTCGACCGGGCCCGCGGGCTGGCCGAACTGCTGGCGGGCACCGCGAACTACGCCGAGGTGCTCAAGCGGCCTGCCGACATTCCCAAGCTGCGGGTGATCACCTGCGGCCTGGAGACCGCGGGCGGCGGCACCGACTACGAGTTCGACTCCATCGCCAGCCTCGTCGGCCGGCTGCGCGAGGAGTCGCGCTACGTCGTCATCGAGGCAGCGGGCAGCGAGGACTCCACCGAGGCCTACGCCTTCGCCGAGTTCGCGGACGCGGCGGTGATCGTGCTGGAGACGGGCCGCTCGACCAAGACCGACGCGGTGATGTGCGCCCGCCGTCTCGACCAGGTCCACACCACCCTGCTGGGGTCGGTCCTGCTGTCCCCGGTCGAGGTGGCGGCGAAGTGGCGGGACCCGATCCCGGAAACGGTCCGCCCGCTGCCGGGCAGGCCCGAGCCGCGCCAGCCCAGCCAGGCCAGCCAGGCCACGCCGATCCGGCGGCGGCCGGCTCCCCGGCCGGTCGCGCACCCGGGACTCGACGCGCCCGGCGCTGGCCGTGCTCCCAGAGACCCGAGCCAGACCCTGCCGCTGCCGCGGCTGAGCCCGCCGCCGGACAAGGAGCCGAGGAAACCACGCACCGCCGCGGGCGAGGGATCGCACGGTGCCGCCGACACCGGCACCGGATAGCCGATGGCCGCGACGTCTGGGACTCCTGCGCGCGGCGGCACGGGCACCGCGCGGCGGGTGACGGCAGCGGCGCTCGGGCTGATGATCACCTCCTGCGGCGCGCCGAATGTCGTCGGGCCCGGGGTCCGCGCTGCCTCGCCGGCCGGGCCGGCGGGTATCGCCAGCCCGGCCCAGACCGGGCCGTTCGCACCGCTCACCGGGACGCCGGCGCCGGCCGACGTGGCCAGCCGCCCGGCGGTGGCGCTGGCGATCGCGGGCAGCCACCCGACCGGGCTCAGCCAGGCTGACGTCGTGTATGAGGAGATCAGCTCGCCGATCCGGTACCTGGCGGTGTACCAGTCCAGGCAGGCCGCCAGCGCCGGGCCGGTCACCGGCACCCGGCCAGCCGACGGCATGATCGTGAGCGTCCTGCACGCCGCGGTCGGGTACTCCGGCGGGACGACGGGCTTCATCGACGTGCTCCATCATCAGCACGTCACCGACATGGGCACGGGCACGCACCCGGCGCTCTACCGCGACGGCGCCGCCGGGCTGACGGTCGATACCGCCCGGCTGCGGCAGCGCCGCGCCAGCCCGCCGCCCGCGCTGCTCCCCTTCCGCGGCGAGGGCCTGGTCACCAGCCGCCAGCTGGCCAGCTCGGGCACCTGGCGGCCAGCCTCGGTACGGATCGACATCCCCGGGCAGCAGCCGCAGCGCTGGCGCTATGACGCCGCGTCCCGGTGCTGGCAGGTCACCGCTGGCCCGCCCGCTGGCTGCGTGGCGAACCTGATCATCCAGACCGTCCCGTACAAGCAGGTCTTCCTCAGCCACCGGACCGGGGTCACGGTGCCGAGCGCGCGCGTGCTCGGGGCCGGCCGGGCGGTGGTGCTGTCCAGCACCGCGGTCACCTCGCTGTCCGGCCAGCAGGGCGTGGCCGTGCACGCCACCTGGACCAAGCCGGGAGCCGGGGACCTGACGAACTTCACCAGCCCGAAAGGCGATCCGGTTGAGTTCGCGCCCGGCCGCACCTGGGTCATCCTGGTTCCGCCCGGCACCCGCGCCGTCACCAGCGGAAAGAGCCAGGGATGAGCACCGGGGTCCGGCCCGGCCAGCCACGGCGCGGGCAGCCACGGCGCGGGCAGCCACGGCGCGGGCAGCCGTGGCGCGGCCAGCCACGGCGCGGCGGCGTCGCGGCCGGCCCCAGCCCAGCCACCCTGCAGCCCGCCGCGCCGCCGCCCAGCGCCCGCCGCCGGGCCGCCCGGCTGCGCACCGGCCATCGCCGCCCGGGCTGGAGCGCGGCCTGGCCGGTGACCGGCTTCCTGCTGCTGTACCCGCTCTGGTGGGCCCTCGGGCTGGCCGACTACATGCCGATCATCCTGCTGGTGCCGATGGCGTTGCGGCTGTACTCCTGGCGCGCCAACGGCCGGCCCATCTCCTCGCCGCCTGGCTTCGCGCTGTGGCTGCTGTTCCTGCTGTGCACCGTCGCGAGCGCGACCACGCTCGGGCTGACCGCGCCCGACACCGTGGTCAGCGCGGTCTCCAACCGGCTGCTGTCCTTCGGCGACCGGACGCTCACCTACCTGGGCATCACGGTGCTGCTGATCTACGCGGGCAACCTGTCCGAGGACGAGCTGCCCCGGCGGCGGCTGGCCCGGCTGCTGGGGCTGATGGCGATCTATACCGTGGCCGGCGGGATCGCGGCGATGGCCGCCCCCCACTTCGGCTTCACCTCGCCGCTGCTCTACCTGCTGCCGCACAGCTTCCGCAGCAACCTGGTGATCGCCTCCGCGATGCACCCGGGCCTGGCCCAGGTGCAGAACATCGTCCAGGCGGCGGGCGGCAGGCCGAAGGCGCCCTTCGATTTCACCAACACCTGGGGCAACTGCCTGGCGCTGCTGCTGCCGTTCCTGATCGTGGGGTGGTGGTCGCACGGGTCGAGGCGGGAACGGATGATCACCGCCGGGCTGCTGGTGGTCGCCATCATCCCGGCCGTGTACTCACTGAACCGGGGCATGTGGCTCGGCCTCGGCCTGTCGGCGGCCTACCTCTCGCTGCGGATGGCCGCCCGCGGCAGGCTCGCGCCGCTGGGCGGGATGGTCGCCGCGGCCGCGGTGCTGGGCATCGTGCTCGCGGCCACTCCGCTGTCCGCGGTGGTCAGCCAGCGGCTGGCGAACGGGCAGAGCGACGAGATCAGGTCCGGCCTGTCCACGATGGCGGTCAAGGACGCGGCCGCGTCGCCGATCCTGGGGTATGGCGACACCCGCAGGGAAGTCGGCAGCCCCAGCTCGATCGCGGTGGGGCCAACGCCCAACTGCCCCGCCTGCGGTCAGGCCCCGGTGGGCAGCAACGGCCAGCTGTGGCTGCTGCTGATCTGCGTGGGGTTCCCCGGGACAGCGTTCTACCTGGGCTTCTTCGCTTACGGCGGGTGGCGGTACCGGCGGGACCTGAGCGCGTACGGGATGGCGGGCGTCCTGGTGCTGCTGCTCACGTTCGTCTTCATGACGACTTACGTCGCGATCGGACCGCCGCTCACCTGCACCATGCTTGCCTACGCACTGCTGTGGAAGAACGACCAGCACCGCCGGGCTACCGCGGGCCCGTACGGCCAGCGCTGGCTGTCGCCGGCCGGCAGCCAGGCCGCGATCGACGGCGGTTCGGCCAGATGACCGCGACCATCCCGCCCCGGCCCGCCGCGGCCAACCGGGCTGAGTACCTGGGTGAGGTCGCCGGGCAGCTCTGGCCGGCGCCCGCCACCGTGCGGATCGGCGCCAGGCGGCAGGCCCGGCCGGACGCCGCGGAAACCTACCTGATCGTGCCGGACGCCCGCCAGCCCCGGCTCATCCTGCCGCGGTCCGGCCGGGCCGCCGCGGCGGCGGTCGCCGGGTTCAACCCGGACCGCTCGCCGCGGGCCGCGGCACTGTCCGGGCTGCTGCGGCTGTCGCTGCGGGCCGGGGTGGCCCGGTGGCTGCTGCCGGACCGGCTCACTGTCAGCGGCGCAGGCGAGAGCCTGGGCAGTCACCTGGCGCAGGTGCTGGGCCAGGAGGTCACGGTCAGCGTGCTGATCGGGCCGCCCAGGGCGAACGCGAAACCGGTCGCCCAGCTGCTCAGCCGGGACGGCGAGGTGCTCGGCTACGTGAAGGTGGGCGCCACCGGGCTGGCCAGCGCGCTGGTCCGGGCCGAGGCGGCGGCGCTGACCCGGCTGGCGGCGGCCGGCACCCGGACGGTCACCATCCCCGCGGTCCTGCACGCTGGCCGCTGGCGGGACATCGAGATCCTGGTGCTGAGCCCGCTGCGGGCGGCCGGGCGGCCGCCCCGCCGCGGCGCGGCCGGGCTGCTGCAGGCCGCCACCGCGGAGGTCGCGGCGATCGCCGGCCTGGATCGCGCGCCGCTGGCCGGCAGTCCGTACTGGCTGGGCCTGCTGCGGCGGCTGGGCGCGCTGGGGGAACGCGGCGCGGCCTTCACCGCGCTGGCCGGGCGGGTCGGCGCGCGGTCCGGATCAGCCGTGCTGACCTTCGGCAGCTGGCACGGCGACTGGACCAGGACGAACGTCACCGTCCGCCAGGACACGGTACTGGCCTGGGACTGGGAGCGGTTCGAGACCGGGGTGCCGGCCGGCTTCGACGCGCTGCACTACCAGCTGCACCACCTGATCAACTCCTCCGGCCGGGATGCGGCCGCGGCGGTCAGCGATTGCTTCGCCGCCGCGGCGCAGCTGGTCGGGCCGGTCGCGGCCGGGCCGCAGCCCGCCGCCCTGGCCTGCGCGCTCTACTTCCTGGAACTGGCCGTGCGGTATTTGCACGACCGGCAGGACCTGGCTGGTGCCAGACTCGGACGGCCAGACATCTGGATGCTGCCCGCCCTGACGACCGCAGTGGAGACCTTGCCATGACCGATCTGGGTACCACCTCTCGCCCCGCCGATCCCGCGCAGGGCGCGCGCCGCAGGTCCGCCGCCTACCGGGCGGCCCGTGCCGCCTGGCAGGCGGCGGGCAGGCGGACCGCGCCGATCCGGGTGCTCCCCTCGTTCCTCATCGTCGGCGGGCAGCGGTGCGGCACCACTTCGCTGTTCACCGCGCTCAGCCAGCACCCCGGGGTTCGGATGCCGCTCGGCCGCAAGGGCATCCACTACTTCGACGTCGCCTACCACCACGACCTGTCCTGGTACCGGGGGCACTTCCCGCTGGCCGTGCCCGGATCGCGGGTCATCACCGGCGAGTCAAGCCCGTACTACATGTTCCACCCGCTCGCCCCCGAGCGCATCGCCCGCGACCTCCCGTCGGTCCGGCTGATCGCGGCGCTGCGCGACCCGGTCGAGCGCGCCTACTCCGCGCACGCGCACGAGCTCGCCCGCGGGTTCGAGACCGAGCCGTTCGAGCGGGCCCTGGAACTCGAAGCCAGCCGCCTGGCCGGCACCGGGGCCTTGCTGAGCGCGGCCGGGCAGCCGGAGGTGCCCGCGCACCGGCACCAGGCCTACCTGACCCGCGGCCAGTACATCGATCAGCTGGAACGGCTGGAAGCGCTGGTGGGCCGCGACCGGATCCACGTCGTGGACAGCGCGGTGTTCTTCGAGACGCCAGAACGCGAGTTCAGCGAGGTGCTGGCCTACCTCGGCCTGCCAGCCGCGGACACGATCAGGTTCGGGCAGCACAACGCGCGGCCGCGGGCGCCGATGCCGGGCTCGCTGCGCGGCCGGCTGGAAGAGCACTTCCGGCCCTATGACGAGCGGCTCGCCCGGTGGCTCGGGCGCCCCCCAAGCTGGCGCACCTAATGGCGCTGGCTCGCGACGAGGGCTGGCAGCAGGGCCAGGACGGCGACGGCGGCGAGGAAGCCGGGGCAGCCCTGCCGGTCCGGCCGGCCGCCGCAGGCCGGGCCGGCCAGCGTCATCAGGACCTCGGCGAGGTCGCCCGCGGCGGCATGCTGAACCTGGCCGGGGCCGGGCTGGCCGCGTTCGCGACCGTCGGCGTCACCGTGGTGGTCACCAGGCACTTCAGCCCGGCAATCGCCGGCGCGTTCTTCACCGCCACGTCGCTGTTCCTCATCCTGGAGTCGGTGTCCGGGCTCAGCGCCTACAACGGCGCGGTCTACTTCATCGCCCGGCTGCGCTCGCTCGGCGAGGAACGCAGGATCGGCGCCCTGCTCCGGGCGGCCCTCATCCCGGTGGCCATCGCCTCGGCGCTGGTCGCGGCGGCGGTGCTGGCCGCCGCGGGACCGCTGGCGCACGCGCTGCTCGGCGGTCACCTGTCCCGGCACGGGGCCACGCCCGGCGCGCTGGCCGGGGCGCTGCGCGCGCTCGCGGTCGCGCTGCCCTTCGCCGCGCTCACCGACACCTTCCTCGGGGCCAGCCGCGGTTACCGGAACATGCTGCCCACCGTCGCGGTCGACCGCATCGGCCGCAACCTGCTGCAGCTGGCCGGCGTGCTGGTCGCGGCCGCCATGGGCAGCGCGGCGCTGCTCGCGCCGCTGTGGGCGGTCGGGTACATCCCCGCCGCCGCGGTGGCCGGGCTGTGGCTGGTGCAGATCCGGCATTCGCCGGGCAAGCACGCCAGCCCGCGGCCGCGGCGCGGACGCGGCAGGCCGGCCGGCCAGGCCGCGCGCCCGGCGGCCGCGCTGGCGAAGGCCGGGCTGGCCAACGCCAACCCGCGGGGCTTCTGGCGGTTCACCGCGCCGCGGGCGCTGGCCACCCTGGCCCAGATCATCATCCAAAGGCTCGACATCGTCCTGGTGGGGATCTACCTCGGGCCCGCGGCGGCCGCCGTCTACACCGCGGCCACCAGGTTCCTGGTGGCCGGGCAGTTCGGCAACGCGGCCATCAGCATGGCCGCCCAGCCGCGGTTCACCGAGCTGTTCGCGATCGGCGACAAGCGCGGCGCGAACGCGGTCTACCAGGCGACGACCGGCTGGCTGGTCTGCCTGACCTGGCCGATCTACCTGCTGGCCCTGGTGTTCTCCGGGCAGGTGCTGGCCATCTTCGGGCATTCCTACCGGGCCGGCACCACCGTCATGGCCATCCTGGGTATCGCCATGCTGGTGGCGACCGCGTGCGGCCAGGTCGACATGGTCCTGACCACCACCGGGCGCAGCAGCTGGAGCCTGGGCAACGGGCTGCTGGCCGTCTGCGTCAACGTCGCGGTCAACCTGGTGCTGATCCCCAGGTACGGGATCACCGGCGCGGCCATCAGCTGGGCGGCCGCGATCGCGATCACCAACCTGCTGCCGCTGGCCCAGGTGGCCAAGGTGGTCCGGGTACACCCGTTCGGCCGCGCGTTCGTCATCGCCGCGCTGCTGTCGGTGGTCAGCTTCTGCCTGCTCCCGCTCGGGATGCGGGCCGCGCTCGGCGCCAGCGCCGCGGTCGCGGTGGGCGCCGGGGCGGCTGGCGCGGTGGTCATGCTGGCGGGCATGTGGTGGTTCAGCGAGGCGCTTCAGCTGTCGGTGATGCCGGGATTCTCGTTCCTCATCCGCCGCCTTCCGGTGCCGGCTCGGGGCACTCCGGAATAATCACATTCCATCGAGATAACTGTCGTTATCTAGGTAAAATCTCGGCATGCCCAGACCGCTCACGAGATACGGCCTGCCCTGGACCGGCGCCGCTGCCGGGCTCTTCGCCGTGCTGACGGCGCCGGGCGCGCCCGTCCGGCCACGGGAATATGCTCCGGAAGCGGGTTATAAGCGGACAGTACGGGGCACTGGCCGGATTACCGCAAGAGCGCTGCTGACTTTCTCCCTGATACCGGCCGTTTCGGCGCTCTCACTCATTTTCACCGGGCATTTCCCGGCCTTCGGCGACGGCCCCGGCCAGGTTAGGGCATGATCGCCCGCCGCACCTGGCTGCTGACCGGGGCAGCCGTCATCGCCCTCGCGGCCGGCAGCGTGCTCACCGTCAACGCGCTCCGGCCCGCCCCGCAGGCCAGCACCAGCGCCGCGGCGCCGCCGCCGGTCACGACGCCGGCCGCGCCGCCCAGCTCCCCGTCTCCCACCCCCGGCAAGACCCGCAAGCCCAGGCCGCACCCGCACCGCCGGCACCGTGCCGCCCCGCCGCCCGCCACCCTGGGGTACCCCGGCCCGCTGGTGCCGGCCGCCGGGGCGCTGCTCGGCGCCTACGTCAGGCCAGCCAAGTACACCGCCGCGGACCAGATCCAGGCGGTCCAGACCTTCCAGGGCCAGATCGGCCACCGGCTGAGCCTGGTGCACGTCTACCACCCGTGGGCCAGCAAGTTCCCCAGCCCGGCCGACAGCTACTTCGCCGGCAACGGGCAGGTGCTGCTGCTGACCTGGGGCGGGGAGCCGAGCACCACGCAGATCATCGACGGCAACTACGACGCGATGATCCGGGCCCGCGCGCTCGCGCTCAAGGCCATGGGCCGCCCGGTCCTGCTGGAGTGGCGGCACGAGATGGACCGGCCCGACCTGCAGTCAGCGATGCACTCCCCGGCCGACTACGTCGCCGCCTGGAAGCACATGCGGGCCATCTTCAGCTCGGCAGGCGCGACGAACGTCTCCTGGGTCTGGTGCCCCACCGCGTGGGGGTTCAAGACGGGCAGAGCGGCTGCTTACTACCCTGGCGACCAGGAAGTCAACTGGATCTGCGCCGACGCGTACTCGCCTACGCCCTCAGTGCCGCTCAGCAATGTACTGTCTGGCTTCATGCACTGGGCTTCCGCGCACCCCAAGCCCATCATCATCGGCGAATTCGGGGTCAGCGGCGACAAGTCCGGCTGGGCCGGATGGCTGGCCCAGGTGGGCGCGATGGTCCGCCTGCATCCCCAGATCAAGGCGCTCGCCTACTTCGACTCACAGGGAGCCGACGGCCCGGGGCAGCTGCTGACCAGCAACCCGCCGGCCACCTCAGCGTTCGGCCAGCTACTTGACCAGCGCTACTTCACCCCGGCCACCCCGGCTTATCCACGGAGCTGATGACCATGGCCGCATCTGCGAAATCACCGCCCGTCGCGCTGCTGGTGTGCTCGAGCGGCGGGCATCTCACCCAGCTGCTCGCGCTCCGGCCGTGGTGGGACACCCGGCCCAGGACCTGGGTCACCCAGGACACCCCGCAGAGCCGGTCGGCCCTGGCCGGCGAGAACATCGTCTGGGGCCACTTCCCGACCACCCGGCATGCCGGGAACCTGCTGCGGAACGCGCTGCTGGCGATCCGGATGCTGCTGCCGCGGCCGGCCAGGCCCGAGCTGATCATTTCCACCGGGGCCGGGCTGGCCGTGCCGTTCTTCATCCTGGGCAGGCTGCTGCGGATCAGGACCGTGTACATCGAAGTGTTCGACCGGGTTGACTCCCGCACCCTGACCGGCCGGCTGTGCCAGCCGTTCAGCTCGCTGTTTCTCGTTCAGCATCCGCAGCAGCAGGCGCTCTACAGCGACTCCCTGGTCGTCGGCAGCCTGCTCGGCGCCAGGCCCGCCGCGCCCGCCCCGGACGGCGCGCAGCCCGGCGGCGCGCCGGGCGGCCTGCCCGCGCTGCTGGTCACCCTGGGCACGAACAAGCACCCGTTCAGCCGGGCGGTGGACTGGACCGGGCGCTGGCTGGCCGATGGCGGGGACCAGCAGGTGCGGCTGATCCTGCAGCACGGCGCGACCCCGGTGCCGCCAGGGCCTGACCGCTTCCCCGAGCTCGGCTACGACGAGCTGCAGGGCGCCCTGGCCCGCGCCGCGATCGTCGTGACGCACGGCGGCCCGGCGACCATCATGGAGGCCAGGGCGGCCGGGCACGTGCCGATCACGCTGCCGCGGCGGCCTGACCTGGGCGAGCAGGTCGACGGCCATCAGCTCAGGTTCGCCAGGATGCTGCGGGCCGAGGGGCTGGCCGTGGTGTGTGACACCGAGCTGGAGTTCCGGGCCGCGCTCGATCGCGCCGCGGCCGCGCTCGCGGCCGGCACCGGCCAGGCCGGGGTGATGGAGGCACTCGGCGCCGGGCTCGCGGCCGGGCCGCAGTCCGGCGGCCCCGGCACCGAGCGCTGGCCGGACGGCACGGCGCGGACCGCCGAGCTGATCGACGCCCTGCTGGTCCGCGGCGCCACCCCAGCAGCGGCAGCGAAGGGACGCCGATGATCGAGCAAGCGGACGCGACCGCGCCGGCCAGTGCCCCCGGGCAGTGGCCCGCGGTCACCGTCATCACCCCGACCCTGGGCAACCGGCCGGACCTGCTCGGCCAGGTGCTCGACGCGATCAGGAACCAGGATTACCCGGGCGAGATCCGGTCCATCGTGGTGCTGGACGTGCGGTCGGCCGAGGGCGGGCCGGCGGGCGGCGGCGCGGCGGGCGGGTCAGCGGCCGGCGACGCGCGGGGCAGCGACCGCTGGACCCAGACCAGGGCAGTGGCCGCCGCCGCCGGGGCCAGCGCCGTCGAGAACCAGCGCCACCCCGGGCTGGCCGGGTCGCGCAACACCGGGATCCTCGCGGCTGACACCGAGTTCGTCGCGTTCTGCGACGACGACGACTTCTGGCTGCCGGGCAAGCTCGCCAGCCAGGTGCGGGCGCTGCTGGACACCCCCGGTGCGGCCCTGGCCTGCTGCGGGATCACGATCGAGTCCAGCGGCAACGCCATCGAGCGGGTGCACCCGGCTACCAGCGTCACCTTCACCGACCTGCTGCGCTCCCGGCTGACCGCGCTGCACGTGTCGACGTTCGTGGCCCGGCGGGCCGCGCTGCTCGATGGCGTGGGCCTGGTCAGCGAGGAGATACCGGGCAGCCGCGCCGAGGACTACGAGCTGCTGCTGCGCGCGGCCAGGCACGCGCCGGTGCTGAACATCCCCAGCCCCGGGGTGCGGGTCCTGTGGCACACCGGCCGCCAGCAGATGTACGGCCGGTGGCCGCTGGTGGCGCAGGCCCTGCCCTGGCTGCTGGACCACTACCCGGAATTCGGGTCCGAGCCGGCCGGCTACGCCAGGATCGCCGGCCAGGTCGCGTTCGCCGCCGCCGCCTGCGGCGACCGCCGGATGACCTGGACCTGGGCCCGCCGCGCCATCCGGGCCAGGGCCAGGGAGCCACGGTCCTATCTCGCGCTCGCGGTGGCATCCGGGCTGGTGAAGCCGGGCACGATCGTGACCGCGCTGCGCCGCCGCGGGCACGGGATCTGACCCGCGCCCAGATGACCAGGCAGCAGCCAGCGCCGTCAGCCAGCGGCCCGGCGACCGCGGCGGCGCGGCCGCGGGTGCTGATCGTGAGCCACTACGCGGGCGAGCGGGCAGGCGGCGAGGGCTCGATCCCGCTGCGGCTGCTCGGGCGGCTGCGGGCCCGCGGCATCGAGGCGTGGCTGCTCACCCATGAGAGCAAGCGCGCCGAGCTGGCCGAGGTCCTGCCCGCGGGCCTGCTGGAGCGGGTGCGGTTCACCGGCGGCCTGCCCGGCTTCGGCCTGATCTACCGGCTGGGCAAACGGCTGCCGCCCGGGCCGCGCACCATGGCCTGGGGGGTCACCCAGCTGGAACGCCAGCTGGCCATGCTGCCGGTGGTCCGCGGGCTGGTCCGCGAGCTCGCCATCGACGTGGTGCACCAGCCGATCAGCGTCTCCCCGGTGATCCCTTCTGCGCTGCGGCGGGTCGGCGTCCCGGTGGTGATGGGCCCGCTGAACGGCGGCACCGGGCTGCCGCCCGCGTTCACCGGCCGCGACTCCCGTCTCTACGCGCTGATCAAGGCCGCCAGGCCGGCCGCCGGCGGGGTGCTGAACCGGCTGATCCGCGGGCGGCTTTCCGCCGCCGCGGTCCTGGTCGCGAACGAGCGGACCCGGGCGCTGCTGCCCGGCCCGGTCCGGCCCAGGGCGAGGACGCTGTCCGACATCGGGGTGGTGCCCGCGGACTGGCCGCCGGGCCCGCCGGGCCCGCCGGGCCGCGCGCCGGGAGCTGGCCCGGCCCGGTTCCTGTTCACCGGCAGGCTGGTGGACTGGAAGGGCGTCGACCTGCTGCTGGACGCCTTCGCCGGGGCGGCGCTCACGGTGCCCGCCGAACTCGACATCATCGGCGACGGCCCGGCCAGGCAGCGGCTCGCCGCGCAGGCGCAGCGGCTGCCAGGGCAGCCGCTGGTGCGCTTCCATGGCTGGCTGGACCCGGCGGACTGTGCCGCGATGATGCGCGGCTGCCACGTCTACGTCACCGCCGCCCTGCAGGAATCGGGCGGCATCAGCGTGCTGGAGGCGATGTCGAGCGCGCGCCCGGTGATCGCCACCGCCTGGGGCGGCCACCTCGACACCCTGGACGAGTCGGCCGGCATCCTGGTCGGCGTGTCGTCGCGGGCCGCGGTGGTGCGCGGCCTGGCCGACGCCATGATCAGCCTGGCCGGGGACCCGGACCGGCGGGCACGGCTGGGCGCCGCGGGGCGGCAGCGGGTCGAGCAGCATTATGACTGGGATGGCCTGACCGGCCAGCTGCTGCGGGTCTATGCCGCGGTCACCGGCGCGGGTACCGGTACCAGGCCAGCAGCGGCGCGGTGAGCAGGTAGACCAGCTTCCTGGCCCGGGCGGGCAGCCGGTCGCGCCAGGCGTCGTCGGTGCGGATGTCGATCCGGCCGGTCCGGAACCGCAGCGGATTGCCCGCCGCGGTGTGGGTCACCCCGAGTTCGGCGTGCCTGCCGCTGAGGGCGGCGGCGAGCTCACCGGGCACGCCACCGGGCCCGCAGGCGAATTCCGCCATCCGCGCCACCGACCCGGCCGGGTCGGCGGTGAAGTCCTCGTACCGGACCCGCAAGGTCGGCACTCCGCGCGCGGCCAGCAGCTGGAAGGCCAGGTTGAGGATGTTCCACCGCATCGCGGTGCGGGCAGGCGAGTAGGTCTCCATGTGGGTCTTGGCGCCGGCCTCACCGCCGTCCGCCTCCGGCCGGGTGATCTGCTTGGTCCACGAGTAGGCCACCGCCCTGCTGTCCCTGACCACGTGCACGACCCGCAGGTCCAGCCCCGGCACCCGGCGCAGGCAGAACGCCAGCATCACCCGCTTGCTCGAGTCAATGATCACCGGGCTGCCGCTGACCTCGGCGAGTGCCCGGTAGAGCGCGGCGTACGGGCGGGCGTAGTCATCGGCCAGGGCCGCCAGCCGCCGCCCCCGCGGGGTCCGCGGCTGGCGGGCGCCGAGCAGGAAAAGGCCAGGCAGCCGCCTGGTGCGGTCGACCGATCTCTTCACCGCGATGATCGCGCCGGTGTCGAGCTCGTCCCAGCCGCCGAACGCGACCTTGCCGACCTCGGCCCAGAACGAACAGGTGACCAGCGGCAGCCCGCACCCGCACGGCTCGCCCCGGGCTAGCGCCTGCTCCCAGATCTGGACCGTCTCGCCCACGCTGCAGGCGCCGGGAAGCTGGTCGAGCACCCGCTCGATGAGGGTGGAACCGCTGCGGCCCGAGCCGCCGATGAAGACGACCCGTGGCAGCGCGCCAGGGTCGGTCAACGGACGTCCGTCATCATGGCCGCGCCGACGGTCGTGTTGGTCGCCTCGTCGATGAGGATCAGGCCGCCGGTCATCCGGTTGCGCGCGTACGGGTCGCAGAACACCGGCTGCGTCAGCCGCATCGTCACCCGGCCGATCTCGTTCAGGCCCAGCTGGGTGGCTGACTCGTCCCGGTGCAGCGTGTTCACGTCCAGCCGGTAGTGCAGGTCCCGGACGATCGCCTTCACGGTGCGGGTGGTGTGCTTGACGATCAGCCTGCTCTGCTGGGTCAGCGCCCTGGCGTCGCTCATCCAGCACACCATCGCCTCGATGTCCTGGGTGACCACGGGCTGGTTGTGCGGCCGGCAGAACATGTCGCCGCGGGACACGTCGAGATCATCGTCGAGCAGCAGCGTCACCGCCATGGGCGGGAACGCCTCGGTCACCGGGCCGGACGCGGTGTCGATCCGGGAGATGGCGGTGGTCAGCCCGGATGGCAGGTGCATGACCTCGTCGCCCGGCTTGAGCACCCCGCCAGCGACCTGGCCGGCGTAGCCCCGGTAGTCGTGCAGCTCGGGGTCGGTGGCCTGGTGCGGCCGGACCACGTACTGGACCGGGAACCTGACGTCGATCAGGTTCCGGTCCGAGGCGATGTGCACGTGCTCCAGGTGGTGCAGCAGCGACGGCCCGTCGTACCACGGCATGTTCGCCGAGCGCTGTACCACGTTGTCGCCGTGCAGCGCCGACATCGGGATGAAGCTCAGGTCGCCGATCTCCAGCTTGGTCGCGAAGGTGCTGAACTCCTCGGCGATCTGCTCGAACACCGCGCTCTCGTAGCTGACCAGGTCCATCTTGTTCACCGCGAGCACCAGGTGCGGCACCCGCAGCAAGGTGGCCAGGAAGGCGTGCCGCCTGCTCTGCTCGGTCAGCCCGTTCCGCGCGTCCACCAGCACGATCGCCAGGTCGGCGGTGGAGGCGCCGGTGACCATGTTCCTGGTGTACTGGATGTGGCCGGGCGTGTCGGCGATGATGAACTTCCGCCGCGGGGTGGCGAAGTACCGGTAGGCGACGTCGATCGTGATGCCCTGCTCGCGCTCGGCCCGCAGCCCGTCGGTGAGCAGCGCCAGGTTGGTGTAGTCCTCGCCGCGTTCCTTGCTGGTCCGCTCCACCGCGGCGAGCTGGTCTTCGAGGATCGCCTTCGAGTCGTACAGCAGCCGCCCGATCAGCGTGCTCTTGCCGTCGTCCACCGAGCCCGCCGTGGCCAGCCGCATGATGTCCATGTGCCTGCCCCGCTCCGCCGGCTGGTCCGCCGCCGGTGCCGATACCGCCGTCATCAGAAGTAGCCCTCTCGCTTGCGGTCTTCCATGGCCGCTTCGCTGGTGCGGTCGTCCGCGCGGGTCTGGCCCCGCTCGGTTATCCGGGTCGCCGCGATCTCGCTGATCACCTGCTGGATGCTGGCCGCGGTGGATTCCACCGCCCCGGTGCAGGTCATGTCGCCGACCGTACGGTAGCGGACGCTGGTCTCGGCGACCGGCTCGTCCTCGCCCCTGGTCACGTACTGGCTGTCCGCCAGCAGGATCCCGTCCCGCTCGAACACCCTGCGCTGGTGGGCGAAGTAGATCGGCGGCAGCTCCAGTTCCTGCCTCTCGATGTAATACCAGATGTCGAGCTCGGTCCAGTTCGACAGCGGGAACACCCGGATGTGCTCGCCGCGCCGGATCCTGGTGTTGTACAGATTCCACAGCTCAGGCCGCTGGTTCTTCGGGTCCCACTGGCCGAACTCGTCCCGGAACGAGAACATCCGCTCCTTCGCCCTGGCCTTCTCCTCGTCCCGCCGGGCGCCGCCGAACACCGCGTCGAACCGGTTCTCCTCGATCGCGTCCAGCAGCGTGGTGGTCTGCAGCCGGTTCCTGCTGGCCCAGCGGCCGGTCTCCTCCGCCACCTTGCCGGCGTCGATGGAGGCCTGCACCGAGGCGACGATCAGCCGGGCGCCCAGCTCGGCGACCCGGCTGTCGCGGAACGCCAGCACCTCGGGGAAGTTGTGGCCGGTGTCCACGTGCATCACCGGGAACGGGATCTTGGCAGGCCAGAACGCCCGTTCGGCCAGCGCCAGCATCACCACCGAGTCCTTGCCGCCCGAGAACAGCAGGACCGGCCGCTCGAACTCGGCGGCGACTTCCCGCATGATGTGGATCGCCTCGGCTTCCAGCACGTCGAGCTGGGAGAGCAGGTAATCGGAACGTGGCGCTGCCATTAGCGGAACTCCTGGTCGTGGTGCGCGGGCGGGCAGCCACACAGACTGACCCGGCGACGCCTGGGGGCTGGTGCGGCCAGCGGTAGCCGGTGCACGGTCAGTCCGGCTGCCGGACGGAGCTGATCGCCCCGAGTAGCAGGTCCGCGAGTGCGGCTCGGCAGATCAGGATATCCGGCACGGACGGCGTCGGCTGATTATAGGCCAGCTTCGAGCCGTCGATCCTGGACGCGTGCAAGCCGGCCGCCCAGGCCACCGCGACGGGGGCGGCCGAATCCCATTCGTACTGACCGCCCGCGTGCACGTACGCGTCGGCGTCGCCACGGATGACGCCGGCCGCCTTGGCCCCGGCTGAGCCGAGCGGGATCAGGTCGGCGCTGACCTCATCGGCGAGCCGCTGCATGAACTCCGCTGGCCTGGTGCGGCTGACCAGGATCCGCAGCCGCCCGCCCTGGCCGGCGCCGCCGGCCGGCCCGGCGGGCGGGGCGGCGGTGCTGAGCGTGTGCCCTTGCGCGGGCAGCGCGACCGCGCCCGCGGTCAGCTCGCCCCGCTCCCACAGCGCGATGTGCACCGCCCAGTCGGTCCGGCCCTGCTCGCCGAACTCCCTGGTCCCGTCCAGCGGGTCGACGATCCACACCCGGTCCGCCGACAGCCGGGCCGCGCTGTCGGCGCCCTCCTCGGACAGCACCGCGTCAGCCGGGCGGCTCCCGGTTAGCTCGCTGAGGATGTACTCATGCGATTGCCGGTCTCCGTCACGGCGCAGCTCATCGGCCGTGCCGCCGGCCGCGCGCCGTGCGAGCAGCCGCTGGCCGGCCCGCTCTGCCAGGTCGTGAGCCAGCCGGTGATCGTCAGATGTCAAGACTGATACTCCGTATGTCTGTCGGTCGGCACGGTCCGTCGCCGGCGCGGTCGCCATTCTCGCGGCGGCTAGTACGCTCCCGACCCGCGCGCGACGGCAGACAACGTCTTCCACAGGATCTGCATGTCCAGGGCCAGGGACCAGTTTTCCACGTAACGCAGATCCAGCCGGACCGATTCCTCCCAGCTCAGGTCCGACCTGCCGTTGACCTGCCAGAGCCCGGTCATGCCCGGCTTCACTACCAGCCTGCGCCTGACCTGGTCACCATAGGCGGCCGCCTCTTCGGGCAGCGCGGGCCGCGGCCCGACCAGCGACATGTCCCCTAGCACCACGTTGAACAGCTGTGGCAGCTCATCCACCGACCAGCGGCGCAGCCAGGCGCCCACCGCGGTGACCCGCGGATCGTGTCGGATTTTGAATAGCACGCCATCATGCTCGTTGTGCTGGCTAAGGTCTGCCTTGCGCCGTTCGGCGTCGGGGACCATGGTGCGGAACTTGTAGACCGTGAACATCCGCCCGTCCAGCCCGACCCTGGTCTGCCGGAACAGCGGCGAGCCGCCGTCGCCGATCCAGATCACGAGCGCGATCAGGCAGAACGCCGGGAAGGCCAGCGCCAGCGCGGATAGCGCGAGCACCTTGTCGAAAGCCGACTTGATCACCCGGCGGGCGCCGCTGAACTCCGGGTGGTCCACGTGCAGTAGCGGCAGCCCGGCGATCGGCCTGATCGTGGTCCGCGGCCCGGCCACGTCCAGCAGCGCGGGCGCCACGCACAGGTCGGTGCCGGTCTTCTCCAGCGCCCAGGCCAGCTGCCTGAGCCGGGCCCCGCTCATCTCCGGGCAGGCGAGCACGGCGACCGTGTCGGCGTTGAACCGCCGCACCACGTCGGGAACGCTGGCGAGGTCACCGATCACCGGCACGCCCGCGACCGCGCCGCTGCCGGGGGTCCCGGTGACGCACGCGGCTACCACGTCGAGCCCGTGGTAGGTGCCCCTGCGCAGTTCGGTGGCCAGGTCCGCGGCGACATGAGCATGCCCGACGACGACGGTACGGCTCATGCAGTAGCCGAGCTTGCGCCGCCGGTGCAGCCGCTTGCGCAGGCTGAACCTGGCCAGCAGGCCGAAAATGGTGGTACTGGGCAGCGCGATCAGCACGTAGCCGCGGGCCAGGTCGGTCTTGGTGGCGTAGGCGACGATCGCGACCGCGGCGGTGAAGCCCAGGCCGACGTTGAGCACCCGGCGGAACTCATCCGAGCCGACTCCGACGAACCGCGAGTCGTACCCCCCGCACAGCGCTAGCATCAGCACCCAGAGCAGCGGCAGGCTGAGGCTGAGCGCCAGGTAGAGCCCTGGCGGCCGGGGCTGGTTGTCAAATCGCACGCTGAACGCCAGCAGCCCGCCGGCCAGTGCGCACGAAGCGTCGGCAACAGCCGCCTCGTGCAGGTAGCGGCTTAGCCATGTCGCCGGGCTGCGTGCTGCCAGCCGTGGCGCACTCCGGCTTGCCGCGCGCGGCTCAGTGACGGCGGTCTGACCAGACACCCGCACTGCCCCTTCCCGCCACACCTGACTGCTCAGGCAGTTGTCCCCGGACGCCCCGTCGCGGGCTACAACCAAGACGCGCAGCTAAGGCCGGAGGTTGACGCCCATTCTTATGGACGTACCACGCTATTAGCCGGTTCGCAGTTGATCATTAACCGTGCTGTAACCAGCCGCGCACCCCAGGCGATGACCGCCATCAGGACGGCCTGGCCGGACCGGGCTGGCGCTGCCTCCCGGGCCGCCGGCAGCTCTCGCCAACGATAACGGAGTTGGCGGGGATCCTTTCCGGATATGCCCCGAAAGGGCTCGGCCGGGGCTCAGCCTCCGGGCTGCCGGGCCGGGTGGAACCGGTTCTGCGCGGCGGCCAGTCCGTGCGTGACCAGGATGGTCACCGCGTCCGCGCAGTCGGCGATCAGCCCGGGCACCGATGGCCGCTCGGCCGCGGTGAAGTCGCGCAGCACGAAGTCGGCCGGGTCCATCCGGCCCGGCGGGCGGCCGATGCCGAGCCTGGCCCGGTAGTAGTCCCGCGTTCCGAGCGCGGCGGTGACCGAGCGCAGCCCGTTGTGGCCGTTGTCTCCGCCGCCCCGCTTGAGCCTGATCGCGGTGAACGGGATGTCCAGCTCGTCGTGGATGACCACGAGCCGGGCCGGCGGGATCTTGTAGAACCCGCACAGCGCCGCGACCGGCCCGCCGGAGAGGTTCATGAAGCACGCCGGCTTGGCCACGGTGACCGGCGCCGGGCTGCCCGGGCCGTCGCCCGCCGGCCCCGTGCCAGCCAGTCCCGTGCCGCTGAGGCGGCCCTCGGCGATATGGGCGCGCGAGCGGTGCCGCCTGAAGCTCGCGCCGATCCGCGCCGCCAGCTCGTCGGCCACCATGAACCCAGCGTTGTGCCGGCTGGCGGCATACGGCGGGCCGGGGTTGCCCAGGCCGGCGATCAGCCAGCGGTCCTCGGCCATGGTGCCCGGGCCGGTCAGCCCTGCTGCTCGGCGGCGTCCGCGCCGCCCTCCGCGGCGGGCACCGGGGCCGGCTCGGCCTCGGCGGCAGCCGGCTCGGCCTCGCCCTCCGGCGCACCGACCTCGGCCTCGATCTGCTCGGCGGTCGGCGCGGCGATGATGTGCAGGACCAGCTGGTCGGGCTCGTCCGCGAGGCTCACACCCTCCGGCAGCTCAAGGTCACCAGCGTGCACCACCGCGCCGATCTGCAGGCCTTCGATGCTGACCTCGACGCCAGGCGGGATGTTGGTGGCCTCGGCCTCGACCGACACCTGGACCAGCTGCTGGTCAAGCAGCCCGTCCGGGACGACGTCGCCGGTCACGTGCACCGGGATGTCGACGGTCACCTTCTCGCCGCGGCGGACCAGGATCAGGTCGACGTGCTCGACCGTGCCGAGGATCGGGTCCCGCTGCACTGCCTTGGGCAGTGCCAGCTCGCTGCCGCCGGGCAGCCCGTCCAGCCTGATCAGCACGTTCGGCGTGCGCAGCGCCAGCAGGACGTCGTGCCCGGGCACCGTCAGGTGCCGGGTGTCGGTCCCGTGGCCGTACAGGATGGCGGGCACCTTACCCACCCGGCGTGCCCGGCGGGCGGGCCCCTTGCCGAACTCGGTGCGCTGCTCGGCGTGGATACGTACCTCGGGCACGGTAGGGCTCCTCAACAGACAGGGATTTCCCCGGAAGTCTAGCCCAGATCGCGAGCCAGCCGTGCCCGCGGCCGCCAGACGGCCGGCCAGGCCGTCAGCGCAGGCCAGCCACCAGCTGCCGGCCGGCCCGGCGCTAACCGCCTGGCCCGGCGCTAGGCCGGCTCTTCTGGTGCGGGCGCGTCGTCCCACGGATCAGGCTTGGGACCTGGCCCCGGCGCCGGCCCGGGACCGGGACCGGGCGCGTCATCCCACGGATCAGGTTTCGGACCTGGCCCCGGCGCCGGCCCGGGACCGGGACCGGGCGCGTCGTCCCACGGATCAGGCCGCTGCCCGTGCGGCGGCGCGGGCGCGGCACCACCTGGATCTGGCTGCTCCTCATGCTCGGGCGCATCGTCCCAGGGCTTGGGAGCCTTATGCTCGGTCGCGTCGTCCCACGGATGAGGCCGTTCCCCTGGACGGTGCGCAGGCTTCGCGTCTTCTGCCATGACCTTTCCCCTCGTATGTGTCTGGCCCCTGATGGCCAGCAGCCCGCCAGACCCCCGGCCAACGGCAGCCTAGTCCTCTGCCCGCGCAGAAATCCGGTAAGTAACGGTCATTTGAGCCTTTTGTTGGCCAGGGCTCAGGAGCATCTGGTCAGCCGGACGCGGCTTCCTCCGGGCCATCGGGGAGCGCATCGAGCTGAGCCCGGATCTCCTCGGCCTGCGGCCGGTCGCCAAGACTGTCGAAGATAGCCAGCGCCCTGAGCCAGGCCTCCCTCGCGGGCCCGCCGGCGCCGGCCCGTGCCTGCGCGATGCCGATCTGCTGGAGGTCCTGCGCCTCACCGTACCTGTCACCCGCGCCGCGGTGGATGGCCAGTGCCTGCTCCAGCAGGCCCACCGCCGCGGCGGTGTCGCCGAGCTCGGACTTAGCCCGGCCGAGATTGTACTGGGCATACCCGGCCAGCCGTACCGCGTCGATCTCGGTGGCCACCGCGAGCGCCTGCTCCGACCTCGTGATCGCCTCGTCGTACTGGCCCAGGTCCAGGTATGACTCACCGAGATTGCACAGCGCGATGGCCTCACCGCGGCGGGCGCCGACCTCGCGCTGCAACTCCAGCGCGGACAGCAGCGCGGTCACGCTTTCCTCGTGCCTGCCCAGGAACCGGTAGCTGAAGGCCAGGTTGTTGGCCGCCTGGGCCTGCCCCCTGCGGTCACCGATCTCGCGGTGGATATCCAGTGACCGCTCGAAGTACCCGATCGCGTCGTCGGCGCGCTGCTCGCCCAGCACCATGCCCAGGTTGTTCAGCACCCGCGCCTCGCCGAGCCGGTCACCCAGCTCCCGCGCGCTCGCCAGCGCGATCTGGTGGGTGGTGATCCACTCTGCCCGGTGGCCTGTCAGCTCGAAGGAGATCATCGCGGTCACCGGCAGCTTCCAGGCGATGTCGTGCAGGCCGCGGCTGGCCGCCTGCCTGGTCGCCGCGACCAGGTTGGCCCGCTCCAGCTCATACCAGCTCAGCGCGTCGTCGGCGGCGGGGAAGGCGGGCGGCGGCGGGCCGGGATCCGCCTCGGGCAGCGGTACCGGGTTCCGGTACGGCGACAGCACGCTGGCGGCCGCGTCGCAGGCCCGCAGGTACCAGGCGAGCAGCCGGCCGATCGCGTCGCTGATGACCTGCGCGGACTCGCCCCCCTGCGCCTGCTCGGCGGCATAGGCGCGGAGCAGGTCGTGGAACCGGTACCGGTCTGGCGCCGGTGACTCCAGCAGGCTGGCGTCGACCAGGATCTCCAGCGCGTCCGCGGCCGCCTCCTGCGGCTGCCCGAGCAGCGCGGCCGCGGCCTGCAGCCCGATGGACGGTCCTTGCCACACGCCCAGCAGCCCGAACGCGTGCGCGGGGTCTACCCCGCCGGGCCGCTCGGGGCGCGGCAGGGCCTCGAAGCTCACCTGGAAGCACGCTCGCACCGCGAGGTCGCCCGCGGTGAACTCGTCGATCCGCCGCCGCTGGTCGGCCAGCCTGCTGGCTAGCGTCGCCACGCTCCAGCCGCGGCGGGCGCTCAGCCGGGCCCCCGCGATCCTGATCGCCAGCGGCAGGCCGGCGCAGGCGTCCAGGACGTCAGCGACCGGGCCGGGCTCCGCATCCGCGCGCCCGGCCCCGATGATCCGGGCGAACAGCAGCCTGGCCTCCGGCTCGCTGAGCACGTCCGGGTCAACCAGCCGGCTCCCGGCCAGGTCCGGCAGCCGGTGCCGGGAGGTGACGATCACGGCGCACGAGCCGGTCCCCGGCAGCAGCGGCCGGATCTGCGCGGCATCCCTGGCGTCGTCGAGGACGACGAGTATCCGCCGTCCGGCCATCCGGGTCCGGTACATGGCCGAGCGTTCCTGCTGATCCACCGGGATGGCGGCGCCAGCTACCCCCAGATCGCGCAGCAGCCGGGCCAGCACCTCATCCGGTGACAGCGGCTGGCTGGCGCCGAGCATGTTGACATACAGCTGGCCGTCGGGAAACGCCTCGCGCAGCGCGTGCGCGGCGTGCACGGCCAGCGCGGTCTTGCCCAGCCCTCCGGCGCCGGCCACCACGGCGACCGCGACCGCGGCGGACCCGTCGGCGGGCTGGGCGAGCAGGTCGATGAGCTGCTTGAGGTGATCCTCGCGGCCAGTGAAATCAGGGATGTCAGCGGGCAGCTGCGCTGGCCCGGCGGGCTGCCCGGCTCCAGGCCGCGGCGTCCCCGGCTGCGCGGCCCCGGCCTGCGGCGAACCGGCCCGCGGCGAACCGGGCAGGACAGTCCCTGGCTGGGCCACTGCCGCGCCCGGCCCGGCCGCGCCCGGCGGGCCGCTTGCTCCCTGCGGCGAACCGCGGGCCGGGCCCGCTCCCGCGGTGAGCATCTCCTGGTACAGCCGCTGCAGCCCGGTGCCGGGATCCACGCCGAGTTCGCTGGCGATCACGGCTCGGGCCTGCCCGTAGGCGGCGACCGCTTCCGCGTGCCGGCCCGCGCCGTCCAGCGCGCGCATCAGCAGGCTCCACAGCTCCTCCCGCAGCGGCTGATCAGAAAGCAGCCTGCGCAGCTCGGGCACCAGCTGCGCGTGCAGCCCGCAGCGCAGGTGTGCTTCGGCCCGCAGCTCCAGCGCGGTCAGCCGCAGTTCCTCCAGCCGGCCGGCCTCAGCGGTGATGAATGGCGAGGGCGGCACGTCCGCCAGCGCGCTGCCGCGCCACAAGCTCAGCGCCTCGGTCAGGACGGTGGCCGCGCGTGCGGGATCGCCCAGGCCCAGGACCTGCCTGCCCTGCCTGACGAGTTCCTCGAACGAGCGCGCGTCCAGGTCGTCGGGATCCAGCCGGGCCTGGTACCCCGGCGTCCGGGTGGTCAGGACCTTCCCCTCGGCGTCGCCGAGCAGCCGGCGCAGCCTCAGCACGTAGACGCTCAGCGAGTTCGGCGCGCTGTCGGGCGGGTCATCGCCCCACAACTCAGCGATAAGCCGGTCGGCCGAGACTGGCTGGCCCAGGTTGAGCAGCAGGGTCGCCAGCAGCGAGCGCCATTTGGGCGCGCCGATGGGCGACCAGTCCCGGCCAGTGTGGAACTCCAGCGGTCCGAGGATCCGGAACCGCACTAGAGCGCCCTCTTCCGGGTCGCCGGACCGGCCTTCACGAGCAGGTCCACCATTGCGCGCGAGTCCCCTGCCACCTCAAATGAGCGGGAAATGAAGTCAGTACATTATCACTCAATCGGCGCGCAACCGCCGGCCAGGATGCTTGCCGGTGACCGGGCCGTCACGCAGAAATGAAGTCTCCCGGCTATCTGCCCGCGGCCGCCGCTACAGCCGCGTCAGCTATTGCGCGGCGGCGCAATCGACACTCAACCGGCACGCAACGCCGCAGCGGCAGTCTTGCATCAGTCAGCTCGGCTGGGCTCCTAAGGCAGCAGGCCAGCCGGGCTGCCGGCAGCACCGAGCGCAGGAGCGTCCGGCGGCGGACCGCCTAGCGGGGGCGCAGTCCGCGGGACATCTGAGCTGGTGGCCGCTGCTCTCCGTCGCAATTGGGGGGCGGAGGCAGCGGTCACCGTTGTCTTCAGCTCTGGCCGTCGAAGAGGCTGGTCACCGAGCCGTCGCTGAACACCTCCGTGATCGCCTTGGCGATCAGCGGCGCGATGGACAGCACGGTCAGCTTGTCGAATCTTTTCTCGTCCGGGATCGGCAGCGTGTTGGTCACGATGACTTCGCTGATCCGGGAATTCTTCAGCGCGTCCACGGCCGGGCCGGACAGCACCCCGTGGGTGGCCGTGACGATGACCTGACTGGCGCCCTGCTCGAATAGCGCCTCGGCGGCATTCACGATGGTGGAACCGGTGTCGATCATGTCATCGACGACGATGCAGGTGCGCCCGGCCACCTGGCCGACGACTTCCAGCACTTTCACCTTGTTGCTGGCGTCCGGGTCGCGGCGCTTGTGGATGATGGCCAGCGGGCAGCCGAGCCGGTCGGTCCACCGTTCACAGACCCGGACCCGGCCCGCGTCCGGCGCGACGACGGTGACTTGCGACATCTCCAGCCTGGCCTCGACGTAGGAGGCCAGGATCGGCAGCGCGAACAGGTGATCGACCGGCCCGTCGAAGAATCCCTGGATCTGCGCGGTGTGCAGGTCCACGGCCATCAGCCGGTCCGCGCCCGCGGTCTCAAACAGGTCAGCCATCAGCCGGGCCGAGACCGGCTCGCGGCCACGGCTCTTCTTGTCCTGGCGGGCATAGCCGAAGAACGGGACCACCACCGTGATCCGCTTCGCCGACGCGCGCTTCAGCGCGTCGACCATGATCAGCTGCTCCATGATCCACTTGTTGATCGGCGCGGTGTGACTCTGCAGGACGAAGGCGTCGCAGCCGCGCACCGATTCGAGGAACCGGACGAAGATCTCCCCGTTGGGGAAGTCGGACAGCGTCGTCGGGGTCGGCTCGATGCCGAGGTTTCCCGCTATCTCGCCAGTCAGCCCGGGATGGGCACGGCCGGAGAACAGCAGCAGCTTCTTCTCGCTCGTCGTGGTGATTCCAGTCACGGGTTCTGCCTTCCCTTGCGCCGCGTCCCGGCGCGCGTTCCCCCGGTTCCGGCCCCGCCGCCAGCGCCAGGAACGGCACCGCCCGGTGCGCCCTGCTCACCTGGCGCCCGCGCCCCTGGTGCCAGCTTCGTCCCCGCGGCCAGGTGCGCGAACGGCCCGACGCTCGCGCCCGCGCCCACTTCGGCTGACTCGCATACCGACTGGACCACGCTGGCCCCCTCGGCGACCGCGGTGTCCCGCAGCAGGCAGCCGGGACCGACCCGCGCGCCGGCCGCGACAGCGGTACTCCCCTCCAGCTGGGTACCCGGGCTGATCTGGGCACCGGGTTCCAGCCGCACATCCACGTCGACCCAGGTACTGGCCGGGTCCACGATCGTCACCCCGGCCCGCATCCACGATGCGAGCAGCCGCTCGTTCAGCACCCGCCGGGCCCAGGCCAGCTGGGCCTGGTCGTTGACGCCGAGTACCTCGTCGGGGTCCTGGCACTGAACGGTTGCCACCGAGTATCCCTCGCCGCGCAGGATGCCGGCCACGTCGGTGAGATACTCCTCGCCTTTGGCGTTATTGGTCGCAACCCGCTTGACCGCGTCGGCGAGCAGTTCGCCGTCGAACGCGTACATGCCCGAGTTGATCTCGTCGATCGCCTGCTGCCCGGGTGTCGCGTCGGCCTGCTCGACGATCGCCGCGAACTGGCCCTCGGCGTCCCTGACGATCCGGCCGTAGCCGGCCGGGTCGGTGAGCCTGGCGGTCAGCGCGGTCACCGCCGCGCCCTGCGCGTGGTGGGCCCGGACCAGCTCGGTTAGCGTGGCGCCGCGCAGCAGCGGGGTGTCGGCGTAGGTGACCACGACGGTCCCGTGGATCAGCCCGGCCGCCTCGATCACCGTGCGGACGGCATGGCCGGTGCCGCCCTGCCGCTCCTGGATGACGATTTCCGCCTCAGGCGCGTGCTCGGCCAGGTGCGCGCCGACCTGGCTGCGGCGGTGCCCGGCGACCACGATGAGCCGCTGCGGGCCCAGTTCCCTGGCGGCCGCCACCACATGACCGAGCATCGTCCGCCCGCAGACCGTGTGCAGCACCTTCGGTGTGGCGGTCTTCATCCGGGTGCCCTCGCCCGCCGCAAGGATGATGACGGCGGCCGGACCGCTCGCACTCACTCGGCTCGGCTCCTCGGTATCGGTGCAGGCACCGTGCGGGGCCGTCCCCCGCCGGTCAGGCTCTCCAGATCAGGCTATCGACTTCCGCAGGATACAGGCCTGTCCGCGAGGCCCATGCTGGCATAGCCGATATGGCGAGAAGCACCGGGCGGGCCCGGCCCGGCACCGCGGGGCCAGCCCGGCGGACCCCCGCCAGCGACCCGGCGCCCGCCGGGCGGGCGGATCGGCCGGGCGCGCCCCTCGTGGCGCTCGGACGACCCTGCCCGCTGGCCGCTGCCCCCGGCGCGGCCGCTAGCCGGTATGTGCGCTGAGTCCACTCTTGCTTGCCGCGGTCTATGTCTCAGTAGCGCGGCCCGGTTAAAATGATCACTGTTATGTTGCCGGAATCCGGCAATGTTGCCGGGTTCAGCTCATCGTCATGTCCGCCGAGACGGGGGAGATTCCCGTGGCCGCAGCCCGGGGCCGCAGCCCGCTGGACCTGCCCGCCATCACCAGGGCGGCCAGCCGGGAAGCCGGCGACGTGCCAGCCGACCTGCTCGGCGACTACCTTGAGGCGGTGCTCGACGCGGCCAGGACCGGCCGCAGGCTGCCGGCCGCGCAGCTGGCCCGGTACCGGGAGGCCGGGGCCCGGGCGGCCGAAGGCGGGGTGGCGCTGCGCGGCCTGGTCGACCTGTACCTGTCGGCGACCTGGCGGCTGTGGCGGGAACTGCCCGGGCCGTCGGCTTCGGTTGCCGCGCTGCGCGCCGCCGGGCTCGCGGTGCTGCGCGGCGCCGACGACGCGGTGGCCGCGGCCGCCGAGGGCTTCGAGCGGGCGCGGCTGTCCATCGCGCGCCGCCAGGAGGCGGAGCGGCTGGAGTTCGTCGAGGACCTGCTCACCGGGCGCGGCGGGCTGGCCAGCCTGGTCGTCCGGGGAGAGCGGCTCGGGCTGCGGCTGGCCGGGCCGCAGCAGGTGGTGCTGGCGGCCGGCCAGGCCCCCGGCGGCCGGGTCCTGCCACTGGATCCGGACGCCGAGCGGGTGGTGGCCGTCGCGGCTGACCCGGCGCCCACCCTGACCGCGACCCGCGGCGGGCAGCTGGTTGCCATCACCGGCGCGCCCGAGGGAGACGAAGGCCGCCGGGTGGCCGCCGCGCTGGCCCGCTCGCTCAGCGCCCGTGACCCGGCCGGGCCAGGGGAACGGCCCTGGCGGATCGCGATCGGGCGCGCCTACCCCGGGCCCGGCGGCGTGCTGCGGTCCTACGAGGAGGCCAGCGACGCGCTGGCCGTGGCCGGGCGGCTCCGGCTGGCCGACCCGGTCGCGGACGCCGCCGGCCTGCTCGTCTACCAGGTCCTGTTCCGAGATCGCGCGGCGATGGCCGACCTGGTGGAGGCCATGCTCGGCCCGTTGCGGAACGCCCGCGGCGGTGCCGCGCCGCTGCTGGCCACCCTCGAGGCGTATTTCTCCTCCGGCCGGATCGCCGCGGCGGCCGCGAGGCAGCTGCACCTGTCGGTGCGGGCGGTCACCTACCGGCTGGCCAGGATCAGGGCGCTGACCGGCAAGGACCCGGCGGACCCCGGGCAGCAACTGGCGCTGCACGTCGCGGTGACCGGCGCCAGGCTGCTGGACTGGCCTGCCGCCGCCGGCGAGTCGCCGTGATGGGTCCCTGGCTGCTCCCGGGCGAGGATTCGAACCTCGGTTCAGGGCTCCAAAGGCCCTAGTCCTGCCGATTAGACGACCCGGGAAGGCGACCCCCATACTTTACCGAGCCCGCGATACCGCAGGCATTGGCCCGCGTCGCCACCCACCCGAGCACCGCGGATAACCATGCTGCTCGCGGGTAGTGCCCCCGGATGTTCGCACAGCCGCCGGGACGTGAAGACTCTGTGAAATATTGCCCGGCTACTTGCGCAACCTACGGTGCCGTAGCCTACGGTTACGTAAGCGTATCTACATCGCCCATGACCTCGGCAAATGTGGAGCGCTCAACATCTGCAGTGGCTGACCCCGATGCCGAGCGAGGATCGCCATGACAACAACCGCAGACGCCACGCCGCGCAGCAGCGTGGTCGCTCCCGCCCCGGCTTCCGGGCCGGCCAGGGGCCGCTCCGATTTCGAGGCCAACGGTTTCAAGCTGGGACAACGCATCCTGATCGGCGTGTTCGTCGGGGTGCCGATGCTCGCCCTGGTCGCCGCCATCCCGCTCGCCTGGCAGCGCGGGCTGATCAGCTGGCTGGACGTCGTGCTCGCGGTGATCTTCTACTACGTGTCCGGCCTCGGCATCAGCGTGGGTTTCCACCGCTACTTCACCCACGGCTCGTTCAAGGCCAGGCGCGGGTTCAAGATCGCTCTCGGGATCGCCGGGTCGATGGCTGTCGAGGGGCCGCTGCTGAACTGGGTCGCCGACCATCGCCGGCATCACAAGTACAGCGACAAGGAAGGCGATCCGCACTCCCCGTGGCGGTTCGGCGATGACTGGAAAGCCCTGACCAAGGGCCTGCTCTTCGCGCATATGGGGTGGATGTTCGACGCCACCAGGACCTCCAGGCGCAAGTACTGCCCGGACTGGCTCGCCGACTCCGATATCCGCCGGGTGTCGGGGCTGTTCGGGCCGCTGGTCGCCGCCTCGCTGCTGCTCCCGGCGCTGATCGGCGGCCTGTGGACCTGGTCGTGGCAGGGCGCCGTGCTTGCCTTCTTCTGGGCCGGCCTGGTCCGGATCTCGTTCCTGCACCACGTGACCTGGTCGATCAACTCCATCTGCCACACCTTCGGCGCGGAGAACTTCGAGGTCAGGGACAAGTCAAGGAACGTCGCCTGGCTGGCGATCCTGTCGTTCGGCGAGTCCTGGCACAACCTGCATCACGCCGACCCGACGTGTGCACGCCACGGCGTGCTGAAGGGCCAGGTCGACACCGCGGCGCGGGTGATCTGGGCGGCCGAGAGGCTGGGCTGGGTATACGACGTACGCTGGCCCGACGAGACCAGGCTGACCGGTAAGCAGGTGGGCCGGTCCAGGAAGCTGGGCGGCATGACCAGGCGCGCCCGCCGGGAACTGATTGGCTGAGCGGGCCGCAGACCGACATGATGGAGTAGTGGCAAGCCAACCGCACGGCTCAGGTCGCAGAAGAATGACAGGGACGGAACGCCGGGCGCAGCTGCTTGATATTGGCCGCCGGCTGTTCGCCGAGCGCGGCTTGGATGGCACCTCGATCGAGGAGATAGCCGCGCAGGCGGGCGTCTCCAAGCCAGTGGTCTACGAGCATTTCGGCGGCAAGGAGGGGCTGTACGCGGTCGTCGTGGACCGCGAAGTGGAGCGTTTCATCTCGATGGCGACCCGCCTGCTCGAAGGCGAGGACACCATGGAGAAATTCGAGGTGGCCGCCGTCGTCCTGCTGCGCTATATCCAGGACAACGCCGACGGTTTCCGGATCCTGGTCCGTGACTCCAACCCGACCTCGGGCTCAGGCACGTTCGCCAGCCTGATCAGCGACATCGCCAGCCAGGTCGAGTACATCCTGGGTGACGTGCTCAAGGCCAGGGGCTATGACCCGAAGCTCGCGCCCATGTACGCGCAGATGCTGGTGGGCATGGTGGCCTTCACCGGGCAGTGGTGGCTGGACGCGCGCAAGCCCAAGCTCGAGGAGGTGGCCGCGCACCTGGTGAACCTGGCCTGGAACGGGCTGTCCCAGCTAGACCACAAGCCGGGCCTCTCGCCCGAGGCAGCACGCATCCTGAGCGAGATGAACGAAGCGGCCCAGGCCCGCTAGCGCCGCGTTCGCCTGGGACGGAGCCAGCTCCACCAGCTGGGCGGCTTCTCTCCTTCGGCGGGCGTGCGCACGTACACATCACCGGCCACGCGGGTCCTGTCCCAGCCCCCGCGACGCCTGGAAGCTGTCATGGCAGGCGTTCGGGCTAGCTCCGCACCGCGACGGCGAAGACCCGCCGGAACGGCAGCACGGTGCCGTAGGGCGCCGCCGGGTACGCCTCGCGCAGCCTGGCCCCGTAGGCGGCGGTGAAGTCCGCTGCCTGCCTGGCCGCGAGCGCGGCCAGCACCGGGCGCAGTCCGGTACCCCGGTACCAGTCGAGCACCGGGTCGGCGCCGGGCAGCACGTGCAGGTAGGTCGTCTCCCACGCGTCGACCGCGCAGCCAGCCCGCGCGAGCAGGTCCAGGTACTCCGCCGGGTCAGCGGCCTGGCGGTTCAGCTGCACGCGGGCCAGCAGCGGCCGCCAGGCCGGCGAGCCGGCCAGTTCCCGCAGGATGGCGTGACTGGGCTGGTCGTAGTTGGCCGGCACCTGGATGGCCAGCGTGCCGCCCGGGGCCAGGAAACCGGCCCAGCGGGCCAGCACCTCCAGGTGGCCGGGTATCCACTGCAGCACCGCGTTCGAGACGATCACATCCGCAGGCCGGTCCGGCTGCCAATCGCCCGCATCGGCGAGCGTGAAGCTGAGCCGGGATCCCGTCCCGGCCGCGGCCGGCAGCGCCTGCGCCGCGGCGATCATCTCCGGTGAGCTGTCCAGCCCCAGCACCTGCGCGCCCGGCCAGCGCTGCGAGAGCGAGGCGGTCAGCTCGCCAGGCCCGCACCCGATGTCCGCCACCAGCGCGGGATCCTCGGCTTTCACCCGGCTGAGCAGGTCGGCGAACGGCCGGGACCGCTCGTCAGCGAACCGCCGGTACTGGCCAGGGTCCCACATCTGCGGTCCCCCAATCTTTCTCGATATCGAGATACTCTTTCCTACTAGCCGTGAAGTCTCGATGTCAAGAGATATGCTGCGGGGCATGGAGCAGCAACACCCGGCAACCGACGAGGTGGACGACCTGGTGGCGGGCTGGCGTGCCGAGCGCCCGGACCTCGATACCGAGCCGCTGCAGGTTCTGAGCCGGGTTTCCCGGCTGGCCAGGCACCTGGACCGGGCCCGGCAGGCGGCGTTCGCCGCGCACGGCCTGCAGGTCTGGGAGTTCGACGTGCTGTCCGCGCTGCGCAGGCAGGGCGCTCCCTACCGGCTGAGCCCCGGCGCGCTGCTGCGGGCCACGCTGGTCACCTCCGGCACCATGACCAACCGGATCGACCGGCTGGCCGGCGCCGGCCTGGTCAGCCGCCAGCCCGACCCGCAGGACAAGCGGGGCGTGCTGGTCGAGCTGACCCCGCGCGGCCTGGCCGCCGCGGACGCCGCCCTGCAGGCCCTGCTGCGCAGCGAACGCCAGCTGCTGGCTGGCCTGGACCCGGGCCGGCAGCGCGACCTGGCCGCCATGCTGCGCTTCCTGCTCATCCCCCTGGACGCCCGGCACCGCCCCGGCTAGCCGGATGATTCTTCGGCGAGGGTGAGCCAGCGGTCTTCCAGGCCGGCCTTCTCGGCCTGGACCGCGCGCAGCTCGGCGCCGAGGTCGATCAGGGCGGCGTAGTCGCTGGCGCGCTCGGCCAGCGCCGCGACGAGCTTTGCTTCCTGGTCACTGACTCTGCTGAGCTGGCGCTCGACCCGGGCGAGTTCCTTGCGGGCGTCCCGGCGCCTGGCCGCGGCCGACGGCGCGGACCCGGCCGCGACGGCGGGCGGCCCGGCACCGGGCGCGGGCGCGGCGGCCCGCCGGTCCAGGTACTCGCTCACCCCGCCGGGCAGGTAGGCCAGCGTCCCGTCGAGCAGCCCCAGCACATGGTCGGTCACCCGCTCCAGGAAATACCGGTCATGGCTGACCACCACCAGCGAGCCCGGCCAGCCGTCCAGCAGGTCCTCCAGCTCGGTGAGCGTCTCGATGTCCAGGTCGTTGGTCGGCTCGTCCAGGAGCAGCACGTTCGGCTCGGCCATCAGCAGCGTCAGCAGCTGCAGCCGCCTGCGCTCGCCGCCGGACAGCTCGCTGACCAGGGTCCACTGCCGGTCCTCGCGCAGCCCGAGCAGGTCAAGAAGCTGGCCGGCCGACACCTCGCGGTCGCCGAGCCTGGCCATCGCGCGCACCCGCTGGGCGGCCTCGAGCGCGCGCAGCCCCGGCTCGGCGGCGGCGGGCTCCTGGGTCAGGTAGCCCAGCCGCACCGTCTTGCCGCGCAGCACCCGCCCGGTCACCGCCAGCCCCCCGGCCTGGCCGCCGGGCAGGCCGCCGGCCAGCAGCCGCAGCAGCGTGGTCTTGCCGCTGCCGTTGACCCCGACCACGCCGACCCGGTCGCCGGGACCGAGCTGCCAGGTCTGCCGGTCCAGCAGCCGCCGCTGGCCAGCCGACACGGTCGCGTCCTCGACCTCGATGACGGTCTTCCCGAGCCGGGCGGTGGCGAGCCTGGCCAGCGCGACGCTGTCGCGCGGTGCTGGCTCGTCGGCGATCAGCGCGGTGGCCGCCTCGACCCGGAACCTGGGCTTGCTGGTGCGGGCCGGCGGCCCGCGCCGCAGCCAGGCGAGTTCCTTGCGCAGCAGGTTGCGCCGCCGCCGGCCGGCCGCGTCAGCCAGCCTGGCCCGCTCGGCCCTGGCCAGCACGTAGGCGGAATAACCGCCCTCGTAGGAGTGCACCTGCCCGCCGGCCACCTCCCAGGTTCGCTCGGTCACCTCGTCCAGGAACCAGCGGTCGTGCGTGACCACCACCAGGGCCGGGGCGTGCTGGCGGAGATAACCAGCCAGCCAGCTGATCGCCTCCAGGTCCAGGTGGTTGCTGGGCTCGTCGAGCAGCAGCAGGTCGTAGCTGCCCAGCAGCAGCGCGGCCAGCGCTACCCGGCGGCGCTCGCCGCCCGACAGCCGCTCTGCCCGCGCCTCGCCGGCGATGCCCGGCAGCAGCGCGCCGACCACGCCGCGGGTGCGCGGGTCGGCGGCCCATTCGTGCTCGGCCAGCCCGCCGAAGACGAGCTCACGCACCGTCCCGGCGAGCACGGCCTGCTGCGGGAGGTAGCCGATCCGGGCCTCCCTGGCCCGGGTGGCCCGGCCCGAGTCGGGCACGGCCGTCCCCGCCAGCAGCGCGAGCAGCGTGGTCTTGCCAGCGCCGTTACGCCCGACCACGCCGATCCGGTCGCCGCCGGACACCCCGAGCGAGACCCCGTCCAGCAGCGCCCTCGGGCCGTACGCCTTGACCGCGGCCTCCAGGTTGACCAGGTTCACGCCCGGTCCCCGGCCGCCAGGACCGCCGCCCCGCCGGCCGGCCCCCGGACGGCTGTCACCGCCCGGCAGACGCCCTCGCTGGTCATCGCCACGGCCAGGTCCCTGGCGTGGCGGGCGCTGGCGGCCAGCAGCGCGCAGGTCGGCCCCGAGCCGGAAACGACCGCGCCGAGCGCGCCGTGCTGACGGCCGGCGGCCAGCGCCCGGCGCAGGTCCGGGCGCAGCGACAGCGCGGCCGGCTGCAGGTCATTGCTGAGCTGCTCGCCGACCGCGGCCGGGTCGCCTGAGCGCAGCGCGGCCATGAGCGCAGTGCTCAGCTCCGGCGCGGGCACCTCGCTGGTGCCCCTGAGACGGTCACAGGTCGCGTACACCTCGGGGGTGGGAAGACCGCCGGCGGCGAACGCCAGCACCCAGTGATACGCCCCCGTCACCAGGGCCGCGCTCAGCTGCTCACCCCGGCCCTGGCCGACGGCGGTCCCGCCGAGCAGCGCGAACGGGACGTCGCTGCCGATGTCCGCGGCGACCGCCCGCAGGTCCTGCGCGGACGCGCCCGCCTGCCACAGCTCGTTGCAGGCGACCAGGGCGGCCGCCGCGTCGGCGCTGCCCCCGGCCAGCCCGGCCGCGACCGGGATCCGCTTGCGGATCTCGATCAGCACGCCTGCCTTCTCCCGCTGCCGGACGCCGGCCGCCCTGGCCAGCGCGGCCGCGGCGCGGGCGGCCAGGTTGGCGTGCCCGAGCGGCACCAGGTCGGCCCCGGTCCCGGTCACGACGACCTTGGTCCGGTCGGCCGGGCGCACCGTCACCTCGTCGAACAGCGACACAGCGTGAAAGACAGTGACCAGATCGTGATAGCCATCGGCCCGGGGCGGCCCGACGGCCAGCTGAAGGTTCACCTTCGCGGGCACCCGAGCGGTCACAGGAGTCACAGTCACGACCAGATGATGGTACGCGGCCCGTCAGCCGGCGGCGGCTGCGCGGACCCGGCCCGCCAGCGCGATGCGGGCGAACTGCGACACGTCGAGCGCCTCGCCGCGCAGCCCAGGGTCGATCCCGGCGGCGGCGAGCAGCCGCCCGGCGGCGGCCGCCGAGCCCGCCCAGGACGCCAGCGCCGCCCGCAGCGTCTTGCGCCGTTGCGCGAAGGCGGCGTCGACGACGGCGAAGACCTCGTCCCTGCCCGGCTGCCCGGCGCCGGCTGGCACGGCCAGCCGCGGCGGGTCGCGGCGGGTGAACGCGACCAGGCCCGAGTCCACCCTCGGCACCGGCCAGAACACCGTCCGCGGCACCGGCCCGGCCCGGCGGACCGCCGCGTGCCAGGCCAGCTTCACCGACGGCACGCCGTAGGTCCGGCTGCCAGGCGCGGCGCTCATCCGGTCGGCCACCTCGGCCTGGACCATCACCAGGCCGCGCCCGACCGACGGCACCGTGGCCAGCAGGTGCAGCAGCACCGGCACGGCCACGTTGTAGGGCAGGTTGGCGACCAGCACCGCAGGCGGCGGGCCGGGCAGCCCGGTCACCCGGGCCGCGTCGGCGGTCAGCACCCGCAGCCGCGCGGCCAGCCCGGGTGCCCTGGCCGCGACCGTGACCGGCAGCTCGGCGGCCAGCACCGGGTCCACCTCGATCGCGGTGACGCTGCCCGCCGGGCCGGCCGCGGCGAGCAGCGGCAGCGTCAGCGACCCGAATCCGGGGCCGACCTCCAGCACGCTCTCGCCGGGGCGCAGCCTCGCCAGCGCGGTGATCCGGCGGACCGTGCCGGGGTCGATGACGAAGTTCTGGCCGAGCCGCCTGGACGGCGTGACCGAGACCCGGCGCGCGATCTGCCTGATATCAGCCGCGCCGAGCAGCGCGGGACCAGGTGCCGCTCCCGCGGCCTGGCCCGGCCGCGCCGGCCGGTCGGGCATCGCTGCCTGGCCCTAGCCCGGCCAGCCGAACACCCGCTGCGCGGTGGCGCTGACCTGCTCGCACAGCGCGGCCAGGTCGAGCTGCCTGAGGTCAGCGAGCGCGCGCAGCGTGGCGGCCGCCATCGCCGGGGCGTTGGGCTTGCCGCGGTGCGGCACCGGGGTCAGGAACGGCGCGTCGGTCTCGGCCAGGATCAGCTCGGCGGGCGCCGCGGCGGCGGCGTCGCGCAGCGGCTGGGCGCTGGCGAAGGTGAGGTTGCCGGCGAAGCTCATCACGTACCCGGCGTCGGCGCACCGCTTGGCCATCGCCGCGTCACCGGAGAAGCAGTGGAAGATCACCCGCTCCGGCGGGCCCTCGGCGTCCAGGATCGCCAGCACGTCGTCATGAGCGTCCCGGTCGTGGATCATCAGCGCCTTGCCGGACTGCTTGGCGATCTGGATGTGGGCGCGGAACCATTCCCGCTGGACCGCGGGCGGGGCGCTGTCCCGGTAGTAGTCCAGCCCGGTCTCGCCGACCGCCCGCACCTGGTCCAGCTCCGCGAGCGCGGCGATCCGCGCCAGCACCTCGTCCCGCTGAGCCGCAGAGGAGGCTGCCGCGGCGGTCTCGTTGGGGTGGATCGCGACCGCCGCGTAGACGTCCTGGTGCTGCTGCGCGCAGCTGGCCACCCACTGCGCGGACGCCAGGTCGGTGCCGACGGTCACCACCTTGACGATGCCGACCGACCGGGCGTCCGCCAGCACCTCGGTCACCGGGCGGTCGATCATGTCCAGGTGGGTGTGGCTGTCCGGGGCGGGGCGGGGCAGCGGCTCGGGCAGCGCGGGCCTGGCCGCCCGGCCGGACCCGGTCACGACCGCTCCAGCCTGGCGATCTCCTCGTCGGCGAGGGCCGGGTCGAGCTTGGTGAACAACGGTGTCGGCGGGGCCAGCGGGGTGCCCGGCCGGACCGCGGCCGGCTCCCACCGGGCGGCGCTCTGGTAGTTCCCGGTGATCACCGGGTAGCCGGGCCCGCCCCCATCGCTGACTTCCTCGATCCGCGGCATCGCCGACCACACCCCGCTGCCGCCGAGCATCTCGAACACCTTCTGCGAGGAGCCGGGCAGGAACGGGGTGAGCAGCGTCTTCCCGTCGTCGACCAGCTGCAGCGCCACGTGGCAGATGGTCCGCATCCGGTCCGGGCCGGACTCGCGCAGCTTCCACGGCGCCTGGTCGGAGAGGTACTTGTTGGCCTCGGCCAGCGTCCGCATCACCTCGGTCGCGGCCAGCTTGAACCTGGACCGCCCGAGGGCGTCGCCGACCGTGGCGAACGCGGCCCTGGACCGCTGCAGGATCTGGTTGTCGGCATCGGTCAGCTGGCCGGCCGGCGGGATCTCGCCGATGTTGCGGGCCGCGAACGAGACCGACCTGTTGACCAGGTTCCCCCAGTTGGCCAGCAGCTCGCCGTTGTTGCGCCGGATGAACTCCGACCAGGTGAAGTCGGTGTCCTGGGTTTCCGGCCCGGCCACCGCGACGTAGTAGCGCAGCGCGTCGACGTCGTAGCGGGCCAGGAAGTCCCGCACGTAGATGACCACCGCGCGGGACGAGGAGAACTTCCGGCCCTCCATCGTCAGGTACTCGCTGGACACCACCTCGGTGGGCAGCCCGAGCGCGCCGAGCGCGCCCGGCGTGCCGCCCCTGCTGCCCTTGCCGTTGTAGCCCAGCAGCATGGCCGGCCAGATCTCGGCGTGGAAGACGATGTTGTCCTTGCCCATGAAGTAGTAGGAGTCGGCGTCCGGCGACTGCCACCACGCCCGCCAGGCGTCCGGGTCGCCCTGGCGGCGGGCCCACTCCACCGAGGCCGACAGGTAACCGACCACCGCGTCGAACCAGACGTAGATCCGCTTGTCCGGGCGGTCCCGCCAGCCATCCAGCGGGATCGGCACCCCCCAGTCCAGGTCCCGGGTGATCGCCCGCGGCTGCAGGTCGCCGAGCAGGTTGAGGGCGAACTTCAGCACGTTGGGCCGCCACTGGCCGCTCTTGCCCTGCAGCCAGGTGCCGAGCACGTCGGCGAAGGCGGGCAGGTCGAGGAAGAAATGCTCGGCCTGCACGAAATCCGGCTTCTCGCCGTTGATCTTCGACCGGGGGCTGATCAGGTCGGCCGGGTCGAGCTGGTTGCCGCAGTTGTCGCACTGGTCGCCGCGGGCCCCGTCGTAGCCGCAGATCGGGCAGGTGCCCTCGATGTAGCGGTCGGGCAGGGTCCGCCCGGTGGACGGCGAGATCGCGCCCATCGTGGCACGCGGGAAGATGTAGCCGTTGTCGTACAGGCCGGTGAAGATCTCCTGCACGACCGCGTAGTGGTTGCGGGTCGTGGTCCTGGTGAACAGGTCATACGTCATGCCCAGGCCGGTCAGGTCCTCGGCGATGACCCGGTTGTACCGGTCGGCGAGCTCGCGCGCGCTGACGCCCTCGGCGTCGGCCTGGACCTGGATCGGCGTGCCGTGCTCGTCGGTGCCGCTGACCATCAGCACCTTGTTGCCTGCCATCCGCTGGTACCGGGCGAACATGTCGCACGGCAGCCCGAATCCGGACACGTGCCCGATGTGCCGCGGGCCGTTGGCATAGGGCCACGCTGCCGCGGCCAGGATGTGTCGGCTGGTCTGGGACATGCGCCCAGCCTAGTGGCCGGGCCGCACCGCCCGGTGCCGCACGACGGCGTCGTACAGCTCCCGCTTCGGGACGCCTTTTTCGCTGGCTACCGCGGCGATCGCGGCCTTGCGCGGGGCGCCGGCCGCGACCCGCTCCTCCACCTCGGCCGCGGCGGCCTCCGGGTCGCCGCCTGGCTGCGCGGGCGCGCCCTGGACCACGACGGTGACCTCGCCGAGCGTGCCTTCCCTGGCCCAGCGGGCCAGCTGGGCCAGGGTGCCGCGGCGGATTTCCTCGTGCGTCTTGGTCAGCTCCCTGCAGACGACGGCCCGCCGCTCAGCGCCGAGCGCGGCCGCGAGCTCCTCCAGCGTCGCGGCCAGCCTGCGCCGGCTCGCGAAGAAGATCATGGTGCGCGGCTCGGCGGCCAGCCCGGCGAGCCTGCGGGCCCGGTCCCCGGCCTTGACCGGCAGGAAGCCCTCGAAGCAGAACCGGTCCGACGGCAGCCCGGACACCGCCAGCGCGGCGGTCACCGCGGACGGCCCGGGCAGCACGGTCACCCTGATGCCCTCGGCGGCGGCCGCCGCCACCAGCCGGTAGCCCGGGTCGCTCACGCCCGGCATGCCCGCGTCGGTGATGATCAGCACGTCCCGGCCCGCGCGCAGCTCGGCCAGCAACTCGGCCGCCCTGGCCTGCTCGACGTGGTCGTGGTAGGACACCAGCCGCCCGGTGATGCTCACCCCGAGCGCGGCGGCGAGCCGGCCCGCCCGCCGGGTGTCCTCGGCGGCCACCACCGCGGCGGTGCCGAGCGCGCCGGCCAGCCGGGGCGAGGCGTCGCCGGGATTGCCGATCGGGGCGGCCGCGAGCGTGAGCGTGGCGGCCGGCCCGGCCGGGCTTCGCGTGCTGCCCTCGCGTTCCATTCCTGTCCCCACGCTAGCGCTGCGCGCCCCTACGATGGCATCCGATGATGGCAAACGAGGCTAAGCAGGCGCCCGGCGGGCCGGCTGAGCGAGGCGCCGGGCTGCGGGCCAGGCTGGTGCCGCCGCTGCCGGGCAGCACGTTCTGGGGCTGGGCCGCGCCGCTGCTGGTCACCCTGTTCGGCGGGATCCTGCGGTTCAGCCGGCTCGGCAAGCCGCATGCCATCGTCTTCGACGAGACCTACTACGTCGGTGACGCCTACGGCATCCTCCGGCACGGGGCCGAGATCAACCATGTCAGCAACGCCGACAAGCTGCTGGCCCACGGCGGCACCCGCATCCTGGGCTCGGGCGGCGAGTTCGTGGTCCACCCGCCGCTGGGCAAGGTGGCGATCGCCGGCGGCGAGTGGCTGTTCGGCCTGACCCCGTTCGGCTGGCGGCTGATGGTCGCCATCCTCGGCTCGCTGGCCATCCTGATGACCGCCCGGATCGCCCGCCGGATGACCAGGTCCAACCTGCTCGGCTGCGTCGCCGGTCTGCTTCTGGCCCTGGACGGCCTCGAGCTCGTCATGAGCCGCACCGCGCTGCTGGACATCAGCGTGATGTTCTGGGTGCTGGCCGCGTTCGGCTGCCTGCTGATCGACCGGGACCGCAGCCGGGCCCGGCTCGCCGCGGCCGTGCTGCGGGACGGGGAACGAGCCGACGCGGCCGCCGAGGCCGGGATGCGGCCGCCGCCCCCCGGGCCCGGGCCGCGGCTCGGGCTGCGCTGGTGGCGGGTGGCCGCCGGGCTGTGCCTGGGCCTGGCCATCGCCTCGAAGTGGAACGGCATCTGGTTCGTGCCGGTGTTCGCGGTGCTGACGCTGGCCTGGGACGTCGGCGCACGGAAGACGGCGGGCTTTACCAGCCCTGGCGGCCAGACGATGCGGGACGGGCTGTGGCTGCCGTTCTCGTTCGGCCTCGTGCCCGTGGCGGCCTACCTGGCCTCGTGGTCCGGCTGGTTTGCCTCGCGCTACGGCTACGGCAGGGACTGGGCCGTGCAGCACGGCGTCCACAACCCGATCTGGGCCGCGCTGGATTCGCTGTACCAGTACCAGCTGGCGGTGCTGCATTTCAGCGTGACGCTGACCAAGCCCCACCCGTACCAGTCCTGGCCGTGGTCCTGGCTGGTGATGAGCCGCCCGGTGTCGATGTACTACGACGGGCACTCGCACGCCTGCGGGGTGCACAACTGTGCGCAGGAGGTGCTGGCCATCGGCACCCCGGCGATCTGGTGGGCGTCGATCCCGGCGCTGATCGCCTGCGTGGTGTGGTGGCTGCTGCGCCGCGACTGGCGGGCCGGCGCGGTGCTGGCCGGGGTGGCGGCGGGCTGGCTGCCCTGGTTCTGGTACGCCTGGCACGACCACCGCACGATGTTCTACTTCTACGCGGTGGTGTTCGACCCATTCCTGGTGATCGCGGTGACGTTGTGCCTGGGGCTGATTATCGGGCCCGCCCGGGCCAGCATCGGCCGCCGGGCCGCCGGGGCCGGCCTGGCCGGCGCGTACCTGCTCGCCGTCGTCGCCGACTTCTGGTACATGTACCCGGTGTTCGCCGCCAAGATCATTCCGTACACATCCTGGCTGGCCAGAATGTGGTATCACCGCTGGATCTGAGCGATCTTAAGTACAGGACCGCAGTCGGCCCTGTACTCGGCCCTGTACTGAGAGCAGCGCCCTGAGGAACGGGCACTTTCGCGATACATCGCGAGGCGGTACGATAAGAGCAGCGCAAAATTATCCCGCTAGACGCGGCCAGACAGCGTCCCCGCTTCGTCTATAAGGTGACAGGCTAACGAGGAGCGGAGTACGTGATGAGCCCGAGCGACCAGGCACCGGACCGCAATGGCCGGTTCGAGCAGGATGTGGTGCCGTTCCTCGGTCAGCTGTACCCCGCCGCGCTGCGCATGACCAGGAACCCGTCCGACGCCGAGGACCTGGTCCAGGAGACCTCGGTCAAGGCCTACGCCGCGTTCCACCAGTTCATGCCGGGCACTAACCTGCGCGCCTGGCTGCACCGGATCCTGGCCAACACGTTCATCAACTCCTACCGGAAGAAGCGCCGCGAGCCGCTCGCCGCCCTGTCCACCGACTTCCAGGAGGATTGGCAGTCCGGCACCGACCCGCTGGCCGGCCCGGCCCGGTCGGCCGAGGCCGAGGCGCTGGACCGGCTGGCCGACTCGGAGATC
>DATBGO010000211.1:0-8666 GCA_036558005.1 Streptosporangiaceae bacterium | reverse complement strand
GGCCCGCGGCCCCGTCCGCCGGGCAGCCGCCCGCCGCCCGGCGGCGGGCCCGCTGAGTCCAGCGCGAAGAACGAGCTGACCGCCGCGGCCCTGGCGGCCGCGGCGGCCGCCACCTCATCCGGCCCGGCCCCGTCGCTGGCGGCCCGCGCGGCCGCCAGCACCGCGAACCCCAGGCCCATGCCGATCGACCGGGAGTCCACCACCCGGACCGGCACCGGGGCGGCGGCGGCCGCCAGCCGGGCCGCGTCGGCCGTGCCGGAGACCGCGCCGGACAGGTGCACCGAGACGATCGCCCTGGCCCGGGCAGCGGCGGCGGCGTAGGCGGCCGCGAACTGGCCGGGGGCCGGGCTCGCGGTGGTGACCTGAGCCCCGGCCCGCAGCTGCGCCCCGACCAGGGCGGGCTGGCCGGCGCAGTCGTCGTCGGCCCGCACCCCGCCGGTCACGACGCCGAGCGCGACGGCCCGGATCTGGTATCTGGCGGCGAGGTCACCGGGCAGGCACGCGGTCGTGTCGGTGACGACGGCGACGTTCGCGGCCGGGGTCCTAGCCCGTCACCGGCTGGCCGCCGCGCCAGACCCGCAGCGGCTTGAGCCCGTAGGCCCAGGCGAACGCGCCCTCGTGGTCGGCGTCCCAGGCGACGATGTCGGCGTACCTGCCGCGCACCATCGCGCCCCGGTCCGGCGCGCGCAGCGCCCTGGCGCCGCCGAGGGTGGCCGCCCGCAGCGCCTCGGTCACGCTCATCCCGAAGTGGGTGACCGCCAGCGCGATCACCAGCGGCATCGAGGTGATCCCGTTGCCGCCGGGCCCGTGGTCGGAGCCGAGCGCGACCGCGACGCCCTTGTCCAGCAGCTGCCGGACCGGCGCGGTCCGGCCGGTCTCCAGCGCCGTCGCCGGGCAGACCACGGCGGCCACCCCGGCCTGCGCCAGCGCGGCCACGTCCTCGTCGCCGGCGTCGTGCAGCAGGTCGGCTGAGGCGCAGCCGAGCTCGGCGGCCAGCCGCACCGCCGCGTTGCTGGCGTCGCCGCACGCGTGCAGCCGGGGCAGCAGCCCGGCGGCCCGGCCCGCCGCCAGCACCCACTGCGCTTCCCGCTCGGTGAACCGGCCGTCGTCGCAGTAGATGTCCACGCTGTCCGCGCCGGCCAGGGCCGCGTCCTGGCACCAGGTGCTGACCGCGTCCACGTAGTCGTGCCGCCGGCCGAAGTACTCCGGCGGCACCGCGTGCGCGCCCAGGAACGTGACGTGTACCCGCGGCATGCCGGGCTCGCCCTCCAGCGAGCGCAGCAGCCGGACGTCGGCCAGCTCGCCGTCCCTGGTCAGGTGGTAGCCGGTCTTCGCCTCGATGGTGGTGGTCCCGGTCAGCAGCCAGTCGCGCAGCCGCTCCCGCACCCCGTTGCACAAGGTCCACGGGTCGGTGCCCCTGGTCACGGTCACCGTCGAGGCCAGCCCGCCGCCCGCGGTGGCGATCTCGGCCGGCGAGGACCCGCTGGAGCGCATCGCCAGCTCGGCCCAGCGGTTGCCCGCGTACACCGGGTGGGTGTGCGCGTCGATCAGCCCGGGCGTGACCAGCGCGCCGCCCAGGTTCTCCACGTGGTCGACGTCGACGATGTCGGCCAGCACGCCGGGCAGGCTCTCGGGCAGCTCGGCGGCGGGCCCGACCCAGGCGATGCGGTCGTCGTGCGCCAGGATCGCGGCGTTGCTCCAGACCTCAGACCCGGTCCACAGCCGGCCGATGTTGGTCAGGAGGCGGACGGTCATCGCCGGCGGCACCCGCGGCCGGGTGCGTCACGGCGGACAGTCCCGGTTGCCATGAGCGGTCACCTGCCACTGTTACTCGTGCCTGATGGTTATACACCGGCAAAGACCTAGTGAAGCGGAAAGCGAGCTGCACCACAAGATGGGCACTGTGCGGATGCGCCCACCAACATATCGGTTCAGTTACGGTATTGCACCAGACGGCCTGGTGTACAGGCCCTTCTACGCTGATTTAGCACCGCGATCGCCTGTCCTGCCTGGCCTGCTGGCTGCTCCCCCGGCCGGTGATCGCCCTTACTTTACCCGGCCGTGATCATCGCAGGCTGATATTTCACAGTTTGCGGATCGCTTTTTGTCGCGTATCTCCAAATTCAGGATTCACACTTCCCGAACTACCGGTCAGGAAGGCGTCAGGCCAGCGGCTGGGGCACCGGCAGCCGGCCCAGTTCGGCGGCCAGGCCGGGCGGGACCCTGGCGGTCAGCTCGGTGCCGTGCTGGCCGTGCTCGGCCTTCAGCACCTCGCCCTCGGCGTGGGCGCGCGCGAGCAGGTCGCCCCGCTCGTACGGCACCGTCACGCTGACCTCGCTGTCGCGCCGGGGCAGCAGCCGCTCGATCTCGCCGCGCAGTTCCGCGAGGCCCGCGCCGGTGCGGGCCGAGACGATCACCGCCCCGCGCTCGGCCAGCCGCAGCCCCTCCAGCTCGATCGGATCGGCCGCGTCCGCCTTGTTGACCACCACCAGCTCGGCCACGTGCCCGGCGCCGACCTGGCCGAGCACCTCCCGCACCGCGGCCAGCTGGGCCCGCGGGTCGGCGTCTGACCCGTCCACGACGTGCAGGATCAGGTCGGCCTCGGCGACCTCCTCCAGGGTGGAACCGAACGCGTCGACCAGCTGGTGCGGCAGGTGCCGGACGAACCCGACGGTGTCGGTGAGCGTGATCGGCCAGCCCGACGGGGTGCGGGCCCGCCGCACCGCCGGGTCGAGCGTGGCGAACAGCGAGTCGTCCACCAGC
Source organism: Streptosporangiaceae bacterium (assembly GCA_036558005.1). Taxonomy (GTDB): domain Bacteria; phylum Actinomycetota; class Actinomycetes; order Streptosporangiales; family Streptosporangiaceae; genus DATBGO01. The sequence goes on along the minus strand of DATBGO010000211.1, from coordinate 5,903 downwards.
ACCTCGGCGCCGGTCAGCCGGTTCAGCAGGCTGGACTTGCCGGCGTTGGTGTAGCCGGCGATCGCCACCGAGGGCACTGCCCTGCGGCGGCGCTGGCCGCGCTGCACCTCCCGGCCCGCCGACATCCCGGCGATCTCCCGGCGCAGCTTGGTGATCCGGGCCCTGATCCGCCGCCGGTCGGTCTCGATCTTGGTCTCGCCGGGGCCCCTGGTGCCGATCCCGCCGCCGCCCGCGACCCGGCCGCCCGCCTGCCGGGACAGCGACTCGCCCCAGCCGCGCAGCCGGGGCAGCAGGTATTCCAGCTGGGCCAGCTCGACCTGGGCCTTGCCTTCCTTGCTCCGGGCGTGCTGGGCGAAGATGTCCAGGATCAGCGCGGTCCGGTCGATCACCTTGACCCGGACGACGCCCTCCAGCCGGCGCAGCTGGCTGGCGGTCAGCTCGCCGTCGCAGATCACCGTGTCCGCGCCCGACGACAGCACCAGGTCGGCCAGCTCGGCCGCCTTGCCCGCGCCCACGTAGGTGGCGGCGTCGGGCCGGCCGCGCCGCTGGATCAGCCCGTCGAGCACCTCCGAGCCGGCCGTCTGGGCCAGCCGGGACAGCTCGCGCAGCGAGTTCTCCGCGTTCGCCAGCGTGCCCTCGGTCCACACGCCCATCAGCACGACCCGCTCCAGCCGCAGCACCCGGTACTCGACCTCGGTGACGTCCTGCAGCTCGGTGGAGAGGCCGGCCACCCGGCGCAGCGCGTGCCGGTCCTCCAGGTCCAGCTGGCCCGCGTCCAGCTCCGGATTATCCTGGTCTGGCCGGTCACCGGCCGGATTGTCATGAGGAAGCGCAGTCATTACCTACCTAAGGCCGCTGTGTCCTGGCGGCGGGGCTACCGCGGGTCGCCCGCGGCGGCGGCTGCCGCCCGGCTGGCTGGGGACTCGATGGTCCCATGCGGTGCGTCATCACTTCACCTCAAATTAACGCCGGCCGGGCCGTGGATGTGCCCGGCGCCGCCTGGCGGCTTTGACCCGCGCGCGGCCCGGCCGTTAGCGTCGTCCTGACCAGCGTCGCAACCGGCTGGTATCGAACCAGGGAGGAGCAGCAGGCGTGAAGGAAACTGAGGGAGTGCAGATCACCGGGCAGCCCGGTGACCGGTACGACGAGGTCCTCACCCCGGAGGCGGTCGCCCTGATCGCCGCGCTCCAGCGCGAGCTCGGTCCCCGCCGGGCCGAACTGCTCGCCGCCAGGGCCAGCCGCCAGCAGGAGCTGTCGGCGGGCGCGATGCTCGACTTCCTGGCTGGTACCAGGGCCACCCGCGAGGACAGCTCGTGGCGGGTCGCCCCGCCCGCGCCCGGCCTGGCCGACCGGCGGGTCGAGATCACCGGGCCGACTGACAAGAAGATGACGATCAACGCGCTGAACTCCGGCGCGAAGGTCTGGCTGGCCGACTTCGAGGACGCCAACACCCCGCTGTGGGACAACATGGTGACCGGCCAGCTCAACCTCGCCGACGCGCTCGACCGCAAGATCGGCTTCACCAGCCCGGACGGGAAGAGCTACCAGCTCAGGCCCGCTGACGAGCTGGCCACGATCGTGGTCCGGCCGCGCGGCTGGCAGCTGGACGAGAAGCACATGCTGGTGGACGGGCAGCGGGTGTCGGGCAGCCTGTTCGACTTCGCGATGTACTTCGCCAACTGCGCGCGGCGGCAGCTGGCGGCCGGCCAGGGACCGTACTTCTACCTGGCCAAGATGGAGAGCCACCTGGAGGCCAGGCTCTGGAACGACGCGTTCAGCCTGGCCCAGGACATGTTCGGGATCCCGCGCGGCACGATCAGGGCGACCGTGCTGATCGAGACCATCCCGGCCGCGTTCGAGATGGACGAGATCCTCTACGAGCTGCGCGATCACAGCGCCGGGCTGAACGCGGGCCGCTGGGACTACATGTTCTCGATCATCAAGAAGTTCCGGACCAGGGGCACCCAGTTCCTGCTGCCCGAGCGCAACTCGGTCACCATGACCGCCCCGTTCATGCGTGCCTACACCGAGCTGCTGGTGCGCACCTGCCATCAGCGCGGCGCGCACGCGATCGGCGGGATGGCGGCCTTCATCCCCAGCAGGCGCGACCCCGAGGTGAACGCCATCGCCCTGGCCAAGGTCCGCGACGACAAGGCCAGGGAGTCCCGCGACGGCTTCGACGGGTCCTGGGTGGCGCACCCGGACCTGGTCCCGGTCTGCCGGGAGATGTTCGACCATGTGCTCGGCGACGCGCCCAACCAGCTGGGCAGGCTGCGCGACGACGTCCGGGTGAGCGCCGCCGAGCTGCTGGCGGTCGACAAGACCCCGGGCGAGATCACCGAGTCCGGGCTGCGCAACAACGTCAGCGTCGGCCTGCAGTACCTGGCCAGCTGGCTGGCCGGCACCGGCGCGGTGGGGATCTTCAACCTGATGGAGGACGCCGCCACCGCCGAGATCGCCAGGTCCCAGGTCTGGCAGTGGCTGCACAACGACGTCGCGCTGGCGCAGGGCCCGCAGGTGACGCCGGGCCTGGTGGAGCGGGTGATCGGCGAGGAGCTGGCCACCATCCGCGAGCAGTCCGGCGCCGCGTTCGACGCCGCCAGGTACGACGAGGCGGTGGCGCTGTTCAAGGAAGTCGCCCTGGCCGACGACTACGCCGAGTTCCTCACCATCCCGGCTTACGAGCGGATGCCGTAAGTCGGCCGGCCCGCCGTGGCATTGCCCGGGCGGATGGCGCACCCTGGAGTGGGAGGCCAGCCGATGACCGAAGCGCTGATCGAAGCGATGACGCAGATCTGCGGGCCCGATGGCGTCGTCAGTGACCCGTTCCAGCTGCGCACCTATGAATGTGACGGGCTGACCGCGCACCGGTGCAGTCCGGGCCTGGTGGTGCTGCCCAGGACCGCCAGGCAGGTCGCCGCGGTGGTCGCCGCGTGCGCGGCCGCCGGGGTGCCGTTCGTGGCCCGCGGCTCGGGCACCGGCCTGTCCGGCGGCGCGCTGCCCAGGGCCGACGGGGTGCTGATCGTCACATCCCGGATGCGCCGGATCATCTCGGTCGACCCGGCCAGCCGCCGGGCCATCGTGGAGCCGGGGGTGACCAACCTGGCGGTGAGCAAGGCGGCGGAGCCGTTCGGGCTGTTCTACGCCCCGGACCCGTCCAGCCAGGTGATCTGCTCGGTCGGCGGGAACGTGGCGGAGAACTCCGGCGGCGCGCACTGCCTCAAGCACGGTTTCACCGTGCATCACGTGACCGGCCTGCAGATCGTCACCCCGCAGGGCGAGCTGACCTGGCTGGGCGACGGCACCGGCGCGGCTCCCGGCTACGACCTGGTGGGCGCGTTCACCGGGTCGGAAGGCACGCTCGGCATCGTCACCAAGATCATCGTGAAGCTGACCAGGATCCCGGAGGCGGTGACCACGCTGCTGGCGGCGTTCACCACGATGGGCGCGGGCGGGTCGGCGGTCTCGGCCATCATCGGCGCGGGCATCCTGCCCGGCGCGATCGAGATGATGGACGCGCTGTCGATCGAGGCCGCGGAGGCCGCGGTGGCCTGCCACTACCCCGCGGGCGCGGGCGCGGTGCTGATCGTCGAGCTGGACGGGCCGCAGGCCGACGTGACCAGGGAGGCCGCCGCGGTGCGCGAGCTGTGCGAGCAGGCCGGGGCGCAGGAGATCCGGGCCGCCGACGGCGCCGATGAGCGGGCCGCGATCTGGCGCGGCCGCCGGTCGGCGTTCGCAGCGGTCGGCCGGATCAGCGCGGCCTACATCGTGCAGGACGGCGTCGTGCCCAGGACCGCGCTGCCGCAGGTACTGGACCGGATCGGCGAGCTGTCGGCGGCCGCGGGCCTGCGGGTGGCGAACGTGTTCCACGCCGGGGACGGCAACCTGCACCCGCTGGTGCTGTTCGACGACTCGTCCCCGCGCGAGTGCGCGGCGGCGGAGGAGCTGTCCGGCGCGATCCTGGACACCTGCATCGAGCACGGCGGCTCGATCACCGGCGAGCACGGCGTCGGCGTGGACAAGTCCCGGTACATGCCGAGGATGTTCGGCGCCGACGACCTGGACACGATGCAGCTGATGCGGTGCGCGTTCGACCCGGCCGGGCTCTGCAACCCGGGCAAGATCTTCCCGACCCCGCGGCTGTGCGGGGAGGTACCCGGCATCCGCCGCGAGCCGCACCCGCTGGTGGCCGCGGGTGAGGCGGACCAGTTCTGATGGCCGGCCGCCTCATCCCGCCCGAGCTGACCGCCGCCTGCGCCAGGGTCAGCCCGGCCGGCCCGGCCGGCCCAGACGGCGGCGGCACGGCCCGCGCGGCGTATGTCGCCTGGCCGGCCAGCGTGGCGGAGGCCAGCGCGGTGATCAGCGCCGCGGCCGGGCTCGGCCTGACCGTGCTGCCGCGCGGCACCGGCACCAGGCTGGCCTGGGGGGCGCCGCCGCGCGGCTGCGACCTGATCGTCGAGACCACCGGGCTGAACGCGGTGCTGGAACACGCGGCCGGCGACCTGGTCGCCCGGGTGCAGGCGGGTGTGCGCCTGGCCGACCTGGCCGCCACCCTGGCCGGGGCCGGCCAGCGGCTCGCGCTCGACCCGCCAGGCGGCGCCACCATCGGCGGGCTGATCGCCACCGGCGTGGCCGGCCCGCTGCGGCTGCGCTACGGCACCCCGCGCGACCTGCTGATCGGGATCACCGTGATCCGCGCGGACGGGGTGGTGACCCGCTCGGGCGGCAAGGTGGTCAAGAACGTGGCCGGGTATGACCTCGGCAAGCTCTACACCGGTTCCTACGGCACCCTCGGGCTGATCGCGGAGGCGACCTTCCGGCTGCACCCCCGCCCGGCGGCGGTGTCGTTCGTGACCCTGGACTGCGCCGGCCCCGCCGCCGCGCAGCAGGCGCTGGCGCAGGCGGCCGGCTCGGCGCTGGCCCCGGTCGCCGCCGAGATCGACCGGCCGGCCAGGGATGCCCAGGTCCGGGCCGGGATCCTGCTGGAAGGCGAGCCCGGCAGCGTGGCCGAGCGCGCGTCCGGGCTGGCCAGCCTGCTGGGCGGCGGCGCCGCGGTGTCGGCGGAGCAGCCGCCCTGGTGGGGCCGGGGCGCGGCCAGTGCCGCCGGGACCGTGCTCCGGATCGCGTTCTGGCCGGGCCAGCTAGCCGCCGTACTCGGCGCCATCGACGCAGCGGCCCTGGCGGCCGGCCTGGACCCGGCGGTCAGCGGCTCGGCGGCGGCCGGGGTGATCCACGCGGCGGTGCCGGCCAGCGCCGCCCCGGCCGCGGTGGCCGGCTTCGTCACCGGCCTGCGCGCCGGGCTGCCGGGCGGCCCGGATGACCCGAGCGGGAGCGCCGCCAGCACCGATGACGGCCTGGACGGCGCCAGCCCGGATGACGCCGGGCCGCCGGCCCGGGCCAGCGCCGTGGTCCTGCACGCCCCCGCCGAGGTGATCAGCGCTGTCGACATCTGGGGCCCGGTGCCGTCGCTGCCGCTGATGCGCTCGGTGAAAGACCAGTTCGACCCCGGGCACCGGATGGCGCCTGGCCGGTTCGCCGGAGGGATCTGATGAGCCTCGACCCGACGGGCGAGCTGCGCGAGGTGGCGGGCGACTGCGTGCACTGCGGGTTCTGCCTGCCCGCCTGCCCGACATACCTTCTATGGGGGCAAGAAGCGGACTCGCCGCGCGGGCGGATCTACTACATGAAGGCTCAGCTCGAGGGGCGGCGGCCCGACGCCGACACGTTCCGCCGCCACATCGACGCGTGCCTCGGCTGCATGGCGTGCGTTACCGCGTGTCCGTCGGGCGTGCAGTACGGGCGGCTCATCGAGCACACACGGCCGATCGTGGAACGAGCAGCGACTCGATCGATGACCGATCGCCTTTTTCGGTCGGCGATTTTTGCCGTGTTCCCTCATCCGA
>DATBGO010000210.1:0-3269 GCA_036558005.1 Streptosporangiaceae bacterium | reverse complement strand
GGCGGGCCAGCGAGCCGATCTCCGACTGCAGGTTCTCCAGCTCCCTGGGCGAGGACACCTGGCCGGCGTCCAGCCTGGTCCGGTCGCGGTCCACCCGGGACCGGACCTGGTCGACGTCGGCCTCAGCCTTCGCCTGTTCCCGGCCGAGATCGCTTTCGGCCGCCTCCAGCGTGGTCAGCTGATCGCGGAGTTCGGCGTCCCGGACCTCGATCCGCTGGTACTCCGCGAGCTCGGGCAGGCTGTGTCGGCGGTGGTCGAGGCGGCTCAGCTCGGCGTCCAGCTCGGCCAGCTCGAGCAACCGCAGTTGCGCCTCCGGAGATGCTTTCACGAATCCTCACGATAGAGGGTTTTCCCGGTTCCCGGTCCGGTCAGCGGCCCGCACGCACCGGGTCAGGACGGCAGGACGACCATCAGCGTCGGCGCGGAGCTGGGCGAACGGGACCCGCTGGCCGGCTCGACGGTCAGGCCAACCGCGTCCCCGGGCGCGACCCCCGACACGACGACGGGGGCCGTCATCCCCTGGCGGGGCTGGGGCAGCATGCCTGCCGCGCGAACCCGGTGCTGTCCCATCAGCCATACCTGGTAGCGCTTCCCGGACGGGAGGGCAGGCAGGCGCGCGGTGGTGAGCACGAGCGCATGATCACGATGCGACATCACGACGGTGGCGGTGCCGCCGGTTGCCGCCCGGGCCGACGTCATGACGGCGTCCGGCGCGTTCAAAACCGAGGCGATGGCATGGTTGTGTGCCTGTTCCTGGCTGAGGCGGTGCTGGGTGTCGATGAACAGGCCGCCCAGGACCAGCGCCACCAGCATGCACCCGCCGACGATCGCCACTGCCATCCTCGGCGCACTCAGGCGGACCGCCCGCCGCCCGGCGCTGGAGCTGGCCGGCCCGTCCGCGGTTAGCGGCGGCCGCTGGCGGGTGCGGGCGGCCTCGGCGAGCACCTGTTCGCGTACGCGCTGCGGGGGCGGTGCGGCCGTGGCGGCGGCGAGCCGGCCGGCCGCCTCTCGCAGGCTGCTGGCCTCCTGACGGCAGGCGTCACATCCGGCGAGGTGCCGCTCGAACCTCACCCGGTCAGGCTCGGTCAGCGCGTCGAGCGCGTACGCGCCGGCCAGGGTGTGCGGGACCTCCCGCCGGAGCCTCACTGGTCGGGCCCCAGACAGTCGCGCAGCCGGATCAGGCCGTCTCGCATGCGTGTTTTCACCGTTCCCACCGCCACGCCGAGCAGGCTCGCCACCTCCCGGTAGGTGTAGCCGCCGTAGTAGGCAAGGGTGACCGACTCGCGCTGCAGCTCGGTGAGGGAGTCCAGGCACCGGCGCACGCGCTGGGCTTCGAGGCGGCTTTCCACCTCTTCGACCACGACGTCGTAAGCGGTCTCGGCGGCAGCCATCCGGAGTTCGCGCGCGGCGGCCGCCTGCCCGGAGCGGACCCGGTCCACCGCCCGGCGATGTGCCAGCGTCATCAGCCACGCCAGCGCGCTCCCCCGGTGCGGGTCGAACCGGGACGCGGTGCGCCAGACGTCCAGCATCACCTCCTGGGTCACCTCCTCTGACTGCGCCGGGTCACGCACCACCCGGCTCACCAGGCCGAAGACCTGCGAAGCCACGCCGTCGTAGACCGTGGTGAAAGCAGCCTGGTCCCCCCGGGCCACCCGGGCGAGCAGGCCCGCCAGGTCGCCCCCGCGCGCGGGCGGCGGCCAGGCGCCCGGCTGTCCCTCAGTCATGCCCACGTCCTCACTCCCGCACTTGTCATTCGTAGCCGTGCCGGTTTCGGCTTGGCACACCCGCGATCCAGCAATCCAGGCCGATGTCGGCTACGAATAGATGGTGTGACATCTTCCGCTGATCTCCACGGCAGCGCGCGCGGCTGGGCGTGGGGCCGCGGAGCGGCGATCGGCCTGATCACCGCGTTCGTCGCGATCGGCGTCGCCCAGCTGGTCGCCGGGATCTCCGGGCCGCAGGGCTCGCCGGTCGTGGCCGTTGGCGGTGCGGCCATTGACTCTACGCCGGCCCCCGTGAAGAACTTCGCCATCTCCGCGTTCGGCTCCCACGACAAGGCCGTCCTGGTGGCGGGCATCCTGGTGGTCCTCGCGGTATTCGCCGCCCTGATCGGCGTTGCTTCCCTGCGCCGGCTCGCTTATGGGCTGGCCGGGCTCGCGGCCTTCACGCTGGTCGGCCTGGCCGCCGTGCTGACCCGCCCGGACCACAGCACGGTCGACGTGCTGCCGGTCCTGATCGGGGCCGCGGCCGGGGCCTTCACCATGGCCCGGCTGGTGCGGGCCGCGGAGGCTGACCAGGCCCTGCCGGCTCAGCCGGGCCCGGCCGGGCAGCTGGCGGGTTCCACCGCACCCGCGGCCGACGTCGGCGGCGCCGCAGCGCCCGGCGTCGGCGACGTCCCGGCGGCCGGCGGCCTGCCTGCTTCCGGCACCTCGTGGGCGCCATCCGGCCCGCCGCCGCGCGCAGCGTCCCAGCCGCAGCCCGGTCGGCGCCGGTTCCTGATCACTGGCCTGGTTGCCGTGGGCGTGGCGGGGGTCAGCACTGTGATCGGCCAGCGGCTGGCGGGGCCCTCCAGCGCCGTGACGCGGGCCCGCACCACGTTGCGCCTCCCGCGGCCCGCGCGCCCGGCCGCGCCGCTGCCGGCCGGGGCCAGCCTGGATATCGAGGGCCTGAGCCCGTTCGTCACGCCGAACGCCGTCTTCTACCGGGTGGACACGGCGATCATCGTGCCCGAGGTCGACCCGGCGAGCTGGCAGCTCCGGATCCACGGCATGGTCGACCGCGAGATCACGCTCAGCTTCGCCGACCTGCTGCGGATGCCGCTGATCGAGCATTACATCACCCTCTGCTGCGTCTCCAACCCGGTTGCCGGCCCTTATATCGGCAACGCGAAGTGGCTGGGGGCGAGCCTGGCCAGCCTGCTTCGCCGCGCCGGAATCCGGTCCGGGGCCGACCAGCTGCTCTGCACCTCGGTCGACGGGTTCACCTCCGGCACGCCGGTGCAGGTGGTCATGGACGGCAGGGACGCGCTGCTGGCGGTAGCCATGAACGGGACCCCGCTGCCGGTCGCGCACGGGTTCCCCGCCCGGCTGGTCGTGCCCGGCCTGTACGGCTACGTATCGGCCTGCAAGTGGGTGACCGACATCAACGTGACCACGTTCGCCGACGCGCAGGCCTACTGGGTGCCGCGCGGCTGGTCGCAGCGCGCCCCGATCAAGACCGAGTCGCGGATCGACGTGCCGAACGGCTCCGGCCCGGTGACTTCGGGCCGC
>DATBGO010000209.1:0-1568 GCA_036558005.1 Streptosporangiaceae bacterium | reverse complement strand
CGCCCTGGCGATCAAGCTCAGGCTTGCTGCCACGACCGTGGACGATGATCCGGTCAGGCAGATGCTCGGCGACCTGCAGGCCGAAGCCTCGGGCGCGCTGGAGAACCTGCGTGACCTCGCCCGCGGCATCTACCCGCCGCTGCTGGCCGACCTGGGACTGGCCGCGGCGCTGAACGCGCAGGCGGCCAAGTCGCCGGTGCCGGTGACCGTCGAGGCCGACGGGGTCGGGCGCTACGGCCAGGACATTGAGGCGGCCGTGTACTTCTGCTGCCTGGAGGCGCTGCAGAACATCGCCAAATACGCTGGGGCGACCCAGGCCTGGATCTGCCTGCAGGCGCGGGACGGGACACTGCTGTTCACCGTCTCCGACGACGGCACCGGTTACGACGCGCGCCGCACCCCGCTGGGCTCCGGCCAGCGGAACATGGCCGACCGGCTGGCGGCACTCGGCGGCCGGCTTGAGGTCCGGTCCGCCCCCAGCCAGGGCACCACCCTCGCCGCGCATCTGCCCATCCCCGTCACCAGCGGCGACTGTTAACGCGCGGCGGTCACTGATCGTGCCCGGCCTGCCCGGCTTCGGGTGGGCCGTGCTCCCGCGCGGGTGCGGCCTGCCTGGGCGGCCCGCGCCGGTGGACGCGGGCGACATCGAAGATCATGTCCAGCACGGCGGCGATGATCAGGCCGATCGCCGCCCCGCCGACCACGTCCAGCGGGTTGTGCGCGCCCAGATACACCCGTGCCACCGCGTTGCACACCGCCAGCACGATCGCCAGCACCCCCCAGCGGCGCGGCAGCACCAGCACCAGCAGACCGGCGATCGCGAAGGTGATGATGGCGTGCCCGGAGGTGAAGCTCAGCCCGCCGTGCGGCACCCCGCGCAGGATCGCATCCGGCACCGTCGTCCCCGGCCGCTGCCGCTGCACCAGCAGCTTGGCGACCTGCTCCAGGCCGAGCTTGCACGGCACCACCAGCACCAGCGCGGCGGCCAGCCGCCAGCGCCGCCACAGCAGCGCACCGGCCGCGATCACCAGTGGCACCCCCAGCACCCCCAGGTACTGGGCGTACAGCATCGGCTGGTACAGCCACCCGGGCAGTCCGTTGACGGCGTGGAACACGGCCCGCTCGGCCGGCCCAACCCGCCCATTGGCCACGATCACCGCGCAGGCGGTGAACACGGCCAGGCTGGCCGCCAGCACGATGAGATCCCGCCGGATGCGCCCGCCCGTGCCCTGCCGCGGCCACGCCCAGGCAGGCCGGCCCGCAAGATGCCCGACATCCCCCATAGCGTCCCGGTGCCCGGCCGGCAGGCATCCGAACCATCACCACCGAAACCCCTGGCGGGTGCGGGTCATGGGCAGCGAAGGCGGCGAGGATGAGATGACGCAGCGGGAAGGCCACCAAGCAGCGAGAAGGCCACCAGGAGGAGACGAGGATGGGCGAGCGGCTGACCAACTGGGCCGGGAACGTCACCTTCAGCGCCCGGAGGATCCACCGGCCCGCGTCAGTGGCCGAGCTTCAGCGGCTGGTCGCGGGCAGCGAGCGAATCCGGGCGCTGGGCAGCGGTCACT
>DATBGO010000208.1:0-7673 GCA_036558005.1 Streptosporangiaceae bacterium | reverse complement strand
CCGGCGACACCACACAGATCACCGGGCCAGGTTCCCATGCCCTCTTGACACCAGTGGCCCTCATGGGTGCCGCATAGGGCGCGCGCCAGCTCAGGCGGAATCTCGCCAGCGGCGGCCAGGCCGTTGGTTCGCAGCATCGACGGGCACCTCGCCCGACGGTGACCTCCCGGACGGTCCTGCCACACCGAGTCGACGGCCGACGTCGAGCTACTCGGATCAGCGGCATCACGCTCAGTAATGGAGAAGGTCAGGGAGAACGCGCGCCGAGCCGCCGTTATCTCAACCCCGGATTTGGGATACGCACTCTATGTCGCCGTGGCCGTGCACAACACGGCATTATGTGGCTGGATCTGCCGGTAGCTGTTGTTCGGTGCCCCGCTGCGAGCCGCGTGGCGGTCGCGGGCGCTGATGGGCAGGTTCCTGGCCGTGGGCGGGGTGTGCTGAGGCGGGGGAGAGCCCATGCTGGCGCAGGGTTTCCTCCACGCGCCGGGCGGCGGGGCTTCCGATGCGCTGGTAGATGGCGAGCGCTTCCCGCAGGGGGGCGGCGGCTTGGGTGGGGTTGCCGTCGCGGAGGTGGCTGTGGCCGATGCCTTCCAGGGCGCGTGCTTGTTCTGGGGGGGCGCCGAGGTCGCGGGCGATGGCCAGTGCCTGGGTGTGGTGGTCGCGGGCCTGGCGGCCATCGGTGGTCCGGGACGCTAGCTCACCGAGGCAGTTCAGGGTTTCGGCCTGGCCGGCCCGGTCGCTGATGCCGCGGTTGCGGCACAGGGCGAGGGCCTGCTGGTGGCTGGCGGCAGCAGCGGCGTAGTCGCCGGTCAGCTGCTGCACGAGGCCGAGCTCGTTGAGCGCGTAGGCCGCATCGCTGATGTCATGGCGCATGTCACGGAACAGGCTGAGGGCCTGCTGGCTGCTAGCGGCGGCGGCCGGGTTGTCGCCGGTCAGCCGCTGCACCGCGGCGAGGTCGGTGAGAACCTGGGCCTGCTGGAAGCGGTCGCCCAGGTCGCGGCCGAGCGCCAGCGCCTGCCGCAAGGTGGCGGCGGAGGCCGGGTAGTCCCCGGTAGACCGGTGCACGGCACCCAGGTGCATGAGAGCGTCGGCCTGGCCAGACCGGTAGCCAGTGTTGCTGAAGAGTTCTAGCGCCTGCCGGTGGCAGGCGGCGGCGGCCGGATAGTCCCCGGTAGCGCGGTGCACGATGCCCAGGTAGTGGAGGGCATCGCCTTGCCCGCGCCGGTGGCCAAGGCTACGGAACAGCTGCAGCGCCTGGCCCAGTTCGGCGGCAGCGGCCGGGTAGTCGTCGGTGAACGCGTGCAGGGCGCCGATCATCTGGAGGGCAGCTGCCTGCCCGGCCCGGTCGCCGATGCCGCGGTACAGCTGCAGGGCCCGGGCCGCGCTGGCGGCGGCGGCCCGGGTGTCGTCGGTCATGGTTTGCATGGGGCTCAGCAGCAGCAGCGCGCGGGCCTGGCCGGCCCGGTCGCCGGCCCGGCGGGCCGCCGCCAGCGCCGCCTGGAGCAAGACGATGCCCTGATCCCAGTAGCCCCGGGTCGCCAGGAAGCCGGCCATCGCGGCGGGGATTGACATGGCGTAGGTGGGTCGTGCGGTGGCGGCGGCGTGGCCAGCGGCCGCGTGCAGGTTGGCGCGCTCGGCCTCCAGCCAGCCGCCCGCCTGCCGGGGCGTGAAGACCGGCGGCGCCCCGGCCGGCGGGCGGCCCGGCGGCGCAGGGTCTTCGGTAATCGTCCAGGACGGGAAGTGCCCGCCGGCGGCCTGGGCGGTGTGCAGGTAGTAGTTCAGCAGCCGCCCGGTCGCAGCATCGGAGCCGGCGGGGTCGCCTGCGGCGGCGAGGGTGCGGGCGTGCTCGCGGATCAGGTCGTGAAACCGGTACCGGCCGAGGGCGGGCTGGGTGATCAGGTGCTGGTCATAGAGGGCCTCCAGGCCACGATGGGTCTGGGACACGGTGGTGTCGTCCAGGGCGGCGGCGGCGTAGGCGTCGATGTCGGGGCCGGGGTGCAGGCCCAGGCGGCGGAACAGCTGTTGCTGGCCGTCGTCCAGGTCGGCGTAGGACAGGCCGAACGCGGCCGCGACCGACAGGTTCTCGGCCGCCATCAGCTCCAGCCGGCCGGCGGCGGCGGCCAGCTCAGCAGCCAGACCCGCTGCGGTCCAGGCCGGGTGGTGGGCCAGCTGCCGGCCAGCCATCCCAATCGCCAGCGGCAGGTACCCGCACAGCGCGGCAAGCTGGCCCACCGCAGGATCGCCAGCGGTGACGCCGGGGCGGCCGGCCAGGCGGGCCAGCAGCCCGGCCGCCTCGTGTGAGGTCAGGGTGTCGAGGCTGACCACGGTGGCGTCTTCGAGGGCGGCCAGCCGCCGTCGGCTGGTGATCAGCACCAGGCTGCCTGGGGTGCCCGGCAGCAGCGGCCGGACCTGCTGGTGCCCGGCCGCGTCATCGAGCACCAGCAGCACCTTTTTGCCTGCCAGGTGGTCGCGCCAGCGGGCCGCCCGTGCGTCGGTCCCCGGCGGGATATGGGCCGCCGGCACCCCGGCGGTCAGCAGCAGGCTGGCCAGCGCGTCGGCCGGGTCCACCGGCAGCTGCCCGGGGGTGTGGGCGTGCAGCGGCATAAAGAACTGCCCGTCCGGGAACTGATCCGCGAGCCGGTGCGCGGCGTGCACCGCGAAGGTGGTCTTGCCGATCCCGGCCATCCCGCCGATCGCGTGCACCGACACCACCCCGCCGCCACCGGCCGCGGCCGCCTCCGCCCACCGCGCCATCAGCTGCCCAAGCTCATCCTGGCGGCCGGTGAAGTCGGCGATGTCGCGCGGCAGCGTCCGGCTGGCCGCTGCCGCCGACCCCGCGCCGGCCTCTCCCACTGCGGCCGCCAGCGTCTCGCCCGCGAGTACCCGCCCGCGGGCCGTCGCGACGAACAGGTCGCGCGCATGCCCGTCCAGCCCTAGCGCCGCGGCGAGCAGTACCGCGGTGTCCTTGCGCGCGGTGCGGTTGATCCCGCGCTCCAGGTCGCTGATCGCCCGCTGGCTCACTTGGGCGGCCCCGGCCAGCTCGTCTTGGGTCAGCCCGGCCTCATCGCGCAGCCGCCTTAGCAGCCCACCGAAACCCAGCGCGGCCTGCCCGGCCGTCGGCCCATCGACCACTGGCCCGTTATCCCCTCCGCCGCCCGCGACCAAGCCACCACCCGGTTCCCGGCGCACGCACGGCCTTGACACCCAGCCTAATCCTGTGCCTGTCCTGTGCCCGGCTACGTATGGTGACCGCCCGCCCCGGTCCGTGACAGTGGAGCACAACGACAAGCACGCCACCTCCGGGAAAGAAGATGACCCGCCATGTACCAGCTCACCCAGCTCGCCGGCGACCGGCACCGCCAGCGGCTCGCGCACGCCGAGGCGCAGCGCCCCGCCCAGCGCCTGCTCGCACTGGCCCGGGCCACCCGCCGCGCGCGCATCCGACGGCCAGCCCCACGTCCTGGCCGGCTGGCCGGTGCCTTGAGCCGGCGACCGCAAGACCGGCGAAGACCCCCCGCTGGACTGCTGCTTACGGGCTTGGGCCGGCAACGCGACCAGCGACCTGAAGGAAGAGGCGAACGGCCATGACCACTGATGCACCGCCCCCCACCGGGCCCACCGACATTTTGACGACCCGCCCGTCGCTCATCGGCCCGAGCCGCACGGCACAAGACGCCGCCGGGCCGGCCGATGCTGCTGCCGCGGGCGACGGATCTGAGTTGCCTAGCCTGGTCATCATTACCGGACGGCACCGGGGACGGCGGATACCGGTGCCCGCAAGGGGCATCGTGCTGGGCCGGGAGGGCAGCCTGGCGTCGTTCTTTCGCGAGGATCCGCTCGTGTCGCACCGGCATGCCCAGGTCTATATCGCCGCCGACCGTTCCGTTCAGGTAGCAGATCTCAATTCCACCAACGGTACCTTCGTCAACGGCGAGGCGATCCGCTCGTCAACGCGCCTGGACGGCCAGGACACGCTCCGCATCGGCTCGGTCAGCATGCGGCTGGACCCGCCGGCAGCGGCTGCTGGCGGCGGGCACGAGACCGGGATGACACCGGGTGAGCTGCTGGACCGCGTACGGTCAAAGCGCGCCGAGGTAGACAAATACCTGGCATTCAACCACCGGCGGCGGCGCCTGCTGGTGAACCTCGTCATAGTCGCCGGCGCTTCCGCGGCGCTGCTGACTGCGCCTCCCGCGGCCGGCGGGAAGCCGTTCACGGACTGGCTTCAGGGAGTATTTCCCTCCCTGGCCCCCTCATCCTGGCGGTTCTTGTGCTTGCTCGCGTGCCTGGCCTCGCTGGCCAGTGTCGTCGCGATTCAGATACAGAAGTCGAACAACTACGAGGAACACATCGCCCGGGCACAAGGACTGCGAGCCGCGCTAGAGGCCCTCGAGTTCTCTATTACGTGCGGAAGCCTCACCATCCACAAGGCAACCAGCCAGTTCCTGAAGTGCCTCGAAGACAGCTCGTTCATGGAACCAGCCCGCTGACTGACTTGCCAAGAGGGCGCGTGCACGGCCAAGCACTCCAGTTCCGGGGTTGCCGTTCACGAGTCTGCGGGGGGTGCCGCTGGCTGGCGCTCGGTGGTGGAGGCCAGTTGGTGGTTCTGGAGGGCTTGCTGGACTCGCTGGGCGGCGGGTGCGCCGATGTGCTGGTAGATCGCGAGTGCCTGCCGCAGGTGCGCGGCGGCTTGGCCGGGGTTGGCGTCTTGCAATTGGGTGTGGCCTAGTCCTTCCAGGGCGCGTGCTTCCTCCAGGGGCGCGCCGAGGTCGCGGGCGATGGCCAGTGCCTGGGCATGATGCTCGCGGGCCTGGCTGGTGTTCGCGGTGCGGGTCGCTAGCTCGCCGAGGCGGTTGAGCGCATCGGCCTGGCCGAGCCGGTTGCCGAGGTCACCGAACAGCGCTAGGGCCTGCTGGTGGCTGGTGGCGGCGGCCGGGTAGTCCCCGGTCTCTTGCTGTACGACGCCCAGGCAGTTAAGGGCCTCAGCTTCGCCTCCCAGGTTGCCGAGGTCGCGCCACAGGGCCAGTGCCTGCTGCTGGCTGGTGGCGGCGGCCGGGTAGTCCCCGGTCTCTTGCTGTACGACGGCCAGGCAGCTGAGGGCTTCGGCCTGGCCTTCCAGGTCGCCGAGGTCACGCGACAGGGCCAGGGCCCGCTGCTGGCTAGCGGCCGCGGCCGGGTAGTCCCCGGTTAGCTGTTGCACCAGGCCCAGGTGGATGAGGGCGTCGGTCTCAACGGGGCAGTCGCTGGCGCTGCGGGCTAGCGCCAGCGCCTGCTGGGAGCTGGCGGCGGCGGCCGGGTAGTCTCCGGTCAGCACGCGAAGATAGGCCAGCTGGTTGAGGGCGTGCGCCTGGCCGGGCAGGTCACCGGCGTCACCATAGAGCGCCACCGCCTGGGCCAGGGTGGCGGCGGCGGCCGGGTAGTCGCCGGTGTCTCCTTGCAAGACGCCGAGCTCGGCGAGCGTGTCGGCCTCACCGAGCCGGTCGCCGGCCTGGCGCGCCGCGGCCAGGGCGCCCTGGTGGAGCGCGGCGGACTGATCACGGTAACCCCGGGCGGCCAGAAATCCGCTCATCGCGGCGGGTATGGCGACAGCATGCTGGGACCGTCCGCGGACGGCGGCGTAGTCCGCGGCCGCGTGCAGGTTCGCCCGCTCGGCATCCAGCCAGGCGCCGGCCTGCCCCGGGGTGGACACGTCGGGGGCCCGGGCCGGTGAGCGGCCGGGCGGCGGGCGGCGGGCAGCGGGTGGCGTGGCGAAGTGCCGGCCGGCGGCCAGGGCGGTGTGCAGGTAGTAATCGAGTAGCCGCCCGGTGGCGAGTTCACAGTCAGACGGCTCGTCGCTGGCTGCGAGGGCGCGGGCGTGTTCGCGGATCAGGTCGTGCAGCTGGTAGCGGCCGGGCGCGGGCTCGGTGAGCAGGTGCTGGTCGTACAGGCCCTCCAGGCCACGGCGGGCGGCGCTGAGGGTGGTGTCGCCGAGGGCGGCGGCGGCGTAGGCGTCGATGCCGGGTCCCGGGTGCAGGCCGAGCCGGCGGAACAGCCGCTGCTGATCATCAGGCAGGTCCTGATAGGACAGACCGAACGCGGCGCCGACCGACAGGTTCTCCGCGTGCATCAGGCCCAGCCGGTCCCGGGCCTCCGCCAGGCCGGCGGCGAGCTCGCCGGGCGTCCAGGCGGGGTGGTGGCGCAGCTGGCGGCCGAGCATCCCGATCGCCAGCGGCAGGTACCCACATAGGCCGGTGATCTCACCCACCGCGGCATCGCCGACGCGCAGGCCGGGCCGGGCGGCCAGCCGGACCAGCAGCGCCGCCGCCTCACCCGGGGGCAGGGTGTCCAGGCTGACTACCGCGGCGTCTTCCAGCGCGGTCAGCCGGCGTCGGCTGGTGATCAGCACCAGGCTGCCCGGGGTGCCCGGCAACAGCGGCCGGACCTGCTGGTGCCCGGCCGCGTCATCGAGCACCAGCAAGACCTTCTTCCCAGCGGCGTGATCGCGCCAGCGGGCCGCCCGCGCATCCACACCCGGCGGGATCTGGTGTGCGGGCACGCCGGCGGTCAGCAGCAAGCTGGCCAGCCCGTCGGCCGGGCTGACCGGCCGCTGCCCCGGGGTGTGGGCGTGCAGCGGCAGAAAGAACTGCCCGTCAGGGAACTGGTCCGCAAGCCGGTGCGCGGCGTGCACCGCAAGGGTGGTCTTGCCGATCCCGGCCATCCCGCCGATCGCGTGCACCGACACCACCCCGCCGCCCGCGGCGGCCTCGGCCCACTGCGCCATCAGCTGGCCGAGCTCGTCCTGGCGGCCGGTGAAGCCGGCGATGTCCCGCGGCAGCGTCCGGGTGGCCGCCGCCGACCCCGCCCCCGCCTCTCGCGTCGCGGCCGCCAGCGCCTCACCCGCCGCCGCGCGCCCGCGGGCGGCCGCGACGAACAGCTCACTGGCCGGGCCGTCTAGGCCCAGCGCCCCGGCCAGCAGCACCGCGGTGTCCTTGCGGGCGGTGGCGTTGATCCCGCGTTCCAGGTCGCTGATCGCCCGCTGGCTCACCTGCGCGGCCGCGGCCAGCTCGTCTTGGGTCAGCCCGGCCTCATCGCGCAGCTGCCGCAGCAGCCCGCCGAACCCCAGCCCCGCCCGTTCGGTCACCGGCTCATCGGCCACAGAGCCTGCCCCCTCCGCTGCCCGGTGCCAGCCCCACCCGCTCCCCGGCGCCGGCTTCGGCCTTACTACCCAGCCTAATCCTGTGCCTGTCCTGTGCGCGGCTACGTATGGTGACCGCCCGCCCCGGCCCGTGACAGTGGAGCACAACAACCAGTTCGCCGCTACCGGGAAGAGAGAAGGGCCACCATGTACCAGCTCACCCAGGTCGCCGTCGGCCAGCACCGCCAGCGGCTCGCGGCCGCCGAGGCGCAGCGCCCCGCGCAGCGCGCGCTCGCGCTGGCCCGGGCCACCCGCCGCGCCGAGCGTGCCTAACGGCGGCTGCGCCGCGCCGCCCGCCAGGTCCGGTGGCTGCGCGCCCAGCTCCAGGCCCAGACCGCCATCGATCGGTGACCGCTGGCCACGGTCGGCCACATCAATCCCCAGCGACCATCAGGAGGTCACCATGAACCGCACCCGCCCCTTCCGGGCCATCCGCCGCCTGGCCAGCATCCTGGCCGCACTGGCCGCAGCCCTGCTGACCGCCACCGCCGCGGCC
>DATBGO010000207.1:0-2652 GCA_036558005.1 Streptosporangiaceae bacterium | reverse complement strand
CTTCCCGCCGGGCCGGCGTCTTCGTAAGCCGCCAGCCGCCAGGGAAGACCTGGGTATTGCCCTGCCTCTTGTATATCCCTACAAGATCCCCGCGCCCCGCGCGGGGTTGGGATCTGCTTACGACTTGCCGTCTTCGGCGATCAGCCGCCTCACCCTCAGCCACGTCCAGGCCAGCGGCGATCAGGCTGTATCTGCGGTCGAATCGGCTTCATGCGGACCGCTCGGTTATGTTTCTTGATGCTGTCAATGCCCCCAGCGCCCCGCCGCCGTCGTGGCTCACGCTCTTGCGCGAAGGTGGTCTGAGTAGGGCTGTTCTGGGTCCGTCGGCTGCGGTTATGGTACGGGGATGGAGGGGGCTGCGGCGGGTATGGCGGCCGTCGGCGTGCATGGTTTCCCGCCTGTACTGACGAGTTTGGTCGGCCGGGCCGGGGCAGTGCGCGAGGTCGCGGGCCTGCTGGAGGAATACCGGCTGGTGACGGTGACCGGGCCGGGCGGGGTGGGCAAGACCCGGCTGGCCGACGAGGTCGCCAGGCACGTGGCGGCGGACCGGTTCGCCGACGGGGCCTGGCTGGCCGAGCTGGCCCCGGTGCGGGATCCGGCGCAGGTTGCGGCGGCCGTAGCGGTGGCGATCGGGGTGCGAGAGCAGCCGGGGGTGCCCGCGGCGGAGGCGGTGGCGCGGGTGCTGGCCCGGCAGCAGCTGCTGCTGGTGCTGGATAACTGCGAGCACGTGATCGGCGCGGCCGCGCAGCTGTGCGCGGACCTGCTGCAGGCCTGTGATGACGTGCGAGTCCTGGCCACCAGCCGGGAGCCGCTGCGGATCGCGGGCGAGGCGGCGTACCGGCTGGCACCGCTGCCGGTGCCCGGCCCGGGCGATGCCGGTGATGATGTCGCGGGGGCGGTGGTGCTGTTTGCCGACCGGGCCCGGGCGGCGGATGCGGGGTTCGCGCTGACGGGTGAGAACCGCGCCGATGTGGCGCGGCTGGTGGGCCGGCTGGACGGGATGCCGCTAGCGATCGAGCTGGCCGCGGCGCGGGCCGAGGCGCTGGGGGTGTCCCAGCTGCTGGAATCGCTTGATGGGCGGCTGGCGCTGCTGGCGGGTGGGGACCGGCTGGCGGCCGGGCGGCACCGATCGCTGGCGGCCGCGGCGGAGTGGAGTTACCAGCTGCTGGAAGATCAGGAACAGCGGGTGTTCCGGCTGGTGTCGGTGTTCCCGGCGCCGTTCACGCTGGAGGCGGCCGGGGCGGTCGCCGGCCCGGGGGCGGCAGCGGCGGTGTTGCGGCTGGTGGAGTGCTCGCTGCTGGTGCCGCCGCGGCCCGGCCTGGATGGCCGGTCCCGGTACGCGATGCTGGAGACGCTGCGCGGCTACGGGACCGGGCTGCTGGCCGCGGCCGGGGAGCAGGACGATGCCGAGGCGGCGCTGGCCCGGTACGCGCTTCGGGCGGCCGAGCAGGCCGCGGCGGGGCTAAGGACCATCGCCGGGGAACCGGCCGCGGCCCGGTGGCTGGATGCCGAGGACGCCGCCATGGGGCACGCGCTGGGCTGGGCGGCCGATCATGACCTGGATACGGCGGCGCGGCTGGTGACCGCGCTGGCCCTGTGGTGGCTGCTGCGCGGCCGGCTGGCCGGCCAGCAGATGCTGCTGCGCGAGCTGGCCGGGCGCGCCGGGCCCGGCAGCGACGGGTGGTGCGCGGCGCAGTTCTGGCTCGCCTGGATGGCACACGATTCGGCCGACCTGCCCGGATCGCTGCAGCGGTGCGCCGCGATCGTCGACGTGATCGGGGACCGGAAGCCGTCCCCGATACTGGCGGACTGCCTGGCCTTGCAGTCGGATAACCTGGCCAACCTGGGCCGGGTCCCAGAGGCGGCCGCATCTGCCCGCCGCGCCCTGGCCATGGCCCGCGAGCTCGGCTACCCGTTCGGCCAGGTCCATGCCACAACCTGCCTGGTCATCACCGCCTTGTACGCCGGCGACCTGGACCACGCCGCCCGGCTGGCCCGGCAGGGTGGCCAGGTGCCGGACATCCCCCGCGGGGCCGCCCGGATATGCGGCTACCTGCTGGCCGGGGTGCTGGCCGAGACAGGGAACCTAGCTGCCGCCGAGCGGGCCTGCGCCGCTACGCTGGTCCAGGCCCGGGACGCGGGCGACTTGTATGCCCTGGGCGCGGTGCTGCCGGTGATGGCGGACCTGGACCTGCGGGCCGGCCGCCGCGGCGACGCCGCCGCGCACCTGCGCGAGGCCGCCCAGCTCACGCTGCAGACCGGTTTGTGGTTCACGATACTGAACGTCCTGGAGGGCAGCGGGCACCTGTGCGCCGCGACCGGGCGCCCGGCCGACGCCATCACGGCCTGGGTCGCCTGCGAAACGCTCGGCCAGCAAGGCGGGTTCGAGAACAGGGACACCGACCCGCATGCGCGCCTCCGGGAGGAACCCCTGCGCCAGGCCCGCCAGGCGCTCGGCCCGGACCAGGCCCGCGCCGCCGAACAGCGCGGCGCGGCGATGAGCGCGGCCACCGCGGCCGAATACGCCCTGATGCTGACCACCGCCGACCCCCCGCAGCCAGCAGTGCCGGCTGGCCCCGGCAAGCTCAGCGCCCGGGAACGGGAACTGGTCACCTTGGTCGCCCGGGGCCGCACCGACGCGCAGATCGCCGC
>DATBGO010000206.1:0-24119 GCA_036558005.1 Streptosporangiaceae bacterium | reverse complement strand
GGCAGCCCGGCACCGGGCGGCTCGCCGCCCGAGGCCGGGCTGCTGGAGGCCGAGCTGATGGCCGCGCTCAGGGACGGGCTCGCCGCCCTGCCCGAACGCTGCCGGCAGCTGCTCACGCTGCTGATCCAGGACCCGCCGCTGGCCTACGCTGAGATTGGCGCGCGGCTGCGGCTGCCGGTCGGGAGCATCGGGCCCACCAGGGGCCGGTGCCTGGCGGCGCTGCGCCAGACCCCGGCGCTGGCGGCGCTGGCCGGGGCCGCCGCGGAGGAGGCTGACCATGTGGCGCGATGACGATGAGCTTCTCGCGGCGCTGGCCGGCGCGGTGCGCGAGGCGCAGGCGGTGCCGCGCGAGTTCGTCGAGGCGGGCAAGGCCGCCTACGCGTGGCGGACCATCGACGCCGAGCTGGCCGCGCTCATCTTCGACTCAGCTGCCGGGGCGGCACCAGGGGCGGAGCTGGCCCCGGCGGGCACCAGGGCCGAGCCGGCCGTGCTGCGCGGACTCACGTTCACCTCGGCCCGGCTCACGATCGAGGTCCAGATCGGCGCGGACGGGCTGCTCGGCCAGATCGCGCCGCCCCAGCCGGGCGAGGCCGAAGTGCAGCTCGCGACCGGAACCCAGGACGTCGTCGCCATCGACCCGATCGGCTGGTTCGCGCTGCGGCCGGCCCCGGGGGTAGCGTTCCGGCTCCGGTTGCGCACCCGCGCCGGCGAGGACGTCCTCACCTGCTGGGTCACGCCGTGACCGCGGTCAGCCGCTGAGCGCGTCCTGGCCGGGCGCCAGGGCCGGGTAGCCGAGCCGGGCGTGCAGCTCGTTGACCAGGGTCAGCATCGGCGCGGGGATGAGCTGGAGCGGGACCGGCTGGGCCGCGCGGTCCTGGCCGTCCGGCGCGGCGTCCGGGGGCGGCACCGGCCCGCCGGGCTGGCAGGCGGGCAGCCCGAGGAAGCCGGCGATGCCCGCGGCGGCCTGTTCCGGGCTCGCGGCCAGGTCCTCATGCCGCAGCCGCAGGGTCCGGTCCTGGTGGGCCTGCTCGAAGTCGAGCAGGCCGCTGGTGCTGGCCCGCCAGTACGCGGCCACCGCGGCCACGCTGTTGCCCGGGTAGGCGGCGGCGAACTCGGCGACCCCGGTGCTGCCCAGGCCCCAGCGCGACACCGCCGTCGCGGCCGCCACGGTCTTGTCGCAGGCCCGGTGCAGGCAGATGAACCGGGCCCGCGGGTACAGCCGGGCGAACACCGCCATGGCGTCCGCGCTGGCGGAGACGACGTCGCACCACCGGGTCCCGCCGTCGGCCGCGAGAATGCGCGTGATCATCGAGCTGGCCAGCGCCCGCACCGACGACGCGGCCAGTTGCGAGGGGGTCCTGGCCTGCTCGACCTGCTGCCAGGCGGACATGGCGGTCGCGCAGGCCGCGATGATGCCGCTGCCCGTCGTGCAGGTCAGCCCGGGGTAGCCGGACAGCACCGACTGCAGCGCCTGCACGCCGGAGAACCGGAACGCCGCCACGATCACCGGGCCGGACTGGGCGGCGGCCGCGGCGGGATCGGGCCCGGTGCCAGCTGGCATGCGGCGTACTCCAATTGCAGTCAAATGTCGGCTAAGTCGTTTTATGCTGCCATAGGTCTTGACGGGCGTCCTGGCGAATCAATGGCCTGGCCGCGGCCGGGCTTGAGGAGTACATGGTGGCAGCGAGCACTCCGGCAGTCGCGGACAGCACGGCCAGCAGCAGGGAGGGTGCCTCCTCCGGGGCGGTGTTCGTGCTCTGCGGCGGGCGGTCCGGGTCGACGCTGCTGCGGTTCCTGCTGGACGCTCATCCCGACCTGGCCTGCCCGCCGGAGACCAACCTGCCCGCGCTGTGCGGGCAGCTGGCGACGGTGTGGTCGCTGATCGAGGGCGCGCCGCTGTCGGCCAACCGGGGCGACGAGCCGCCGGAGATCCCCGAGGCGGCCATTGCCGGGGTGCGGCACATGATGGACCTGATGGTCGGCTCCTACCTGGAGCGGCGCGGGAAGAAGCGGTACTGCGACAAGAGCCTCGGCACGGCCAGGCTCGCCGAGCTGCTGCTCCGGGTGTACCCGGACGCGAAGTTCATCTGCCTGTACCGGCACCCGATGGACGTGGTCGCCTCCGGGCTGGAAGCCTGCCCGTGGGGGCTGAACGGCTACGGGTTCGACCCTTATATCGCGAGCACGCCGGGCAACTCGGTGCTGGCGATGGCCCGGTTCTGGGCCGATAACGTCAGCGCCATCCTGCGCGCGGAAGAGCAGTTTCCCGGTCATTGCCACCGGGTCAGGTACGAGGACATGGTCAGCGACCCGGAGGCGGTCGCGGCCGGCATTTTCGACTTCCTCGGCGTGCCGCCGGCCCCCGGCGTGTCGGAGATCTGCTTCGCGCCGGACCGGGAGCGGTTCGGGCCCGCGGACTACAAGATCTGGCACACCTCGAAGATCACCGACGGCTCGGTCGGCCGGGGCTGGTCGGTCCCGGCCGGCCTGATGGGCCCGGACATGCAGAACGCCGTCAACGAGCTGGCCGCCAGGCTGGGCTACCTGCCGGTCGACGACAGCTGGGGCACCAGGGAGCCGCCCGCCGACCTGCGGCTGCCCTCCGGCGGCGCGCAGCCGGAAGCCCCCGCCGCGGATCTCGCGGACGGCGCCGCTGCCGCCGGGGACGCCTCGGGACGCAGCCCGGCGGCCGGCCAGGACGGCGACATGGGCAAGCTGCTCGCCGCCGGGATGGACCGGGCCGGCGAGCGCTTCACCAGCCGCTGGGCGTCCGTCACCGGCGAGGCGTTCTGCGTGCTCGTGCTGCCCGGCGGCAAGTCCGCGCCGCCGGTGCGCTGGCGGGTCGACCTGGTGCAGCGGTCCATCACGTCACCGGCGGCCGACAACGACGACACCGCCTGGGACATGATCGGCCCGGCCGAGGTGTGGGCCGACATCGTCGCGGGCCGGCTGAAC
Organism: Streptosporangiaceae bacterium; assembly: GCA_036558005.1. Classification (GTDB taxonomy): domain Bacteria; phylum Actinomycetota; class Actinomycetes; order Streptosporangiales; family Streptosporangiaceae; genus DATBGO01. The sequence continues at coordinate 21,164 of DATBGO010000206.1, read as the reverse complement.
TTCAGCGTGGCCATGCGCCGCTGCCAGATCCGGTACCTGGATTCAGGCGAGGCGCCCCCGGCCGTTCACGACATCAGGATCGGCATGCTCGCCGACCTGCTCGGGCTCACCTCCTGGTGATCTCGCCGCCGGGCCTGGCCGGACGGGCGCCCGCCCTGGCCGGGCCGGTGTAGTGGTGCTTGCGCGGCCGCCCGCGGGCCCGCTTCTGGCCGATCACCCGGCCGCGCTCCAGCAGCTCGCCGCCCCACACCCCGGCGGGCTCGCCGCGCTGCAGCGCTCCCTCCAGGCAGTCGGCCCGCAGCGGGCAGCCGCGGCACAGTTCCTTGGCCCGCTCGATGTCGCGCGGGTCCTCAGCGAAAAACAGCTCCGGGCTCCCCCAGCACGGCGGAAATCCCCGGGCGGCCCCGGGCGGCCGGTGCTGCACGGCGGCAGCGGCCGGCCGCCGCGTCCGGGCGGTGACTTGCATCAGCTCCTCCTTGGCGCGGGACATCGTTGTCGCCCGCAGTTTCGAGGCTGGCAGTAAGACCTGCCTGAGCACATCAGGCAGACGCCTTATTTCGGCCCGGTAATCGGTCCTGGTCCTCCCTGACTAGTCCCGCAGTCCCAGGCCGGGGTTACCCGGGTTCTGACGGCCGGCGGCGGCCGGACTCATCGCTGCCGGCCCGGAAATGCCGGTGACGCAGCCAGGGCGCGGTCGTCTATACATAGACCGGTGAGCTCACGACCAGGGACGGACAGATGACCTTCACAGACCTCTCGCCCGCGGCCAGCCGGATGGCTGACCTGATCGGCGCGGTGCCCGACGACCTGCTCACGGCGCCGACGCCGTGCGCCGGCTACACCGTCGCCGACCTGCTGGACCACATCGACCGGTTCACCCTCGCGTTCACCGCGGCGGCGGCCAAGGCGGCCAGCGGGCTGACCGGCGGCCCCGTAGGTGACGGCGCACGGCTCGGCCCGGACTGGCGGGCCCGGATCCGTGACCGCCTCAGCGCGCTGCCGCCGGCCTGGCAGGACCCGGCCGCGCGGTCAGGGATGACCCGGGCCGGCGGGATCGACATGCCCGCCGAGGTCGCGCACGTGGTCGCGCTGGAGGAACTGACCATCCACGGCTGGGACCTGGCCAGGGCCAGCGGGCAGCCGTTCGCGCCCGGCGACGGCGAGCTGGAGGTGGTGCGCGGGTTCATCGCGCAGTTCGCCGGCCCGGACCAGGAAGAGCTGCGGGGGGATGCCTACCGCTCGCCGGTCCCGGTGGCCGGTACCGCGCCGCTGCTGGACCGGGTGGTCGCGCTCAGCGGGCGCGACCCTTCCTGGTCACCGAGCTGAGGCCGGCCGCGGGCCAGGCCGCGTTCGCCCGGCTGTGGGCGGCCAGCACCGCCTCGGCGCTGGGCAGCGGGATGGCCACGATCGCGGCGCCGCTGCTGGTCGCGTCCCGGACCAGGGACCCGCTGCTGGTGTCGGCCACCGCCGGGGTGTCCTGGCTGCCGTGGCTGCTGTTCGCGCTGCCGGGCGGGGTGCTCGTCGACCGGGTCGACCGGCGGCGGCTGATGGTCGTGATCGACTGGGTGCGGGTGGCCGCGCTGGGCGTCCTGGCCGCCGCCATCGTGGCCGGGCGGGCCAGCATCGGGCTGCTGTTCGCGGTGCTGTTCGCGGTCAACACCGGGGAGATCATCTTCCGGGCGGCGAGCCAGGCGATGGTGCAGTCGGTCGTCCCGCGAGCCGAACTGGAGCGGGCGAACGGCTGGCTGGTCGGCGGCATCACGCTGATGCAGGGAATGATCGCGGGGCCGCTCGGCGGTTTCCTGTTCGTCGTCGCCGCGAGCGTGCCGTTCTTCGTGAACGCGGGCACCTACGCGGCGAGCGCTGTGCTCATCAGCCTGGTCGCGGGCAGCTACCGGGCGGCGCGAGGCCCGGGCGGGCCGGCCAGCCAGGACGCGCCAGGCGGCCAGCCGGGCGCGCAGCCGCGGCGGGCGGTACGGGCGGTCTGGGCCGAGGTGGCCGAGGGATTCGGCTGGCTGCTGGGGCAGCGGCTGCTGCGCACCATGACGTCGCTGATCGGGCTGCTGAACCTGACCCTGACCGCGTCGACCGCGGTGCTGGTGCTGCTGGCGAAGGAGCGGCTGCACACCGGCGCGGTCGGCTACGGGCTGCTGCTCAGCTGCATGGCGGGCGGCGGGATCCTCGGCTCGGTGATAGGCGACGCCCTGATCAGGCGGGTGACCGCGACCTGGACGATCAGGATCGGGCTGCTGATCGAGGCCGGCCTGCACCTCACCCTGGCCACCTCGCGCAGCCCCTACCTGGCCGGCGCCGCGCTGTTCGTGTTCGGGGTGCACGGCTCGCTGTGGAGCGTCGTCGCGTCGTCGCTGCGGCAGCGGCTGACCCCGCCGCACATGCTCGGCCGGGTGGGCAGCACGAACCTGTTCATCTCGGCGGGCGGCAACTCGGCGGGCGCGCTGCTCGGCGGCGTGGTCGCGGCCCGGTTCGGGCTGACCGCGCCGTACTGGGCGGGCTTCGTGCTCGCGGTGATCGTGACCGCGCTGACATGGCGGGTGTTCGACCGGCACACGATCGCCTCGGCCTACGCCGAGCCGGCCGCCGGGCTGTCCTCGGCGTAACCGCCGCGGCGGCGTTCGGCATACTGCCATTCATGATTATCGGTGTCGGATTGGACGCCCGGCTCGGCCTGGAGTTCGGGCAACTGCGGGAGGTCGCCCTCGAAGCCCGGCGGCTCGGGTTCGAGAGCCTGTGGACCCCGGCCGGGGGAGTGCCGGACTCGTTTCACGTCTGCGCCGCCTGGTCGCTGGACACCGGGCTGCGCACCGGCATCTCGGTGGTCCCGGCCGCGCGGATGTGGACGCCGCTGGCCCTGGCCGCGCAGGCGGCGACGCTGGCGCAGCTGTCATCCGGACGGTTCGTGCTGGGCCTGGGCACCGGCGGCTACGGGCCTGGTTTCTGGGCGTCGGCAGGCATGCCCGACCGCCCGGTCGCGGTGATGCGCGACTACGCCACCACGGTCCGCGCGCTGCTGGCGGGGGAGACGGTCAGCTCGGACGGCCCGGCGATCGGGATCAGGCCGGTTTCGCTGGGGGTGACCGGCCTGCCGCCCGCCCCGGTGTACCTGGCCGCGCTCGGCCCGCAGATGCTCCGGCTGGCCGGCGAGGTCGCCGACGGCGCGCTGCTGAACTGGGCCACGCCGGACCGGATCGCGCAGAGCCGGGCGCTGATCGACGCGGGCGCCGCGCGGTCCGGGCGGGCAGTCGGCAGCGTGCCGGCCATGATGTACGTCCGGGTGTGCGTCGACGACGACGTGGCTGCCGCGCGCCGGGCGCTCGGCGCGCAGGTGCTCGGCTACTCGATGGGCCGGCCGGGAACCCCGGACACCGCCGGGTACCGCGGCATGTTCGCCCAGATGGGGTTCGGCGAGGTACTGGCCGAGCTGGAAGCCAGGCGGGACCGCGGCGCGAAGATGCCCGAGCTGGCCGATGCCGCACCGGACGAGCTGCTGTCGGCGGTGGGCTACTACGGCCCGGCCGCTGCCGCCCCGGCCGCCATGGCCCGGCTCAGCGCCGGGCTGGACGAGACCGTCGTCCGGATCGTCACCGCCCGCCCGGGCCCGGGGCCCGTCATCGAGGCCATGACCGCCCTCACCCCGGCCGTCATCCGTGCCGCGGCCGGGCCTCCGGCCTGACCGGGCTGGTCAACCAGGATGGTGGCACACCGGGCGCGGCGGGAACACCAGATGACAGTCAGGCCGGCAGCGACCAGCCAGAGGTGAGGGGAAGCGGATGGATGAGGCAGTGGCGCGGGAGCGGCTGCGGGCGGAACGGGACGAGGTGACCGGGCTGCTCGCGGGGACCGAGGAGGCCGGGCGGCAGGACCGGGCGGCCGAGGACGACACTGCGGCGGACATCGCCGATCCGGCTCAGTCGCTGACCGCCCAGGGCATGGACGACGCCATCGCCGAGAGCCTGCGGGGCCGGCTGGCGGCGATCGACCGGGCGCTCGCGCGGCTGGATGAGGGCGGCTACGGGCGCTCGGTCCGCAGCGGCCAGCCGATCCCGGATGAGCGGCTGGAGGCGGACCCGGCAGCCGAGCTCACGATCGAGGAGGCGCGGGCGTCAGGCCGCTGACCCGGCCAGGTGCCAGCGCACCACCCGGAACCCGTGCCGCACCGCCTCCTGCAGGCGGTCCTGGTCCAGCCGGCCGTCCGCGCCCCTCGGGATGCCCACGAACGTGCCGACGACCGGGTTCGCGGCGGTCATCACGGCGAGCAGGCGCTCGATCTCGGCGGGGTCGCTGACCAGCTCGGGCCGGGCCTGCACGTCGCGGCCGCGCAGCCGGATCGGCACCGGCTCGCCCTCGCGCAGGTTCAGCTTCCAGTTGCCCCCGCCCGGGGTCAGCAGCACCGAGCCCTGCTGGACATAGCTCAGCGGCTGCCGGTACACCTTCCCGGTCCTGCGGCCGGTGATCCGCACCAGCATCAGCCGCTTGCTCAGCGGCGTCTGGCGGGGCCGGGCCAGCACCCGGCGCATCGGCACGTTGACCACCCGCATCAGGCGGGACTGGAGCAACCGGGTGAGCGGCGGACGTGAGCGGCTGGGCATCTTTCCTCCCTCGGGCGGGTCCAGCGGGCTGGCTCTGCTCCAGGCAGGAGTCCGGCGAGCCCGTGATATCTTTTATTCAGACTATCTGTCTGATTAAAACCCTGGCCTGAGGAGAGTGTCAAACCCGATGAGCCCGCGTCCCTATCAGCTCGGCAAGCGCCAGGGCCAGATCGAGCAGAGCCGGCAGCGGGTCATCGACGGCGCCAGGTCGCTGCTGGGCGAGGCGGCGGGCTACACCGCGTTCACCGTCGACGCGGTGGCGAGGCGGGCCGACGTGGCCCGCGCGACGATCTACTACCAGTTCGAGTCCAAGACCGGCTTGCTGGAGGCGCTGTGTGACCACCTGGCCGAGGCCGGCCGGATCTCCGAGCTCGCCGCCGCGTTCGCCGAGCCCGACCCGGACGCGGCGCTGGCCGCGTTCATCGGCTGCTTCGGCCGGTTCTGGGCAGTTGACCGGCTGGTCATGCGCCGGCTGCGGGCGCTGGCCGCGCTCGATCCCGAGGTGGGCGCGGTGATCGCCAGCCGGGATGAGCGCCGCCGGGCGGGCCTGGCCGCCGTCGTCAGCCGGCCCGGTGGCCGGCCGGGCGGAGACGGGGCCGGGCCGGATGGGGTGCTGCCGCTGCTGTACGCCATCACGAGCTTCGAGACCTTCGACGCCGCGGCCGGGCCGGAGCAGGACCTCACCGAGCTGGTGCCCGGCATCGTGCAGCTTGCCCTGGCGGCGCTGCGCACAGCCGGGACGGCACGAGGTTGCCAGCCGTAACCCTAGTGGGGTTATATAGGGGTTATAGCTGAGCCGAGCCTCGGGAGGGCCGACATGCCCAAGGTCAACATCTACCTGCCTGACGATCTGGCCGAGGCGGTGAAGGACGCGGACGTGCCGGTGTCGGCCGTCTGCCAGCGGGCGCTGGAGCACGCGGTGCGGCGGGTGACGGCGGTCCGCGAGATCACGGCAGGCCCGCTGCCGGCCGGCCTTACCGATCACCCGGTGGTCAACTTCACCAGGCGGGCGATGACCGTGCTGCGGTCAGCGCAGGCGGCCGCGCAGGCTGAGCAGGCCGGCCAGGTGCACACCGGGCACCTGCTCGCCGGGCTGCTCGCCGACGGCCGGATGGCCGTGCACGTGCTGACCGCGCTCGATATCACCCCGCGGCAGGTCAGTGCGGACCTCGCCAGCCGGGGCCCGGACCGGGGCGGGGCCCTCTCCAGCGGTGACGCTGCCGCCGCGGCCGAGGCGGTCTTCAGCCCGGAGGCCGCCGCCGCGCTGGAGCTCGCCATGACCGAATCGTCCGGGCTCGGCAACCACTACGTCGGCTCCGAGCACCTGCTCCTCGGCCTCATCAGCGAACCGCACGGGGTGGCCGGCCAGGTGCTCCGGTCGCTGGGCGCGGACCCGCGGGTGACCAGGCGGACGGTGGCCGCCGCGCTGGCCGGCTGGGGCGCGGCCGTCGAGGCCCGGCAGGATGGCGGCGAGCAGGCCGGCCTGGCAGCCGCGGTCCGGTCCGAGTTGCAGCCGCTGCTGGACAGGATCGACCGGCTGGAGCACCTCGTCGGCTCGTGACATCCGCGGCGGGGATCCTGGCAGCATCCAGGCCGTAAGACCCGTACGAATCGTAGTACATGTGCTATCCTTCGACGCATGAAGGATGTGCTGGATGTCCGTGATCTGCGGATGCGGTACGGCCAGGCCGACGTGCTCAAGGGCGTCAGCTTCGCCGCTCGCCGCGGTGAGGTGCTCGTCCTGCTCGGGCCGAACGGCGCGGGCAAGACCACCACGATCGAGATCCTCGAGGGGTTCCGGATGCGTTCGGCGGGCGAGGTCAGCGTGCTCGGCGCCGACCCCGCGCACGGCGGCGAGGCGTGGCGGGCGAGGACCGGCGTCGTGCTGCAGTCCTGGCGCGACCACGCGAAATGGCAGGTCCGCGAGCTGCTCGCGCACCTGGGCCGCTACTACGCGCCGTACTCCACGGCGAGCATCACGCGCCCCTGGGACGTGGATGACCTGATCGAGACCGTCGGGCTGACCCCGCACGCGCGCAAGCGGGTGCGTAACCTGTCCGGCGGCCAGCGGCGCCGCCTCGACGTGGCGATCGGCATCGTGGGGCGGCCCGAGCTGCTGTTCCTCGACGAGCCGACGGCCGGCTTCGATCCCGAGGCCAGGCGCGACTTCCATGACGTCGTGCACCGGCTCACCGACCTGGAGCAGACCACGATCCTGCTGACCACCCATGACCTGGACGAGGCGGAGCGGCTCGCGGATCGCATCCTGATCCTGTCCGGCGGCACGATCATCGCGGACGGCTCCGCCGATGAACTGGCCCGCGCGATGTCGGGCCAGTCCGAGGTGCGCTGGAGCCGGGACGGGCAGCGGTTCGTGCACGCGGCGGACGACGCGACGGCGTTCGTCAGGGAGCTGTTCCGGCAGTACGGCGAGTCGGTCGAGGATCTGGAGGTGCGCCGGGCCAGCCTGGAGGACACCTACATGGCACTGGTCCGCCAGGCGGAGCACGGCGCGCCGCGCGGGCTGACGGCGGTGGCGGCGTGAACCCCGCGCTGGTGGCGGCGCGGGCGGGACTGTCCCGTGGCTGGATCGAGTTCAGGCAGACCCTGACCACGCCACATGACCTGATCACGATCCTGATCACGACCGGCGGCTTCCTCGCCGCGATGATCTGGACCCGGCACACGCACGTGCCAGGGACGCACTTCTCGCTGGGCTCCGCGATGCTGGTCAGCGTGCTCGGCCTGAACGTCGTGGCGTACGGAGTCATCACCATGGGCGACCTGCTGGTGGCCGAGCGCGAGGACGGCACGCTGCTGCGGGCCAAGGCCATCCCGAACGGCATGCTCGGTTACCTGCTTGGCAAGGTCGTCAACATCTCCGGGCAGGTGGCGTTCGTCGTCGCGATCACGCTGTTCACCGGTGCCTTCCTGTTCACCGGCCTGGCGATCGGCAGCCCCGGCAGCTGGCTGACGCTGGCCTGGGTGCTCGTGCTCGGGCTGCTCGCCACGCTGCCGCTGGGCGCTGTGCTCGGGTCGCTGTTCACCAGCCAGCGCAGCGCCGGCGGGCCGATGCTGCTGCTGCTGGCCGGGCTTGCCGCGGTCTCTGGCATCTTCTACCCGATCACGCACCTGCCGGTGTTCCTGCAATGGACCGGGCAGGTGTTCCCGACGTACTGGCTCGGGCTGGGGATGCGCTCCGCGCTGCTGCCGAACGCGATGGCGGCGGTAGAAGTCGGGCACTCGTGGCGGCACCTGGCCACCTTCGGCGTCCTGTCCGCCTGGGCCGTCGCAGGGCTCGTGCTGGCCCCGGTCGTGCTGCGGCGGATGGCGCGCCACGAGTCCGGCTCGAACGTCGCGGCCCGCCGCGAGAAAGTGATGCGGGGAATATGAGCAGCGAGGTCATCTACAACCGGATCGCCATGCTGCGGGCCGAGCGCGGGATCTCCCGGCGCGAGCTGGCCGACGCGCTCGGCGTGCACTACCAGACGGTCGGCTACCTGGAACGCGGCGAGTACAGTCCGAGCCTTTACCTGGCGCTGCGGATCGCCGCGCACTTCGAGGTCCCGGTCGAGGTGATCTTTTCCGCCGAGCCGTTCCCCCGGCTGGGCACGGCCGCGACCGCCTGACGACCCGCGCTCTCGCTGACCTGTGGTGGTTAGCCAGTAAATAGCGCTGGCTAACCACCACGATCATGGCGGCTGGTGGGGCCTGGCGCGCCGCTAGGTCCAGCGGCGGCGCCGGGACCGGCCGCGCTCCATGCCGGTGACGCGCAGCAGCAGGAGCAGCACGACCGCGCCGATGATCGAGCCGATGATGCCCGCGGTGTAGAAATGGTGGACTTCGAGCTTGTGGGTGAAGATCAGCCGCTGCAGGAAACCGCCGACGAACGAGCCGACGACGCCCAGCAGGATGGTGCCGAGGATGCCGATGTCGTCCCGGCCCGGCACCAGCAGCCGGGCGACGAGGCCGACGACTAGCCCGACGATGATGAGGACAACGATGAATGCCAACATGCCAGCCTAACTACCATGATTTGCCCGGATCATGCATCCCGCGGCGGCCGCGGGCCGCGGCTGGCCGCGCCGGGCGACGGCGGTCAGGACCGGCCGCGCTGCCACCGCGGCTCGCGCTTTTCCAGGAACGCCCGCATTCCCTCGCGCGCGTCCGGCAGCTGGCTGGTCGCCGCCATCACCTCGACCGCGTAGGCGTACGCCTTGGGCTGGTCCAGGTCGATCTGCGCGTACAGCGCCTGCTTGCCGATGCCCTTGCTCTGCGCCGAGCCGCGGGTAGCGCGGCCGAGCAGGTCAGCCACCGCGGCGTCGAGCTGGCCGGCCGGCACGACCCGGTTCACCAGGCCCCAGTCCAGCGCGGTCCGCGCGTCGATCACGTCACCGGTGAGCGCCATCTCGGCGGCCCGCTTCCGGCCGACGTTCCTGGCGATCGCGACCATCGGGGTGTGGCAGAACCAGCCGCCCCGGCCGCCCGGCGCGGCGAACCCGGCATCCTCGCTGGCCACCGCCAGGTCCGCGGACGCCACCAGCTGACAGCCGGCCGCGGTGGCCAGCCCGTGCACCCGGGCCAGCACCGGCTGCGGCACCTCCTGCATGAGCGTCATCAGCTCGGTGCAGGTCCGCAGCAGTGACCGGACGGCCGGCAGGTCCGCGCCTGCCACGTCGGCGAAGTCGTGCCCGGCGCTGAACACCGGGCCGTTGCCGGCCAGCACGATGCCCGCCGCGCCGCTCTCGCCCGCCTCGCGCAGCGCCGTGATCAGCTCCTGCATGTGCGCCAGCGACAGGGCGTTGCGCCGCTGCGGCCGGTTCATCGTGATGGTGGCGAACCCGTCCGACCGGTCGACCAGGATGTTCTCGTACCCCATAGCGGCATCATCCCTCTTCCGGCGGCGCGGCGGCGAGCCGGGCGGGCCAGGCGGCCCGGGCGGGCCAGGCAGCGCCGCGGGACGAGGCGGTGCGGGCCTCCTCGGCACCGGGCGAGCGGCTTGACGCGAGCCGCCCGCTACGGTTAGGTAAGCCTAAGTTAGGCTTGCCTAACTTTACCTCGACGTCGCGGCGAGCCCGCGGCCGATGCGGAACGGAGCCGGAACCCATGCTGCCGACGTTCGTGATCGGGCTGCGGGAGGGCCTGGAGGCGGCGCTGATCGTCGGGATCGTCGCGGCGTTCCTGGGCCAGCAGGGCCGCCGCGACGCGCTGCGCCAGGTGTGGGCGGGCACCGCCATCGCGGTAGTGATCTGCCTGGGCATCGGGATCGGCCTGCAGGTGGTCTCGTCCGGCCTGCCGCAGCGCCAGCAGGAGGGCCTGGAGACCGTCGTCGGCATCTGCGCGATCGGCATGGTCACCTACATGATCATCTTCATGCGGCGGCACGCCAGGGACCTGAAGGGCGACCTGGAAGGCGCGGCGGCGTCCGCGCTGGCCGCGGGGTCGAGCCGGGCCCTGGTGCTGATGGCGTTCCTCGCCGTGCTCAGGGAGGGGATCGAGACGGCGGTGTTCCTGCTGGCCACCTTCGACGCCTCCGGCGACGCCACCGCGTCCTGGGCCGGCGCGGTGACCGGGATCCTGCTGGCGGCCGCGGTCGGCTACGGCATCTACCGGGGCGGGGTGCGGCTGAACCTGGCCCGGTTCTTCCGGCTCACCGGCCTGGTCCTGGTGCTGGTCGCCGCCGGGCTGGCGATGACCGCGGTGCACACCGCGGCCGAGGCCGGCTGGCTGTCGGCGGGCCAGGCCCAGGCGTTCGACCTGTCCTGGCTGGTCCGCCCCGGCACGCCCTGGTCCGCGCTGGCCACCGGCGTGCTCGGCATCCAGCCCTTCCCGGTGTGGACCGAGGTGACCGCCTGGCTGGTCTACCTGGTGCCGATGGCCCTGCTGGTGGCCTGGCCGGCCAGGCGGCGCCAGCTCAGCCCCCGAGAGCGAAGGAGCATCCCAGCGTGAGCATCCGCCGTAGCGGCGCCGCGGTCGCGGCTGCCGCCACCGTCCTCATCCTGCTCGCCGCGGGCTGCGGCAGCAGCGGGGCGGGGCCTGCCAGCGGCCCGTCCGGCCAGTCCGGCACGGCGGGCCAGGGCACGGTCTCGATCGACCTCACCGCGCAGGGCTGCCAGCCCCGGCCGGCCAGCGCCGGCGCCGGGCAGGTCCAGTTCAACGTCGCGAACAAGTCCGCCGGCTCGGTCACCGAGGCCGAGCTGCGCAGCTTCGACGAGGCGCACATCCTCGGCGAGCGGGAGAACCTCACGCCCGGCCTGTCCGGCAGCTTCACCCTCGACGTCAAGCCAGGCAAGTACAAGATCAGCTGCCCGGGCGCGGCCCAGCCGAGCTGGACGTTCACCGTGACCGGCGAGGCGGCCGCCGGCCCCCCGGCCGACCCGCGGCTGACCACCGCGGCGCGCGGCTACGCCGGCTACGTGGACGACAGCACCGCCGCGCTGGTCAGCCGCACCCAGGCGCTGTGCCGGGCGATCGGCAGCGGCAGCCTGGCCCGGGCGCAGCGGGAGTACCCGCAGGCCCGGGTCTACTACGAGCAGATCGAGCCGGTCGCCGAGGTCTGGGGCGACCTGGACACCCGGATCGACGGCCGGTGGGAGAACCCGGTGACGGTGGCCTCGAAGTTCACCGGCTTCCACAAGATCGAGCAGCTGCTATGGGCCGACCGGACCCTGGCCGGCGGGGCGGCCCAGTGCGCCGGGCTGGTCAGGGACGAGCGGCGGCTGCACGACCTGGTGCAGGGGGTGCGCTACACCCCGCAGGAGATGGCCAGCGGCGCGACCGACCTCATCAACGAGGCCGCCACCTCGAAGATCACTGGTGAGGAGGAACGCTACTCACACACTGACCTGGTGGCCTTCCGGGCCAACGTCGCCGGGGCCCTGGAGGTCGTGTCGCTGCTTAAGCCCTACCTGCAGGCCCGCGACCCGGACCTGGTGGCCATGATCCAGCGGCGGGACGCGTCGGTCAGCGGGCTGCTGGCGCGCTACCAGGCCAGCCCGGGTTACGACCGCACCGGGTACGTCAGCTACGCCGACGTCAGCAGCGGCCAGCGGCGCCAGCTGTCGGCCGGGGTCAACGCGCTGGCCGAGGCGCTGTCGAAGATCTCCGGGCAGCTGTGAGGGACGGGCCAGCCGCCCGCGGCGGCGGCCCGGGCCCGCCGTCGCGGCGGGCCATGCTGGCCGGGGCCGGCCTGCTCGGGGTGACGGCGGGCGGGGCCGGGTTCCTGGCCGGGGACCGCCAGCGCGGCGGGGGAGCGGCCAGCCCCGCGGGGGAGCCCGGCGAGATCGTGCCGTTCCATGGCGCGCATCAGGCCGGCATCGCGACGCCGGCCCAGGACCGGCTGGCGTTCGGCGCGCTCAACATCGCCCCCGGCGCGACCCGGGCCGACCTGCGGGACCTGCTGCGCGAGTGGACGGTCGCCGCGGCCCGGATGACCAGGGGCGAGCCTGCCGGGCAGACGGCCAGGCCGCAGGTTCCGCCGCTGGACACCGGGGAGGCGGCCAGCTCGCCCGCCGCCCGGCTGACCATCACGATCGGCTACGGGCCGGGGCTGTTCGGCCGGCCCGGGCTGGCCGGGAAGAAGCCCGCCGCGCTGGCCCCGCTGCCGCCGCTGCCCGGCGAGAACCTCGACCCGGGCCGGTCCGGCGGCGACCTGTGCGTCCAGGCCTGCTCGGATGACCCGCTGGTCGCGTTCCACGCGGTCCGCAACCTCGCCCGGCTGGGCATGGGCGTGGTCGAGCACGCCTGGATGGAACTGGGCTTCGGCCGGACCTCGACCACCACCGCCGGCCAGCCGACCCCGCGCAACCTGATGGGGTTCAAGGACGGCACCCGCAACATCAAGGCCGGGCAGGCCGGGCTGATGCGCGACCACGTCTGGGTCGGGGCCGAGACCGACCAGCCGTGGCTGCGCGGCGGCAGCTACCTGGTGGCCCGCAGAATCCGGATGTTCATCGAGAACTGGGACCGCGACTACCTGCAGGACCAGCAGCGGGTCATCGGCCGGGACAAGGCGTCCGGGGCGCCGCTGAGCGGCGGCACCGAGTTCACCCCGCCCGACTTCGCCGCCACCGCGGCCGCCGCGGAGCCGGTCATCCCCGCCACCGCGCACATCAGGCTGGCCAGTCCCGAGCACAACGGCGGCACCAGGATCCTGCGCCGCGGCTACTCCTACACCGACGGCATCGACCCGCGGACCGGGACGCTGCAGGCCGGGCTGTTCTTCGTCGCGTTCATGAAGGACCCCGGTCAGTTCGCCCGGATCCAGCGGTCCCTGGCCGGCGACGCGCTGGGCGAGTACATCCAGCACACCAGCAGCGCGGTCTTCGCCTGCCCGCCGGGCCTGCACCCCGGCCAGCACTGGGGCGAGGCCCTCTTCGGCTGAGCGGCGGTCAGGACGCGGGCACCTTGCCGGGGAAACCCGGCGCCGGCAGTGCCTACAGTGGCTGATATGTCCATGTTCGGGGTCAGGTCGATGTCCGCGCCGCTGCGCCGGGTGCTGCTGCGCCGCCCGTCGGTCAGCGGTGACTTCGCCGCGGCCGGCTGGCGGGTGCCCGACCCGGCCAGGCTGCGCGCCCAGCACGAGGCGTTCGGGCAGCTGCTGGCCAGCCTGGGCTGCGAGACCGAGGTCGCGGATGCCGTTGACGGCCTGGTCGATGCCACCTACGTGCGCGATCCCGGGCTGGTCACCGGGGCCGGCGCGGTGCTGTTCCAGATGGCCAAGCCGGCCCGCGCGGCCGAGCCGGCCCACCTGGGGGACGCGCTGGCCGCGGCGGGAGTGCCGGTGACCGCGCGGCTGTCGGGCGCGGCCCGCGCGGACGGCGGCGACTTCATCTGGCTGGACGAGCGCACCGTGCTGGCCGGGCGCAGCTACCGCACCAACGCCGAGGCGCTGCGCCAGCTGGGCCGGCACCTGGCCGCCGAAGGAGCGAGCCTGACATCGGTCGACCTGCCGCACGACCGCGGGCCCGGGCACGTGCTGCACCTGATGTCGCTGATCTCGCCGGTCGCCGGCGACCTGGCCGTGGTGTACCCGCCGCTGGCGCCGGTCGCGCTGATGCAGGAGCTGGCCGGGCGCGCGATCACCGTGGTGCCGGTCCCTGAGGACGAGTACCTGACGATGGGCTGCAACGTGCTGGCGGTGGCGCCCCGCCAGGTGGTGATGATGGCGGGCAACCCGCGGGTCCGGGCCGGGCTGGAAGCGGCCGGGTGCCAGGTGCACGAGTACGACGGGTCGGAGATCTCGCTGAAGGGCGACGGCGGCCCGACCTGCCTGACCGCCCCGCTCTGGCGGGATCCGGCCTGATCAGCGCGGCGAGCCGGACGAGCAGCCCTGGTTGTGGCCCTCGGTGACGACGGCGCCGCATTCGGGGCAGACCAGGTGCGCGTAGCAGGCGCTCTCGCCGCCCTCGCGGCCCGCGGCTGCCTCGCCGGCCCGTGGCCCGCCGTCGGCGTCCCGCAGGATCTGCGCGAGCACGGCGGCCTGGCTGTGGCTGATGTCCCTGGTCGCGGTGAGCAGGGTGAGCGGGCCCCTGGCGGCCAGGGTCCGGAGCTGGCCGAGCGCGGCCCGCGGGGCGGCCTGGCCCAGCTCGGCGGCGTACCGGCGGCGGAACTCGCTGAACCTGGCCGGATCGTGGCCGTACCAGGCGCGCAGCTCGCTGGACGGAGCGACGTCCTTGGCCCACTGGTCCAGCGCGGCGACGTCCTTGCGCATGCCGCGCGGCCATATCCGGTCGACCAGCACGCGAGCGCCGTCGTCGGGTTCGGGCTCGTCGTAGACGCGCCGTACCCGGATCTGCGTTCCCATGCCACCTCCCCCTGGCGTGTCCTGCGATCGCCTCTAGTAGAAAGCTATGCGCTATGCGAGGACACCGGTGACGGCCGGCTGGCAGAACGGCCTGCGGGACGCGGTCAGGGACCTGGATCCTGGCTATTTCGCGCTGGTGATGGCGACCGGGATCGTGTCCCAGGCGGTGCGGCTGGACGGCGCCGCCGGGCTGTCGGGCATCCTGCTGGGCGTCACGATCGCCGCCTACCTGCTGCTGGCCGCCGCCTACGGCTGGCGGCTGGTCAGCTACCGGGCCAGGCTGCGGGCGGACGCGGCCGACCCGCGCCGGGCGTTCTCGCTGTTCACGTTCGTGGCCGGGACCGACGTGCTGGCCGCGCGGCTGGCCGCCGACCGGCACCTGGCGGCCGCCGCGGTGCTGGCGGCGGTGGGCGCGGCCAGCTGGCTGGCGCTCAGCTACGGGCTGCCGCTGCTGCTGGCCCGCCAGCGCCGGCCGCGGGCGGTCCTGGCCAGCGCCAACGGCAGCTGGTTCCTGTGGGTGGTGGCGGCCGCTTCGGTCGCGGTGGCGGCGACCTCGGTGGCCGCGCCGGTGCCCGCCGCGCTGGCCGCGGCTGCGGTGGCCTGCTGGGCGGTGGCCGTGCTGCTCTACCTGCTGACCGCGGTGCTGGTGACCGGCGCGCTGCTGGTGTACGGCCTGCGGCCAGCCGAGCTGACGCCGGCGTACTGGGTGTTCATGGGCGCGACGGCGATCAGCGTGCTGGCCGGGGCGCAGATCCTGCGGCTGGCTCCCGGGCCGCTGGCCGCCGCCGTGCACGGGGTGGTGGCCGGGCTTTCGGTGGTGCTCTGGGCGTTCGGGACCTGGCTCATCCCGTTCCTGCTCGCCGCCGGGATCTGGCGGCACGGGCGGCACCGGGTGCCGCTGGGCTACGAGCCCGGGCTGTGGAGCCTGGCGTTCCCGGTCGGGATGTACGGGGTGGCCAGTCACGAGCTCGGCCAGGCCATCGGCGTGTCCTGGCTGGTGACGCTCGGCCGGGACGAGGCGTGGCTGGCGCTGGCGGTGTGGGCGGCGGTGGCCGCCGCGATGGGCTGGGCGGCGGCCCGCCGGCTGGCAAGCCGGGTGCCGGCCCGCACGCATGCGGCGCGCTAGCGCCTGGCTTACGCTTCATGGTGGTGATGCCCACGATGCCAGGCGCGGCGGCCACCAGCCGGGACGTCGCGCGGCGGCTGGCCGACGACGGCTACGTGATCGTGTCGGGCCTGATGAGCCAGGACCAGCTGGCCGCGGCCCGGGCGGACCTGGACCGGGTGCTCGCGGCGACGCCGCGGGGCCGCAACGTGTTCGAGGGGTTCGCCACCCAGCGGGTGTACGCGCTGTTCGCCAAGACCCGGGCCTTCGACCAGCTAGCGCTGCACCCGCTGCTGCTCGGCGTGCTCGACCAGGTGCTCGGCCACTACCAGCTCAGCGCGCCGGTCGGGATCAGGATCGGGCCGGGGGAGCAGGCCCAGATGCTGCACCGCGACGACGCCATCTACCCGCTGCCCGAGCCGCATCCGCCGGTGGTGGTCAACACGATGTGGCCGCTGGATGAGTTCACCGAGCGCAACGGCGCCACCAGGTTCGTGCCGGGCAGCCACGCCTGGGAGCCCGGCCGCCAGCCCGGCGCCGGCGACCCGGTGCTGACCGCCACCATGGCGCCCGGGTCGGCGATGTTCTACCTGGGCAGCCTGTGGCACGGCGGCGGGGCGAACCAGACTGGCCGGCCCCGGCTCGGGGTGATCCTGGAGTACGCGGCCGGCTGGCTGCGGCCCCAGGAGAACCACTGCCTCGCCGTCCCCCGCGACGTGGCGGCCAGCCTGCCGGAGCGGCTGCAGGAACTGCTCGGCTACAACATCTACCCGCCGTTCGTCGGGTACGTGGACGGCGCCCACCCGCGCAAGGTGCTGGCGGCCGGCGACTGACAGCCCGCCCCACCCCGCCCCGACCGCGTGCTACTCCAGCCCGTCCCTGTCGGCCCACTCCAGCAGCGGGTCCAGCGAGTACGCCACGTCGTCGATGCCTTTGTGCAGGTCGCCGAGCCGGGCGAACCGGGCGGGCACGGTGGCGATGGTGCAGTCGCCTGGCTCGACGCTGTCGATCTCGTCCCAGCTGACCGGGGTGGACACGGTCGCCTCCGGGACCCCGCGCACCGAGTAGGCGCTGGCCATGGTGTGATCGCGGGCGTTCTGGTTGTAGTCGACGAACAGGGCGGCCGGGTCCCGGTCCTTGCGCCACCAGGTCGTGGTGACCTCGCCGGGCGCCCGCCGCTCGACCTCACGGGCGAACGCGAACGCCGCCCGGCGCACCTCAGGAAAGCCCCAGCGTGGCTGGATCCGGACATAGATGTGCATGCCGTTACCGCCCGAGGTCTTCGGCCAGCCGGTGATGCCCAGCTCGCTGAGCACCTCGTGCACCAGCCCGGCCACCCGGCGCACGGTGTCCAGCCCGCAGCGGGGCATCGGGTCAAGGTCGATCCGCCACTCGTCGGGCCGCTCGGTGTCAGCGCGGCGCGAGTTCCACGGGTGGAACTCCACGGTGGACATCTGCACCGCCCACGCCACGCTGGCCAGCTCGGTCACGCACAGCTCGTCGGCGTGCCGGCCGTAGCGCGGGAAGCTCACCCGCACCGTCTCCAGCCATGGCGGGGCACCGTGCGGGATCCGTTTCTGGTGCACTTTCTCGCCGGCCACCCCGGACGGGAACCGGTGCATCATGCACGGCCGGTCCCGCAGCGCCCTGACGATCCCGTCGCCGACCGACAGGTAGTAGTTGACCAGGTCGAGCTTGGTCTCGCCGCGGGCGGGGAAGTACACCCGGCCCGGGTTGGAGATCCGCACCGACCGGCCCCCGACCTCGATCGTGGTCTCCTGCGCTCCCATGCCAGAAATCTAGCCGCCCCCGCTGACCAGCCCAGGCAATGGCTGAACGGCGGCGGGCCGGGGGCGCGGCGGTCAGCTGCCGGCGACGATCAGGTAGATGCCGTAGCCGATCGCGGCGAGCACGAGCGCGAAGCAGAGCCCGGCCACCGCGGCGCCGGCCGGGTTGCCGCCGTAGATGTGATCGGAATCGGGGCCGGCCGGCCGGGCGCGCCTGCCCGGCATGCTCAGCGCGCGCAGGCCGACCGCGAAGACGGCGGGCAGCCCGGCGCCCGCGAGCAGGCCGACCACCAGGATCTGCCAGAGCGCGTGCAGGTCGATCCAGGAACTCATGCCCGGTCTCCTTTCCCGGTGGTCATGCCGCGGTCGACCCGACGACTTCGTTGACCGGCTGCTCGGCCCGCGGGACCACCGTGCCAGCCCATTCGGCGTTCACGTTGCCGTGGTTGACGACGGCGCCGCGGGACCGCCGGTAGATCGTCGCCGCGATCGCCACCAGGATCGCCAGGTCGACCGCGACGCCGGCGGTGCCGCCGATGACCGCGGCGAGGGCATACGCGCCCGCGCCCACCAGCCCGGCGCAGGGCAGGGTGAACAGCCACGCGGTGACCATCCGGCCGGCCACGTTCCACCGGACCAGCGCGCCCTTCTTGCCGACCCCGGTGCCGAGGATCGAGCCGGTCGCGACGTGCGTGGTCGACAGCGAGTAGCCGAAGTGGCTGGACAGCAAGATGACCGCGGCGGCCGACGACTGCGCGGCCATGCCCTGCGGGGCCTCGATCTCGGTCAGGCCCTTGCCGAGGGTGCGGATGACCCGCCAGCCGCCGGCGTAGGTGCCTACCGCGATCGCCAGGCCGCAGCTGAGAATGACCCAGAACGGGGCACTGGCCCCGGCGTGCAGCGTGCCGTTGGCGATCAGGGCCAGCGTGATGACGCCCATGGTCTTCTGCGCGTCGTTGGTGCCGTGCGCGAGCGACACCATCGAGGCGGAGCCGATCTGGCCGACCCGGAAACCGTGATTGCGGACCCCGCGGGAGATACCACGGCTAAACCGGTAAACGAGGTAGGTACCGGTAGCGGCGACCAGGATGGCGATGACTGGCGATAGCCCGGCCGGGATGAGAACCTTCTCGATCAGGCCGTGCCACTGGATGGCATGGCCGCCGGCGGCGGCCAGCATCGAGCCGATCACGCCGCCGATCAGCGCGTGCGACGAACTCGACGGGATGCCAAGGAACCAGGTCAGCAGGTTCCAGATAATGGCCCCGGTCAGCCCCGCCAGCACCACGGTCAGCGTCACCAGGCCGGTGTCCACCAGCCCGCTGGCGATCGTCGCCGCTACGCTGAGTGACAGGAACGCCCCGACCAGGTTCAGCGCCGCGGACAGTCCCACGGCCAGCCGGGGTTTGAGCGCTGAGGTGGCGATCGAGGTCGCCATGGCGTTGCCGGTGTCGTGGAAGCCGTTCGTGAAGTCGAACGCCAGAGCCGTGATGACCACCAGGGCCAGCAGCATGTCGTTTCCCACAAACTTAGCGTCACGGCCTGGCCTGGCGGATGTCGAGAGCCGGAACCGAGTGTGTACCAAGTTGTCGGCTGGCAGTCATTCAGTGTTAACCGGAAGTTTGCCTTCAGGCCGCCGGGAGTATCCCGGCGCACGTCCGCAAACGGAGCCCGAGGGTAACCTCGCAGGTGATGAGCGACGTGCCGATCTCCCACCCGGACAAGGTGCTGTTCGCCGAGCGCGGCGAGACCAAGGGCGACCTGGCCGAGTACTACCGGCAGGTGGCCGGGCCGCTGATGCGCACGATGGGCGGCCGGCCGGTGCTGCTGCAGCGGTTCCCCGAGGGAGCCCAGGGGCCCTCGTTCTTCCAGAAGCGGGTGCCCAAGAACGCGCCGGACTGGCTGCAGACCACGACCGTGTCCACCCCCAACGGGACCACCTCGCAGGCGCTGGTCGCCGCCGACATCGACCACGTGCTGTGGGCGGTGAACCTGGGCTGCCTGGGGTTCCACGTCTGGCCGAACCTGGCCGCCGACCCCGGGCACGCCGACGAGCTGCGGATCGACCTGGACCCGACGCCCGGGATCGAGTTCGCGCAGATCCGGCAGGCGGCCGTGGAACTGCGGCAGTTGCTGGGCGAGCTTGGCATCACCGGCTACCCGAAGACCACCGGCAACCGCGGGCTGCACGTCTACGCCCGGCTGCAGCCCCGGTGGGACCCCTACCAGGTCCGGGCCGCAGCGGTGGCAGCGGCCAGGGAGCTGGAGCGGCGCAGGCCCGACCTGATCACCGCGGCCTGGTGGAAGGAGGAACGCGGGCAGCGGGTGTTCGTCGACTACAACCAGAACGCCCCGCACAAGACCGTCTTCGGCGCCTGGTCGGTCCGGGCCCGGCCAGGGGCGCAGGTGTCCGCGCCGATCAGCTGGGCCGAGCTGGACGACATCCACCCCGACCAGTTCACCATCGCGTCGGTGCCCGGGCGGCTCGCCGCCGGCGGCGACCCGTGGCAGGGCATGGACGACGACCCGCAGTCGCTGGAGCCGCTGCTCGAGGCCAGCGCGCGGGACCTCGAATCCGGGCTGATGGACGCGCCCTGGCCGCCGGTCTACCCCAAGCAGCCCGGCGAGCCGCCGCGGGTCGCGCCCAGCCGGGCGAAGAAGCCCCAGGCCTGAGCCGCGCGCCTGAGCCGCCGGAGGCTGGCGGGCCCGCGCTAGTGGGGCAATCCGGGCCGGCCGGCCAGAATGGGCACGGTCGGCTCCGGCAGGGGGAGCCGGCCGGCTGGCTGAGGCCGGCCGCCCGGCCAGCGGCAGACAGAGCAGCAGACGGAGGGGTACGAGTGAGTGCTGCAGGCGACCCGGTGGCTACCGCCAGCAGCGAGCAGGGCCTGGCTTACTCCAGCGGCCCGGGCCGCTGGGTGCTGCTGGCCACGGTGCTCGGCTCCGGGATGGCCGCCATCGACGCGACCGTCGTCGGCATCGCGCTGCCCGCCATCGGCCGCGACTTCAACGCCTCGCTGGACACCCTGCAGTGGGTCGTCACCGCCTACACGCTCACCCTGGCCGGCCTGCTGCTGTTCGCCGGGGCGCTCGGCGACCGGTACGGGCGCAAGCGGATCTTCCTGTTCGGGGTGGTGTGGTTCGCGCTGGCGTCGCTGCTGTGCGGGCTGGCACCGGACGGCGGCGTGCTGATCGCGGCCAGGGCGGTGCAGGGAATCGGCGCCGCGCTGCTCACCCCCGGCAGCCTGGCCATCATCGAGGCCTCGTTCCGGCCCGCTGACCGGGGCAAGGCGATCGGCGCCTGGTCGGGCCTGTCGGGCGTGGCCACCGCGGTCGGGCCGTTCGTCGGCGGCTGGCTGGTCCAGGCGGTGTCCTGGCGGCTGATCTTCGCGATCAACCTGCCGCTGGCGGTGCTGGTGATACTGGTCGCGACCCGGCACGTGCCGGAGTCCCGCGACCCGGAGATCACCGGCAGGGTGGACGTGATCGGGGGCACGCTGGTCACGCTCGGCCTGGTCGGGCTGACCTACGGGCTGATCGAGGGCCCGGCCCGCGGCTTTACCAGCACCGCCCCGCTGGCCTCGCTGACCGGCGGCGCGCTGCTGCTGGCGCTGTTCCTGGCCTGGGAGCAGCACACCCCGGCGCCGATGCTGTCGCTGAACCTGTTCGGCTCGGCGCAGTTCAGCGCGGCGAACGTGATCACCTTCGTGGTGTACGCGGCGCTCGGCGGCGCGCTGTTCCTGATGCCCATCCAGCTGCAGCAGGTCTCCGGGTACTCGGCGCTGGAATCGGGGGTCGCGCTGCTGCCGGTGACGGTGATCATGCTCGCGCTGTCCGCCCGGTCCGGGGCGCTGGCCGCCCGC
>DATBGO010000205.1:0-4773 GCA_036558005.1 Streptosporangiaceae bacterium | reverse complement strand
CGGCGGTGGTGAAGAACAGCAGGCAGGCGATGGCGAGCTGGCGCTGCTGGGGTGCGCGGCGGCGCAGGGCGAGGCCGAGCGAGCCGATCAGCCCGGCCAGCGCCATGAACAGGTAGGCGGGCCCGGGGGTGTAGCCGCCGTTCAGCTGGTAGTGCCGCAGGAACAACGCCAGCGGCTTGTTCACCTCCGCCCTGCCGCCCAGCGCCGGGTTGAGCGCCTCGTACTTGAACGGGCCGCCGGAGGACTGGAACCGCAGGCCCACCACGATCACGCCGTCAGGATTGACGCTGACGGCCTGGTTGTAGGTCGGGTAGCTGCCCTGGAACTGCCAGCGCCAGATCGGCGTGTCGCCCGGGTCGGTGACGCGGGACAGCGCGAACAGCTTGACCGAGTCGGTCAGCCAGGAGGACAGCACGTTCAGCGGCTGCTGGGTGGCCACCGCCCGGTTGAAGCTGTTGACGAAGCCGGACCGGCCGTGCCCGGGCGGGGGCACGAACAGGGTCAGCGGCGAGCGGGGGTCATGGTCGAGGAAATCGGCCCCGAGATACTGCTGATGCGGCGTGGGGCACAGCGGCCGCTCGGCCGCGGGGAGCTTCAGGGTGGCGCAGTCGGCGGCCACCGCGGTCCGGCCGTAGATCGAGGACGTACCCGACCTGGAAAGCCGGAAATGCCCGGTGTTCACCAGTGCGATGCTGCAGTACAAGACGATCGGCAGGGCGAACGCCAGGCACAGCGCGCCGCCGTGGACAAGCGCGCGCCGCCAGCCGCCCGCCAGCGGCAGCACGTAGATCAGGGCGGGCACGATGAGCGCCTCGCCGACCTGGCGGATGGGCGCGGAAGCGCCGAGCACCAGCCCGGCCGCCACGATGGCCGGCAGGGCCGGCCTGCGCCGCCACAGCAGCAGCATCAGCCCGCCGAGGATGAATGCCTCGAACCAGACATCAGGCATGACAGTCTGCTCGATCTGCAGCTGGTACCCATCCAGCAGGACCGGCGCGGTGGCGAGGGCGGACAGCCACCCGGCCACGCCATGACGCCGCAGGATGACGTAGATGCCCACGGCCATCGCCAGGCCGACCAGGTGCTGCACCGCGGCGACCGTCTGGATGTTGCCGAACAGCAGGATGACCTTGAGCGGGATCTTGTAGCCCACCGGGTCGGTACCTGGCCAGGCGTTGTAGAGGTACTTGACGGAGTCGACATAGAGCAGCGCTGGCCGGTAAGCCAGCTGGGACAGCAGGCGCAGCGCGAACCCGGCGGCCAGCAACAGGGACAGCAGCCAGTGCCGCCGCAGCAGCGGGATCAGCAGGTAACCGCGCCGGGCGGCGCCGGCCAGCCGGCCCCTGGCAGCGCCCTGCCCGGCCTGGCCCGCAGCCTGCCCGGCTGGGTCCGGTGACGGTGCCGAGTTCGGCGACGGCCTGGCGGCGGCAGCCTGACCGTCCCCGGCCTGGCCCGTCCCGGCCGCCGCAGGGCCGCCGGTTTCCGCATCGGTCGTGGCCTGGCCGGCGCCTGTCTCTGGCATTCGCATCAAGGTCATCCCGATGGTGGTGAGCTGAACGTCCCGTCGGCCGCGAACTGCCCGAACCGGTCCCGCCCAGTCCGCCGAGCCGCTGAGCCGGTCTCTGTCGGCGGAGCCCGGGCACCCGGGACTGCCTGGTGAGCCTACCGGAACGGGGGCTCCAGGCCCGCACCAGCTTAGCGCCCGGCCCGTTCCGGCCCTTCCCGTAAGGAGCATTTCAGGGCCGCCGCGCTGTCAGCGGCCCGGGGTAACGTCGCGGCCATGCGCGGCAGGCGGTCAGTGCGGGCGGCCGGTGCTGACCAGGCTGGGGCTGACCAGGCTGGGGCTGACCAGGCTGGCTGGGCGGCGTTACGGCGCCAGGTGGCCGCGCTGGCGCCCCGGCTGAGCGCGCCGCCGCCCCCCGCGGCGGCCGGGCCGCCGCTCTGCCCGGCCTGCCGGGCGCCGTCGCGGGCCGCCCGGTCCCGCTGCTACCAGTGCGCGCTGCAGGCCGAGTGCCTGCCCGGGCTACTGCCTGACCTGGTCGTCCCGGTCGCTTACGCCGCCAAGGGCGGTGAGCACGCCAGGAACCTGTGGCAGTACAAGTCAGCCGGGCCGGGGGCGGCGCAGGCCGCTGCCGCACTGCGCGCCTTACTGCTGGTCTTCCTGCGCGACCACGGGGCCTGTGCGTGGCGCGGCGCGGGCATGGGCCGGCCCACCCATGTCGCGGTGGTGCCCAGCGGCCGGGGCCGGCCAGGCGAGCATCCGCTCTGGTCCCTCGCGGGCGGCTGGCTCGCCCTGCCGCGGGCCGCGCTGACCCTGCGCAGGCGAGACGACCAGCAGGTCAGGGACATCGACCCTGGGCGGTTCCTGGCCGGCCCGCTGCCGGGCGCGCGGATCGTGCTGCTCGATGACACCTGGACATCGGGCGCCAGCGCGGTGAGCGCCACCGCGGCGCTGCGGCTCGCCGGGGCCAGCGCAGTGGTAGTGATCGTGCTCGGCCGGCACCTGAGCGCACCGCACGCAAGGCCGGACACCGCCGCGTCCTGGCCCGCGCCGCCGCCGTTCCGGCCCTGGCTGTGCGCCGTCCATCAGCCCGCCGTCCCCGGTGGCCTCGCTGACCAGCAGCGCGGCCCAGGCCGGCCGGCAAAGGCTCTACGCTGGCGGGATGGCAACGGAAGTGATGCCGCGGGCGAAGGCCAGGCAGCGGCCAGCTGAGACCCGGCTCGGCCTGGTGCGGCGGGCCAGGAAGATGGCCAGGATCCTGGCCGAGACCTACCCTGACGCGCACTGCGAGCTTAATTTCGAGTCCCCGTACCAGCTGCTGGTCGCCACGGTGCTGTCCGCCCAGACCACCGATGTCAGGGTGAACCTGACCACGCCGGCCCTGTTCGCCAAGTACCCGGCGCCCGAAGACCTGGCCAGCGCCAATCCCGAGGACATCGAGGAAATGCTGAAGCCCACCGGGTTCTTCCGGGCCAAGACCAGGTCGGTGATGGGGCTGGCCGCGGCGCTGCGGGACCGGTTCGGCGGGGAAGTGCCCAGGACGATGGCGGAGCTGGACAGCCTGCCCGGGGTGGGCAGGAAGACCGCCAACGTGGTGCTCGGCAACGCGTTCGGGATCCCGGGCATCACCGTGGACACCCACTTCGCCCGGCTGTCGCGCCGGTTCGGGTGGACCAGGGACAGTGACCCGGTGAAGATCGAGCAGGAAGTCGGCTCGCTGATTCCCAAGGCCGAATGGACCGACCTGTCGCAGCGGCTGATCTGGCACGGCCGGCGCGTCTGTCACGCCCGGCGGCCGGCCTGCGGCGCCTGCACCCTGGCGGCGCTGTGCCCGTCGTTCGGTGAGGGACCGACCGACCAGGCGACGGCCCGCAAGCTGGTCAAGGCCGGCCCGTTCTCGTGAGCCAGGCCGACCGCCAGGACCGGGCCGGGCCGCAGGTCCCTGGCTGGCTGACCCGGCTGGCCGAGGCCGCCGCCGCGATGGCGGTGCCCGCCGTGCTGCGCGCGCCGCGGCAAGGCGGCCGCAAGTCCGCCGTGCTCGTCCTCTTCGCCGACGGACCCGGCGGGCCCGACCTGCTGCTCATCCAGCGCAGCCCGTGGCTGCGCCGGCACGCGGGCCAGCCCGCCTTCCCCGGCGGCGCGGTCGACGAGGCCGACGGCGGGCCGGTCGCCGCGGCACTGCGGGAGGCCGCCGAGGAGGCGCGGGTCGACCCGGACAGCGTGCGGGTGCTGACCGTGCTGCCCGAGCTGTACATCGACCGCAGCGGGTTCAGCGTCACCCCCGTGCTGGCCTGGTGGCACCAGCCCGGCCCGGTCGGGCCAGGCGATCCCGCCGAGGTCACCGCGGTCGCCCGGGTCCGGGTCGCTGACCTGGCCGACCCGGCCAACCGCAGCACCGTCCGGTACCCGTCGGGTTTCACCGGCCCGGCATTCGGGGTCAGCGGGATGCTGGTGTGGGGCTTCACCGCGATGCTGGTGGACCGGCTGCTCGCGCTGGGCGGCTGGGAGCGGCCCTGGGACCACGGGCGGGTGAGCGAGCTGCCGCCAGGCACGCTGACCGGCGACCCGGAATCCGGGGTTCGGGATTCTGTTCTCGGGCCGGGCGATTGAGCCCGTCGCTGCGTATACGGTTGGCTGGTGCCGGGTGATTTGCTAGACCTGATCTTGATCGTCCTCGTAGTTGCCTTCGGCGTGGCCGGCTACCGGCAGGGATTCATCATCGGCGTGCTCAGCTTCGCCGGATTCCTCGGCGGCGGCGCGCTTGGCGCGGAGTTCGGGCCCCGCATCGCGACCTCACTGGTCAGCGGGCTGGCCCAGCAGGCCGTGGTGGCGATCATCGTGGTATTTCTCGCCGCCGTGATTGGCCAGCTGATCGCGTCCGGGATCGGGGTGGCAATGCGTTCCCGGATCACCTGGCGGCCCGCCACCTACCTGGATGCCGTCGGCGGCGCAGCGGTTAGCGTTCTGTCGGTTCTGCTAATCGCGTGGCTTATTGGCTCGGCCGTCGCGTACGCGCCGTTCCCCGCCATCTCCCGCCAGGTGAACAATTCGACCGTGCTCAAGGGCGTGGACAAGCTGATGCCCCCGTCCGCGAGCGTCATGTTCTCCGACTTCCGGCGGCTGCTGGCCAGCGGGCCGTACACGCAGGTGTTCGGCGCGCTCGGGGCCGAGGGCGCGCTGTCGGTCTCGCCGCCGAGCAACTCGGTGCTGAACTCGCGGGCGCTGCGGGCGGCCAGGGCCAGCGTGGTGAAGATCGAGGGAGTGGCGCCGAG
>DATBGO010000204.1:0-1974 GCA_036558005.1 Streptosporangiaceae bacterium | reverse complement strand
CGCATTGGCGCTGGCCACCGAACCCGTCCAGCAGACTCTCGCCCTCGGCCAGGTCAACCTGCTGCTCATGCTGCTGGTCGTGGCGGACCTGCTCACCGCCGGCGCACTCACGCCGGGCGGGTCCAAGGGCCGGACCCGGTGGTGGCACGGAGCGGGTATCGGGATCGCGGCGGGCGTAAAGCTGACCCCGCTGATCTTCATCCCGTACCTGCTGCTCATCCGCAGGTACCGGCAGGCCGCCACGGCCACCGGCGTGTTCGCGGCCACGGCGGCGCTCGGCTACGCGCTCCTGCCGCGTGACTCCAGCACGTACTGGGCGCACGGGCTGTTCCTGAAGGCCAACCGGATCGTCTTCCTGGGCACCAGGGGCAACCAGTCGCTGCGCGGCGTGCTGACCCGGCTGGCCGGCAGCGTTTCGGAGGGCACGGCGCCCTGGATCGCGGCGGCCATCCTGGTCGCGGTCGCCGGGCTGGTCGCCGCCGCGCTGCTGTACCGGGCGCGGCAGCCGGTGCCCGCCATGCTGACCTGCGCCCTGACCGGCCTGCTGGTATCGCCGCTGAGCTGGGACCACCACTGGGTCTGGGTGGCGCCCGGGATCGCGCTGCTGGCCCACCTCGGTGCGACTGCCGTCAGGGGCCTGGTCCGGGCGGCCTGGTGGGCGGCCGCGGCCTGCCTCTTCCTCATCTTCGCCAGCTGGCCGCAGTTCTGGAACCTCGGACGGTCCGGCCTGACCCCGGCGGGCCTGGGCTGGTACGCGCCGGGCACCTACTTCGCGACCGGCAGCAAGCCCTGGTACCACGAGTTCCACTGGCACGGCCTGCAACTGCTGGCCGGGAACAGCGCCGTGCTGGCCGGGCTGGCCTGCCTGGCGGCCCTGATCGCGGCGGCCGTCCTGTGCCGGACGCGCGAACGCCCGAGAGAGCCCGGCCCGTGACCGAGGGCATGTCGCTGACCGGGCTGCGGGAGCGCCTTGTCGCCGAAGTCCTGCAGACCAGCGGGATCGGCGACGAGCGGATCGCCGCCGCACTGCGCGACGTGCCACGGCACCTGTTCCTGCCGCATCTGCCACCGGAGGACGCCTACCTCGACGACGCGATCGTGACCAAGCGCGACGCCGACGGCCAGCCGATCAGCTCCTCGTCCCAGCCCGCCATCATGGCGATCATGCTGGATCAGCTGATGCTCGCGCCGGGCCAGCGGGTCCTCGAGATCGGCGCGGGCACCGGCTACAACGCCGCGCTGATGCGGCACCTTGTCGGTCCGTCGGGCACCGTGGTGAGCGTAGACATCGACGCCGACCTGGTCGGCCGGGCCCGCGAGCACCTGGCCAGCGCCGGGTACCCGGACGTGACCGTGGTGGCCGCGGACGGCGCGGACGGCTACCCGGCCGGGGCGCCCTACGACCGGGTGATCGCGACCGTCGGGGTCAGCGACCTGGCCCCGGCCTGGCTGGATCAGGCCGGTCCCGGCGCCCGGATCGTGGTGCCGCTGGACGTCCGCGGTTCACAGCTCGCGGTGGCGTTCGGGCGCTCCGGATCCGGCGGGCACTGGGTCAGCCGGTCCATCGCGCCGTGCGGGTTCATGCGGATGCGCGGGTCGCTGGCCGGCCCGGAACGGACGGTGGTGCTCCAGCCGGGGCTCTCCGTCACGCTGCCGGACGGGCTCACGCTGGCGGACGGGCAGGAGGTGGACGGCGCGGCGCTGGCCGCCTTCATGGCCGAGCCGCCCGCCGGGTTCGGAACCGGGGTCCGCACCAGTTCGATGCAGGTCTTCTGGGGACTCGGGCTGTGGCTGGCGACCCGTGACAGCCGGTCGTGCGGGGTCACCGAGGAGCTCGCGGCCGGCGACGGCCCGGGACGGCTCGACCGGGCGCCGCTGGGCGGCGCCGGGATGGCGGCCACGGCCGGGATCGTGGACTCCGGCGGCATCGCCGTACTCACCACGGACGAGGTGGTCCCGGCGCCCGGGCCGCGG
>DATBGO010000203.1:0-5827 GCA_036558005.1 Streptosporangiaceae bacterium | reverse complement strand
TGCCCGCGGGCTGGCGGGGTTGTCGGTGGCGTGGGGGCCGTGGGCGGGGGGGATGGCGCAGGCGAGTGCGGCGGTGCGGGCGCGGTTGCGGCGGGGGGCGTTGCCGGGGATGGATCCGGGGCTGGCGGTGCAGGCGCTGGGGCAGGCGCTGGGCGGCCCGGACGCGCTGGTGGCGGTGATGGACGTCGACTGGACCCAATTCGCCGCCACCCCCAGCCCCTTCGTCCGCGACCTGCCCGAGGTCATCCAGGCGGCCACGGAACTCGCCCGCGACCCCGGCGACGACCTCAGCGAAGACGCGCTGCGGCAGCGACTGGCAGGCCTGCCGCGCGCCCGGCAGATCCAGGTGCTCACCGACCTGATCCGCGACGGGGCCGCCGGCGTGCTCGGCCATGCCTCCGCCGAGGCGGTGGAAGCAGACCGGGCCTTCAGCGATCTCGGCTTCGACTCGCTGACCTCGCTGGAAATGCGGCAGCACCTGAACGCGGCCACCGGGCTGCGGCTGCCCGCCACCCTGCTCTTCGACTACCCCACCCCCGCCGTGCTAGCCGAATACCTGTGGACCCAGGCCTTCGAGTCCGGCACCGAATACGCACCGGTCATGGACGAGCTCGACCGGCTGGCCGCGCTGCTGAATTCGGTCGCCCGGGACGATGCGGGCCGAGCCGAGATCACCGCCCGCCTGCAAACCCTGGCACAGGAATTCGGCGCCGCCCCTGAGCCGGACGTCGCGGCTGACCAAGAGCTTGCGTCGGCGACGAACGACGAAATGTTCGAGCTCATCGAAGAAGAGCTGAGAAGCTCCGAGTTTGACTAACCGCAAATGACCATAGAATGGCGACCTTAAATGGCGGATGAAGATAGACTTCGCGATTATCTGAACCAGGTAACCGCCAAGTTGCGTCAGACTCGGCAACGCCTTCGTGAAGCGAGGGAACGGGACCGCGAACCGGTCGCGATCGTCGCGATGGGCTGCCGGTATCCCGGCGGAGTCAGCACCCCCGAGGACCTGTGGGAGTTGCTGGCCCGCCGCGGCGACGCCATCTCAGAGTTCCCCGCCGACCGGGGCTGGGACCTCGAGCAGCTGTACGACCCGGACAACGATCATCCCGGCACCTCCTACTCGCGGCACGGCGGATTCGTGCACGACGTGGCCGCGTTCGACTCAGGACTGTTCGGCATCAGCCCGCGGGAAGCGCTGGGCATGGACCCGCAGCAGCGGCTGCTGCTCGAGGTCTCCTGGGAGGCACTGGAGCGGGCCGGCATCGACCCCAGCTCACTGCGCGGCAGCCGGACCGGGGTCTACGCCGGCGCCTACTCCTCCGGGTACGGGGCGGAGCTGGCCGGCAGCCCGGCCGAGGGCTACCTGCTGACCGGGACCGCGACCAGCGTCCTGTCCGGCCGGGTGTCCTACGTGCTGGGCCTGGAGGGCCCGGCGGTGACGGTCGACACCGCGTGCTCCTCCTCGCTGGTGGCCCTGCACCTGGCGTGCGCGGCGCTGCGGACCGGTGAGTGCACGCTGGCGCTGGCCGGCGGCGTGAGCGTGCTGGCCACGCCCGGCATATTCGTCGGGTTCTCCCGGCAGGGCGGGATGGCACCCGACGGCCGGTGCAAGGCGTTCGGGGCCGCGGCGGACGGCTCTGGGTGGGCCGAGGGCGCAGGCGTGGTGGTGCTGGAACGGCTCAGCGACGCGGTCAGGAACAGGCACCCGGTGCTGGCCGTCGTGGCCGGCAGCGCGCTGAACCAGGACGGCGCGTCCAACGGCCTGACCGCGCCGAACGGCCCGTCCCAGCAGCGGGTGATCAAGGCCGCGCTCGCCAGCGCGGGAATACGGGCCGACCAGGTGGATGCGGTGGAGGCGCACGGGTCCGGCACCAGCCTGGGCGACCCGATCGAGGCCCAGGCCCTGCTGGCCACCTACGGGCAGAGCCGTCCGGCAGATCATCCGCTGTGGCTGGGCGCGGTGAAGTCGAACATCGGTCATACCCAGGCCGCCGCCGGGGCGGCGGGCGTGATCAAGATGGTGCTGGCGCTGCAGCACGGGACGCTGCCGCCGACGCTGCACGCGGCCGAGCCGTCCCCGCACGTGGACTGGGCGGCCGGCCCGGTGCGGCTGCTGACCGAGCCGGTCGACTGGCCCGCGCGGGAGCAACCGCGCCGGGCGGCGGTCTCCGGGTTCGGCATCAGCGGCACCAACGCGCACGTCATCCTGGCCGAACCCCCGGGCCAGGCGCACCGCGGCGAGGCCGAGGCAGCCGACCTCGCTGACCAGGCCGGCCAGGCCGCCGGGACCGTGCCGGTGCTGGACCCGGACCGGGCCCGGTGGGTTCCCTGGGTGATCTCCGGGCGGACCGCGGCTGGCCTGTCGGCCCAGGCGGCCCGGCTGGCAGCGCACCTGGCCGTCCGGCCAGGACTGGATCCGGCCGACGTGGGCTGGTCGCTGGCCACCGGCCGGTCCACCTTCGAGCACCGGGCCGTGATCACCGCAGCGGACTCCGGTGAGCTCGCCGCAGGGCTGGCCGCGGTCGCGGCCGGGCAGCCCGCGGCGGCGGTGATCAGCGGGTCGGTGCCGGCCGGCGGGGCCGGCAGGCTGGCGTTCGTCTTCTCCGGCCAGGGCACCCAGTGGGCGGGAATGGGCCGGGAACTCGCCGCCTGCTCGCCGGTGTTCGCGGCCCGGCTGGAGGACTGCGGGCAGGCGCTGGCCCCCTGGGTGACCTGGAACCTGGCCGACGTGCTGGCCGGGGCGGACGGCGCGCCCGGCCTGGAGACCGCCGACGTGGTCCAGCCGGTGCTGTGGGCGGTCATGGTGTCGCTGGCCGCGGTGTGGCAGGCGGCCGGCCTCACCCCCGACGCGGTGCTCGGGCACTCCCAGGGTGAGATCGCCGCCGCGACCGTCGCCGGGATCTTGTCGCTGGAGGACGCGGCCCGGGTGGTCGCGGTCCGCAGCCGGGGGCTGTCCGGGCTGGGCGCCGAAGGCGGCATGGTCTGCGTGGTGATGCCCGCCGCGGCGGTGCGGGACATGCTGGCGCCCTGGGGCGAGCGGCTGTCGGTCGCCGCGGTGAACGGTCCCGCGGCCACGGTGGTGTCCGGCGACACCAGCGCGATGGCGGAATTCGAAGCCGCGCTGTCCGCCCGGCACGTGCTGCGCTGGCCGATCCCGGCCAGCGACTTCGTGGCCCACTCGACGCGGGTCGAAGAACTGGCACCGGTGCTGGCCGCCGAGCTCGCCCCGGTCCGGCCGGCCGCCGGGCAGATCCCGTTCTTCTCCACCGTGACGTGCCGGTGGATGGACGGCACCGAACTGGACGCCGGGTACTGGTATGACAACGTCCGCCAGACGGTCCGGTTCGAAGACGCGATCCGGGCGCTGGCCGGCGACGGCTACCGGGTGTTCGTGGAAGTCTCCCCGCATCCGGTGCTGACCAGCGGGATCGCGGAGACCATCGAGGACGCGGGCGCCGAGTCCGAGACGGTGATCACCGGGACGCTCGACCGGCAGGACGCCGGGGCGCGGCGGCTGGTGTCGGTCCTGGCCCGGGTGCACGTCCGCGGCGCCAAGGTGAACTGGGCCGCGGTCCTGGGTCCAGGGCGGCGGGTCGACCTGCCGACGTACGCCTTCCAGCGGCAGCGATTCTGGCCAGAACGGGCCGCGGTCACCCCGCCGGCCCTGGCCAGCGGGGACACGCCCGTGACCGAGGGCTGGCGGTACCGGATCTCGTGGCTGCCGGTCACCGAGCCGGCGCCCGCGGTCCTGCCGGGCACCTGGCTGCTCGCCGGGCCGGCCACGCTGACCGGCGAGTACGAGCGGGCGCTGTCAGCCCACGGTGCCCGGGTCATCCTCGCCGACCTCGCGGGCACCGACCGGGAGGTGCTGGCCGCCCAGATCGGCGCGGTGCTGGACCCCGCCGGGCCGGCCCCCGCCGGGATCTTGTCCCTGCTGGCCCTGGGTGAGACACCAGCGCCGGGCCACCCGGCGGTGCCGGTGGGGCTGGCCGGCACGCAGGCGCTCATCCAGGCGCTCGGCGACGCCGGGATCGGCGCGCCGCTGTGGGTGCTGACCTGCGGCGCGGTCGCCGTCGACGGCGACGAGGAGCTGACCAGCCCGGTCCAGGGACAGGCCTGGGGACTAGGCCGGGTCGCCGCCCTGGAGCACCCGGACCGGTGGGGCGGGCTGGTCGACGTCCCGCCGGCCCTGGACGAGCGGGCCGCGGCGCGGCTGTGCGCGGTGCTAGCCGGATGCGGCGAAGACCAGGTGGCGATCCGCGCCGCCGGGCTCATGGCCCGGCGGCTGGTCCGGGCCCCTCAGTCCCCGGCACCCGGCGATCGCGAGGGGTGGGTGCCGGGCGGCACCGTGCTGGTGACCGGCGGCACCGGCGCGATCGGCGGGCACGTGGCCAGGTGGCTGGCCGGCCGGGGCGCGCCTCGCGTGGTGCTGACCAGCCGGTCCGGCCCGGCCGCCGCCGGGGTGCCGGCCCTGGCCGCGGGCCTGGCCACGGCCGGCACGCAGGCCCAGGTGACGTCGTCGGACATCGCGGACCGGGAGCAGGTCGCGGGCCTGCTGGCCCGGATCGCCTCCGGCGGCCCGCCGCTGGCCGCGGTCATGCACACCGCTGGCACCGGTCAGGCCACCGCGCTGGCCGGCACCACGACGGCGGAACTGGCCCGCGTGGCCTCGGCCAAGGCGGCCGGGGCCGCGGTCCTGGACGAGCTGACCGCGGACCTGGGCCTAGAGCAGTTCGTGCTGTTCTCCTCGATCGCGGCGACCTGGGGCAGCGGCGGGCAGCCGGGGTATTCGGCGGCGAACGCGTTCCTGGACGCGCTCGCGCAGGCCCGCCGGGCCCGGGGCCTGGCCGCCACGTCGGTGGCATGGGGCGCCTGGGGCGGCGGCGGGATGACCGACGCCGAAGGCGCGGAGCAACTGGAGCGCCGCGGGGTGCGGCTGATGGACCCGCGCCTGCTGGTCCAGGCGCTCGGCCAGCTGCTGGACGCCGGGGAGACGCTGGTCACCGTGGCGGACGTGGACTGGGCGCGGTTCGCCCCGCCGTTCACGCTGCGCCGCCCCAGCCCGCTGATCGAGCACCTGCCCGAGGTACGCCAGGTCCTGGCGGCCGTGTCCGCGACGGCCGGCCCGGCGGCGCCAGGCGCCGGGACCGCGCTCGGACAGCAGCTAGCGGGCCTATCGCCGGCCGAGCAGGAACGGGTGCTGGTGACCCTGGTCCGGGCCGAGGCGGCCGAGGTGCTCGGCCACTCCTGCGCCGAGGCGGTGGAGGCCGGCCGGGCGTTCAGCGAGCTGGGCTTCGACTCGGTGACCGCGGTAGAGCTGCGGAACCGGCTGACCACGGCGACCGGGCTGCGGCTGCCGGCCACGCTGCTGTTCGACTATCCCCGGCCGACCGCGGCCGCGGCGTTCCTGCGCTCCCAGCTGGCGGGCGAGCCTTCCGGCCAGGCGGCCCGGCCGCAGGCAGCGGCGGCCGCCGCGGACGGTGAGCCGGTCGCGATCGTGGCGATGGGCTGCCGGTTCCCCGGCGGGGTGCGCAGCCCCGAGGACCTGTGGGAGCTGCTGTCCTCCGGCGCGGACGCGATCTCGGGGTTCCCGCAGGACCGGGGCTGGGACCTGGAGGGCCTGTACCACCCCGATCCTGATCACCCTGGCACGTCGTATGTGCGCGGCGGCGGGTTCGTCTATGACGTGGCGGACTTCGACCCGGCGTTCTTCGGGATCAGCCCGCGTGAGGCGCTGGCGATGGACCCGCAGCAGCGGCTGCTGCTGGAGACCTCGTGGGAGGCGCTGGAGCGGGCGGGCCTGGACCCCGGCTCGCTGCGCGGC
>DATBGO010000202.1:0-1534 GCA_036558005.1 Streptosporangiaceae bacterium | reverse complement strand
TGCCCGCGGGCTGGCGGGGTTGTCGGTGGCGTGGGGGCCGTGGGCGGGGGGGATGGCGCAGGCGAGTGCGGCGGTGCGGGCGCGGTTGCGGCGGGGGGCGTTGCCGGGGATGGATCCGGGGCTGGCGGTGCAGGCGCTGGGTCAGGCGCTGGGCGGCCCGGACGCGCTGGTGGCGGTGATGGACGTCGACTGGACCCAATTCGCCGCCATGCCCGGCGCGGCCCAGCACCCGTTCGTCCGCGACCTGCCCGAGGTCCGCGGGCTGGCTCAGCACACCGGCCCGGCCGGCGGGATGGCCGAACGGGAGCTGCGCCAGCGGCTGGCCGGCCTGCCGCGGGCCGACCAGGTCCGGATGCTCACCGACCAGATCCGGGCCGGAGCCGCCGCGATACTCGGGCACACCTCTGCCGACGATCTAGGGCCAGGCCGCCCCTTCAGCGATCTCGGCTTCGACTCACTGGCCTCGCTGGAACTACGCAAGCACCTGAACGCGGCCACCGGGCTGCGGCTGCCCTCCACCCTGCTATACGACTACCCCACCCCCGCCGTGCTAGCCGGGTACCTGCGCGACGAGCTGCTCGGAGCCGGCGGCGAAGCGGAGCCGGCGCCGGCCGTGAGCCAGGCCGCCACGGACGAGCCGGTAGCGATCGTCGCGATGAGCTGCCGCTACCCCGGCGGGGTGGGCAGCCCGGAAGACCTCTGGGAGCTGCTGGCCGGCTGCGGGGACGCGATCTCGGGATTCCCGCAGGACCGGGGCTGGGGCCTGGAGGACGCCTCCGGCCGGCGCGGCGGCGGGTTCGTGCACCAGGCCGCGGACTTCGACCCCGGCTTCTTCGGGATCAGCCCGCGCGAGGCGCTGGCCATGGACCCGCAGCAGCGGCTGCTGCTGGAAGTGTGCTGGGAGGCATTCGAGCGGGCCGGCATCGCCCCGGAAACACTGCAGGGCTCGCGGACCGGGGTGTTCGTCGGCGGCTACACCTCCGGTTACGGCGTCGACCTGCAGCTAGCCCACGACGGCGCGGCCGAGCCGGAAGGCCAGCTGCTGACCGGCAACGCGACCAGCGTGCTGTCCGGCCGGGTGGCCTACGCGCTCGGCCTGGAAGGCCCGGCGGTGACCGTCGACACGGCGTGCTCGTCCTCCCTGGTGGCACTGCACCTGGCCTGCGCGGCGGTGCGGGCGGGCGAATGCGACCTGGCGCTGGCCGGCGGCGTGACGATCATGGCGGACCCGGCATGGTTCGGCATCTCCGCGCAGCGTCAGCCGGGCCAGGCGGCGGACGGCCGGTGCAAGGCGTTCGCGGCCAGCGCCGACGGCATGGGCCTGGCCGAAGGCACCGGGATTCTGCTGGTCGAACGGCTCTCAGACGCGCAGCGGAACGGGCACCCGGTGCTGGCGGTGGTGGCGGGCAGCGCGATCAACCAGGACGGGGCCAGCAACGGGCTGACCGCGCCGAGCGGCCCGTCCCAGCAGAAGGTGATCCGCGCGGCGCTGGCCTCGGCGGGCTTGTCGCCGGACCAGGTCGACGCGGTGGAG
>DATBGO010000201.1:0-2606 GCA_036558005.1 Streptosporangiaceae bacterium | reverse complement strand
GCCTCCTCCTACTGGCTCAGCCCGCGCCAGTACCCCGACTTCGGCTGGGCCTGGCTGACCCGCTTCCTGGCCAGCCTGGCCATCGCCATGGGCACCCTGTACCTGCTCTACTTCCTGCGCGACGCGGTGCACTACCCGCGGTTGTTTCCCGGCCAGACCGCGGCGGACGGGCTGCTCATCCTGATCCTGATCTACACCGCCTGCGTGGTGATCACCTCGATCGTCGGTGGGGTCATCTCCGACCGCAGTGGCCGCCGCAAGATGCTGGTCACCGTGTCCGGACTGCTGATGGCGGCGGCCGCGCTGCTGCTGACGTTCTTCCAGACCTGGCCGGCCTCGCTGGGCGCGGCGGTGCTGTTCGGCATGGGCTACGGCGCCTACATCGCGGTCGACCAGGCGCTGATCACGCAGGTGCTGCCGCAGGCCCGCGACCGGGCCAAGGATCTCGGCATCATCAACATCGCGATCGTCTGCCCGGGCGCCATCGGCGCGCTGATCGCGGCCCCGCTCGTCTCGCTGGCCGGCTACCCGGCCCTGTTCGGGGCGACCGCGCTGGTGGCCATCGCGGCCTCGGCCGGGGTCTGGAAGATCAAGAGCGTCCGCTGACCGCGTGCGGGTCAGCGGGTGAGGTGGGCGAGAGAGCCTGCTTCCAGTGCGACCCAGACCGACCCGTCGGGTCCGGCCGCGATTCCGTGCGGTTCCGATCCGGGCCGGAAGCTGATCTCCTCGGCCAGGCCGCCGTCGCGGTCGAGCCGGACCACCGAGCTGGCGGCCCACAGCGTGGCCCAGCAGCCGCCGTCCGGCGTGGCGGCGATGGCGTGCGGGCGGCAGGACCGGTCCGGGAGCGGGTATTCCTCGATCCGCCCGTCAGGACCGATGCGGCCGATCTGACCGGCCCCGATCTCGGCGAACCAGACGGCCTTGCCGTCGGCGTGGATGCCGACCGGTGCCGCGCCCGCCGTCGGCAGCGGGTAGGCCGTGATGTCGCCCGCGGGGGTGATCCTGCCGATGGCGCCGGCCTGGTTAAGGGTGCACCACAGCGCGCCGTCCGGGCCGGCCGTGATCAGCGAGGGCATGCTGCCCGCCGGCAGCGGGAACTCCTCGATCCCGCCGCCCAGGCTGATCCGGCCGACCCGGTCCGCGGCCAGCAGGGTGTACCAGAGCGTCCGGTCCGGGCCGGCGCACAACCCGTAGGGCGAGCCGGCCGGCGTGAGCACCGGGACCGCGGAGACGGCGCCGGCCGGGTCGATCCTGCCGATCCGCCCGTCGCCCCGGCTGAACCAGATCGCCCCGTCGGGGCCGCGGGCCAGCACCATCGGCCGGCTCTGCCCGCTATCCAGGCGGACCCGCCTGACCTGCCCGTCTGGGCCGACCCGGGCGAGTTCGCCGCGCCCGGTCAGGCTGGTCCACACCGCACCATCGGCGGCCAGGGCGACGCCGTAGGCGCCGGGACCGACGTCGTATTCGGTCACTACCATGGCGTCCTCCGGCGGGCCTAGTCGATCAGCCCGAGTTCGCGGCCGCGCGCCACCGCCTCGGTGCGGTTCGCGGCGCCCAGCTTGCCCAGGACATGGCTGACGTGCTTCTTGACGGTGTCCAGCGAGATGACGAGCTGACTGGCGATGCCCTGGTTCGACCGGCCGGCGGCCAGCATGGCCAGTACTTCGAGTTCCCGGCTGGTCAGCTGCTCGACCAGGCGGAGTGCCCGTGAATCGACCTCGGCTGCGCCGGCCGTCGCGTGGCCGGCGTCGAACGCGCGCTGCAGCCGGGCCAGGCACGCCAGCGGAATCCTGGCCGCCTGCTGGTCGCTGCGCTGGGCGGCGATGAGCCGGCCGAGGACGGCGGCCATCGCCGGCCCCTCGTCGGCGAAGACCCGGACGTATCCCTGCGGGCAGCCGATCCCGAGCGCCGCGGTCAGGGCGGCGGTGGCGCCCGTCTCGTCCCCCAGGGCAGACCGCGCCAGCGCGCGGATGGCGTGTATCTCGATCAGGCTCCCGGCGCGGTTCTGGCCGGCCGCGGCCTCCTCCAGACGATCGAGCAGCGCCACCGCCAGGCCGGCCCGGTCTTGGGCGAGCAGCAGCCTGGCCAGGACGAGGTGGCTCGGCTCGCGAGGGTAGTCCGGCGGGTCACCGGGGGCGAGCCCGCAGTCGTCGGCCCACCGGGCGGCCCGCGTCACGTCCCCCTGGGCCAGCAGCAGCCGGGCGTGCTGAGCCGGAACGGGATTGAGCAGCCCGGCGGGGCCCGCGGCGAACGACTCCGCTTCCGTCATCGCGTCACGGGCCGCGCGCGGGTCCCCGGCCGCCTGGCGGATCCAGGCCAGGGTCACCAGCCCGGCGGCCAGCGGCGGTGTGTGGACGAACTGACGGCACAGCGTGACCCCCTGGTTCACGTACTCCAGCGCCCGATCGAGATCGCCGCGCTGATAGGCGACCTCGCCCAGCCCGACCAGCGCGGGTCCGGCCGCCGGCCGGGGCCGCTGCCCCGGCTGGCCGGCCGCTTCCAGGGCTCGCTCGCACGTCGCGACGACGGCGTCGAGGCGGCCCTGGCCCCGGCGCAGACGGGCCAGGCAGTAGTACCCCCACGCCGTGGTAGTGACCTGGCCTTCC
>DATBGO010000200.1:0-2103 GCA_036558005.1 Streptosporangiaceae bacterium | reverse complement strand
AGCGTGTTCCTCGCCCCCGGCTGCACCGGCCGCGGGATCGGCAGCGCGCTGCTCGGCACGCTGCTGGCCGGGTGCGCGGCGGCCGGCGCGCGGCAGGTCATCGCGGTCATCGCCGACACCGGCAGCGACGCGTCGGCCGCGTTGCACCGCCGGTTCGGCTTCACCCAGGCGGGCCTGCTGTCCGGCGTCGGCCGCAAGCACGGCCGCTGGATCGACACCCTGCTTATGCAAAAGGAACTGGAGCCGGCACGATGAGCACCGCGTTCACCGCCGCCGAACGCAATTGGCAGGCGCGCCTGGGCAAGCTGCGGGACGTGGTGCGCCAGGAAATGGTGGCGCGACAGCTGGGACAGGAGCTCCCGGCCCCGCCCGTTCGGGCCATCGATCTCGGCTGCGGGCAGGGGACGCAGGCCCTCCGGCTGGCCCGCCGCGGGTATGACGTGACCGGGGTGGACGCCTCGGCCGACCTGCTGGCCCGGTTCGGGCGGGACCTGGCCGCCGAGCCGACCGGGGTCCGCGGCCGGGTGCGTGCCGAGCAGGGCCTGATCGAGGATTATGCCGAACGAGCCGGGGCCGCACGCTTTCCCGTCGTCCTCTGCCACGGCGTGCTGATGTACCTGGCCGACCCCGGGCCGGTGCTGCGGGCCATCGCGGCGCTGACGGCGCCCGGCGGCATGGTGTCGCTGCTGGTGCGCAACGGTGACGCCCTGGCCATGCGGCCGGGGCTGTCCGGCGAGTGGGCGGCGTGCCGATCGGCGTTCGGCTCGGACCGGTACGAGAACCGGATCGGGGTCAGCGCCCGCGCGGACCGGCTCGCCGACCTGACCGGCCGGCTGGCCGGCCACGGGCTGCGGGTCACCGCCTGGTACGGGGTCCGGGTCTTCACCGACACCGCGCCCGGCGACGCCGAACCGCCGCCGGACCTGGCGGCGCTGCTGGACTGCGAGGAGCGGGCCGGGCGCACCGACCCGTACCGGCGGGTGGCGGCGCTGCTGCACGTCATCGCGAGGAAGCCAGCATGAGGAAGCCAGCATGAGGAAGGGAGCGTAACCGTGCGGCTGACGGTACTCGGCGGCTGCGGGGGCTGGCCCGCGGCAGGCCTGGCCTGCAGCGGCTACCTGGTCGAGCACGACGGGTTCCGGCTGCTGATCGACCCGGGGTACGCCATCGTGCCCCGGCTGCTGGAGGTCACGGACGCGGCCGCGGTGGACGCCGTGCTGGTCAGCCACGGTCACCCGGACCATTGCGCCGACCTGAACCCGCTGCTCCGGGCCAGGGCCATGAACGACGAGCCACCCCCGGCGCTACCCGTGTTCGCGCCGCCGGGCGCGCTCGGGCCGGTGCTGGCGCTGGACCGCCCGGGCATGCTGGACGACGCGTTGACGCTGCGCGAGTTCACGCCGGGAGACGGGCTGGAGGTCGGGCCGTTCGGCGTGCGGAGCTGGCTGCTCCCGCACTGGATGCCGAACGCCGGGCTGCGACTGGAGGCGGACGGCGAGGTGCTGGCCTACACCGGCGACAGCGGGCCGAGCCCGCTGCTGGCCGAACTTGCCCGTGGGGCCGGCATCTTCCTGGCCGAGGCCACCGAACCGTGGCAGCTGACCGGCAGCGAGGGCCGCTACCTGTCCACCGCCCGGCAGGCCGGCGCGGTGGCCCGCGAGGCCGGCGCCGGACGGCTGGTGCTCACCCACCTGTGGCCGGGCACCGACCCGGACGAGGCGGTGCGGGCCGCGGCCGCCAGCTACCCCGGCGAGATCGCCGTCGCCTCCCCCGGCCTGGTCACCGAGCCCGGTCTCCGGTGAGAATGAGCCGGTGACGAACCAGCTGTGGCCAGGTCTGCTGGCCGGGGCGTGGGCGGCGCTGAGCGCGGATTCCGCTGAGTACGCCGACGTCAGGCTGCCCGCCGGGCTCGAGGTGCTCTGGGTCAGCGGCGCCCCGGGCCGGCTGCCGTCCCGGCTGCCTGCCGAGGACGTGGCCATCGCCTGCGCCGGGACCGCGCTGCTGGCCGCCGCGGCCCTGCACGCCCAGCGCGGCGGGGACGACGGATCCCGCGGGTCACCGGTCGCGCGGCTGGACCGCGGGCACGTCGCGGCGGCCTTCCGC
>DATBGO010000199.1:0-1625 GCA_036558005.1 Streptosporangiaceae bacterium | reverse complement strand
GACCGCCGCCTATCAGGTGCTGCGCGACGAGGGCATGGCGGAGAGTCGCCAGGGGGCCGGCACCCGGATCGTCCCGCACCGCACTACCCCGGCCGCGGTGCACCGGGCCAACGGCTTCTTCGCCGGCCTGCTCGAGAACTCCGTGCTCGACGCCGACCTCAGCCTGGCCGCGGTGGACTGCGCACCGCAGGTGGCGGCGGCGCTGGGCGAACCGGCCTCCGTCCTGGGCGGTACCGATCCGGTGACCGCTACCAGCGGCTATTTCCCGCTCGGACTGCCGGCCTTGCGCGTGGCTATCGCCAGCCACCTGACGCACCGCCTCGGGCTGCCCGCCGACCCGGCCGAGGTCATCGTCACGACCGGCGCCCAGCAGGCCCTGGACCTGCTCATCCGGTGTGAGGTGCTAGCCGGCCAGCCGGTCGTCGTCGAGGATCCGACGTTCCCCGGCGCGCTCGACGCACTGTACCGGGCCGGCGCCCGGGTCCTCGGGATTCCGGCCGGCCCGGGCCTGGACCCGGACCGGCTCGAGCATGTGGTCCGCACGCACCGGCCGGCGCTGGTTTACCTGGTCCCGACCCATCACAACCCGACGGGGCTGGTCATGCCGGCCGGGCACCGCCGCCGCGTGGCCCGGCTCGCCGCGGCGCACCCGGACACGCTGTTCGTCGACGACATGACACTGGCCGAACTGCCGCTCGGCGACCACCCGGTTCCGCCCCCGCTGGCCGCCCTCGATCCCGGGCAGCCGAACCTGGTCAGCGTCGGGTCGCTGTCCAAGCTGTACTGGGGCGGCCTGCGGACCGGCTGGATCAGCGCCAGCCCGGGCCTGATCGCCCGGGTCGCCGCGGCCAAGGCAGCGGCCGACCTGGGCAGCGCCGCCTTCTCGCAGGCGATCGCGGCCACGTTGCTGAACGACCAGCACGACGACATCGTCAAGTGGCGCCGGGAGTGGCTGCGGGCCCGCCACGACGCGCTGGCCGGTGCCCTGCACGCCGCTCTGCCCGAGTGGACGTGGCCCGAGCCGGAGGGCGGCCTCACCCTCTGGGTACGTCTCCCCCGAACCGTAGCGTCGGCCGACAGCAGCGCCTTCGCCCAGGCCGCGCTCAGGCACGGGGTGGCCGTGGTTCCCGGCCGCCTGCTGAGCGCCAGCGGCGGGCGGGAGGGCTCCGGCCGGGCGGGCGAATACCTGCGGCTGGCGTTCACCCAGCCGCCGGACGTCCTGGCCAGGTCGGCCGTTGCCCTCGCCAGCGCCAGCGCCAGCGCGGGAAATTTACACCAGCGCGGTGCCGATCAGCCCGTTCCTGGTCACCAGCGCGGTGAGTTCGTCGGCGCCCAATGCCTCGGTTCCGGCCGGCCGGACCGGGAGCACCATGTAGCGGGCCTCCGAGGTCGAGTCCCAGACCGTGATCGCCACCTCGCCGGGCAACTCCAGGCCGAACTCGGCGAGCACCGTGCGCGGCTCCCGTACCGTCCGCGACCGGTAAGCGAAGCTCTTGTACCAGCCGGGCGAGGGCCCGAGCAGCGACACCGGGTAGCAGGAGCAGAGCGTGCAGACGATCACGTTGTGCGTGGTCTCGGTGTTCGGCACGATCCGCAGCGCGTAGCTCAGGTCGCCGAAGCCCATG
>DATBGO010000198.1:0-3785 GCA_036558005.1 Streptosporangiaceae bacterium | reverse complement strand
TCAGCCTGCTGATCGACCTGGTCCGGCAGGTGCCTCAGGTGCAGTACGCCAAGATCGAGGTACCACAGGCCGCGGACAAGCTGCATGCGCTGGCCGGCGCCCTGGGCAGTCGGCTGCCTGGCCCCTTCGACGGCGAGGAATCGGTCACGTTGATCCCGGACCTGGACGCTGGGGCCACGGGCACCATGCCGAGTTCGACGGTCCCCGCCGAGCTCGGCCAGATCGTCCGCCGCTATGCCGCGGGCGACCGGGCCACCGCCGTCAGCGCGTGGGAAGACCTGCTGCCTCTCATCCATTTCGAGAATCGTCAGTGCGGCCTGCGCGCACAGAAGATCCTGCTGGCCGAGGGCGGCATCATTGCCTCGGACCGGACACGAGCGCCGTTCGGGCCCGTGTCGCCCAGGACTCGCGGCGGGCTGATCGAGCTGGCCGCGGCACGCGACCTGCTGATCATGCGCTGGGGGCGGTGACCACGCCGTGATCGATCTTGACCAGGGATGGCGTGCGGAGCGGCTCGATCTGGAGCCGCTTACCGCGGAGCACGCCGCCGAACTCGCGCCGGTGCTTGACGACGCCGCTTTGCACGAGTTCATCGGCGGCGCTCCGCTGCCTGCGGTAGCTCTGGCCCAACGCTACGCACGCCTGGCGGCGCGGCGCTCACCCGACGGTCATCAGCTGTGGGGCAACTGGGTGATTCGGGTTCGCGACACCGGTAACGCGATCGGGACAGTGCAGGTGACGATGCCGGCCGGCGGTGCTCCTGCCGGTCCGGCCGAGGTTGCCTGGGTGGTGGGCGTGCAGGCCCAGGGCCGTGGCTACGCTAAGGAAGCGGCACGCGGGCTCGTGGCCCTGCTCCTGGAGGCCGGATGGACCGTGGTAGCCCATATTCATCCCGCCCACCTGGCCTCCCAGCGGGTCGCTCGCGCCGCCGGACTATCGCCTACCGACGAGGTCCATGACGGCGAAGTCCGCTGGGTAACCTCGCCGACCGCGCCACCCTGACCGCTGAGGCTGGAGTTTGGATAGGTAACCAGAATGCTTCAGGAGTTTGTTCGCCTGGCGGTCTACGTTCCCGTTGACGAAGGCAGCCAGCATGAGGGTCTGACTGCAGTTTCCGCGGTCCGGGAAGTCCTGCGCACCTTCCGTGAATTCGACTTCGCGGGGAGCGTCGGCACCTACAGGGCCGTAGCGGAAATATCGAGCGGCGTCGAGACCTTCGTGCCGACCGCGGATGCCGCGCCCACCCAGGGCGAGGCCGGCATCGCCTCTACCGTTCCGGCCGCACGGCTGGTGACCTATATACCGGCCAGCACTCCGGGAGAGGACCTCGATCGGCTGGTCGGCGCCGTCGCATCCGTTCACCCGTGGGAGCACCCGGTGATCGAGCTGGACCGGGTCTCCCTGTGGATGCCTCCCGCGGGTTGAGCGCCGAGCCCGGACCGGCCAGCACGGTTATTCTTCGCGCAGCAAGGGGCCGGCGTGCAGTCGTGC
Organism: Streptosporangiaceae bacterium; assembly: GCA_036558005.1. Classification (GTDB taxonomy): domain Bacteria; phylum Actinomycetota; class Actinomycetes; order Streptosporangiales; family Streptosporangiaceae; genus DATBGO01. The sequence goes on along the minus strand of DATBGO010000198.1, from coordinate 2,294 downwards.
TGCGCGGTGACCGGGAATCAGGGCCAGCAGCAGCCCGCACGCCAGCACAGCCGGGCCGACCAGGAGCAGCGTTCCGCGGGCCACCGGTGCCTGGTAATACAGCGGGATGATGCCGGCGGTGACCCGCCACAGGGTCCGCCCCGCCGCCAGCCCGAGCGGGATCCCGACCAGCAGCCCGGCCAGCGTGAACACGGTGGCCTGGGTCAGGGCGGCCCAGCGGGACTGGCTGGGGGTCATCCCGAGCGCGCGCAGGACGGCGATGTCGCGTGACCGGCGCCAGACGGCCGTCATCAGCGCGTGGCCGACCGCGCCGGCGGCCAGCAGGATCAGGAAGCCGCCCAGGGCGATCGGCAGCAGGCGGATGTCGGCGATCTCGCCGAGCTGCCGGGGCACGAACGGCGTGATAATCAGCACGGGCTGACCGCCTGATGCGCTGGCGGCCAGCTTCCGCAGCCGCGGCAGGACGTCCGCGGGAGCGGCGCCGGGGCGCAGCGCGATCAGCCCGCCGTGTTCCTTGAATCCGGAGAACAGCGTGTCGTAGCCGCGCCCGGTGACCCATCCCCCGTTGTCGTAGGGAGAGGTCGAGCTCTCCATGGTGAACCCGATGCCGGTTACCCGCATCCGCCGGGTACCGCGGTCACCGGCCAGCGGCATGACCGATCCGACGCGCGCGCCGAGTTGCCGGGCGGTGGCGGGTGCCAACACCAGGTCGTCGTCGTGGGCGGGAGGAACGCCGGCCGTCAGGACCAGGGACACCGGGGTGCCCACCGGGTCGTAGCTGTGCGCCAGCACCGGGGTCTTACCGGAGCTGGCCGCGTCGATCCGCAAGTCGGTGACCCCGGCGACGGCAGGATCGGCGGCTAGGGCGCGTAGCACCGGGCCGTTCGGCAGAAAATCATGTCCGCCAGAGCCGAAGATCACCGTGAACTGATAGTCCTGGCCGAACCTGGCCGGGTGCGCGACCGCGTCGGAAACGCCGGCCGCGAAGGTGAACGCGGCAATGACTCCGAGCACTCCGCTGACCGCGCCGAGCAGCGCCGCCCGTGCCGGAACCGCGTTCGCGCCGCGGCCCGGCTCCAGCGCGAACCGCACGCCGACCACGGCCGGCACGGGCAGCCCGGCCCGGGCGGCGGCCCGGGCCACGGCGGACCGGCGGACGGCGGGGCCGCTGGCGTGCCTGCCCAGGGCCAGCCATGCGCTGGCGGCGGCCACGCCCGCCGCCAGCGCGGGGAAGACCACCAGCCCGGCCACGAGCACCAGCCAGTCGGCGGCCAGCCCCGGGCCTGGCTCTTTCGTGGCCGCCACGCCGAACGGCATCCACCGTGATGCGACGATGGCCAGCGCGACGCCGGCGCCGGTCCCGGCGACGGCGGCCGCCACCGGGCTGGCCACCGCCACCGCCGTCCCCTGGGACCGGGTCAGGCCCAGGGCTGTGGCCAGGCGCAACTCCCCGGCCGAGGCCGCGACCAGCCGGGCGATCGCCTGCCCGGCCAGCACCAGCCCGGCCAGGAACACGGCCAGCGCGAAGGCGAGCAGGCAGGCGCTCTCGAAGCCGGTGACGCTGCGGTAATGCCCGGCGAGCGTGGCCAGGTCGAGGACGTCGATCGCGGACCCGCGGGTCACGCGGGCCAGTTCGGCCCGGAACGCGGGCAGGCCGGCCTCGCCGCCGCGCAGCCGGACGATCGCGTTCAGCGGCACCTCCCCGCGCCAAGGAAACTGGCCCGGTGGCGGGCGAACAAGCCGGGCGAGGGGATCAGGGCGCCGTGGCCGCCGATATCGTCGCCGTACCACAGGGAGCGGATGACGCCGACGATACGCAGCCGCACCGACGGCCCGGCCGGCCTGGTGTCCGGGCCGCCAACGAAGCTGGCGCTGGCCTGCGCGGGCGTGGTCAGGCGGGCGGTGACCGTGTCCCCGATCCCGCGGCCGGTACTGCGCACGAACGCCGGGGTGACCACCGCCTCGCCCGGGCTGGCCGGGTCGGCGAGCCGGCCCGCCAGCACCACCGGGGTCTCGATCGTGCGCATCGCCTCGGTGTCCGCGGGAACGAACGGGGCCAGCGTGTCGTCGGGGGCCGCATCTGTAGGCAGGCTCGTGTAGGCGGGGAACGTGGTCAGCGCCTCGACCTCGGGCAGCGCGCGGATCCGGTTCCAGTCGAAGCCGGGCTCGTTCGGCACAACCTCGGCGGTGGCCGGCCGGGTGACGGCGAGCAGCCGGGTGACCGCGCTGGCGCCGCGCCGGGCCCCCGCCACCGCGGTCAGCACCGTCGCGCTGGTGATGGCCACCAGCAGGCA
>DATBGO010000197.1:0-1675 GCA_036558005.1 Streptosporangiaceae bacterium | reverse complement strand
CCGCCGCACGATCACGACCATCGCCGGCATGGCCCAGAAATCCCCGCACACCCACAAGATGCCCGCGCCGATCTGCTGGTCCGCGAACGGTGGCAGGGTGACGCCCGGGATGTGGTCGTAGACCGGGTACACCGAACCCTGTGCGAAGATGCTCAGCGTCATCGCGATGCCGATCATCACGACGTTGGTGCCCAGCAGCGCGCCCGCCTGGGACAGCAGCGACATCCGCCGGCGGAACGGCGGCGACGGGATGATCTGCAGCCAGAACAGCACCCCGGTGCCGAACATGGTCCCGTGCATCAGCCAGATGTGCACGGCCTGGTTCTCCCCCGCCAGGTCGAACGGACCGGGCAGATGCCACAGGAGCATCGCCGCGTTGAATAGGGCCACCGACACCCACGGCCGCAGCAGCAGGCCGCCGAGCCCGCGCAGCGGCCGGGACCAGCGGCCGGCCAGCACGCTGCGAGTCATGCTGCGCCCGGTCCGGCGGGGGAGCGCGTCCATCAGCGGCTGCCACGGCGCGCCCGCGACGATCAGTGACGGCGCGGCGAACATCAGGAGCAGGTGCTGGATCATGTGCGCGAAGAAGTAGTCGTCCGCCCAGTAGTCGATCGGCGACTCCACCGCGAGCAGCAGCACGCCGAGCCCGGAGTAGAACCACAGCGACCGCAGCCGTCGCTGCCGGGTCCGGTCCGGCCGGGACCGGCGGGCCAGCCGCCACAGCCCGATCTCGTGCCAGGCGGCCACAGCCAGGGCCAGGATGCCGAACGGGTCGAAGGACCAGTGGCCCGTGAGGTAGGTCATGGCGCTCCTAACCGGACGAGCCGTACTGGACCGGCACGGTGATCTGCTGGACCTTGCCCCAGGCCTCCCCGGCGAGCCGCCATACGGTGAGCCTGGACCCGGTCACCGCCAGCGCGTCGTAGGATCCGCCGGTCCCCGGCGCGAGCTTCGCCGGGGGTGCGAGCACCTTGGTGCCTGCCGGCACGGGTGGCAGCGCCCGCCAGGTGCCTCCCGCCGCCCTGGCGATGGTCTCGGCCCGCCCGTCGCCCAGCAGCAGCCATACGCTTCCGCCGGGCCCGAACCCGAGCGCCCGCGTGCCGTCCGCCGCCACCGGGGCCGACACCGTCCAGCGCGTCCCGTCCCACCAGGCCGCGAGCAGGCTGTCCCCAGTGGCCAGCAGCGCCGCGTTGCCGCCCGGGATGGCGGTCAGGCCGAGCACCTGTACCGTGCCCATTCCCGGGCCCCCCGGCGGCAGCGTCAGCCCCGCCGACCGCCAGGTCCCGCCGGCGTCGGTGAAGACCCCGGCCGCACCCGGCCGCACGCAGCTTCCCGCCGCGATCGGGTTCTGATCGGGGCCGAACGAGACGGCGGTCATGCCCTTCAGGCCGCAGGAGCGACCTGGGGCGGACGCCGCCAGCGCCTTGAGCGTGGCCAGCGGCACCCACTGCCCGGCGGCCGCGTCGTCCGCCGTCGGCGCCGCCTCGATCGTGCCGTCCTGCAGCAGCGCGAGCGTGCGCCCCGATGGCCCGACTGCGATGGCGCCTGGCGTATCGGCCAGGGCGGCATCGAGCAGCCCGGGCGTCCAGTTCAGGCCAGCGTCGGTGCTCGTGGCCAGGGGGGAGTAAGCCAGTTCCTGGCTGGGCCGGAAGCCGACGACCAGCGAGCCGTTCCC
>DATBGO010000196.1:0-1864 GCA_036558005.1 Streptosporangiaceae bacterium | reverse complement strand
GCCGTGCCCCGGCCGGGCTGCTGGTGGCGTACCCGCCCGCCAGGCTGGCGGATGGACAGTTCGCCGGGCCGGGCGGAGCCCCCGCGCAGCAGGTACTGCCCTCGCTCGCCGGCGTGGCCGCGGCCGGCCGCACGGTGGTGGCGGTGGGCTCGCAGGCCGTGCTTCCCTTCGCGCGCCCGCTGGTCCTGACGTCGCCCGACGGCGGCCACACGTGGCAGTCGGCCGTCTTGCCCGTCCCGGTCGGCGGGGGGATGCCGCTGATGGTTGCCGGTGGCCACGGGCGCTGGCTGGCGGTGGGACCGGACACGGCGTGGACGTCGCCGGACGGCCGTTCCTGGCGTCTCGGGCCGGGCGTCGCGCCTATGGCCGCCGGCGACCGCGTGCGGGCGCTGGCGCGGACACGCGCCGGGTTCGTCGCCGTGGGCGCGAACGTGCGCCCGCTGGGCGGCGATCTCCTGCGCACCCCCGTGCTCTGGATGTCCGCCAACGGCCTCACCTGGCAGCGCCGGGGCGCGGGCCAGCTTGACCTTCCGGCCGGAAAGGGGCGGGTCACCAGCCTGCGCTGGGTGGCCGCGCGCGGCAGCGTCGTGATGATCGCCGGGGAGGTCGCCCGCACGGTGGTGAAGCACCACGGCAAGCGGAAGGTGAGGGTCGTCACCCAGTCCGCAGGCGTGTGGTGGAGCAGGGACAACGGCGCCACCTGGCGGCGGGCCGACCCGCCCGTCAGCCACGGGGCGACCCCCAGGCTCGCCGGGCTGGCGGCAACCGGCTCCGGGATCGTTGCCATCCGGCCCGGCCACACCTCCAAGGGGTCCCGGGATGCGGTGGCTTATGTCTGGGCCCGCAAGCCCGCCTGGCGTTTCACCGGCCTGCTGAGGGCCCGCCGGGGTGCCGCGCTGGACGTCACCTCCGTGGCAGGCAGCGACCAGGGAGTGGTTGCGGCCGGCTCGGCCGGCCGGTACCGGGTGGCGTTCGTCAGCGTGCACGGGCGGTCCTGGCGGCGGACGGCTCGTCTGGGCAGGTCCTCGGCCACGGCCGTGACCGGGGTGACGGTCGGCCCCGGCGGCACGGCGGTGGCGGCTGGCGCGGGCCGCTCCCGGCCTTTCCTGCTGCTGGCCGGGAGGCATCGGCGGCAGGTCGGCCGGGCGGCACTGGCCAGCGGGGCGGCCGCCGGCCTCAGCGTCAACGGCCTCGGCGCTGGCCCGGCCGGCCAGGTCGCGGTTGGCCAGGCGGATGGGGCGCCCGCGGCCTGGTGGCGCGGGCCAGGCGGCCAGTGGGCGCGGGCGGCGGTCGGCGCGCGACCATCCTGGCGGGGCCGGGGTCCGGGGCTGACCAGCGTCGCTCACGGCGGCGCGGGCTGGCTCGCGGCCGGCGGCGAGGGCGGCCCGGCTGGGAGGGTCGCCCAGCTGGGTGCGGCCGGAGTCCTGGACTCGGCCACCGGCCAAGGCAGCCAGCCGCCGATCCTCATGGCCTCCCCGGACGGGCGGGCCTGGCACCCGGCTGCGGCTGCCGGGGCGCTGGTGGAGCCCGGCATCACGCTGGCCGGGGTGGCGGCCGGGCGGTCCGGCTACGTGGTGGCCGGCGTGCGGGACGTCCGCGGCCAGCCGATGGCCGCGCTGTGGTGGTCGGCCAACCTCACCACGTGGGTACCGCAGGGAGGCCGGAGCGGACCGGTGCGCAGCGGCGTCCCGTCCGCGCTGCTGGCGGTGACGGCTGGCACGGCTGGTTTCGCCGCCGTGGGCGCCGTCGGCACGCACCCGGCCGTCTGGCTCTCCCGGGACGGCCAGGGGTGGCAGTCGCGGTCGCTGGCGCTGCCCGCCGGTGCGCGCAGCGCGGTGCTCCAGCACGTGGCGATCCGGGGAAG
>DATBGO010000195.1:0-38020 GCA_036558005.1 Streptosporangiaceae bacterium | reverse complement strand
AGCTGGGCTTCTCGATCATCTTCGTCACCCACGACATGTCGCTGGTCAGCCACTTCTCCGACCGGCTGCTGGTGATGTACGCGGGCCAGGTCGCGGAGCTGGGCGGCACCCGGCAGGTGTTCGACGCCCCGCTGCACCCCTACACCGCCGGGCTGCTGGAGGCGTTCCCCTCGGTCCGCGGCCCCCGGGTGCCGCTGACCGGGATCCCGGGCAGCCCGCCCGACCTGGCCAGGCCGCCGGCCGGCTGCCGGTTCGCGCCGCGCTGCCCGCAGGTGATGCCCCAGTGCCAGGACACCCCGCCCGGGCTCTACCAGGTCGGCGGCACCAGCGTCCGGTGCCTGCTGCACTCCGGCGCCAGGGCGGCCCGGTGACCGGGCAGGCCCGTGACCAGGCCGGCCAGGACGGGACGCTGCTCCGGACGCAGGGCCTGACCAGGCACTTCCGGATCGGCGGGGGCCTCGTGCGGCGCACCCTGCACGCGGTGGACGACGTCAGCCTCTCGATCGGCCGGGGCGAGATCGTCGCGCTGGCCGGGGAGAGCGGCAGCGGCAAGAGCACCATCGCCCGGCTGCTGGCCGGGGTGTACCCGCCGACCAGCGGCGAGATCTACGTCGAGGGCAGGCCGCTGTCGGCGATCCGGTCCCGCGCCGACATGCTGCGCTACCGGGGCGATGTCCCGATGGTGTTCCAGGACCCGTTCAGCTCCATCAACCCGGTGTTCCGGGTGTCGCACGGCATCCTGCGCGGGCTGGCGCTGCACCGGCCCGAGCTTGACCGCGCGCAGCGGCACCGGGAAGCTGAGCGGATGTTCACCGCCGTCGGCCTCACCCCGGCCGCCGGGGTGCTGGCGCGGTTCCCGCACGAGCTGTCCGGCGGCCAGCGGCAGCGGGTCGGGTTCGCCCAGGCCCTGGCGCTGCGGCCGAAGCTGATCCTGGCCGACGAGCCGGTCTCCATGCTGGACGTGTCGATCCGGATCGGCCTGCTCAACCTGATGACCCAGCTGCGCGACGAGCGCGGCGTCGCCATCTTGTACATCACCCACGACATCGCCAGCGCCCGGTATGTCGCCGACCGGCTGATCGTGATGTACGCCGGCCAGATCGCCGAGTCGGGCCCGGTTCAGGACGTGCTGGCCAGCCCGCGGCACCCCTACACCCAGCTGCTGCTCTCGGCGGTGCCTGACCCGCGCGCGCCGCTGCCCAGCTCCGCCGCCGCCGACCGCGGCGAGCCGCCGAAGGTGGTGAACCCGGCGCCCGGCTGCCGGTTCCGCGCCCGCTGCCCGCTGGCCGTCGACGCCTGCGCGCGGGTGACGCCGCCGCTGCGCCAGCTGCTGCCCGGCCACGAGGCGGCCTGCCACGTGGCCAGCCCGACCGCTGCGACGAAGGCGTTCTGATGAAGCTCACGGTGATCGGCGGCGGCTCCACCTACACCCCGGAGTTGGTCGACGGGGTGGCCAGGCTGGCCGCCGAGGTGAAGGTCAGCGAGCTGGTGCTGATGGACCCCGACGCCGGGCGGCTCGACGTGGTCGGGCCGTTCGCCGCGCGGATCATGCGCCGTTACGGGCATCAGGCCCGGCTGCGCTGGACCACCAGCCTGGACGACGGGCTGGACGGGGCCGCCGCGGTGCTGCTGCAGCTGCGGGTCGGCGGGCAGGCGGCCCGCCACCAGGACGAGACCTGGCCGCTGGAGTGCGGCTGCGTCGGCCAGGAGACGGTGGGGGCCGGCGGCCTGGCCAAGGCGCTGCGCACCATCCCGGTGGTGCTGCGGATCGCCGAGCTGGCCCGCCAGCGCGCCGCCCCTGGCGCCTGGATCATCGACTTCACCAACCCGGTCGGCATGGTCACCAAGGCGCTGCTGGACGCCGGGCACCGCGCGATCGGGCTGTGCAACGTGGCGATCGGGTTCCAGCGCCACTTCGCCGGCCTGCTCGGGGTCGAGCCGGACCGGGTCAGCCTCGGTCATGCCGGGCTGAACCACCTCACCTGGGAGCTGGCCGCGATGGTGGACGGCACCGACGTGCTGCCCGGGCTGCTGGCCAGCCACGGCGAGCAGATCGCGCAGCGCACCGGCCTGCCGCCGGCGGTGATCGGGGAGATCGGCGCGGTGCCCTCGTACTACCTGCGCTACTACTACGCCCATGACGAGGTGGTCGAGCAGGAGCGGGGCAGCAGGACCCGGGCGCAGGAGGTGGCCGGCCTGGAGGGCAAGCTGCTGGCCATGTACGCCGACCCGGCCCTGGACCGCAAGCCTGACCTGCTGGCCGAGCGGGGCGGCGCGTTCTACTCCGAGGCGGCGGTCGCGCTGCTGGCCTCGCTGGCCTGCGACACCGGGGACACCCAGGTGGTGAACCTGCGCAACGCCGGGACGATGCCGTTCCTGCCCGACGACGCGGTGATCGAGATCCCGGCCCGGATCGGGGCCGATGGCGCCAGGCCGGACCCGCTCACCCCGCTCGCCGGGCTCGATCCGCTGCTGCGCGGCCTCATCCTACATATGTCGGCTTACGAGGAACTGGCGGTGCAGGCGGCCGTGCACGGCGGCCGGGCCCGGGTGCAGAAGGCGCTGCTCGCGCACCCGCTGGTCGGCCAGCGCGCCCTGGCGGACCGGCTGACCGACCTGCTGCTCGCGGCGAACGCCCCGTTCCTGAGCTGGGCGGACGGCGAGTGACCGGCCGCGCTGCCCGGCTGGCCGACCCATCCGGCCCGGCCGGCCAGCTGCCCGCGGTCCTGGCGATCGACGGCGGCAACAGCAAGACCGACATCGCCCTGGTCGCGGCCGACGGCACAGTGCTGGCGCGGGTCCGCGGCCCGGGCAGCAACTTCGGCCGCGACGGGGCCGAGCCGACCATGCGGGTACTGGGCGACCTGGTCCGCGAGCTAGCCGCCGCGGCCGGCCCGCCGCCGGGCCTGGTGGCCGCGCACACCTCGGCCTGCCTGGCCAACGCCGACCTGCCCGAGGACGAGGAGCGGCTGGCCGGGGTCCTCGCCGCCCAGGGCTGGTCGCGCAGCACCACGCTGGTCAACGACACGTTCGCGGTGCTGCGGTCCGGGCTGCGCGGCACCGAGAGCTGGGGCGTCGCGGTCACCTGCGGTGCGGGCATCAACTGCGTCGGCGTCGCGCCCGACGGCCAGGTCACCAGGTTCCTGGCGCTCGGTCACCTGACCGGCGACAGGGGCGGCGGCGGCGAACTGGCCACCATGTCACTGTGGTCGGCGATGCGGGCCGAGGACGGCCGCGGGCCGCAGACCATGCTGCGCACGGCGGTCGCCGGCCACTTCGGCGTGCCGCTGGTCCGGGACGCCGCGATCGGGCTCTACACCGGCACGATCAGCATGGACCTGCTGTTCAGCCTGGTACCGGTGCTGCTGCGCACCGCGCGGGACGGCGACGAGGTGGCCCGCGCCCTGGTCCGCGAGCAGGCCGACGAGATCACCACCATGGCCCTCACCGCGATGCGCCGGCTGGACCTGACCAGCGCCGCCGTGCCGGTCGTCCTCGGCGGCGGCGTGCTCACCGCCAGGGATCCGCTGCTCACCGAGCTGATCGTGACCGGTGTCACCGCCGGCGCCGCCCGCGCCGACATCCGCATCGCCGACGTCCCGCCCATCGCCGGCGCCGCCCTGCTGGGCCTGGACCACCTGGACGCTACCGTTCCCGCCAAATCCCGCCTCCTCTCCGCCTACCAGCCCACTCCCCCACCCCCACCCCCACCCCCCGCCCCCCCACCTCCCGCCCCCGCACCCCCACCCCCCGCCCCCGCACCCCCCTCTTTCCTTGATCACGGTTGATCCGGCGCCATATTCGCCCCGGATCAACCGTGATCATGATGGAGCCCGGGACGGACGGGACAGGACGGGGCAGGTGGGACTGCAGGGACGGGGCCGACCGGGCCAGCCCCGCTGGCGCAGGACCTCGGCGATCTGCCGGGCGGTCTCGCACGGCCGCTCGGTGACGTCGGCCCAGCTGTACCGCAGGGTGCTGATCCCGGCCGCCGCCGACGCGTTATCCCGCCCGATGTCGCGCCACCTCCGAGCGGCCGGGTGCGCGGCCCGGCCGTCCAGCTCGATGCACACCCGGTACTTGTCCAGGTAGTTGTCCAGGTAGACGACGCTCCCCTGGTCCTGCCGCATCCGCGCCTGGCGGCGCGCCCGCGGCAGCCGGTGCGGCTGCTCCACATCCCGGACGTACCGGACCTCAAGCGCCGAATGCAGCCCGGCGCCGATGTCGGCGAGAGCCAGGGACATCGCCGTGCGCCAGCGCACCTTGGGCCGGGCGGCCAGCGCCGCCGTCAGCCGCTGCGGGGTGGTGAGCCGCGATCCGCACGCCTCGCAGAGCAGGCTGAACGCGATTCCATAGCTGGCCGCGCTCTGCGTGAGGTCGAGCACGGTGTCCTCAATCCTGGTCCGTGGCGGTAACCGGGACGGATGCCGCGCCTGCGCGACCCGTACCGAGCGGTGCACCCGCACTCCGGGGATCATGCTGAGATGCCGGCCAACGGGCACGCTGACATGAACGGCCGGACTTGGCGCGCAGGCCAGCCCGTCCAGTTCAGCTGCCGTCTGATGGCTGAGCACGGCGCCTGGCCCGGCCCGCAGCACCGCGGCCCACAGCTGCGCTTCGCGGCCCGGCTCACCGGTGAAGGTGGCGACGACGCCCAGCTGCAGCCGCTGCCACCGGCCGCTGCGGGCCTGCGACTTGATGCTGGTCAGCTCCAGCCCGACGGCGGGAGCCTGCCAGCAGGCGATCACGCCGCGCTGGACGTCCAGTAGCTGGCGGGCCGCGGCGGAGAGCTCGATCGTCATGCTGATCAGGCTCGGCCATCCGCCTGGCCGCAGGCCACCCGGATTCCCGGGACTGTGGACAACTCCGCGGCTGGCGGCAGGGGTCAGCGGGGGACGGCGGCGACAGCCTGGCAGGCGATCGCGGCGGCGGCGACCACGTTCAGCGAGTCGACGCCCGCCGCCATCGCGCCCGCCGCCATCGGGATGCACACCGGGAGGTCGGCGGCCTGCAGCCAGCGCGAGGACAGGCCGTCGCCCTCGGTGCCGAGCAGCAGCGCGGCCCGCTCCCCCAGCCGGACCTCGGTGACCGGCACCGCCGACTGGTCCGGGGTCAGCGCCAGCAGCTGGAATCCGGCCGCGCGCAGCTCGGCGAGCCCGTCGCGCCAGTCGGCCAGCCGGGCGTAAGGGACGGCGAACACCGCCCCCATCGAGACCCGCACCGACCGCCGGTACAGCGGGTCGGCGCACCGGGGCGAGATGAGCACCGCGTCCACGCCCAGCGCGGCGGCGCACCGGTAGACCGCGCCGACGTTCGCGTGGTCAACGATGTCCTCGAGTACCACGATCCGGCGGGCGCCCCCGATCACCTCGGCCACGGCGGGCAGCGGCAGCCGCTGCATCGCGGCCAGCACCCCGCGGTGCACCCGGTAGCCGGTCAGCAGCCGCGCGGTGGCCGGCGAGATCACGTACACCGGGCCCGGGCAGGAACTGGCCAGGTCAGCGAAAGTGCCGAGCTTGTCGGCGGTGACCAGCAGCGAGCGCAGCGGGTAGCCGGCCCGCAGCGCCCGGCTGACCACCTTCTCCCCCTCGGCGATGAACAGCCCGTGCGCCGCCTCCAGGCTGCGCCGCCAGTGCACGTCGGTGAGCCGGACATAGTCGGCCAGCCGCGGGTCGCCCGCGTCCTCGACCTGGACCACGCTCGTCACCGCACCAGTCTGGCCTCGCCGCGCGCGACCTGCGAACCGGCCATCCCGCCGCAGGTCATTCGGCTAACCTGAAACTGGTCAATTCAGCTAATCTGCCCCTACCCGCTTCGCCCCCAGCCAGCGGCCAGAACCGGCCGGAGGCTGCCACATCAGCAAGGACCGCGGTGACTTCAGGACGCGCCGGGACCAGCCCGGGCCCCGCCGCCGGCCAGGCCCGCCGCCGCCGCCGGATCAGCCTCAAGGTCCTCGTCGCGCTGGCGGTGGCGATCTCGGCCGGCGTGATGGTCACGCTCACCGCGACGGCCAAGGCGGCCCGCAAGCCCTGTGACGGCCAGCCGGTGCGCGCCGCGGTGGCGGTCTCGCCGGACATCGCCCCGGCGGTCACCACCGTCGGCAAGCTGTTCAACCGGCAGCATCACCTGGTCAGCGGGCACTGCGAGCAGGTCAGCGTCGTCCCGGAGCCGCCGGGGGTGGTCGCGGCGGTGCTGGATGGCCAGGGCGCGGCCCCGCGCGGGCTGCCGGCCGTCAGCGCCTGGATCCCCGACTCCAGCCTGTGGCTAGACGTCGCCCGCAGCTTCCCGGTGGGCGCGCGGGTGGTCCAGCCGTCGGGCATCCACGTCGCCCGGTCCCCGCTGGTGATCGTGATGCCGGGCGACGCGGCCGCCAGGGTCGCCTCGTTCGGGGCCTCGGTCGGCTGGAAGTTCCTGCTGCCCGCCTCCGACGGCGGCCCGCCGGCCAGCCAGCACCTGCGGGTCGACCTGCCCGACCCGGCGCAGAGCGCGGCGGGCCTGGCCACCCTGGTCCAGGTCAGCCGGCTGCTGGGCAACGGGGCCTCGGCGCGGACCGCGTTCACCAGGTTCGTGTTCGCCTCCGAGGCGACCGAGCAGGTTCAGGGGCCGCAGGCGCTGACGCCGTTCATCACGCTGGCCAAGCCGCCGCTGAACGGCAACCCGGTCACCATCACCTCCGAGCAGGAGGTCCTGCAGTACGACCGGGCCCACCCGGGCGAGCCGCTGGCCGCCCGCTACCCGCTGACCTCGTCGGCGGCGCTGGGCAGCCCGGAACTCGATTACCCGTACGTGCTGACCGCCGCGCAGCCCCAGCTGGCCCAGGCGGTGCGGCAGTTCGGCAGCCTGCTCACCCAGCCGTACGCCGCCGGGCTGGTCCGCTACGACGGGTTCCGGTCCGCCAGCAACGTCGCCGCTTCCGCGCCTGCCCGGTTCGGGCTGTCCGGCCAGCTGATGCGGATCGCCACCGCGCCGGCCGCCAGCGAGGCGCAGTCGGCGCTGCAGGCCTGGCAGCGGCTCGGGGTCTCGGCCAGGGACCTGGCGCTGATCGACATCTCCGGCGCGATGGCCGCCCCGGCCGGGCCCGGGGTCACCCTGGAGCAGGAGGTCGGCCAGGCCGCCGGGCTCGGGCTCGCGCTGTTCCCCGACAACACCCGGATGGGCCTGTGGGCGTACGCGGACCGGCTCAGCGGCGGGCTGCCCTACCGGCAGGTCGTATCCGTCGGCCCGCTGACCGGCGAGCTGGGCCTGATCAGCCGCCGCCAGCAGCTGACCGAGGCCAATCAGACGCTCAAGCCGGTGTCGGGCACCCCGGCCGCGCTGAACAAGGCGATCCTGGCCGGCTACAAGCACATGACCGACACCTACCAGGCGAAGTACGCCAACGCGGTGCTGGTGCTCACCTCCGGCGCGGACGAGGCCAGGGACGACATCTCGCTCAGCTCGCTGCTCAGCCAGCTGCACCAGCTGTACAACCCGGACCGGCCGGTCCAGATCGTCATCATCATGTTCGGCGCCCACGGCGACTTCAGGGCGATGCAGGAGATCGCCGCGGCGACGGCCGGCACCGCGTATGAGATCAGCCAGCCGTCCCAGATCGGCAAGGTCTTCTTCGAGGCGATCGCGCAGCGAATCTGCGCCACCAGCTGCGCAACCCCGTAACCAGGATAAAAGCCCTGGCCAGGACCGCCGGGATGGCTCAGCGCGGGCGGCAGGGGCAGCCGGGGACGACGCGGCAAAACTCTTTCAATTATCCGCGGATCCGGTGTGAACCTCCTGCCGGGGTAGCGCGTCTTGTCTTTGGGAGGCCCGGCGAGAGCGGGGCGCCGGGCCTCCTTTCCGGCCCCCGCCGGCTCGGCGATCAGGAACCTGAGGTTCCGTACGCCCTCGCCAGGCTACCGAAAGCCTCCTTAGGTTCCCAGTTCAGGCCCGGATACTGCGCTGGCCGGCCATTCTCGGTCACCTTGATCACGCCGTAGGACGCCATGTCCAGGTCCTGGCGCGAGCCGGGCCGGTGCGGCAGCTCATAGCCGGCGAAGCTGAACCAGAAAGCGCCGTCCACGTCTTCCTGCTCGAAAATGGTGATCAGCTCGGTCGCATAGCGGGCCTGCTCAGATTCAGAACGCACATACTCGGCGTTGAGCTCGCGCGGCTTGCCGGTGTCGTCGACGATCATGAAACCCAGGGCGCCGCGGTCGGCCGCCCCCTGATAGGTGGCGCAGCCGAACTCCGTGACCACCAGCGGCTTGCCCGGGCCGAAGTACTGCCGCAACTGCTCCCGGTAGCTCTCGGCGTTGGTCTGGTCCCGGTACAGGTCGACGCTGACGATGTCGAACGGGCGCCAGTCGACGTTCTCCCAGGTGCCCGCCGAGTAGGTGAGCTGCCCGCGGAACCGGGACCGGACGGTGCCTGCCGCCTCCGCCAGGAACGCGTTCAGCCGCGGGCCGACCGCGGCGAACGCCTGCATCACCTCCGCTGACGGCGGCATCGCGACGACGTTGGCCAGCCGCTGGTCCAGGTCGTCGCCGGGCAGGAAGCCACGCAGGAACGTGGTCAGCTCACAGCCGGCCACCAGCACCACCTGGCCGTGGTCGCGCAACTGCTCGGCCCTGGCCGCGCAATCGGCCAGGTATGGCAGGTATTCGGCGGTGGTCAGGTTGACGGTATAGGGCGCGAACCACACCTGCAGCCCGGCTTCGATCGCGTACTGGCTGGCCGTCGTCATCCGGTCCAGATCGGCGCCGTAGACACGGACCGCGTTGCAGTGCAGGTCCGAGGCGATGACCTGCATCTCCCGCCGGACCGCGGCCGGCTCGAAGGACTGCCTGGTGCTCTGCTCACCGTTCAGGAAACCCGTGTCGTAGCTAATGCCTCGTATCCGCACTGTTCATCCTTTAGGGCCCGGAATCGAGCATCTGATGGGCCCGCTCGATCAGGACCGGTACCGCTGGGCCTTCCCGCTCGAATCCCTCACCAACGGTCTTGTGCTGCAGGAACCTGGCGTGGATCCCTTCCAGCACGACCGCCAGCTTGAAGCAGCCGAAGGCAATGTAGTACCCGATCCCGGCGAGGTCACGGCCTGTGATCGCAGCGTACCTGTCCGCAAGCTCGGCGCGGGTCGCGAATCCCGGTCTCGACGTAACGGTCGCGCCCACGTTGATGGACAGCCAGTCGGCGTCGCCGGGATCGGCCCAGTACATGAGGGTCAGGCCGAGGTCGGCCAGCGGGTCGCCGAGGGTGGACATCTCCCAGTCCACCACCGCGCCGATCGCCGGGACCGGCCCCAGCGTGACGAGCATGTTGTCCAGCCGGAAGTCGCCGTGTACCAGGGTGCCCTCGCTGCTGGCCGGCAGCCCCGCGGTCAGCCGCCCGACCAGCGCGTCGTAGCCGGGCATCGGCCTGGTCGACGACAGCTCCCACTGCCGCTGCCAGCGGGCCAGCTGCCGGGCCAGGTAACCGTCGGGCTTGCCGAAGCCGGCCAGGCCCACCGCGTCGATGTCCACGGCGTGGATGGCGGCCATCATCTCGATCAGCCGGCCCGACAGCTGCCTGCCCTGCTCGGGCGTGACCCGCTCGCCGTCCTCGGCGGTGCGCAGCACCAGGCCTTCGACGTAGTCCATGAGGTAGAACGGCGCCCCGATGACGGCGTCGTCCTGGCACAGCGTGATCGGCCTGGGCACCGGGATGTCGGTGCCGTGCAGCGCCGACAGCACCCGGTACTCCCTGGCCATGTCGTGCGCGGTCGGCAGCACGTGGCCCAGCGGCGGCCGCCGCAGCACCAGCGGCCCGCCGCCGGTGTCGAGCCGGTAGGTCAGGTTCGACCGGCCGCCGGAGATCAGCTCGATGCCCCGCAGCTCGCCCGGCGCGGCGCCGTCGCCGGCGAGCTGGCGCAGCCAGCCCGCCAGCCTGGCCGGCTCATCGATCCCCGGAACGCTGACGTCGTCGATCACTGGGCACCTCGCCTGGCGGACCGTGTTTCTGCTTGTCTCATGAGCCGTTGCTCGCGTGTCCATATTCGCAGGGGCTGGACTATTTCACCGCACTGACGTAGGCAGGTAGCAGGGGATCCGAGGACAGAGGTCTAGACCTTCGTAAGGGGAGCGCAGTGAGCGACGCGTGGATGCCCGGTGCGGCACGCACCCGGGCAGCGAGTGACGGCGGAGCGCTGAAGGGCGGCGCCCCGCGCACCGTCTGGCAAGCACTCGGCTCCGATCCGCGCGTAGTCACTGCGCGGTCGGCTTCGCAGCGTCTCCTCGACTTCGGCCGGCCAAGCCATCTGGTGTGGAACCCGCTCGATGGCGAGATCGTCCAGCTGATCCCGATCACCAGGGCCGCACGGTCGCTGGGCTGGCCGGAGGGACCCGACGAACTGCCCAGGTTCAGGGCCGGGTGGCCGCAGCAGGCCTGCCCGCCCGAGCTGCCGGCCGACGGCCCGCCGAGTGAGATCAACCGCGAGGGCAGGCTGTGCGTCCAGATCTGCGTCGTCGCGTTCGCCTGGGAGCCATTCACCTCCGGGCCGATGACCGGGCTGCAGGAGATCCTCGACTGGCTGGACTCCTGGCACATGCCCAGGACCTGGCCGGCCGGGCGGCCCGCGCCCTACCCGCACGGCCACGCGACGTTCCGGAACCGGCGGCAGTGGTCCAGGGGCGGTCACTTCGGCGCGTCCCAGGTACCGGAGTGGACGGCCACCGGGCCAGGCGCGGTGGACGTCAGCCGGCTGACCGGCAGGCCGCGACCGGCCGCCGCCCCTGAGCCGCGCCAGCCCGGCGAGGCGGTGGTCGGCAGCATCCCTGACCTGGCCGACATCTTCGGCACCGCCGGCGCGGCCTCGTCGCTGACCCGCGTGGGCTGACCTCCCGGGCCGCGCCCGGTACGTTAGGGCAGCATGAGCGCCGATTTGCCGCCGCTGTCGAGCACCCCTCGCAGCACGCTGGGCCGGCTCCGCGAGCGGGGCCGGACCGGCCGGGCCGACCTGTACGCCGTGCTCGACGCCGGGCTGGTCTGCCATCTCGGGGTGGTCGTGGCTGGCTCGCCGGTCGTGCTGCCCACCGGGTACGGGCGCGATGGCGACACCTTGTACCTGCACGGCTCGACCGGCAACCAGTCGCTGCTGGCCGCCGACGGCCAGGACGTCTGCGTGAGCGTGACCCACCTGGACGGGCTGGTGTGCGCCCGCTCGGTGTTCCATCACTCGATGAACTACCGCAGCGCGGTGATGTTCGGCACCGCGCGGCTGGTGACCGGCGACGACCAGCGGCTGGCTGCCCTGCGGGTCATCACCGAGCACCTGGTGCCAGGACGCTGGGACCAGGTCAGGCCGCCGACACGCAAAGAGCTCGCCGCGACCGCGGTGCTCGAACTGCCGCTGCGCGAGGCGTCGGTGAAGGTGCGCAGCGGGCCGCCCGCCGATGACGACGAGGACTACCAGTCGGGCATCTGGGCGGGGGTGCTGCCGGCCGCGCTCACCTTCGGCAGCCCCGAGCCCGACCCGGTGCTGCCGCCGGGCATCGCGGTGCCCGCGCACATCGAGTCGTTCGGCCGCGGCCGGCCCGGCCAGCCTGGCCATCCTGATCGGCACCAGGGTCGTACCGCGCTGACCTAGGCTAAAGGGATGACCGAGCGGCTCGTTTGGATCGACTGCGAGATGACAGGGCTTGATCTTGCCCGGGATGCCCTGGTGGAGATCGCGTGCATAGTGACCGACGGCGAGCTGGACCCGCTCGATGACGGGCTGGACCTGGTGATCAAGCCGCCCGCCGAGGCGCTGGATCACATGCCTGAGGTGGTGCGGGAGATGCACACCGCGTCCGGGCTGCTGGCTGAGCTCGCGGCCGGCATCACCCTGGCCGAGGCCCAGGACCAGGTGGTCGGGTACGTGCGCTCGCACGTGGCCGAGGCGAGGAAGGCGCCGCTGTGCGGCAACTCGATCGCCACCGACCGCACGTTCATCGCCCGTGACATGCCCGAGCTCGACGCGTTCCTGCACTACCGGATGGTGGACGTGTCGAGCATCAAGGAACTGGCCAGGCGCTGGTACCCGCGCGCCTACTTCGCCAGCCCGCAGAAGCACGGCGGGCACCGGGCGCTGGCCGATATCAAGGAGAGCATCAGGGAATTGCGGTACTACCGCGAGGCGGTGTTCGTCCCGCAGCCGGGCCCGGACACCACGACCGCCCGCGAGATCGCCGCGCGGCACGGCGGCCAGCCGGTCGCGCCCGCACCCGCCGCTCCCGCGGCCGGGATGCCGGCCAGGCCGCGGGGCGAGCCGCGACCGGGCGAGCCATCCGGTTCTGCGCACTGACCCGCTCCCGGTATGCTGCTGCAAGCCGCCGCGCGGATCCGCCGGCGGCCATGGTGGGCGTAGCTCAGTTGGTTAGAGCGCCAGGTTGTGGTCCTGGATGTCGTGGGTTCGAATCCCATCGCTCACCCCGCGTGATCATCCCGGGCTGCGGCCTTGCGGCGCGCTGCCCTGGCTGACAGGAGACCATGCCCGAGCTGACCGAGTTGCTGGACGCCTGGCAGGCTGACCTGGCCGCATGGGCGATCCCCGGGCACATCAGCGCGGCGGTCACGCAGTCGCCATGGGTGCTGCCGAGGACCGTGTTCGCCCGGCGGGCGGACCGGCTGGCCGCTGACCCGTCCGGGCCCTCGTTCGAGCAGGCATGGGCGGCGCTGGACCCGCCGGGCAGCGTCCTCGACGTCGGCGCGGGCGCGGGCGCGGCGTGCCTGCCGCTGATGCCCCGCTGCACGCAGCTCACCGCCGTCGACACCGACGCCGGGATGCTGGCCGCGCTGGCGGACCGCGCGGCCGCGCTGGGCCGGCCGGCCCGGTGCGAGCAGGGCGGGTGGCCGGACATCGCCGCGGACGTGCCGCCCGCCGACGTCGTCACCTGCCATCACGTCCTCTACAACGTGCCGGTGCTGGCGCCGTTCGTGGCCGCGCTCAGCGGCCACGCCCGCCGCCTGGTGGTCACCGAGATGACCGCGAGCCACCCGCTGGTCGCGCTGAACCCGCTCTGGCTGCGATTCCACGGGCTGCGCAGGCCGGTCTCCCCCACCGCCCGCGACCTGCTCGCCATCCTCACCGCGATGGGCCTGCGACCTGGGCATCAGCGCTGGACCAGGCCGGGCGGCCGGGACTACGAGAGCTTCGAGCAGCTGACCGACGTCACCCGCAGGCGGCTGTGCCTGCCCGCTGACCGGGCTGCGGACGTCGCCAGCGCGCTGGTAGCGTCAGGCGTCGACCCGCGGCATCCGGCCGACCTGGCCTCCGCCGGCCGGGAGGTGGTCACGATCTGGTGGGCCGGGCAGGCTACCTGACCGCCCTCCGCCGCCGGCCACGGCTCAGGCAGAATCCAGAAAGCAGGATGATTCACCGACAATTTGGCCGGCTGAACGTCTTACAGGTAGAGACGATGATGGCAGCATCGGGCGGCGATTGGCGACAGGCATGAGTGAGTGGCCGGAAGGCTGGTTCAGGGACGGGCAGAATGCGGGCGGCACCGCGGGCGGCCTGCCCGGCAGTTCAGCCCGCGACAACCGGGCCGGGCCGGTGTTCAGCGACCTGCCCACGGTCGCGGGCGAGGCGCCGGGCAGTTCCCGGCGGGCCGCCGCCGGGTTCGGCCCGCCGGCTGACAGCGCCTGGCCCGAGCAGCCGCCATCGCACGGCAGCCCGGCCAGCCGCCACGGCGGCGGTCTCGGCGGCCCGGCCGGGTACGGCGGGCGGCGCGGCTGGCGGCCGCGGCGGATCCTGGCCATCATCGCCGTCATCGTCGCGCTGCTGCTGGTCGCGGTCGTCGGGCTGTACTTCTACTTCAACGGCAAGCTGGACCGCAAGAACGTGCTGGTCGGCTACGCCGGCCGCCCCGCGCCCGCGGACGGGCAGAACTGGCTGATCACCGGCTCGGACAGCCGCCAGGGCCTGACCGGCAGGGAAGAGCGGGTGCTGGCGACCGGCCACGACATCAGCGGGCACCGCTCCGACACGATCCTGGTCCTGCACATCGGCGCGGGCCGGCCGGTGCTGGTCAGCATCCCCCGCGACTCGTACGTGGAAATCCCCGGCCACGGCCTGAACAAGATCAACGCGGCGTACGCATTCGGCGGTCCCAAGCTGCTGGCCAAGACCGTGCAGAACGCCACCGGCCTGTACATCAATCACTTCATGGGCATCGGCTTCGGCGGGCTGGTCAGCGTCGTCAACGCCATCGGCGGGGTGCACATGTGCATTCCCGGTCCGATGACCGACCCGAAGGCGGGCCTGCACCTGAAGGCGGGCTGCCAGACGCTGAACGGCGACCAGGCACTCGGCTTCGTCCGGACCAGGAATTTCTCCGAAAGCGACCTGCAGCGTGAGCAGGACCAGCGGCAGTTCATCAAGGCGCTGCTGAACAAGATGACCAGCACCGGCACCATCCTCAACCCGTTCGCGTCGATCCCGGCGGCCTCCGGGGCGGCCGGCGCGCTGACCGTCGACCAGGGCGCGAGCCTGTACAACCTGATCTCGGTGGCCTTCGCCCTGCGCAACCCGCTGACCACCACGGTGCCGATCGCCAACGCGAACCTGCAGACCTCGGCCGGCGACGCGGTCCAGTGGAACACCGCGGATGCGAAAATCCTGTTCAACGCGCTGCGCGACGGCACGAAGGTTCCGAAGCGGCTGATATCAGGGTCAAAGCTGACCGGCACCGTATGATCCGGCCCGCCGCGCTGCGGCTGCGCGCAGCACAGCCTCAGCGGGCCTTCAGGTAACACTCAGCCGCAGGCCGCAGACTAGAGGCATGACCAGCGTTGCGATCGACGCACGCAGGCAGCCGGATGCCAGGCTGCTCGTCGTCGAAGACGAGCCGAACATCCTTGAGCTGCTGGCCGCGAGCCTGCGTTATGCCGGGTTCGAGGTGGTGACCGCGGCGGCCGGTACCGAGGCGGTCCAGGCCGCGCAGCGGCACCGGCCCGACCTGATCGTCCTGGACGTCATGCTGCCGGATATGGACGGGTTTGACGTCGTACGGCGGCTTCGCGGGGGCGGTACCCGGATCCCGGTGGTCTTCCTGACCGCGCGGGACTCCACCGAGGACAAGATCCGTGGCCTGACGCTGGGCGGCGACGACTACGTCACCAAGCCGTTCAGCCTGGAGGAAGTGATCGCGCGGATCCGCGCGGTGCTGCGCCGGACCAGGGGGGATGGCACCGAGCCGCCGCCCCGGCTGCAGTTCGCCGACCTGGAGCTGGACGAGGACAGCCACGAGGTGTGGCGGGCCGGGCGGCAGATCCAGCTGTCCCCGACCGAGTTCAAGCTGCTGCGTTACTTCATGGGGAACGCCAACCGGGTGCTGTCCAAGATGCAGATCCTCGATCACGTCTGGGACTACGACTTCCGCGGCGACACCGGCATCGTGGAGTCCTACGTCTCGGTGCTGCGGCGCAAGATCGACTCCGCCGAGCCGCACCTGCTGCACACTCTGCGCGGGGTCGGCTACGTCCTGAGGCTCCCCGCTTCGTGACACGGGGCCAGCCCATGCCTGCTAGCTCTCGTTCCGCCCGGATCCGGGCAAGATCCAGAACGCTATCCGGCCGCATCTCACTGCGCACCAAGCTGATCTCCGCGGTGCTGGTCATGGTGACGATCGCCCTGGCCGCGATCAGCTTCGCCGGGATCTCGGTGCTGAGCAGGTACCTGCTCGACCAGGCCGATGAGCAGGTGGCCAGCCTGTCGAACCTCAAGTCGCTGGGCAACAGCCTGCAGATGCAAGCTCTCCGCGACCAGCCGGTCCAGGGCCGCGGCGAGTCGATCACCTGGAGGCCGGACGGCGGCGAACCGGTTCGCCTGGTCTACCCGGTGTCACTGATCAGGATCGGCCAGCAGCGGCCGCAGTTCCGCGAGGTGGCCGGGCCGCGGATCCCCGCCAGCATCGGCTCGCTCCCGGTCCCCGGCCAGAGCCCGGTCACGGTGAGCGCCACCGATGGCAGCAGCAAGTGGCGGGTCATCGCCGTGCCGGTCACGGTGACCAACCCGGACGGAGTGAGCAGCTCCGGCACGTTCATCGTCGGCCTGGACGTGACCAGCACCTACAACACGATCAACGAGCTGACCGGGATCGACCTGATCGTGAGCCTGGCCATCCTGGTCGCGATCGGCGTGCTCGGCACCGCGGCGGTCCGGGCCAGCCTGCGGCCGCTGACCGACATCGAGCGGACCGCCGAGGCGATCGCCGCCGGTGACCTGGCCCGGCGGGTACCCGACCGCGACCCGCGTACCGAGGTGGGCCGGCTGGGCGCGTCGCTGAACATGATGCTGGCCCAGATCGAGTCGGCGTTCCACGACCGGGCCCGGTCGGAGTCGGCGGCCCGCCGGTCGGAGGACCGGATGCGGCAGTTCGTCGCCGACGCCAGCCATGAGCTGCGCACCCCGCTGACCGCGATCCGCGGCTACGCCGAGTACTACCGCCAGCGCGGCGGTTCGGCCAGGGACGCCGTCCAGGATGGGGCCGGACCGGCCGGGGCCGCCCCCGCTCAGGCCGCCGGTCAAGCCCAGGACGCCGCTCAAGCCCAGGACGCTGTCCAAGCCCAGGACGCTGTCCAAGCCCAGGACGCTGTTCAAGCCCAGGACGCTGCCCCCCGCCAGGACGCGGCACCGGGCCGTGAAACCGCCCCGGCCGGGTCCAACGGCGCCGCGAGCCCGCCGGCGCCGGCCGGCGCAACCGGGCAGGCGGCGGGCGAGCCGGCCCGGCAGATCCCGCTCACCAGGCCCGAGCTGGACCGGATCATGCAGCGGGTGGAGCAGGAGTCGTTTCGGATGGGGGTGATGGTCGAGGACATGCTGCTGCTGGCCCGGCTGGACCAGCAGCGGGTACTCGACCGGCGCCCGGTCGATCTGCTCACCCTGGCCGCGGACGCGGTGAACGACGCCCGGGTGGTCGCGCCGGACCGCGGCATCGACCTGCGCGTCCGCGGCGGCACCGCGCTGATCGTGCTCGGCGACGAGGTCAGGCTGCGCCAGGTCATCGGCAACCTGATGAGCAACGCGCTCACCCACACGCCGGACCGGACGCCGGTAACGGTCACGGTCGCCCCCGCCACGATGGCCGCGGACCCGCCCCATGGCGGGCCAGCCCAGCCCGGGCCGACACAGCCCGGGCCGACACAGCCCGGGCGGGCCCAGTCCGGGCCGATGCCGTCCTGGCCGCCGCCGGGCCCGACCCCCGGACCGCCTGCGGCCCTGCTCGAAGTCTCTGACCAGGGACCGGGGCTGACCCCGGAGCAGGCCAGTCATGTCTTCGAGCGGTTCTACCGGGCCGACCAGGCCAGGACCCGCAAGGCCGGCGGCACCGGGCTCGGCCTGGCGATCGTGGCGGCGCTGGTCACCGCGCACGGCGGCAAGGTCTGGGTGGAGTCGCCGCCGGGCGGCGGGGCCGTCTTCGCGATCCTGCTGCCGCTGGCGCCCGAGGCCGGCCACGGCGAACCCGGCCCGGCCGAGGGCACGGCGGCCGGCCCGGCCAACTCGGCCGGCCCGGCTGGGTCCCGCCGGGCCGGGTTAGCCGGCCCGCAGCGCGCGCCGGGCGGCGTCCGCGGCGGCCCCGGCGTAGCCGGTCCCGAACAGGCAGACGTGTACCAGCAGCGGATGCAGCTGGTGCAGCGCGACCCTGGCCCGCCAGCCCGGGGCTAGCGGCGCCGCCTCCTGGTAGGCGGCGATCACCTGGTCCAGGAACGGGACGCCGAACAGCGCCAGCATCGCCAGGTCGGTCTCCCGGTGCCCGCCGTGCGCGGCCGGGTCGATCAGCACGCCACGGCCCGCTGACCACAGCACGTTGCCCGACCAGCAGTCGCCGTGGATCCGGGCGGGCGGCTCGGCCGGGCCCGCCAGACCGGGCAGCGCGGCGGCGACCGACTCGACCAGCGTCACGTCGGCCGGGCCGAGCAGGCCGCGGCCGGCGGCCAGCCGCAGGTAGGGCAGCAGCCGCTGCCGGGCGTACCAGTCCGGCCACTCGCCGGACTGGTCGTTGGGCAACGGCAGGCTGGCGATGGTCCCCGGCCACGGCGCCCCGAACGCGTCCGCCCCGGCCGCGTGCAGCCGGGCCAGCTCCTGGCCGAACCTGCCCGCTGCCGCCCGGTCCGGCTGGCCGGCCGGCACCCAGGTGATCACCAGGGCGCTGTCGTTCCAGCCCAGCACCTCGGGCACGATGGCCGGGTTCGCCTCGGCGAGCCATCGCAGTCCGCGCGCCTCGGCCTCGAAGCCTCCCTCGCTGGCGCCGGCCAGCTTCGCGAACGCCAGCCGGCCGTCAGCGAGCTGGCACCGGTAGTGCCGGACACCGTGCTGGCCGCCGGCCGGGCGGCAGTCCCGCAGCGGCCCGGCCAGCCGCTCGATCTGGCTGCTGGCGTCCGCGGGCGCGGCCGGGGTCACCGGGCGGACGGGCCGTCGCCGAGCAGTTCGGCCAGCTGGCCGGCCAGGCCATGAGCCGCCGCGGCCACGAGTTCGAATGCCAGCGCGTAATCCTCGGGCGTGCCGTTATAGGGATCAGGGACCTGGCCGTCGGTGCGGCTGGCCGGGCTGAGCTGGCCCGCCAGCGCCGGGTCGAACGACCGGAACAGCCTGATCCGGCTGGCGCTGTCGTCGTCTGGCGCCATCGCCCGCAGCTCGGCCAGGTTGCGGCCGTCCATCGCGGCGATCAGGTCGTAGCGGCTGAACCAGGACGGCCCGAACTGCCTGGCCCGGTGCCCGGACCCGTCGTAGCCGCGCAGCGCCAGTTGCGCCCTGGCGCCCGCGTCCATCGGCCCGCCGACGTGCCAGTCTCCGGTGCCCGCGCTGTCGGCCTCGACCCGGCCGGCCAGCCCGGCCTGGTCCAGCTCCGCGCGCAGCACCACTTCCGCCATCGGTGACCTGCAGATGTTGCCCAGGCAGACCAGGCACACCCGGTACCCGCCCGATGGCTTGCGCGGCGCGGGCGCGGTGAGCTGAGCGCGGCTGTCTGCGGGCATGTACCAAGCATGCCCGACGGGCCGGCCGCGATAGTACGGCGCCCGGCCCCTGACCGGGACCGGGCGCCGTGGCTCGTCTGTCGTACGGGTTAGCCGAGGTGTGCTAGCTCAGGAACGAACTTCTTGGCATCGATCGTGCCCCAGCCGCTCGCCAGGTCATAACCGGTGCCCGCGCTGAAGCCATTCACGCCGGCGAAGGAGTTGTTACCGGAGGTGACGTCCACCAGACCGGTCGGGACGTGCAGCCGGCTCAGCGCGCCGAGCGCGTACAGGCCGGCGTTGATGTTGCCGATCCGGTGGCCGGCCACCTGGTCGGCCAGCGCGACGATGCCGGAGAAGATCGGCGTGGCCTCGGAGGTGCCGCCGACCAGCTGCCAGCCCGGAGCGCCGAAGCCGCCCGCGGAGATGAACACCCAGGCCGCACCGTCGACCGCCGCCGACATCGAGATGTCGGGCGTGCCGCGCTGGCTGCCGACCACGTTGCGGACACCGATCTGGAACAGCGGCCGCTTGAAGACGCCGGACTCGCCGCCGCCGCCAGCGCCGAAGCCGTCGTTCCACACCACGTCCGGCGAGATCCGGTTGCCGTTGTTGTCGAGGCTCAGCTGCGTCCCGCCCACCGAGGTCACCAGCGGGTCGGACGATGGCCAGGAGTTCACCGCCATCGGGAACAGGGTCGAGCCGTCCGACTCGGCGTCGGTCGCGCCGGCGTCGCCGGAGGCGGCCAGGACGGTCACGTGGTGCCTTGCGGCGTCCTTGAACGCGAACCGCAGGTTCAGCAGGCTGGAGAAGTCACCCTGGTCGAAACCGGGGAAGGTGTTCTCGGTCGCGCCGAAGCTCTGCGAGATCACGTCGCCGGTGCCCTGGTCGATCAGCGCCTTCTCGGCGTTCATCATCTCCGGGAAGCCAGTCACTCCCTCGGTCTCCGCCACCGGGGTCTCGACCAGCACGATCTTCGCGTCCGGCGCCATCGCGTGCGCGTATTCGACGTCCAGCGACGTCTCGATCGCCCAGCCCCGCCGGGTCGAGTCGTTCGGGTCATACGGCGGGATGGTGCCGGCCTGGTCGATGGTCAGGTTCGCCGCAGGCAAGCCGAACTGCGCGTCGAATGAGGCGACATCGGCCGTAATGGTCGGTGAGCCGAACGAATCGACGATCACGATCGTGCGGCCCCTGCCGGTGATTCCCGCGTTATACAGCGGGTTGAGGTCATAGGCCGTCCGGTACTGCAGCGGGGTGTAGCAGGCAATCCCGAAATTCGCCTGGCAGTCAGTGGTGGACTCCGGCGCCGGGAGACCCTTGGCGACAGTAATCGGCTTGCTCAGGTCGGGCACCGGGGTGGCGGCCCGCAACTGCGGGTGGGTGACAGCGCGGCCGGCGGCGGCGACTCCGGCGCCCGCGGCCTGGAAAGCGAGTAGGCCGGCCACCGCTGCGACCGGGACGGCGATCCGCGCAACGCGGCTGGCGTGTTTCTTGGCTCGAGCTGTTCTGATGCCGGGCGCGGCGGCACTGCCGCGTGGTGATCTGAACGAGGGCATGGGCATGGACTCCCTACTCTGGGTTAGAGCGGTACGAGACGAGCCACCAGACATGTAACAGCATCGCTGCTCATTCGCGCAGCGCAATAGCTTCGGCCGATTTTCGGCGGTCTCCTTTCCCGCAAACGCCGTCATCCCGGCCGCTCAGACCCGGCTAACCACACTTGGTAGCCGGATAGCTCCAATTCGTTCCGGCCCGGCTTTCCTTGCGGCTCTGCCCGGCCGGCCCGTTCCTGACCCGGGCCGCAGCCCCTGAGAGCATGGGCTGTATGCCGGCGACCAGCGACTATCGCAAGCTGTCGTTCTGGCTCGACACCGTCCCGGGCGAGCTGGAACCCGGGCCGGCGCTGCCCGGGGACACCGAGGCGGACGTGGCGATCGCGGGCGCCGGGTTCACCGGGCTGTGGACGGCTTATTACCTGGCGCTGGCCAGCCCGGGGCTGCGGATCGTGGTCTGCGAGCGGGACATCGCCGGCTTCGGCGCGTCCGGCCGTAACGGCGGCTGGTGCTCGGCCCTGTTCCCCGCGTCGCTGGCCAAGATGGAGCGGATCGCGGGCCGCGACGGCGCGGTGGCGATGTACCGGGCGATGCAGCAGACCGTGACCGAGGTCGGCCGGGTGGCGGCCGCCGAGTCGATCGACTGCCACTGGTCGCTGGGCGGGACGGTCGAGCTGGCCAGGTCGCCGGCCCAGCTGGCCCGGGCCGCCGCGGCGGTCAGCGAGGCACGGGCGTACGGCTTCGGCGAGGAGGACCTCCGGCTGCTGACCGCCGATGAGGCGCGCGCCGTGGCCGCGGCGTCCGGGGTGGCCGGCGGCACGTTCACCCCGCACTGTGCGGCGATCCACCCGGCCCGGCTGGCCCGCGGCCTGGCCGGAGCGGTCCGCCGCCGCGGCGTCGAATTGTACGAGCAGACCCCGGTGACCGGCATCAGGCCGGGCGAGCTGGTCACCGCGTCCGGCACGGTCCGGGCCCGGCACGTGATCCGCGCGACCGAGGGTTACACGGCCGCGCTGCCCGGCCTGCGCCGCCAGCTCGCCCCGGTGTACTCGCTGGTGATCGCGACCGCGCCGCTGCCAGAGTCCGCCTGGGCGCAGATCGGGCTGGCCGGGCGGCCCACCTTCGGCGACCTGCGGCACCTGATCATCTACGGGCAGCGGACCGCGGACGGGCGGCTGGTCTTCGGCGGCCGGGGCGCTCCGTACCACCTGGGCTCGGCGGTCCGTCCCTCGTTCGACCGGGTTCCCGCGGTGTTCGGGGCGCTGCGGCGGACGCTAGCCGAGCTGTTCCCGGTCCTGCGCGACGTCCCGGTCACGCACGCCTGGGGCGGCCCGCTCGGGGTGCCCAGGGACTGGTGCGCCTCGGTCGGCCTGGATCCCGGCACCGGCTTGGGCTGGGCTGGCGGCTATGTGGGTGACGGGGTGTCCACCACCAACCTGGCCGGGCGCACCCTGGCCGACCTGATCACCGGCGCGGACACCGACCTGGTCCGGCTGCCCTGGGTCGGCCACCGGTCACCCCGCTGGGAACCCGAGCCACTGCGATGGCTCGGCGTCAACGCCGCGCTGCGGGCGATGGACTGGGCCGACCGGCAGGAATCCAGGACAGGGCAGTCCTCCCGATTCGCCGCGATCATGGGCCGCTACCTGGGCGATTAGCAGCCCAGGCAGCGGATCAGCACCGGCCTGCCCGGCCCGGCTGGCATGATTCGCTCGGCCCTCAGCGTTGCTGCTACACTCCGGGAGGTCTTGCGCCGCTAGCTCAATTGGCAGAGCAGCGGACTCTTAATCCGCGGGTTCGGGGTTCAAGTCCCTGGCGGCGCACCCGTCCTGAACTGGGGTTTTTACTATTTCTTTACCCTGGTCGATGACCGTTTCCGGGCCATGGTTGCTCCACGTTTGCTCGTCAGTCCGAACATAGTTGATCATGGCGACCGGGCGCCCGGCGAGGCCCCTACCGATGGCTATACACAGCGTGACATCTGGCGAAAAGGCGCAGGTAGAGGGATCGCTGCTGACGCAGCCCAGGGAACGACCGGGGTGATGAGCTGGTGCCATGGTCTCGGTGCCTGGGGGCTGGAGCGCCTGGATCGCCAGCCAGGTACACGCGAGGTCTATCGCAGGTACATGCCAGGTCCATCGCGCTCCGTAACCGGGAGTCGCGCCGACAGAGGTCGCGGGTTCTGCGGGCCGCTCTCAAGTCCGGCAGGCGGCGCCCGGTCAGCGCTGGGCACCCGGCCGCGCCGGGAAGCCGGCGATGTCCTCAGGTGAGCGATGAAACCGGCCATCAGCGGCGGTTGTTCCGTAGGTTCCAGATCCTGATGTCCCCTCGGGGCACTGTGATCAAGGGTCTGCCAAGCCGCCCAAGGACGTGGCCCCGCGATTCGTCCAGGTTCAGTGGACCACGCTGACTCGGCCAGAAGTGGATGCCGGCTTCAGCGGCTGCGCAGCGTATTTATGACTAGAACGCATAGCGTGATGGTCCCGCCGCAGGCACCGCCCCCGGCAAGCATCGCAGACGCGGCGTGATGGCCGCCGCTCCACGCGATGAGCCCAGCGGCCGCACCCACGAACAGCCCGAGCAACACCGCCACCGCGACCCACAGCCCGATCAGCCGGTTGTCGTTGTTCACCTTGATCCTCTCCGTGATCCGATCCCACGCCGGCCGGCCTGATCCGGCCAACCCGCCGGGCCAGCCGACGGCCACGCGACTGCCGCCGGGGGCAGAACTAGTAGACCCCTCTGGCAGAAGGTGATACAACTGGGCGACCGGATACGATTTTGAAGCAAGGGGTATCACCCCATGGCAGACCGGGATACGAGCCGCCGCAGGGCGCCCCGCCGACGGCGGGTATCAGAGCTTCCGACGATGGTGGAGTCAGCCGACGGCTGGTACGGCTTCGGACTTCGCGGCATCGGATGGGTGGAGGTGGCTCTGGCGAAAGTCGGCGGGGCGCCGGAGATCGTCGGCCTGCGAATCGACGTGAGGCCGATGTTCGTAGACGAGTCCGAGCGCTATGTGCTGGACATGACGGCTGAGCAGCAGCGCCAGTGGGCCATCGACAACGCGCCTCGCGGCGTGGCGCCGGCAGCCGTGATCACTGCCGCGCGGCTACGATCGCTCCCGCTCGCCGAGCTGCGCGCTGCGGTCGCGGCGCGTATGGCCGGTGACGACGCATTCGGCGCGTTCAAGAAGGTGGCCCGCGAACGCGGCAAGGCGTGGCCGGATGAGCATTACCACCAAGTGGCCGAGGTGTACAAGTCGGCCGTGGAACATCGGAAGCCGCCGCTCAAGGCGATCCAGGAACACTGGCACGTCTCCCGGCCCGCAGCAGCCAAGTACGTAAAGGGTGCCCGCGAGAGGGGTTTCCTTGGCTGGCCGGAACGCGCAGGACTCGCCGGTTACGACGCGCCCGAAAGCCCGTTTGCGTAGTACCGGGCCAGCCGGTCGACCGGCAAATGTAGCCCGACGCGGCTCTGACACACGCTGCCTGACCTGCGGTGCCTCAGAAGGACTGAGACTGCCAAGCGGCCCGTGTCTTAGTTATCTTGACGCAACTCGCCGCTTTGAACCCTGGCCCGGCCTTGCTTATATCCTGCCGGCTAGGAACGCCCTGGCCTTGTCATCGATGAAGCTGCGGGAGGCGCTGGCGAAGCCGAGCTGGCCGAAAAGGTTCTCGGCCGCGGCAGCGGACGGCTCCAGGATGCCCGCGGCCAAGTCGGCTCTGGGCAGCTCGGCAACGTAACGGGCTGCATTCTGCCGCGCCTGGTCACCGCTGAGCGGGTCGTTAATTGAATCGCCGCTGGCTGGCCGGCCAAGCACGTCTTCGAGCGTGATCCTGAACGTCACCGTGTCCACGGTGACGTCCTCCTGGTACAAGCGGCGGCCAAACTCGAAGACCTCTGCAACGGTGTAGATAGCGGCAACCACGTTGATCGTTCCCCGGTATCCGGTGCCGTCCTCACGCAGGCGCCACCGGTGCGCGAAGAGCCCGCTCGGATGCAGCCGCCACACCTCCTGGTAGCGCCCGGTGGCCGTGACTGCCTCGATCCCGCCGTCAGGCAAGCCAGTGACGCCTTGCGGCGGCTCGTTGCGCGGGACGTGCGGATAGTTCCAGCCGCGCAGCGCCACGCCGCGATCCCACACCAGCTGCACCAGCCGCTCTGGGCTGGCCGGGAGCCGGTGATCATCGGCCGGGGACGGGGCGATCCCTGCCGTCCAGTAGGCAACCGGGCTGTCACTCACGGCCGCCGCATCTCCCCGAGATCCTGCTCGATCAAGCTGACCAGGCCCGGCACCGCCGGGAACCCGCCACCGGGCCAGTGCACGTCGATGAGTGCCTTTATCTCATAGAGCAGCCGTTCTGCCCGTTTCACGTAGGCCCGGCCCAGCAGCTCGCGCATCTGAGCCTCAGTGGACACTTCCCGCGTCCTCGTCTCCTCAGTGCGGATGTAGAGGGCCCCTTCCCGGGTGATCGGCTTGTTGTCGGTGTCGTTGACCGTCTTCGTGCACACCAGGGGCTGCTCGTCAAACGGAGGGACCCGCAGGGCAATCAGGACCTTGCCATCTTCCAGCGACCCGCGGAAGACCTGCACGACGGGCGCGGGCGCGGCAAATGGCGCTAGCCAGGAGTTGACCCCGGCTGCGTCCCACGATGCGACCTGAGCCTCGGTGAGCCCGACCGGCACGAGCGTGCTGTCTTGTACGCCGATCAGCAAGTAGCCGCCGTCCTTGCGGTTACTCAGCCCGATCACATGCTTTGCGAAATCTGCCCGCTGGCGCACGTCCCGGGGGGCCGGCTTCGCGCTCTTGTAATCCACACGCGACTCCGACCCATGGGCCAGCAGATCGCGAACCAGTTGGTCGGCGTCGGTAGGAGTATCCCGGGTCACAGGCCGCAAACGTAGCGGGTGAGTCACAGCACGTCTACCAGGCTCCACCATCTTGGCCAAGCGGCAGGAGTCATCATCGGGACAGAGGCGTCAGGCGCACCCGCCGGATGATCTTACGTCAAGATAACTGAGACAAATTTGCATGCGTCAGATCAACTGAGGCAGGACAGCTAGTCCAGCTTTTATGTCCCCCGGGCAGACGAAGGACACCGTCATCTGGAAAGGGACGTCAGAATCTGGAAGCTACATGTTCAAAACGCGATAGCAGCCAGCGTACCGATGAGGATGAATGGCCCGAGTGGCAGGTGGCTGGTGCGGGTTGCCCGGTGCAGGGCCAGGAGCGCGCCACCGTAGACGGCGGCCACGGCGAAGGCGATGAAGGTGCCGGACAGGAGCGCCTGCCAGCTGATCCAGCCCAGCGCGGCGCCGGTGCTGGCGGCGAGCTTGGCGTCCCCCAGGCCCAGGCCGCCTGGCCTGATGACCGACAGGATCAGGTAGAAGCAGGCCAGGGCGACCGCGCCGATGGCCGCGCGGCCGAGGTGACCAGGCTGGCGATCGGCGAGAGCAGTGACGGCCAGCAGTGCGAGAGTCCCGGCGAAGGCGGCGGCGGTGAGCGGGTCCGGGAGCCGGTGCACGGCCACGTCGATGAAGGCGAGCGGGACGGCCAGCAGGACCAGCCAGGCCAGCGCCGCCAGCTCCCACACCGACGATGCGCGGGCGGTCACGACTCCCAGGGCGAGCCCGGCGGCAAGCTCGGCCAGCAGCAGGTACGGGCCGATCCGGGCGCGGCAGGAGGGGCAGCGGCCAGTGACCGGCAGCAGCGCCCGCCAGCGCCAGCGGTCCGGCAGGATCTCCTGGTCGCAGGCCGTGCAGGCGCGGCGGGGTGGCTGGCCGGATTCGGTGCTGCGGGAGAATACGCTGGCGCGAATCCGCGGGCCGGCGATCACGCCCGCGGCGGCCGCGGCGAGAATCCAGGGCAGCGTCATTACCTCCTCCCGCCCCGGGCCGAGCGTGAGCGTCGTCGGGAGCGGCGGCACCAGCTCCCTCTAGTCGGCTGCTTAGCTGACGTGCTGGTCCCGAAGGCTAATGCCCGTAGCAAGATCGACTTTGAGCGCCTCCTCTAGCATCTGCCGCGTCATCTTGTCCGCGACGCTGACCGCGCTCGCGCCGTTGGGGGACGCGGCGAGGTAGACCATGAAGTGGCTCAGCCGCTGCGCTCCCGGGAGCGTAGCCAGGCCCGCGATGTCGACCAGCTCGGTCAGGTCGCGGGGGGCTTCCAGCCGGATCCCCGCCTGGGCGGGCGGCTTACCAGAGGTCGCCAGACCGAGCTCGCCAGACAGCAGCGCCGCCAGCGCGCCAGGGAGCTGGACGGCCCTCTCGAATCGCTGCCGCCACGACGATGGGCTCGCTGGTAGCGCGGGCTCGCCGTCGGTGCCGCGCGGCTCCACGTGGAGGATCAGGAGCGCGTAGCCCTCGGCCCGGCCATGCCGCCGGATGCCGTCGGGCAGCTCCAGCCGTGCCGAGGCCATGCCGTCGCCCAGCACCATGTCGATGATGCTGGAGGTGCTGGTGGCCTGGCGCGCCCACGCCGCGTCCTGGCCGGCATGCGTCAGGTCCGCCAGTAGCCTGGTGATAGCCGACTTGTCCAGGAAGGCGGTGAAGGCGGCCCTGATGGCGGGCCAGTCAGGATCCTCGCCGACCTGGCCGCAGCCGATCTGCACCACCACCCGGACCCACGGCGGCCGGTCCCCCGGCTGCTTCATGTACGTCGTGCCGGGCAGGGCGATCTCCATCGCCAGGGCCGGAGCGCGCGCCTGCACGCCGTCGGTGGAGACCTGCCACCGGCTGGTGATCAGCCGGGCTGGCCGGCGAAACGCCGGGCTCACCCAGGCAACCAGCGCGACCGCCCCGACGGTGATCAACAGCAGGAAGGCGATCGCGGCGATGGCAGCCAGCCCGTCAAAGACAGGCTGGTGCCACGGCGACCCCTTGGTCTGCGAGGCGATGAAGCCCGCGAAGGCACCGCCGATGGTGGCAACCCCGGTGCACCATCCGATGACGCCGCTCGTGCTCCAGGGACCGATTCGCCTGTCTGGCATACCAGCCAGCCTACGAGCCGCGGCTGACACACGGCGCGTATCACAGGGCCGCGCGGGCGTGGGACATGAATGGGGACGACCGGGCGAGGGCGAGTCGCCCCGAGCAAGGGAGAAGTACCAGCGGCTAAGGTTGGGGCGGATTGTCGGCGCCCGGGAATGCCGCCGACAGGAATGGTGAGGTGCTTATGCCCGGCGCGGTGGCTGGCCTGCGGGCCGACCCGGCCAGGCTGCGGGAGCAGATGCGCGGGCTCAGCGGGGAGATCGGCGAGTTCACCACGGGTGCCTCGCGTCAGGCTACCGGCCGATGAACAGCACGCCTGCGATGGCTGCGGCCGCGGGCCGGGCGTCGTGGATGAATGAGCGACTGGCGGCCCTGGTGTCGTGTGAATCCCCGTCGGGTGAGCCCGAAGCTCTGGCCCGCTGCGCCAGCTTGCTGGACGATATGGGCGCCGAAGTCTTCGGTCGTCCGGCGCAGCGGCTTGCGCCTGGCGGCTGTCCGTGCCTGCTGTGGCGCGGTACCTCCGCAAGCCAGGTCCTGGTGCTGGGGCATTTTGACACGGTGTGGCCGCTGGGCACGCTGGCCCGGTGGCCCTACACCGTGAGCGGTGGCATCGCCTCCGGGCCGGGGGTGTTCGACATGAAGGCCGGCATCATTCAGGCACTCGCGGCGGTCAGCCTGCTGGACACCCCGGACGGGGTGACGCTGCTGCTGACCGGCGACGAGGAAACCGGGTCAGCCGCGTCCCGTGACCTGATTGAAGACCAGGCCCGCCAGGCGGCAGCCGTGCTGGTGTGCGAGCCCAGCGCCGACGGCGGAGCGGTGAAGATCGCCCGTAAGGGCGTCGGCAGCTACCGGCTGGAGATTACCGGCCGTGCCGCCCACGCGGGCCTGGAACCACACCTGGGGATCAACGCCGGGATCGAGATGGCTCACCAGGTCCTCGCGCTGGCCGACCTCGCCGACCCGGCGCAGGAGACCACGGTGACGCCCACGGCGCTCGCTGCCGAGACCACCGCCAACACCGTTCCCGAGCGCGCCATCGCAGCCGTCGACGTGCGCGCCTGGACCAGGGCCGGGCTGGAGCGCACTGACCGGCAGATCCGCCAGCTCACCCCCCACCTGCCCGGCACGGCACTCCAGGTCAGCGGCGGCATCAACCGGTATCCCCTGGAAGCGCCCGCCGCAACCGGGCTGCTGAAGCTCGCGCAGGAGGCCGCTGCGGCCATCGGCGTCACCCCGCCGCAGGGCGTGCGCTCGGGCGGCGGGTCGGACGGCAACCTGACCGCCGCGCTCGGGATACCCACTCTTGACGGGCTGGGCGCGGTCGGCGGCCACCCCCACGCCCGCAGCGAGCACGCCGACGTCGCGGCCATGCCCCAGCGCGCCGCGCTGCTGGCAGCACTCATCACCCGCATCCACCACGACCCCGCCGCGCTGATGCCGGAAGGGTCCTGCTCATGAGAACGGTCATTCTGCGTGGCACCTGCCAAGCTGACCGGACTCGATATTGCCGGAGACAACATCGGCCGGTATCCGCAGGCCGGCGATCATGGCCACGGTGGCTCCGGCGGTCGAATCCGGGGGTGGCACCGCCGAGTCTGACCGCCTCGGCCTGGACGCGGGCGTGCTCTGTCAGCCCGCGCCGACTCGCCAGACCCGCCACCTCAGCCGCAACGCTCACGGGAACGTGACTAGGCCCTGATCACGGCCAGCCCTCTCAGGTCGCGATCACGCGACTATGCCAGCAGTCCGGCTCGGTTCAGAGCCCGGCGCGGCCGGTTACCACGGTCAGGCGACGTTCGAGGTGGCCGCGGGCCTGGTCCGCATCCCCGGCGATGCCGCTCATCGCAACGGCCGCCGTGATGATCACATCGGCGAGCTCGTCTAGCAGGTCGTCGCGGGAGCGGCAGGTCCCCTTCCTGCTGTTCAGGCCCTGCATGCCGATCAGCGCCTCCGCGGCCTCGCCGACCTCCTCGGTCAGCTTGAGCAGCCGGATCTCGACCGGGACATCCCCGTGATGGGCATGCAGCTGGCCGACCTGCTCCCACATCGCTCCCTCCAGCGCAAATAAAAGGCCAACTCGGGCCGTGCTGATGCGCCGCCCGCTACCGGTACCCCGGTCATGAACTGACCTGCCCCCAGGGAGCGTACCGGGCCGGATAACCGATCACCGGCAGACGGGAAACGCCGCTGGGCTGCTGGTGATACCAGTGATGTCCACTCACCGGAGCGTACCGGTCGCAGCCAGCGCCACCGCGAGCGTAAGCGTCATGGCAGCGTGGTCGATGAGGCCCTGCCGTCGGGGCACCTGGACGTAGCCGCAGCCCCGGATCTGGATCATGTGCTGGCGGATGACGAAGATGTGGTCGATGCGATAGCCGGCGCCGCTGCGGCCGAGCCGGCTGTGATCGAGGCCCTCGGGGTACCTGGCCCGGTAGGCGTCGGTCAGCCCGGCCACCAGGAAAGACCGGCAGAACGCATATTCCCAGGCACCGAAGACCGGCAGGCGCTGCAGGTGGCCAGGTTCGACCACGTTCAGGTCTCCTACGACTATGACCACGTCGCCGAACTGGGACAGGAAGCCGGGCAGCGCCGTGGCCACTGCGTTCTGGAAGGCGCGCTTGTTCTTGTTGCGGTGCTGCTGCGGGCTGCGGGAGGGCACATACAGCTCCAGCAGCCCGACGGTATGGCCGCCGGCCGTCACGGCTGCGGCCAGGTGCGATGAGCATGCACGCGGATCCAGCTCGGGACGGGGATGAGAGCCGGGCCGCGATGCCAGGACCGTGCGGTAATCAGGTGTGGCGGGCTCGCAGGCCAGCACCGAAGAATGCGCTCGCCAGGGCCGCGATCAGTATCTGCCCGCCGGGACCTGCGCCGACCTCGGTGGCGATGACCAGGTCGGCGTTCTCCCAGGCGGCCTGACGGCGGGCACGGCCTGGTGCGGCGGTCTGGGCGTTGAACAGCATCAGCCCCACCGTGCTGGCAGCACGGAACGGGAGCCGCAACCCTGGTCAGGTCCTTTCCGCAGTCAGCGGTTGGGGTGAGCTACCGTGCTCGCGTGCTAGGTCCATCCGGATCGAGTCGGCGATGACGTACATGTGATCCGGGTAGGAATACCGCAGCTCCCGGATCGCGTCCAGCGTGCTTGCGTGAGGATGCTTCCTGAACCAGTCGCGGATCTCCTCGCGCCGCCGGTCCATCGTGCCATTCTGCTCCAGGCGGCCGATGCGTTCTTTGTCGCGCCGCCTCACGTCAGCCCGCCTGCCGAGGTCGCAGCCGGGCGTCCCTGGTGAGGCCGAGCTTGGTGACGCGGGCGGCGATCCACCGGACCCGCTCGGCGGTGGTCATGTTGGGCGGGATGTCGATGACACGCTGCCCGACGGAGGCACACGTCGAGCGGACGACCCGGTCGGCGGCCGGCTGCAGGTCCAGGACCTTGGACCGGTACGGGTCACCCGCCTGATGCTGGTCGAATCGGTCGCAGCAGTAGAACACCGCGTCGTACGTGCCAGCCCACGCTTCACAGAAGGTCTTCATCGACTCCAGCACGGCGGCCTCGCGGCTGCCGGGCGGGGTCTCCAGCACCAGCCAGGCGTAGGCCATCACGTTGGCGATGGTCTTGTCGGCGATGATCATGGTGTGCTGGCGGGCGGCGCGCAGCTGGGCTGATAGCTGGGCGGCGAACAGGTCGACCTCGGTCTCCACGTCGAACTCGCCTTTGCCGTGGACGACGATCTCCTCAATGAACGGGCTGTGCCGGGCCGGTTCTTCGACGGTGGCGACGTGGATGCCGCGCTCGCGGTAGTAGGCGGCCAGCGCGTGGGTCAAGGTGGTCTTGCCCGAGGCGTGGGTGCCCTCGATGGCCAGCACGACGCAATCACGCAGCATTGGACTCCCCCAGCAGCGCGGTGAACACAGGATGAGCCAGCCAGCCGAACGCGCCGCCCAGTTCGCGGGCCAGAAGCCGGTTGACGTTGAGGCCCGGCTGCCAGTGCGCCAGCCCGGCGGCGCGGGCGGCGACCATGGCCGTGGACAGCGAGTGCCGCAGGTTCAGCACGGTGATCTTCTCCCGCGCCGTGACGTCGCCGTCGGCGAGCCAGCGGCGGTGCAGCGCGGTCATGGAGGTGCCGCGCAACTCGGGCTGGGTGACATCCAGGCGCACTTCGGCGCAGACGTCGACCAGCCGGCGAGACTGGCAGGCCAGCAAGTGACCGGCATCGTAGCGGGTGTCGAGGAACCGCGGCTGACCGGAGGATGCATCCCGCCGCTGACGCCACGCGGTCGCCGCAGCCGCGACCGCTGGCCGTGATACCGGATCTGCCGCGGCCAGGACCCCCAGATCGCTGCACAGCTGGTGACCGGCGATCAGGCTGGCGTGCTCCATCAGGCACGCCAGCGCGGCGCCAGCCCCGGCGACCAGATCCGGGGCCTCGCTGGCGTCCTGGACGTAGGCCGAGGTGTACCAGAACCGCTCCGCCTCCAGGCCGGTGCCGACGTCATCGTCGGGCAGCGCGAGGCAGACCATTGAGTAGCAGAACGGCACGTTGCCGCCCTGGATCCGGTAGTTCTTGGTCCACTCCACGTCAATGGCCGCCAGCAAGCCGGTCCTGTGCGGGTGCCGGGGCAGCAGGCCGGAGCCGGGCACGTTGGTGCTGATGATCAATTCAGGTTCCCTGGCAACGCCGCTGCGACGCGGATGCCGCTCTGTGCGGCGGTCTGAGATGGCAGCGCGGCGCTGTCCGTTGCGGGCTGGGGCAGGCAGTCCCAGGTGGCGGCAGCCAGGACCGGCCCGATGCGCAGGACTCCGGCCCACTCGTATCGGCCCTGGTGCCGGGCGCAGACCAGCGCGATCATCAGCGCCCGCTCCACCGCCAGCGTCACCGCCTGAGCGCCGTCCGCCTCGTCTGCGCCAGACCCGGCCGCGATGCCGGCCTGCTGGCAGGCCAACTCCAGCGACGGCGTACCGGGCAGGTCGAGACCGCAGTCGAAGGTGGCCGCCTGGCCGGCGGCCTTGCCCCGGGCCGCCCATTCGCGCTCGACGGCAGCCAGTCCTCGCACCGCCGCGTTGCCGGCCTGCAAGGCGGCCAGATCGCTGGCGAGCAGGCGCCCGGCCAGGACAGCTGCGTGGCGGCGGGCCTGCATCAGGTCCAGGTCGGCGACCACGGCCAGCGCGGGCAGGTCCGCAGGGTCGTCAGCGCTAGCCGCGCGGAACCCGAACGTCAGCGTCTGCTCCGTCACGCTCATCGCCTGGGTGCGGTGCAGCGGCAGGTACACGATGGCCACCGCGGAAGAAACCAGATTGCCGCCCACTGCGGTCCGCCCGGCGGTGAAGGCCGCCAGTCTCGGGACGGGCCTGCGGTAAAGCTGCTGCCCGGTCCGGTACGGGTCATCGGGCCAGGTCATGTTGGTGTAGGTGCGCATCATGGGCCGCTGCGGGTGGCCGTGTAGATGCTGCTGCCGAGGTATTTGGCATAGTGACTGGCCTTGAAGGGGTAACGATCCCAGATCGCGGTGACCGGCTCCTCCAGCAGGTTCCCTAGCCGCAAGAACAGGTCCGGCTGATCATAGACCGGCCACGCCTGCGCGGTCCCGTTCGGCTCGACCACGATCATGTGCCCCTCGGTCTCGGCCGTCCACGGGGTCATCCGCACCGCCGGCCGCCAGTCATGCGTGACCCGCAACTCGGTCAGCCGCTCGAACGCCTCCTGCGCCTCCTCCACCGTGATGAACTCCCGCTCCGCCAGGCCCAGCGCATTGCCCTTGCGCAGCGGCAAGATCAGCTTCAGCTTCCCGGCGTCCAGCACGTCGGCGATCTGGTACAGGTATGGCAGGGCATGCACGGTCGAGCGCAGCACGACCGCCGACAGCGAGATCGGCAGCCCGGCTTCGATGAATGCCCGTACTCCGGTCATGGCCTTGTCGTAGTCGCCCCGGACTCGCGAGAAAGTCGCCCGCGGCCCGTCGAACCCGATGTTGACGAAGGCCACCTTCCCCGCCAGCCGGGGCGCCATGACCAGGCCACGGGTCGCGTTGGTCGGCAGCCCGATGATGAACCCGGAATACATGTCCACGATCTCGGGCAAGTCACGGCGCAGCAGCGGCTCCGCCCGACAAGAACACCCGCTGCACCCCGGCCAGGTTCGCACAGATCGTGCCGAGCTGGTCCAGCGCCGGGTCGGCCATCTGCAACGTCTCCGAGCAGAACCCGCAGTTGAAATCACACCGCTTGGTGACCTGCAAGATCACCGACAGCGGGACAGCGGCTGCCTCTCCGAGGGCCCTGGGGTCAGCCTGGCTGTCGAGCGTGAAGTGATGGCCCGCGGTGAACGCCAAGCGCTCCGTGCCGACAAGCTGATGAGCCCTGGCCGGGACCTCTGGCACGGGCAGCACGGGCAGCCCGGAGGGCACAGGTGACAAAGCGGTCATGAAGGTCCTGCCTTACTCGGCGCGTCGTGTGACGGCGATCTTGGGTTCCTAGCCTGACGGCCCGGTGGCCGCGCGTCACTCCCGGTGCTGGGAAGGTCTGGTTCCCGTCTCATACGCACGTCTGACCTGCACCAGTGCCTTCGCCAGCCTGATGAGTTCCCGTCATCAGCAGATGCCCTCCCGCCGCGCTTGGGCTGGCGACGCGATCGAAGGGATCACTAAAAGAGGTTCAGCTCGGACAGGCATGGGTGTCGAGGTAGCCCTGGATGGCCTCCGGGTGTCCTGACGGGAGCCAATCCCAGCGTGCAACAGAATCGTTCGGCCTCATCACCGCCCAGACCCGGGAACCATAAGTTCCCAACGCGGGGAACGACCAGGCGGGTACGGTGCACCACACTGGGGATGCAGCTTTTAGTGCACTGCCACGGCTCCTTTGCCAGTGGCCTTTGCCGTCGCGGCTTGCGTGCGTGCGGCTACGCTGGGAACTGAGCTGCCCGCCTGGTTGGTGGTGCGCCAGCTGCGGGGCTGACCGGACTGGAAGGCGCTGCCGATGGCGTACGCGAAGACGAGCGAGCGCAGGGATAGGCGGCTGCTGCGCGAACAGATGCGCTCAATGGGCCTGGGCTACCGGGACATCGCAGCGGAGTTCGCCCGCCGATACCGGCTACGCCCCCGGGCTGCGTGGCGGGAAGCCTATGGCTGGTCCCTGCAAGACGCCGCTGACCGGATCAACACATTCCGCGGGCGCGTTGGCATGGATCCCGGTGGGTTCGCCGGCATGACAGCGCCGCACCTGTCGGAGTACGAGAACTGGCCCGGCCACGGCTCCCAGCCGTCGGGCCGTCGGCCCGCCCCCTACCTGCTGGCCGTCCTCGCTGCCGTTTATGACTGCGCCGTCACCGATCTGATTGACCTCGCCGACCGTCAGCACATGCCGGCGGCCGACCTCCTCATCCTCGACAGATACAGCCAGCCAGCAGCACGGGGCGCGAGCAGGCCAGGCCAGATCCTGGGGAACCAGCAGGACATCCTGCCGGCAGAGCAGGGAACGCTCCGGTCGCGAGCTGGAGAACATTCAGAAGGAGCGCAGGTAGCGCCAGAAATGAACCCGCACGGCCCGAGCCGAACTGAGCTGCCGACGGCACCACCTGGCTGGGTCTGGCCTTCGGCCATCTCCGGGCCCGCGGTCTCCCCGCAGCCGTCAGCTTCGGCGGTGACCGAGAACGTGATCTGGGCGGTCGCAGCTGAATCCGCAGACTATGCCTGCGCCGAAGCGGTCAGGTCGGTGGCCCCGCTGGGTGTTGTCCATCTGACCGCCGAACTCCAGCGGCTGGCCCGGTCGTATTCGGCGATGCCCCTCCTTGAGTTCCTTGGCCAGGCCAGGGGCCTCCGGGATGGATCGCGTCGGTTGTCGGAACGTACACGTAAGCCTGCGCAGCTCGCTGACCTGCATTTGGTTACAGGCGGGGCATGCGCGCTGCTTGCGATGGCATCGTGGGACCTCGGCGCGTGGTCAGCGGCAATCGAGCAGGCGCACGCAGCCGGCGTGTACGGGGAGATCACCGGGCACCGCGGGCTGCAAGCATGGGCGTCCGGTCTGGAGGGCCTCATCGTCTTCTGGCGTGGCCTACCTCGTGAGGCGGCAGATGTCATCGCCAGCGCTCTGGAAGTCGCGCCGCGTGGCACCGCGCGTGCACGCCTGCACTGCATAGCTGCCCGCGCCTGGGCTTACCTCGGGGCGGAGGAGCGGGTCAGGTCGGAACTGGCTGCCGCTGACCGGGCTCGGGATGAGTCAGGGGGAGCCTACGCAGAGGAACTGCACGATGGGATCGGGGGCGAGTACGGCTGGGACAAGGCCCGCCATGCGATGTGCGCGGCGACGGCGCTGCTGACCGTCGGTGACCCTGACGGCGCTGCTGTCCGGGCACGGGAAGCCATCGCATTGCACGCGGCGGGCGATGCCTTCGGCGACCTAGTGGGTGCTAAAGCGCAGGCTGACCTCGCCTGCGTGGAGCTGTCTCGCGGCAGGCTGGATGCGGCAGGAAACGCGCTCGGCCCGGTCTGGGGGATCGCGCCGGGCTTCCGCTGCTATCCCCTGGTGGGGCGGCTGCAGAACGCAGCTGCTGCTCTTGGGGCGCAGCAGTATGCGGGCTCAAAGCCTGCAGCGGATCTCGCGGAGCGGATAAGCGTGTTCACCGCGGAGTCAGCTCCCGCCCTGGCAGCCCGCGGAATGCTTTCGCCAGGCGGCCAGTAGCCGCTCTTCCTTCACCGCGCTAAGACCTATCTCGGCGGCCCGCTCATGCGGTACGGGGTCCTCACGACGCAGCCAGTTCCACGTCTCGGCGACAGTCTCATGAAGCGGACGGCAGGTCAGTCCCGCTGCCGCCGCGCGCTGCGACAGCACGTGCCATGCCCCGGCTGTCGTGCGCCACAGCGGGATCTCCGACCACGGCGTCACATCCTGGGCGGCCAGCCAGTCGCCGGCGACCCACACCAGCTCGGAGTGGCCGCCGACAGCATCCCGGCAGCTTTCCAGCAGGCTGCCGTAGGTGGCATGGCCTAGCGGTGCGGTGACATTCATCGCGCCTGACAGGCCGGTCCTGGCGGCGCTCAGGACAAATTCGCTGAGATCCCGGACATCCACCGGCTGAATCGGCCGCGACGGGCTCCCGGCGGCCAGGATGTCACCGCCGCGTTCCATTCTCCGCAGCAGCCACGGAAGCCGGCCGATGTATTCATACGGCCCCAGGATCACGCCCGGCCTCAGGATCAGGCTGTCGGGCTCGGGGAACCAGCGGACCAAGACTCTCTCGCCGGCGGCCTTGCCCTGCCCGTACCTGACCCCGCTGGGCGCGAGAACCTCCGCGGCTGAGGGCACGGGCCTGGCCCCGTCGCCGGAATCCTCGTACACCCGGGATTCATCCGTCAGCGGCTCGGTGGGCCATCCGCGATAGGCGTTGACAGTCGAGATGAGCACGTACCGGGCGGCCTGGTCCCGGAGCGTCCGGGCAGCCAGGTCAACAGCTTCGGGCGTGTACCCGGACGTGTCCACCACCACGTCCCAGCCGTCACCGCCAGCCAGCCGGGCTACGTCGTCAGGGTCTTCCCGTTGCCCGCGCACTGGTACCGCGCCGGGCACGTCGTGACCGCTGCGTCCGCGCGAGAACGTGGTCACCTGCCAGCCAGCGGCGACAGCTTGCTCGGCGATCGTCCGGCCCAGGAACCACGTTCCGCCGAGGATGAGCAAGCGCACACCGCCATGATGGCAGCAATTGGCACTCGGCGCGCAGCCCCGGGCGGCAGAACGGTTGTCTTTCAAGTCTGCATCCGGGAGCTGCAACGCTGCAGGACCTGCAGGGGCTCGTGACCGCCGTCGGTGCGCCAGGGCTGGCCGGTGGCGTCAAGGTCAGCGACCGTGGCCGGGGTGGCCGTAGCACTCTGAAGTGGATTCATTTTCAAGCGGCGACGGCGCTGTCCTGGCCATGCTTGCGACAACGACGATCTTCCGCTGGAATCCAGCCCAGTCGCCCCTTGCCAGGTCCAGCCGGTCGGTGAACGCCGACCGTGTGGATGGGAACGTCCTGGCCTCCGGGGAAGCTCTGCTGCAGGTCCTGCCCCGTCCATTGCGGGAACCATAGATTCCCAGTACGGGGAGTGACGGTCTGTAATCGGCTTGCGACGCTTATGTCGTTCAGCTCCGCGACGAAGCCGCTGAACGTCAGTCCAGTCGACGCTCATGGCCGTCCGCGCCAACGTACGCCTGATATCCACCGGACCCATCCCAACTGATCGAGATGCAGCCTGCCATGCCCTGTGTGACCACCAGCCCTAGGAGGTTCCGGTGCCTGATGTCGTGATGGTTGCCGCACCGCATCCTGATGATGAGGTGCTCGGCTGCGGCGGCTCTATTGCCTGTCACGTCGACGCCGGGCGGCAGGTGTTCGTGTTGTACCTGTCCTCGGGAGAATGAGCCGACCCGGGTTCGTTGGAGGCTACGATGCTTTGGCCTCAGGAATGATTATAGTGTTACCCAGGCCCATTAGCCAGTCTTTCTCGTATTCTGCCGGAGGGATATCCCCGCAGGCAGAGTGGAG
>DATBGO010000194.1:0-1584 GCA_036558005.1 Streptosporangiaceae bacterium | reverse complement strand
CGTTCAGGTAGAACTCGCCCGCCACC
The DNA here is from genome assembly GCA_036558005.1 of Streptosporangiaceae bacterium. Taxonomy (GTDB): domain Bacteria; phylum Actinomycetota; class Actinomycetes; order Streptosporangiales; family Streptosporangiaceae; genus DATBGO01. The sequence continues at coordinate 1,558 of DATBGO010000194.1, read as the reverse complement.
CGCGCGGTCTGGGCGTCAGCGCCGAAGCTGAACATGCCGACGCCGGGCACCAGCACGATGGCCGGGTCCGCGCCGCGCATCGGCGGCGAGGCAGCGTCCGCGTTCCGCTCGTAGTAGGCGCGGTAGTCCTCCCGGTACGCCTCGTGCAGCTCGCGCAGCCGGCCCGCGGCCGCCTGGCCGGAGGCGTCCGGCGGCAGGTCGAGCAGCATCGGCCGGACCTTGGTGCGCAGGAAGTGATCCGGGCAGGAGGTGCCGAGCGCGGCCAGCGCCGGGTGCCTGGCCCGGGCCAGGAAGTCCAGCATGGCGGGGGAGTCGGTGTAGTGCCCGACCTGCCGGCGGTCGGCCGAGGCCAGGCCCCGGATCAGCGGGGCCAGCTCGGCCGCGCGGGCGCGCCGGCCGGCCTCGGGCAGCGGCTCGTAGCCCGCGATGACCGGGCCGAACGGGTCCGGCTTCCCGGTGGCCTCGATGAACTCTGCCGCGGTGCGGATGATCTCCAGCGAACGGGCCTCGCACTCGGCGCTGGTCGCGCCCCACGCGGTGATGCCGTGCCCGCCCAGGACGACCCCGATGGCCTGCGGGCTGGCCGCGGCGATGGCGGCGATGTCCAGGCCGAGCTGGAAGCCGGGGCGCCGCCACGGCACCCACGCCACCCGGTCGCCGAAGCACTGCCGGGTCAGCTTCTCCCCGTCCGCCGCGGCCGCCAGCGCGATGCCGGAGTCCGGGTGCAGGTGATCTACGTGCGGCGCCGGCAGCAGGCCGTGCATGGCGGTGTCGATCGACGGTGCGGCGCCGCGCTCTGCTAGCCCTGACCCCACCACCCCGCCCAGGCCGTGCAGGCAGAAGTCGAACGCCGCCACCATCTCGTCCTCCCGGTCGACCCCGGGATAGACGCCTCGCAGTGCGCGGAGCCGGTCAAGGCGGAGCACCGCCAGCCCGGCCGCCCTCAGCGTGCCCAGGTCACCGCCGGAGCCCTTCACCCACATCAGCTCGACGTCCTCGCCGGTGACCGGGTCGGTGGCGGTGCCCTTGGCCGAGGTGTTGCCGCCGGCATAGTTGGTATTCCGCGGGTCCGCACCCAGCCGGTTGGACCGCCCGATCAGTTCTTCGATCCGCGTCTCGCTCACGGTCTCAGCTTCCCCAGCCGGCCGGCGTCCCGCCCACCCGTTCGGCCAGGATCTTCTCCCCGTAGCCCGACCGGGCGTAGGCCGCGACCGGGTCCGGGTCCAGGCCGGTCTCCGTCCGCAGTTCGCCGAGCAGCGGGCGGACGTCGGTGCTGAACGCGTCCGTCATGGCGGCGTTGGCCCCGAGGACGTCCCCGGCCTGCTGGGCCGCTGCCAATGCGTCGGTGTCGATGAGCAGCGCCTTGGCCGTGGCCTCCTGGACGTTCATGACCGAGCGGATCTGGGCCGGGATCTTAGGCTCGATGTTGTGGCACTGGTCGAGCATGAACGCGACCCCCGCGGCGGGCTTGAGCGCGTCCGCGCTGGCCACCTCGTGCATGATCCGGAACAGCTGGAACGGGTCGGCCGCGCCCACCATGAGGTCGTCGTCGGCGTAG
>DATBGO010000193.1:0-27170 GCA_036558005.1 Streptosporangiaceae bacterium | reverse complement strand
CTGTTCTTGGTGACCAGCAGGTCGATGCCGTGCTCGCGCATCAGGGTGAGTTCGGCGCCGCAGTGGTAGGGGCCGCGGGCCAGGATCACCTGCCGGGCGGCCGGCAGCGGCGGCGCGGGCGGGTCGACGCAGCGGATCAGGAACCACACCTGGTCGACCGCGGCGAAGGCGGCCAGGCCCTGGCGGCCGGTGGTCAGGAACGCCCGCCGCCCGAGCCCGGGCAGCAGCGCCGCCGCGGCGGGCAGCGAGTCCGCGTGCCGCCAGTCGTCGCCCGGGCTGGCCGTCCACGGCGGCCGGATCAGGCAGAGCAGCGGGGTGCCGGTCCGCGCGCAGGCGGCCGCGGCGCTGGCGCTGATCTTCTCCGCGAACGGGTGCGTCGCGTCGATCACCGCGCTGGCCCGCTGCCCGGTCAGCCAGCCGGCCAGCCCGTCCGCGCCGCCGAACCCGCCGGTCCGTACCTCGCCCGCGGGCAGCGCCGGGTCCCTGACCCGCCCGGCCAGCGATGAGATCAACCGCAGCCCGGGCTGGCCGGCCAGCCGCGCGGCCAGTTCCCTCGCCTCGGCGGTGCCGCCAAGCAGCAGCACGGTATGCCGGGTAGCCGCGGCGCTGGCTTGCCCGTCCGCCAGGCGCGCGGTCACCGTCCGTCCGCAGGCTGGCTGTCCGGGCCGTCCGGCGGCTGGCCGGGGCCGGGGCGGCGCAGCAGGTAGGTGTCCATGATCCAGCCGTGCTGACGGCGGGCCGCCGCGCGCGCGGCGGCGATCCGGGGCCCGGCCTCGGTCAGCGTGCCGGAGATCAGGATCTCGTCCGCGCTGCCGACGTAGGCGCCCCAGTAGATCTCCAGGTCCTCGTCCACGCCGGTGAACGAGCAGCCGGCGTCGAGCATCACCAGCACGTCGTCGCAGCCGGCCGGCAGGCCGCGGGCGAGCAGCCGGCCGGTGGTCAGGTGCACCGGGCGGCCGGTCCGGGTCAGGCTGATCTTGTGCTGCGCGGCGAGCGCCTGGACGCTGCTGATGCCCGGGATCACCCGCAGCTCGAAGTCCACCGTGCCGCGGGCCAGCACCTCGTCCAGGACGTGCACGGTGCTGTCGTAGATCGCCGGGTCACCCCAGGCCAGGAACGCGCCGTGGTCCTGCTCTCCGAGTTCGGCCGCGATCAGCCGCTGGTAGATGCCGGCCCGGCGGGACCGCCAGTCCGCGACCGCCGCCTGGTAGCCGGGCGCGGCCCGGTCGCGCGGCGGGTCGGCGGCGGTGACGACCCGGTACCGGCCGCTGGTGATGTACCGCTCGCAGATCTCCTGCCGCAGCGCCAGCAGCTCGCGCTTGTCGTCGCCTTTGTCGATCATGAAGATCACGTCGGCGGCGTTCAGCGCGCCGATCGCCTGGACCGTGATGTGCTCGGGGTTCCCGGTGCCGATGCCCACCACCGATACCGTCCTCATCCGCCGGTCCCTCCTGCCCGCTGGCCGCCGCGCTGGCGCGCGGCCGAGTACAGATGGCTGTCCTGGAACGCCTGCATCGCCAGCACCCGGCCGATCACGATGATCGCGGTCCGCCGGATGCCGTGCGCGCGGACCTGCCCGGCCAGCTCGCCCAGCGGGCACCGGATGACGGCCTCGTCCGGCCAGCTGGCCCTGGCGACCACGGCAGCCGGGCAGTCCGGGCCGTAGTGCGGCAGCAGCTCGGCGGTGACCTGGCCGATGTTCTGCACCGCCAGGTGCAGGACCAGGGTGGCGCCGGTCGCGCCCAGCGAGGCGAGGTCCTCGCCGTCGGGCATCGGGGTGGCCCGGGCCGCGGTGCGGGTCAGCACGACGGTCTGGCCGACGCCGGGCAGGGTCAGCTCCTGCCGCAGCGCCGCCGCCGCGGCCGCGAACGCGGGTACCCCGGGGACGACCTGCCAGGGCACGCCCGCCGCGTCCAGCCGCCTGGCCTGCTCGGCGACCGCGCTGAAGATCGACGGGTCGCCGCTGTGCAGCCGGACCACGTCGGACCCGGCCTGGTGGGCGGCGACCAGCTCGGCGGTGATCTGGCCGAGTTCCAGCGCGGCGGTGTCCACCAGCCGGGCGTCCGGCCGGGCCCCGTCCAGCACCTCCCGCGGCACCAGGCTGCCCGCGTACAGCACCACCGGCGCCGCCGCGATCAGCCGCTGCGCCCGGATGGTCAGCAGGTCCGCGGCTCCCGGGCCCGCGCCGACGAAGTAGACCGTCATGGCTTGTCGGCCTGCCACTGCACCACCGGCAGCGCGGGCCGCCAGGTGCTGAAGCCGCCGAGCGGCTCCAGGTAGCTGATCGCGTGCCGGGTCAGCTGGCCGCCTTCGGCCCGGTGCCAGCGGTGCAGGACCTGTTCTGACTCGACGGTGACCGCGTGCGCGACCATGCGGCCGCCGGGTTCGAGGCGTTCCCAGCAGGTCTCGGCCAGCCCGGGGACGGTCAGCCCGCCGCCGATGAACACCGCCTGCGGCGCGGCCAGCCCGGCCAGCGCGGCCGGCGCGGCGCCGCAGGTCACCTGCAGGGCGGGCACGCCCAGCGCGGCGGCGTTGCGGCCGATCCGCTCGCACCGGCCGGCCCGGCTCTCGATCGCGACCGCGCGGGCCAGCGGCTCGGCCCGCAGCCACTCGATGCCGATGCTGCCGCTGCCCGCGCCGACGTCCCACAGCAGCTGGCCGGGACCGGGCCGGAGCGCGGCCAGCGCGGCCGCCCTGATCTCCCGCCGGGTGAGCTGGCCGTCGCTCTGGTAGGCCTCGTCAGGCAGCCCCGGCGCCCGCCCGGCCGCCGCCGCGTCCGGGCCTGGCCGGGCGAGCACGGCCAGCACGCACAAGTCCGCGAACCCGGTCCCGGCGGGCGCCTGCTGGTCCCCGGCGAGGTCGCTGGCGGGCCAGGGCCCGGCCAGCCGCTCGGCCGGGCCGCCGAGCCGTTCCAGCACGGTCAGCTCGCTGCTCCCCCACCCGGCTCCGGCCAGCAGCCGCGCGGCCGCGGCCGGCGTCCGCCCGTCCCGGCACAGCACCAGCACCCGCGCCCCGGGCGCCAGGGCCGCCAGCAGGACGGCGGCCGGCGCGGCGACCTGGGAGACGACGCTGACCTCGTGCTCGGGCCAGCCCAGCCGGGCGCAGGCCAGCGCGACCGAAGAGACGGCCGGACGCACGGTCAGCCGCTCCGGGCCGAGCCTGCGCGCCAGCGTCGCGCCGATCCCGTGCAGCATCGGGTCGCCGCTGGCCAGCAGGCAAAGCCCCGGCGTGTCCGCGACCAGGGCGTCCAGGTGCTCCAGCAGCGGGGATGGCAGCTGCTCGCACCGGACGCCGAGGTCGGGGATGAGCGCGAGCTGCCGGGCGCTGCCGACGATGACCTTGGCGGCGCGCAGCGTTTCCTGGGCGGCGCGGGTCAGCCCGTCCCAGCCGTCCTCCCCGATGCCGACGACGCTCACCCGGTGGTGATCGCCCGGGCCCGCTGCCCCGCGCACGCCCGCCGCCGCGGCGGTCAGTCGGCGTGCGCGGCCGCGGCGTGCCACGGCTGCGCACCGTCGAGCAGGGCGGCGATGTCGGGGTCGGCGAGCTGGTACCGGATGACCCGGCCGTCGCGCTCGGTGCTGACCGCGCGGCTGGCCCGCAGGTGCCGCAGCGTCTGCGACACCGTCGTGTCGTTGATCCCGGTCGCGGCGGCGAGGTCGGACACGCTGATCGGCCCGGCCGCGCTGATGCAGGTGAGCAGCGTGAGCCGGGTCGGGTCGGCCAGCACCGCGAACCGCTGCGCCCGGGCGCGCAGCTCAGCCGGGTCGGCGATGGCGGCGATGGCCTGGCAGACCCGCTCGCCGTCGATGATCCGGTGATCCTGGCGGTCGGCAGGCAGTAGATGCACGGCGTCAGTCTGCCATAGCCCGGCCACCGGGCCCGATCTGCTGATCATCATCTGATCAGCTGATCATCCTTGACGGCGATCATCGCCGCTTGTAGGTTTCCGGTGTCGCGGCTGCCGCCGCGATGGCAGGCAGCCCAGCGAAGTCCGCAAGGGCTCTTCGTCCTCCCCCGATCAGGAGGATGACAGTGCGGGAACCGGCAGGACAGGAACCGGCAGGGCGGGAACCGGCAGGGCGGGAACCGGCGGGCCGCTGGAATTCGCTGCGCGGCGCGCTCAATCCCGCCGAATGGAGCCGCCTGGCTGCCATGGCGCTGGTGATCCTGGCGCTGAACGCGGCCGGCTGGAGCATCTTCGTTTTCGCGATCCAGCCGCACCATTTTCACTACCAGGGCCTGGGCATCGGGCTCGGGGTCGCGCTGACCGCGTGGACGCTCGGCGCCAGGCACGCGTTCGACGCCGACCATATTTCTGCCATCGACAACACCACGCGCAAGCTGATGTCAGACGGCGAGCGGCCGCTCGGCAGCGGCTTCTTCTTCGCCCTCGGGCACTCCACCACCATCATCGTGGTCGGTGTCGGGCTGGGGATCGCCGCGAAGGCCGTGTTCGGCGCGGTGGTCAACCCGAGCTCGGGGTACGAGACCATCGGCGGGGTGGTCGGCACCTCGATGGCGGCCGGGTTCCTGTACCTGATCGCGATCCTGAACGTGGTGGTGCTGGCCGGGATCGTGAAGGTGTTCCGCGGGCTGCGGGCCGGGCTGTTCGACGAGGCCGAGCTGGAGCGCCAGCTGCAGGCGCGCGGGATGATGTGGCGGTTCTTCGGCCGGTTCATGCGCTCGATCAGCAAGACCTGGCACATGTTCTTCGTCGGGCTGATCTTCGGGATCGGGTTCGACACCGCCACCGAGGTGCTGCTGCTGGCCGCGACCGCCGCCGCCGCGACCCAGGGACTGCCGTGGTACGCGGTGCTCGCGCTGCCGCTGCTGTTCGCCGGGGGGATGACGCTGTTCGACACCGCCGACGGCTGCTTCATGAACTTCGCCTACGGCTGGGCGTTCGCCCGCCCGGTCCGCAAGGTGTACTACAACCTGGTGATCACCGGCCTGTCCATCGCGGTGGCGTTCCTGGTCGGCACGATCGAGATCATCGGCCTGCTGTCGGACGAGCTGCACATCCACGGCAGGTTCTGGGACTTCGTGTCCGGCTTCGACATCAACCGGGCCGGCTTCATCATCGCCGGCCTGTTCCTGGGGGTCTGGATCCTGGCCATCGCCTACTGGAAGCTGCGCGGCCTGGACGACCGCTGGGCCCCCGTCACCGCCTCACCCGACTCCGACGCCGCACCGTAGTCAGCGCATACCGGGTAATCCCCGGACGCTTCGTGCCCGTCGTAGTAGGTGGGAGGAGCTGATGGCAGGCCCGGTCCGGCCGCCGTTCTCAGCACTCGGCCGGCCTGGTCCAGGCGGGCAACCGGTTCGGACGATTGGGCCCGGCCGCTGTCGTGACCAGACGCCCCGGCGAGCCAGCCTGAGCGGAGCCTGCCATGTACGTCACCACCATCACCCTGATCGACAACCGCAGCCCGGGCACGATACAGCTGTTCGGCATTGACGGCGGAGCCCCCAGCACCGTCACCGTGGGCCCGGGGCAGACGATCCCGGTGTCCGTCAACGTGCCCTGGGCGCTCGACGCCAGCGCCACCGGGTTCGCCGTCCACCACCTGGAGCTGCGGTTCGGCTCGACCACGAAGTTCTGGATCTGGCAGTACGGCAACTCCATGGACGGCAACCACGTCCGGTTCTCGGTGAACGGCAGCTGGAACGCGTTCGGCCGCCCTGTTCACGGCATCTCCGCTGTTGACGCCCTCGACGGGACGCGCACCATGGTCGTGCGGGCCAGCTGCTTCGAGCTGACCGACTTCCCGGTCAACCTCGTCCAGACCATCACGACCGCACTCGGGCCGGGCAAGTACCGGATGACCGGCCAGTTCGGCGACCGGCCGGTGCCGTCGGTGCCCAAGAGCACGGCGACCGCCGTCAGCATGGCCGGACCGCCGTCGGACGCGCTGGCGCTGGGCCAGGCCGGCGCCCAGTGGCTGTACCGGGACGAGGGCAAGCGCTACCGCTTCGTGCTCGCGGGCGGCGTGGTCACCGCGATCGAGCCGGACGGGAACCAGATACCGCTCACCGCCGCGGTCTCGCACAGCACGCTGCGCGCGGGCGAGACCTACACCGCTCCGCCGTTCGACCTGATCGCCGCGAACGGCGGCCGGGTGTTCGCCAAGCAGCAGGGCACGGACCGGTTCTACTTCGCCACCATGGACCACATGCTGGTCGGCGCCGCCGACGACGGCAGCCTGATCTCGGTGCCCAGCAACTACTTCAAGCTCGATCCCCAGTTCGGCCAGGCTGGTGCGCTGACGACCGACCTGACCCAGCCGTTCGAGGGCTGCTTCGGCGGCCACCCCGGGGCCGAGCGCTTCCCGCTCTTCCAGTTCGCGCTGGCGCAGAACCTGGTCGACGCGATGATGGTCCTGCTCCAGCCGCGGGTCTGGCACCTGGCCGACACCCGCCCGCCGGTCGGCGAGTTCAACCTCGAGCTGCTCGGCCTGAAGACCATGCTCGAGTACTCCCCGCTGGGCGCCCTGATGTCGGTGCCCGTGATCGAGCAGTGGCTGGCACCGCTGGGCCAGGCGGTCGTCGCACCGGGCATCGCGCCGCCCGCCGGGGTGCCCACCTACCCGGCGGCCGACTATGCGTTCGGCCCTGGCGCGGTCACCTGCTGGGTGGATACCCGCGCGCAGCACGTCGCGTTCGTGCCGGCCGACGGGCAGGTGCGCGAGCTGCGTTACCCGCTGGGCACCGGACCCTGGGCGCTGAACAACCCGAGCGCGGCGGCCGGCGCGCCGGTGGCGTCGGGCGGGCTGACCAGCCTGGTGGAACCGGCCTGGGAGCACGTGTTCTTCGTGTCAGCCATCGGGCACGTCAACGAGCTCTTCTGCCCGGCGGCGGGCGGAACCTGGGCCCGCAACGACCTCACGGCCGGGACCGGCGCGCCGCTGGCCACCAGCATGCTGACCAGCTGGGTGGATCCGGCCTACCGGCACGTGGTGTTCGCCTCCGCCGACGGGCACGTGCACGAGCTGTACTGCGGGCTGGCGGCAGGCAGTTCGTGGGCGCACAACGACCTCACCACGGTGACCGGCGCGCCGCCGTCCCGCAGCCCGGCCCAGCTCACCAGCTGGGTTGATTCCCGGTACCAGCATGTGGTGTTCGCCTCCGCCGACGGGCATCTGCACGAGCTGTACTACAACCTCACGGCCGGCGGCTGGGGCACCGGCGATCTCACCGCCAGCACCGGCGGGCCGGCCGCGGCGGGCCGCACCGGCACCCTGGCCAGCTGGGCGGACGCCAGCTTTCAGCACGTGGCCTTCGTGTCCGTGCAGCAGCACGTGCACGAGCTGCGCTTTGCGCTGGCCACGGGACCGTGGACGGCTACCGACCTGACCGTCGCCGCCGGCGCGCCGCAGGCTGGCGGCCAGCTGACCAGCTGGCAGGACCCCAGCGTCCAGCACCTGGCGTTCGTCGGGGCGGACGGGCACGTACACGAGCTGTACGCCGCCCTGGGCACCGAAAGCTGGGTGACCGGGGACCTGACCGCCCAGGCGGGGGCGCCGCAGGCGGCCGCGGGCAGCCCGCTGGGCAGCTGGGTGGACCCGGTCGATCAGCATGTCGTGTTCGCGTCCGCCGACGGCCACGTGCATGAGCTGTTCTTCACCCTGGGCCAGGGGCCGTGGCAGGTCAACGATCTCACCCAGCTCACCGGCGGGCCGACACTCCTGCCGCCGTTCGGCATGCCCGCGATCGACTTCGACCAGGTGCTCGACATCGGCGTCGGCCACGTCCACTGGCACGAGCAGTACGATCACCGGACCGGTGGCGAGATCCAGCCGCTGTTCACCGGCCCGTTCCTGCAGACCCCGCCGCTGACCTACGCCGACCTGTACCGGTTCACGAACGGGCCGGTCAGGGACGCGGACGGGTTCATCGACGGGACCTGCAACTATTACGCGCTCGTGCACCTGCGGGGCGCCGGGTTCGCGCTGCTGTACATCGACGAGCAGAGCTACTTCGTCCAGCGGTGGCGGATGGCCGACCCGCGCGATGCCAACGGCCTGTCGACCGCCCTGGTGGGCTCGCTGGCCAGCAACGCCTCCTTCTACGGGTGGAACCCCGCGACCTTCTGGGACCCGTTCCGGGCCGGCCAGATCGCCGCCACCTCCCGGATGGCGGTATCCCGCCAGGTCGTGCTGGTCAGCGCGCCCGACCCGCTGAAGCCGGGCCAGCCGGCCGCGGTGATCTACAGCATCAACTTCAGCTACGCGACGATGGACCGCAGCTGGCGCTGGCGCAGCCTGCCCGGCCAGGCCCGTTACTTCACCTCCGACGCGCAGCGCGCGAGCGAGCCGATCGACCCGAGCCTGGCTGACACCGTCTACCCGGAGACCATCAGGCTCCGCGAGGACATGACCGTCAACGTCAAGGGGACCCGGCTGCAGCCGGACGGCACGATCGTGGTGGGCCGCTGGTACCAGCGCTACCTGCCAGCGGGCAATGCCCTGGTCCCGCCCGCGTCCGCGCTCACCGGCAGCCGGCCCGCCCAGGGCTACAGCCACCCGTGGAAGTTCCTGCCCGAGGCGGTCTTCCTGGCCGCTGACCAGTTCAGCCACCTGGGCGTCTACGCGGCGGTCGACTCCAGGACCCAGTTCTACACCGTCACCCCCGCGACCGCGCAGGACACCTACCAGCTCACCATGGCGATGGGCGACAACCCGTGGATCGACACCGGGCGGCAGCTCTGCACCCGGCTGCTGGAGTTCCAGTGGGCGGCGCCGCTGCGCCTGCCCGACGTCGACCCGGGCCAGACGCTGTGGAACCTGGAGATCGTGGGGTATCCCAGGGCACCCGCCTCGCTGTTCAACACCGAGACCCGGCTGCGGATCGTCCGCAACGGCCCGGCCTGGCTGGCCCAGCACTGGGACAAGCGCGACGACGACCTGATCTCGTTCTGGGGCCTGCCGGTCACCGTCACGCTGACCAAGGACCTGCGTAACGCCACCGTCACCCTGAACGCCAGCAGCTGGGATGACACGCCTCCGGCGGTGGTGGCGGCCGGGTTCACCTGGACCGGCAACCCGAAGCAGCCGGTGCAGATCAGCCTCACCAGCCCGCAGTCGGTCTCGCGGGTCAGGCTGGCCGCGCTCGACCCGGTGCCCGACCCGTCCTCAGCCGGCTCGAGGGCAACGGTGGTCACCCTGCTGGACGTCCCCGTGGCCGGCTACTTCACCAGCGCCGGCCCTGGTGAGGTCTTCTCCTGGTCGCCGGGCGCGCGGGTGCAGGCCCTGCTCGCCAGGTACTGCACCCAGGCCGGCGTTCTGGCCCATGGCACCAGCCTGTGGTGCGAAGACCTGGCCGGTCACGCCAGCCCGCCGGACTCGATGGCGTGGGCGGGCACGCCTCCGGCCTTGAACGTCACCGGCCAGCTGTGGCACACGATCAGGAACCCGGACGGGACCTGGGCCGCCGCCGACAGCGTGAACGGGCACATCAGCGTGGCCGGCCCGGTGATCTCGGCCGCCGCGGCAAGCACCGCGGCCGGGCAGGTGGAAATGGCCTACAGCACCGAAGATGGCCGGCTGTGGCACACGGTCAGGAACCCGGACGGGACCTGGGCGGCTGCCGACAACCTGGCCGCGCATATCCTCATCATCGGCGCGGTCACCTCGGTCACCGCGGCCTGCAGCGCGGCGGGCCAACTCGGGCTCATCTACACCACCGCGGACGGCAGTATCTGGCAGGCGGTCCGCAGCGCCAGCGGGACCTGGGGCTCGCCCGAGAACTTCAGCCCCCTCTGGGGCAGCATCGGCGCGATCACCGCCATCGCCGCGACCAGTTGTGACCCGTCGCAGACGCAGCTCATGTTCGCCACCCGCGAGGGCGGGCTGTGGCACTCGATCCAGCTGGCGGGCGGCTCGTGGACGCTGCCGCCAGGCGATGTCCACGGCCAGATCGGCAACCCGGGCGTCGTCACCGCCATAGCCGCCGCCGGCGCCGCACCCGGCACCTCCGCGTTCATGATCGCGACAGTGGACGGCGGCCTGTGGCACACGATGCGCAAACCCGACGGCACGTGGACCGGGCTGGGCGACGTCAAGGGCCAGATCGGCGACCCCGGCGCGGTGACCGGCGTTGCCGCGGCGGGGTCGGGGCCCGGTGTGGTCCAGTTCCTGTTCACCACCGCGGACGGGAACCTGTGGCACACCATCCGGCAGGCCAACGGCACCTGGACCGGGCTGGCAGCGTCAAGGGCCAGATCGGCGACCGGGGCGCGATGAGCATCGCCGCGGCGGCCAGCAGCGCGGCCGGCCAGGCCCAGTTCCTGATCGCCTGACCAGCCCCGCGGCAGCTGCTCATGGGCGCCTGACGTACACGTAGATGTAGCCGGTGAACTGCGCGGCGAGCTTTTCGGCGAGACCCAGCGCCCGTCGGCGCGCGGGCAGGCCTAGGTCGTCGTGCTCGTACCAGGCGTCGTCGCCGGGGAGCCTGCCGTAGGACCGGTAATGCCCGCTGCGGGCCGTCCATCCCGAGTGGTGGACGAACTGCACCAGCTGGTAACGGGCCGGACGGCCCCCGAGCGAGGCCTTCAGCGTGCGGCTGAGGCACTCATCGGGGATGGTGAGCGGGTCATCCGCCGCCACCCACCGGGTGATCTTCTCTGGCCGCCCCTCGGCTTCCGACCAGCTGAAGCGGCTCAGCGCGAGCGTGAGCACCTCCGGCAGCGTCCCGAACCGAAGCTGCTTGGTGGCCGTCATGTCCGCTACCAGTTCGGGCTCGGCGTATTTGCGCAGCGCGTCGGCGATGCTCGCGACTGGATGGCTGGCAGTGCCGAGAGGGAGCGTGATGACGGCGTGATCCTCAGCCGTCGTGGTGGGCGGTCCGGAACCAGGCCGGCTGAACGTGCTCTCGATCGACGCCTGCACGTTGCCGGGCGGGCCGAGCAGGTTGATGATCTTGAGCAGAATCTCTGCCGCGTCCTGCTGAACGCCGTAGGCTTTCCCGGCCTTGGTCGCCTTATCCGCCTCGTTGGCGGCCTTCTCGCTAACTTGCTCTTTGCTCGTCTCCTTCGTTGTCGTCTGCTGCGTCGCGTCCTGCGGGTCGGGAACGAGCAGGCCCGGGAGGTTGTCGAGGTATCTCATGAGCGCGCTCATCTGGTCGGCGGTGATCTTGCCGTCAGGGTTCCGCAGCGTGGCGACGAGCGCGTGCAGCTGGCTGAAGTGCTGGAATGCTCTTCCTGCACCGGCCGGTGGAGTGTGGGTGGCGTTGGTCAGCAGATCCCTGAACGCCGGGGCGCTCGCGAGCACATGGATGACCGCCGCGAGATAACAGGAGTTGGTGACGTGCGTGACCTCGCCGGTAGGCCAGGCGGCCGGCGCCGCGGGCCTCACATCGGCTGCCAGGCGGCCCGGCCCGCTTATTGCGCTGAGCGTCAGGGTGGCGGGCACGCCCGTCGCGGACGGCGTAGCCTCATCGTCCTCGCTGAAGTCGGTCGTGTAGAACGGCTGCCACTCGGCGATCTGGGCCAGCACTGCCTGCTGGTCAGGTGTCGGCTTGAAGCCCGCAGCCTGCTCGATGCTGGCCTTGAGCGCCAGGGCCCGCTCGCGCACCGCGGAATTCACCTTCTTCTCCGGGCCGGCCAGCGGGTTGACAAGGAGCTTCTTGATCTCGTCTATCTGCTCAGCGACCGTGGGCTTACCCGCCACTGTCGCCAGCCCGGCGGTCTTCTTGCCGATCGTGTCCCACGCGTGCTGGTTCGCCTGAACGCTCTTCACCCCAGTGGCTGGCACCACGTCGAACCGCTGGTACGTGCTGGTGTCGTCGTCCGCGGTCGACCCGAGCATCAGGACCGGGCTGTGGTCGCTGATCTTCCAGTAGGTCTGCGTCGCGCTCAGGGCGGCGTCGTCGACGGGCTTGAGCTTGGCCTGGCCGGGCGTGACGAGACCGCTCCTGGCCGTCTTCCAGTACTCGTTCACCAGGAAGAGGTCGGCGAGCTGCATCTTGTTCTCGCCGCGGCCGGACGACTTCGGGTTCGTCGGGCTCCCCCCTGGGACGATCTGATAGCCGATCTCGTCGAGCGCCCGCTGCATGGTGATCCTCGGCTCCGGGCCCGCGAGCGTGCTCCCTGGCGGTCGCTGGTAGTTCCGGATGATGTCGGTCTCCCCGATGGTGCCAGCGCCCAGGGTGTCCGACCACGTGACATCCTTATAGTCCCGGCCTGGCGCCAGCCATTGGATGGCCTTGGCGGCCTGGAACGTCTTGCCCCTGACCACGTGCTTGGCGACCTTGTCTGTCACCGCCCTCCGGTAGCGTGCCCAATGCTCGCGCTGCTCAGGCCGGGCTAGCTGCTCGCGTACATTCAGCGGTTTGCGCTTCGTGATCCCGGCGGGCGACTGGATGCCGGGCTTCCTGGCGGCTTTCCTCCCGCCGCCTCCTCTGCCTCTGCCCCTCCCCCTGCCGCCTCTGCCCCCGCCGCTCGTCTTAGCCGGCGTTTCCGTCTGCTCCGTCTGCATGGTCTCCGGCGTCTGCGGAGTCTCGGTGGTCTCAGGGGCGGATGTCGTCTCTGTCGATGCCGCCTTCTTGGCGCGTGGCTTCCTCTCCTGCTTCGGGGGCTCGACCGTGCCCACTTCCGCAATGAACGATTTCAGCGGCCACTTTTCCGGCTCCGTTGCATCATCCGTCACAGCCGCGAGGTACGCGTTGCGGGCGAGGTGCGCCAGCTTGACGGTGTTGAGCAGGTCTTGGTCCGCGACCCTGATCTCCTCCTTCTGCGCTTGATCCGGCGCGTTCACGATCCCTTCGGCGGGTATGTAGAAGTCGCCGCCGACCAGGAGCGGGATCCTGAAGTGACGGGCGATCTGGTTGAGTTCCGTGAGCGGAGCTTTGATCTGCGGCCAGATGTTCTTCCGCTCCAGGTCTTTCCCGGCTGGCGTTGTGTGCAAGACGCCCGCCCAGAATTCCTGGCCGCCCTGGGTGTAGCGGTGCACAACGATGCCGCGGAACTCCTTGTTCGACTTGTCCCACGGGATGGCGCTGTTTTGCCCTTCCTCGCCTTGCACCGCGAACCTGCCCGAAGTACTGACATAGAACGTTCCGGCGCGGCTCAGGCCGTGCGCGCCGCCGGCCCGGTGCATCGCCGGGTAGTACTCGTACTGCTTACCGAGGACCTGCTGTTTGTCGTCGCCGGTGCCCACCATGACGGACGCCTTGCCCTTGGCGCTTGTGCCTTTTCCCTTCTCCAGCGCCTGGCCCTTCGCCAGCATGATCGGGCCCGTGCTGAGGCCGAGCCTGCTCTCGCTCTGCCCGGCCACAGCGGCAAGCTGCCCGATGCCGAGGTTCATCTCGTTGATCAGTACGAGGTTCACCGCCGGGTTATCGAAGAACGTGCGGGTGGTCAGGTCGACCACGGTCCCTCGCTTGAGCGAGCTCACCGCGGTCTCAAGATCTCCGGCGGGCAGGAGCCGGAGCAATTTGTCAATATTCCCCACGATGCGCCCGCGCAAGTCCGCCGTCACGGCGCCGCGGACGGTGTCACGGGCCTGTATCTTCTCATCCAGCCTGGGTTTGCCGGTTTCCAGAACGGCGCGCAACCGGGCCAGCCGCTTCCACACCCGGTTTAGTGACCGGATGCGCTCGAGCTGGTCTGCCCGCTTTTCGACCGGCGGTGCTGTGCCCTGCTCCTTCGCTTGATCATTCATCGCGGCGATCCCGTTGGCGATCGCCTGATCGAAATCACCTTCCAGGAGTACCTCGATGTCCCGTTTGAGCTGGCTGACCTCCTTGCGGGTGGCACTGAGTTCCTTGCGGTATTTCTTCGCCGCCGCGCCTGTTCCGGTGGCGGGCTCCTGCTCGCTCTTCTGGTCGAGGCCGGCGATCACCGTATCGACAGCGTCCTTCACCGGCTTGGCGGCATCCTGGAGGATGTTCCTGAGCGCGGCCACGGACGAGCGGATGGCGTCGGAGTCATAGGCCTTCGCTGACGGAGCGGGCTTGTCTGGCGTGTCCTTGGCGTCGGCGTCATCGACGTCCTCGTCATCCTCGGCCTTCAGGTGGTTGATATTCCAGACCACCACACCCACCGAGATCGGGCTCGGGGCCTTATCGGTGCTGAGACCTTCCTTGGTGAGGAAGTCCGTCATCCCGGCCCGGTCAAGGTAGCCAACAGGGATGTCGGCCAGGTGCGGCTTCGCCGTCACGTCAGCCATGGTCGCGTCAGGCTTATCCTCGCCCGTCTTGGTCGGGTCTGGTTGTGTCGCCGTCGCCGGTGCCTCGATGGCGGGCTCGTCTTCTGCGGATGTGCGCAGTTTCTTAGGCGGCTGGACGCCGGAGTCCGGCGCGGCCCGCTTGCGGCTGCCAGCCGGGGCCTTGGTGGCTGACGTGCCGGACTCCTCCGGCTCGGACTGCTCGTCGTCAGAATCACGCCCCCGGCCCCCGCGCCCGCCCCCGCGCCCGCGGCCGGTCCCTCGGCCACGCCCGCCGCGGGGCTGCTTTGCCCGGCCTCGCTGCAGCAGCGCGCTGCCGTCACCGGCCTGCTGCACCACATGCACCAGTTCGTGACCGAGCAACTCGCCTCCGGTGTCGCTGGCGGTGTCGAGCTCACCGCTGCGGAAGAAGATGTCATTGCCGACGGTGAACGCGCTCGACCGGAGCCGCAGGTTGAGTTCGTCGGCACGCTGGCCGTTGTGCAGCCGCACGGCGCCAAAGTCAGCCCCGAGATACCGCTCATAACGGCGGCGGGCACCCGGTGGAAGCGGCCTGCCCTGTCCCCTGGCGGCAAGGATGAGCCGCTGAATGCCCGGATCGACGACCCCGCCGCCGCCGGCGCCGCCGCGGCGAGCGACGCCAGCGCCGGCGGGCAGCGGCCGGTGCCCGCGCTCGGATGCGCCTGCGTCGCCGCCTGGCAGGTCCTCAGCCAGCCGGTCAGCCTCCTGCTCAAACCGGTCGCCGACAGGCCCGAGCAGTAATTTGGCCTGGACGGCCGGCCCGGGTGCCGATGGCTGGAGCAGCCTCTGCACGTACCGGTTACCGTGGCTGCGCTGGAGCCGCAGCAGAAACCCGGCGGCCGTGGCGGTGCCGCCAGATGGTTCGGGTACGCCGGCCCGGCGGGCGGGCCCCGGTTCGGCCTCGGGCTGCGTCCTGACCGCGAGCCGCTGGAACCTCATGGGCGCATTGCCCGCAGTGTCGTCCCGCCCCATGGTCCACCGCCCCGCTCCCGCTTTGAGTATTCCGGCGCCCCCGCATCGTGTCCAGGGCGCCCGATCGCGCGACTTCTCGTCTCAGCCCGCCCGGACGCGCCCCCGGGCCCGGTGCGGGGGGCGCCCCGGGCGGGTGATGCTCCGGCCGCGGGGCACCGGCCGCACCGGCCAGGCACTGCAGGTTAGGCGAACTGGCCGGGCTGGTAGTTGCCCGCGGGCATCTGGACGATGACGTTCCCGCGGTTGAAGGCGTTGATGAGGGCGATGGCGCAGACCAGGGCGGCGAGCTGCTCGTCGTCGTAGTGCTTGACGGCATTCTCCCAGGCCTCGTCCGTGACGCCGCCGGCCGTGTCGGCGATGCGGGTGCCCTGCTCGGTCAGCTCCAGGGCCGCGCGCTCGGCCTCGGTGAACACCGTGGCCTCACGCCAGGCCGCGACCAGGTTGAGGCGGGTCGAGGTCTCTCCCGCCTGCGCGGCGTCCTTCGTGTGCATGTCGGTGCAGAAACCGCAGCCATTGATCTGGCTGGCGCGGATCTCCACCAGGTGCCGCGTCGCGGTCGGCAGCGTCGAGTCCGCGAGCACCTTGTTCGCGGAGACGATGTGCTTGGTGAACTTGGCTGCGACGGGGCTGGCGAGGAGGTTCAAGCGGGCTTCCATGGGGTGCTCCTGGGTCGTTGCTTGTGGTTACACCCCTAAGGACAGGACAGCTCCCCGAGTTGTGACATGGCCCAACCGGATCGCTGCCGGGCAGCGCGACGAAAGGTGGCCAGCTAGCTCGCGGCGGGAGCGGCCACGGGCGGCGGGGACTGCAGGTATGCGGTGAGGTTGTCGAGCATCTCGATGGTGCCGTCGTTGCGCAGGCCCGGCGCTCCTGGGCCGTCGATGCCGTCGAGGTAGCTGCCCTGCTCGGTGTAGACCAGGTCGGTGCCCTCGCCGCTCTTGATGAACTCGATCGTGGTGACCGACACCGAGATCCGCACGTCGTTGGCGTACATCTCGTAGCTGTAGATGATCCGCTGGTCCGGCACGATGTCGTAGTACCTGGCGTCGTACCGGTAAGTGGTGTCCTGCAAGGCGAAGCCGAACCGCTCCCGCCCGCCGACCCGGAACTCGAACTCGGTGGCGCCGGCCTGGCCGGCCGCCGGCCCGGTGTCCTCGAGATCGCCCCAGGCTTGTTTCGCCTCCTCGGAGGCGAACGCGGCGAACACCCTGGCGGGCGCGGCCAGGTAGCTGCGCTCGATGCAGAACGTGTCATGAATTACCGAACGGGCGGTCATCGAATCTCCTCATCCTGATCAATCCTGACGAAAGGAATACCAGCTCAGGAAGCTGCAGCCGGGCCGTTCCCCGGCGAATCGGCAGCCTGCTCCAGGTACTCGCCGAGCCGGTCGAGGCGGCGCTCCCAGCGCGCCCGCCGCTGCGAAATCCACTGCTCAGCCGAGCCCAGGACGGCCGGGTCGATGCTGCAGGTACGGGTCCGGCCGACCTTCTGCGACCGGACCAGGCCGCTGGCCTCCAGCACCTGGACGTGCTGCAGGACGGCGGCCAGGGACATGGCCAGCGGCCGGCCCAGTTCGCTGACCGACGCCGGTCCCTTGCTGAGCCGCTCCACCATGACCCGGCGGCCCGGGTCGGCCAGCGCCTGGAACACCCGGTCCAGGTCCGCCACTTGGTCAAGCATGTACTTGAGTATCTGCGGAAAGGCGGCAATAGTCAAGTCCTCGCTTTAGTGTCGGACTGGGACGTCCCGGTCGACGAGTCGCAGCGCCGGATCTTCGGCCCGCGCCCGGAGAGCGAGCACGGCACCGACTTCCCGCTCCGGTAACCCGGGCCAGCCTCAGGGCAGCTGACCGAGCGCCGCCTTGCCCAGGCTGATCTGGCCGAGCTTCTGCTCCAGGTCCAGGTAGATCGCGGCGGGGGTCGGGTCCTGGTGCGGCATCCGGCCCAGCCGGGCCGCGGCGTCGGCCAGCCGGATCAAGATCTCCGGGATCCGGTCCTCGGGCAGCCGCACCTGCTCGCCCCGGTAGTCTTGCAGCACCGACTGGATGGCCTTGGGCAGGCGCCGTTCGTCCACGGACCCGTCCGCGCGCAGGTAGGGCAGCTTCCAGCTAGCCGTCCGGCGCGGATCCCCGACGTAGGCGAAGCACCGGGCGGGCAGCTTGTACTTCGGGTGCAGCAGGTCCTCGTCGCACGCGACGGGCACGACCACGACGTCGGGCGCCACCCGCGGCGTCCGGTACACGCCCCGGGTGCTGAGCCACCACAGCGCTGCGGGCGCTGCCGCGTCGGACAGGTGCACCCGGAGCCGTGGCCGCGGCGGCGAGCCCGGGCCGGCCAGGTCGTGAGCCTCGAGGACGCATCCATCGCTCACCGCGATCTTGTCGACGTTCAGTTCCTCGGCGTAGCCGCGGGCCTGGTTCAGAGCCCGGCTGATGCTCCCGGGTCCGTCGAGCGAGCCAGGCCGCTTGGCCTCGACGATGACGTGCTTGACGCCGAGGCGGGTGAGCAGCATGTCGGTGTGATGCTCCTGCAGCCGGACCTGGTCAACCGGCCAGTCGAGCACCCGGGTGAACAGGTCACACAGGATGTTCTCGGCCACCTTTTCCGACGGGGTCTGGCCAATCCCGTGCGAGCGCAGATGCGCTTGCCGGCCCGTCAGGAAGGCTGGCCATCGGGCCTGGATCTGATCCACGCAGCGGCGTTCTCGCGCCAATCCGGTCTGGCCATTGCTGTCCGCTATCGCGCGCATCGCGTTCGCCCTCGCCATTCTGCCGCCGCACTCGGGTCCCGGTTTAACGACGCACGCCGGCCGCGCCGCGATGACACCGCGCCGGTCATGTCCCGGTATCGGGTGATCGCGCGGCGGGCGGTTCCGGCGGTGCGGTAAGACAATGACATGATCAGCCCAGATTTCGCGTCCCCGTCGCAGCCGTGGAACGGCGCCGTGATGGTCTCGCCTCACCTTGACGACGCCGTGCTCTCCGCGACCAGCCGCCTGGCCAGCGGCGGATTCACCGTCGGCACCGTCTACGCGGCCATTCCGGACCGTTCAGCGCGGCTGGGCGCCTGGGATCGGCTCACCTGCGCCCGCAATAGCAACGAGAGGATGCATGAACGCATAGCCGAAGATGACCGCGCCCTCGCCATGCTGGACGCTCGCCCGCACCGGCTTTCTTTCCTGGACAGCCAGTATTCGCCCCCGCGGGATCAGCCAGAAGCCATTGAGCGGGAACTAGCGCTGCGCCTGGCAGGCGCCAGCGAGGTATGGCTGCCGGCCGGGATCGCCGGCAACACCGATCATCTGCGGGTCCGCCGGGCGGCGCTGCGGGCATTGCGTTCCTGCGACACCCCGGTGTTCTTGTACGCCGACCTTCCCTACAGCGTCCTGTACGGATGGCCGACGCAGGTGTGCGGCCGGGACGAGGGCGCGTTCCTGGACACGACCTGGTGGTTCGAGCAGGAGCTGAGGAGGCGCCGGCTGCGTTCCCCCGCCCTGGAGCTGAACGTGGTCTGGCTCGACGACGCCACCCGCCGCCGCAAGCGCGCCGCGATGGCCGCCTACCGCTCGCAGCTTCCCGCGCTCAGCCTGTCCACCGACGAGAGCCTGGACCAGCTCACCGAGATCGAGGTCTACTGGGCCCTGACCCGCCCGGCCAGAGAGTTCCCCCAGCTGCTGAGATGACTCGCGGCGCGGCCGCCCCGCCCGGCCGGGCCAGGACGGGTCACAGGCATTTGCCGCCCGGCTTGCCGATGGAGATGCTCACCGCCGTGCCGGGCTGGGCGAACGTCCCCGCCGCCGGGCTCTGGCTCTTCACCTCGCCGATGAACTCGCAGGTCAGATCCACGACCTGAGCGACCCGGCCGAGCGTGAACCCGGCCGCCTGCAAGGTCGATGCGGCCTCGGCCTGGGTCTGGCCGATCAGGCTGGGCACCTTCGGCGCGGCCGAGCCGATGGCCAGCCCGTTCCCGCTGGCGACCGCGACCTGGGTCACGCCGGTCAGGGCGGGCACCAGCGCGGGGGTCGGGTGGACGCTGTTGCCGGAGCTGCCCTGGCCCAGCCCGCCGGAGACGTTGTTGCCCCAGGTCATCAGCCGGCCGCTGGTCAGCACGGCGGCGCTGAGGGTGGGCGAGGTCGCGATCTGGGTGACGCCGGTCAGGCTGATCGGGGCGGGAGTGGGACGCGTCGCGATGGTGCCGTCGCCGGCCGTGCCTGACCTGTTCTGGCCCCAGGACCACACGGTGCCAGGCGAGCCGACCAGGGCCAGCGTCTCGTCCGGGCCGGCGACCACGGCGGTGACCCCGGTCAGGCCGGGCACTGTCACCGGCGCGGCCGAGTATCCGGCGGCGGTCCCGTTGCCCAGCTGGCCCGCGGTGTTGTCCCCCCAGGCGTACAGCGTCCCGCCAGCCCCGACCGCATAGCTGGTGGAGCCCCCGGCCGCGATCCTGGTGATCCCGGTCAGCCCGGGCACCTGCCCGGCCCGGTCCTGGTCGGCGATGGTGCCGTCACCGAGCTGGCCGGAGGTGTTCTCGCCCCAGGCCCAGACGGTGCCGTCGGAACGCAGCGCCAGGCTGTACTGGCTGCCGTTGGCCACCTGGACCACCGCGGTCAGGCCGGGCACAGGTACCGGGGTCGGGTTGGACCCGGTGGCGCTGTTGGTCGTGCCGTTGCCGAGCTGGCCGTAGACGTTAGACCCCCAGGACCAGACGGTGCCCCCGGAGTCCAGCGCCAGCGTGTGGTCGATGCCCGGCGCGGCCTGGACGATGCCGGTCAGGCCGGGCACCACCACCGGGGACGGCCGGGTCGCGGTCGTCCCGTCCCCGATCGTCGCGAAGGCATTCTGCCCCCACATCGCCAGGCGGCCATCGGACAGCACCGCGGCGCCGTCGGCGCCGCCGGCCGCGATCCGCGCCGCGCCGGCGGGCAGGGTGTCCGGAACCGGGGAGTGCGCCTCGTTGAGGGTCCCGTTGCCGACCGTTCCCCAGATGTTGCTCCCCCAGCCGTACAGGCCGGGGCCGGCCGCCGCGGCCGGGACCGCGGTCCCGGCGAATGTCAGCACGCTGGCCAGTCCGGCCGCCGCCAGCAGCGCCGGAACCCCGCGGCGCGCCCTGCCCGATGCAGTCCCCACGATCTGCTCGCTTCCTCCGGCCGCCACCGGCCTTGATTGCGCGCGGCCTCCCCGCACGGTCCCAGGCGGACTGTGCCCGCGACCGCTGGAACGGCACTGAAATGACGCTGAAACAGCCCGCCGGCGGGCTGAGCCCGGTGTGATACGTTCAGGGCCGGCGCGTTGCCGCGGACTAAGGAGGTGAGACCGATCAGCGCTATGACAGGTCGGGTCTCCCTCCGTCGCGTTGCCTAGGGAGTGCCCGCAGAAGGCATCCCGAAAGGCTCTGAAACGCTATGCGCTTCACCTCTGAGACGTCCTCCGGCGACGTCCTCGAACAGCTCTTCACCCTCGGCGAGATCCCCGGCGTGCTGTGGACGCCAGCGGGTGCGGCCGGCCCCCGCCCGCTGATCCTGCTGGGACACGGCGGCGGGCAGCACAAGAAGGCACCCGGCGTCGCCGCCCGTGCGCGGCGCTTCGTGACCGAGTGCGGTTTCGCGGCCGTAGCGGCCGACGTGCCCGGCCACGGCGACCGGCCGGTAGATGAGGAGTACAACCAGATCGCGACCGACAACCAGGCCAGGGTGAAAGCCGGGGCGGACCTGGCTCCGCTGCTCGCTGAGTTCCACGCGCTGGTCGCCCGCCAGACCGTCCCGGAGTGGCAGGCGGTCCTGGACGCGGTCCAGGAGCTCGGCCACGTCGGCGCCGGCCCGGTGGGCTACTGGGGCGTGTCGCTGGGCTGCGGGCTCGGCATCCCGTTCGTCGCCGCCGAGCCCCGGGTCCGGGCGGCGGTGCTCGGCCTGGGCGGCGCGCTGGCATCCGCGCAGGCCGCCGCGCGGATCACCGTCCCGGTGGAATTCCTGGTGCAGTGGGACGACGAGCGGGTGCCGCGGGACCAGTGCCTCGCGCTGTTCGACGCGTTCGCCTCCGCGGACAAGACGCTGCACGCCAACCCCGGCAAGCACGGGGAGACCCCGGCCTTCGAGGTGGACAGCACGCTGCGGTTCTTCTCCCGGCACCTGTCCTGATGCCGCCGCACCGGGACGCGCCGACCAGGATCGGTCCCGCCCGGCGCGCCCGGCTCTAGCTGTCGAGCTGGGCGGCCAGCCGGGCCGGGGCGATCGCCCGGTAGGCGTCCTGGCATAGCTCGCCGATCTCGGCCCAGTCGACGTCGCGGTCGAGCCGGACCCCGATCCAGCCCCGGCCGCCCACATAGGGAGGCCGGAAGAACCGGCCTGCCCCGGACGCGGTGAGTTCCTGCTGCGCCCCTGGCAGGCCGGCGCACCACAGATGCGGGAACTCGTCCGCGTGGTGCCCGTCGGCCCACAGCGTCACGAACGAGCGCTTGCCCTGCACGAACCAGGTGGGCGCACCGTGGCTGAGCCGCTCGGTCACCTCAGGAAGCGCCATGCAGATGCCTCGTACCCGCCCGCCAAGATCACCCGTCACCGCAACCCCCTGCCCCCCGCTCATCCGCGCTCCCCCGCCCACCGAAGCCTACCCAGCCCCGGCTTCCCATGATCGTGGTGGTTAGCCAGCGCTATGGAGGCTGTCGCATGACTCGTGATCTTGGTTTGTCAAGGGTTATGGCCCGGGTCGGCGTGTTAACCGGCTGGAATGGGCTTTGACCTGGGAAAATAGGGTCATGCCGTACAACTTCGCGGGTGGTGGTGGCGGTGATCAGGGGTGGCTGCTGCCGCCCGATCCGCGGGAGTGGCTGCCGGGCGGGCACCTGGCCTGGGCGGTGCGGGACGCGGTGGCGCAGATGGACCTGGCGCCGTTTGTGGCCTGGTACCGCGCCGACGGGCAGGGCAAGAAGGCGTATCACCCGGCGCTGATGGTGGCCCTGGTCATGTACTGCTACTGCAAGGGGATCCGGTCGTCGCGGGCGGTCGAGATGGCCACCTTTGACGATGTGGGTGCCCGGGTGCTGGCGGAGAACCTGCATCCCGATCACGCCACCATCGCCCGGTTCGTGTCCCGGCATGAGCAGGCGGTGAAGGGGCTGCTGGTGGCGTCGCTGGTGGCGTGCGCGCGGCAGGGCCTGGTCAGCGTGGATGTGGTGGCCGGGGACGGGACGAAGGTCAAGGCGAACGCGTCGATGGCTGCCAATGCCACCGTGGCCGGGCTGGAGGCTGACATCGCCGGGCTGGAGCAGTTGCTGGAAGCCGAGGTGACGGCGTGGCTGGAGCAGGCTAAGGCGGCCGATGCGGCCGAGGACGCGCTGTTCGGCGGGGGTGATGACGGCCGGGGGCCCGGGGGCGGGCCGGGCTCGCTGGCCCGGCTCACCGGCAAGATCGTCCGCCGCCAGCAGGCGAAGGCGAAGCTGGAGGCAGCGCAGGCAGCCCGCCGCCAGCAGGCCGAGGCCGGCCATGCCGCGAAGATCACCCGGCTGGAACGCCGGGCCGCTGACCGGCGGGCCGGGGCCGGGCGCCTGGCCGCGCAGGCCACCGCCCGGGTGCAGGACTACCAGCGGCGCGCTGCGGCCAAGGCCGCCGCCGGCGCCCGCAACCGCCCCGACGGGCGGATCCCGGTGCCGGCCGGGCGCCACAGCGCGGTCCGCCGGGCCCGGGCCGCCGCAGCGAAGGCGCAGCAGGCCCTGGGGCAGGCCGCCGCGCAGCAGGCCGCAGCGGCCGCGCCCGCCAAGCCGCCCAAGGTCAACACCACCGACCCGGCCAGCGGCGTCATGCCCGCCAAGAAAGGCGGCTTCGGCCAGCTGCACAACGTCCAGGCCCTGGCCGGCAAACACCAGGTCATCTACGCCATCGGCACGCACCCCAACGCCACTGACACCGGCGCCCTGCACCCCCTGCTGGAAAAAGGCCGCGCCAACCTCGACGCCGCCGGCATCACCAGCCCGATCGGCACGGCGCTGTTCGACGCCGGGTATGCCAGCGACGACAACTTCACCACCAGCTGCGAGCCCGAACTGTACGTCGCGGTCACCAGGGAAGCCCGCCAGACCGGGCGGCTACGTGACGGCAAACACCCCCAGACGATGAAAGCCTCCTGGCAGCAGATGGCCGCCCGGCTCGACACCCCCGAAGGCAAAGCCCTCTACCGGCAGCGGGCCGGCATCATCGAGCCAGTCTTCGCCCAGCTGTTCAGCCGCCTGGGCCGCAACCTCAACTACCGCGACACCAAAACCGGCCTCGAACTGCACCTGTGGGCCGCCACCCACAACCTGCTCAAAGCCATCCGCGCCCAAGCCCGCACCACAGTCACCAGCCCACCAGGCAGGCTAGCCCCGGCCACCTGACACCAAGGCCAGCCCGCCCAGGCACCCAACATCAACCCCCGCCCCACACCAAACACCGCCAGCACCCACCAGCAAAGCCGACGGCAGAGCCATGCGACAGCCTCTATAGGGGTTTGTGGTGATGGGTAAGTGGGTGGGCTGGCTGGTGGCGGGCTGGCCTGGGCGGGGGTGCCGGGCTGGGGGCTGGGGGTGGTGGTGGCGGGGTCGTCGCTGGTGTCGTTGATGAGGGCGGCGATGGCCTGGGGGGTGCTGGTGGTGATGGTGGCGTAGATGGTGACCTGGTTCATGTCGTTGTTGTAGAGGGCCTGGATGTCGAACGCCTGGTAGAGGCCGGCCTGGACGCGCTCGGAGTGCAGGTCCAGGGTGTCCGACAGGAGGGGGATCAGGTCGAGAAGGCTGGTGTCGTCGTCGCGGGCGGGTGTGTGGTCGAGGGCGTCGAGCTGGTTCTGGGTGGTTTCGCGTTCGGCCTGGAGTTCAGCGAATCGTTCGTAGCAGCGGCTGCGCATGGCCTGCGCGGCGGCGCTGGCGGGGTCGAGGGTCTCTATCTGGGTGATCTGGGACCGCTGGGCCAGGTCGATCCGGGCTAGCTCCCTGGCGAGGCGATCGCGCTGGCGGGCGCGCTGCCCGGCGGCCTGCGCGCGGCTGGCGGGGATCTGCTTGCGCAGGAGGGCGGCACGGTCGGGTCCGAACACTCGCTGGGCGAGCCCGTCGCGGATGATCGCGGTGAGGGTGTCTTGGCGGATGGTGATGGTGCGGGGGTGGTCGGGGTGGGCGGCGGCGTGCCTGGGGTTGTTCACGTCCAGGGGGCATTTGTAGTAGGTGTGGGTGTAGTCGGGTCCCTCAGCCCAGTACCGGGGGCTGGTGCGGGTGGTGCCGCACATGCGCCGCTGGCAGGTCCGGCACCGGACCCGGCCGCGCAGCGGGTAGGTGCGGCGGGCCAGGGGCTGGGGTGATGCGTCGGGGTCATCCCCGGCGGAGCGGTGGGCGGTGGCGGTGGCCTGGGCGGCGTCGTACATGTCCCGGGTGATGATCGCCGGGTGCACGGTGTGCTCGGTCCAGATCCACTGATCGGGCGGGGTCATCTTGAGTGTGCCGCCGCGCCCGGTCTTGCGGCGGCGGCCATAGACCATGTGCCCGGTGTACTTGGGGTTGGCCAGGATGGCGGCGACGGTGGAGGGCAGCCAGTACTGCCCGTCCGGCGGCGGGTAGCTGTCGTGGCCGGCGTTGAGCCGGCCGGTGATGGCGGGTATCCCCAGGTGCTGTTCGACCCGCCAGGTGTAGATGGCCGCGACGACGGGGCCGCGCAGCGGGTCGAGGGCCAGCCGGGTTTTGGTGCGTCCCTGGGCGGCCTTGATGGGGGCGGGGTGGGGTACCCGGTCGGCTAGGTATCCGTAGGGGGCCGCGCCGATGTTCCATCCGGCCAGGGCGTGCTGGCGCAGCCCGTCCCAGGCTTTCTTCTTGATCTGCAGCCGCAGGTATTCGGCTACGCCTTGCTTGACGCGGCGGACCAGGACGGTGGTGGGGCTGATGTCCTGGATGCTGGCGGGCTCGTCGGTGGCGAACAGCGGCACGCCCTTATCCGACAGGTCCCGTTCCAGTTTCAGCGCGTTGAAGGTGTCCCGGCCCGATCGTTCGATGTCCTCGCAGACCACGGCGGCGAACCGCGGGTCGGGCGCGGCGGCTTCTTCTAATAGCTCGGCCATCCCCCCGTCGCGGGGCAGGCCGGCGGCGGTGAACTGCTCGTGACTGTCAGTCTGGGACCGGTCTTCGATGTCGATGGCCCCGGATTCGACGTCCCAGTAGAACCCGGCGACGTACCAGCCTTCGGGAAGCCATTCCTCACAGGAGCGGTACTGGCGCTGCAGCGAGGAGAGGGGGTCTTGCAGGTACAGCGTCGAGGTGCGGGCCAGCACCGCGACCGGGACCGGCGCAGCCGGGTCCGCGTCACTGGTCATGGTGCGGGGTGCGGGTGTGCTGCGCGGAGCTGGGACTGGTGCCGTTGTGTCCACCGGAGTGCCTCCAAGGTCGCTTGTGCCTGGCGGGCGTCGTGCCGGGCGGCGGCCGGGCCGTCGATGACCCGTATTTTCCACCGGACTTTAATCCCGCCGGGTGTTTTACTGTCATCTAGATTATAACTGTAAACAATGCTCCTGGGTATATTAACGGGTAAATAACCCTCGTGTTCTTTCCCGTGTTTTCCCTGGTCAGATGGAATCTCGGTCGTGGCATGTGACTCCTTTCCTGGTGTCGTGATAACGGTGCGTTAATTCGTTGCGGGGTGGTTTGGCGGTCATTGTTTACGGGTGTGAGCGGCGGGTGGTTGTTTGGCCGGTGTCCTTGCACGGGCGGGGAGCCAGGGCGGCCATACCCTCGCCGGGGAGGGCCGGGCGCTCTGGGCCTGCCCCTTCTAGCCCGGCCTGGCCGCCCTGGTTTAGGGGTCCCCGCCCGGGCAAGGTGGCTAAAGAACCACCCGCCGCGCCCCCAGCGAACCTGCCTGCGCCTGGCACGGGTGTTACCGGCCCGG
Source organism: Streptosporangiaceae bacterium (assembly GCA_036558005.1). Classification (GTDB taxonomy): domain Bacteria; phylum Actinomycetota; class Actinomycetes; order Streptosporangiales; family Streptosporangiaceae; genus DATBGO01. Next base: position 1,128 of record DATBGO010000193.1, on the reverse strand, counting down.
CGGCGGGGCCAGGTCACCCCGGCTGGTCAGCACCAGCCACGTCACTATCCCGGTGACCAGCGCGGCGGTGGCCGGGTGCGTCAGTCATCCTCCGGGCCGGCTGCCGGCCGGGCGGGCGGCTGGCTAGCTGCTGGCGGGCCGGGCGGGCGGCGGGGGATGCCGTGGCGGATCAGCGCCAGCCGCGCCGTGGCGGCGTGCAGCCCGGTCCTGGCCTGGATCTGGCTGAGGGTCAGCCCGGCGGTGTAGAGGCTGATGATGTCCTGGTCGGTGGGGGTGCCGGGCGGGCGGGGGCGCCCGGGGGGGCGGCGGGGCACCCCGGCGCGGGTCAGTACCCGCCGGATGGTGGTGGCGTCCAGCCCGGTCCTGGCCGCGATCTGGCGCAGGCTGTGCCCGGCGGCATACAGGCTGATGATGTCCTGGTCGGTCGGGGTGCCGGGCGGGCGGGGGTGCCCGGGGGGGCGGCGGGTGATGCCCGCGCGGGCCAGCGCCCGCCGCACCGTGTTGCTGCTCAGCCCGGTGGCGGCCTGGATCTGGCGCAGGCTGTGCCCGGCGGCGTACAGGCGGGTGATCTGCTGGCTGCGGGCGCGGCCGGCGGGAGGCCGGCGCGGGATGCCCGCGCGGATCAGCGCCCGCTGCACCACGCCGGGGGTGACGCCGGCTGCGGCGGCGGCCTGGCGCAGGCTCAGCCCCGACACATACAAGCCGGTGATGTCCTGGTCGGGCGGGGTGCCGGGCGGGCGGGTAGCGCCGGGCGGCCGGCGGGGCACCCCGGCGCGGGCCAGCACCCGCCCGATGGTGGAGGCGTCCAGCCCGCTCTTGGCCGCGACCTGGCGCAGGCTGTGCCCGGCGGCGTACAGGCTGATGAGTTCCTGGTCGGGCGGGCTGCCGGGCGGGCGGGGGCGGCCCTCGGGGCGGCGCGGGACACGGTGGCGGTCGAGTACCCGCGCCACGGTGTTGCGGCCCAGGCCGGCCCGGGCGGCGGTGTCGGTGATGGTCAGGCCCGACAGGTACAGGCTGATGATGTCCTGGTCGGGGGGGCTGGCGGGCGGGCGGGCGCGGCCGGGCGGGCGGCGGGTGACGCCGTGGCGGTCTAGTACCCGCCGCACCGTGGTGCGGCTCAGCCCGGTC
>DATBGO010000192.1:0-15935 GCA_036558005.1 Streptosporangiaceae bacterium | reverse complement strand
ACCGCGGCCTCGACGCCGCGCTGTCCGGCCTGGCCGCGCGCTGCCCGGTCCCGGTGGACGTGCACGTCGACGTGCCGGTCCGGCCCAGGCCGGCGGTCGAGGCGATCGCCTACTTCGTCGTGGCCGAGTCGCTTACCAACGTGGCCAAGCACGCCCGGGCCAGCCACGCCCGGGTCTGGGTCGAGGGCCACGGCTTCCCCGGCTCGATCAGCGTGATGGTCAGCGACGACGGGATCGGCGGCGCCAACCCGGCGGGCGCGGGCCTGACCGGGCTGGCCGACCGGGTCGCCGGGGTGGACGGGCACTTCACCGTGGAAAGCCCGGCCGGCGGGCCGACGATCATCGCCGCGGAGCTGCCGTGCGGGTAGCGATCGCCGAGGACTCGGTCCTGCTGCGGGAGGGACTGACCCGGCTGCTCATCGAGGCAGGCCACGACGTGGTCGCCGCCGAAGGCGACGCCGAGCGGTTCCTGCGGGCGGTGGCCGGGCACCTGCCGGATGCCGTCGTCGTCGACGTGCGGATGCCGCCGACGTTCACCGACGAGGGACTGCGCGCGGCGCTCGTGGTCCGGGACCGCTGGCCCGACGTCGGGGTGCTCGTGCTGTCCCAGTGGGTGGAGGAACGGTACGCCACCGAGCTGATCGCCGGGCGCCCGCACGGTGTCGGCTACCTGCTGAAGGACCGGGTCGCCGACGTGACCGAGTTCCTCGACGCGCTCGCCCGGGTGGCAGCAGGCGGCAGCGCGCTCGACCCGGAGATCGTCGCCCAGCTGCTCGCCCGGACCCGGCACCCGCTGGGTGACCTGACTCCCCGCGAGCGTGAGGTGCTCACGCTGATGGCCGAGGGCCGCTCGAACTCCGCGATCGCGGCCAGCCTCGTGGTCGGCAGCGGCGCGGTGGAAAAGCACATCAACAACATCTTCACCAAGCTCGGGCTGGCGCCCGGTGACCGCGATCACCGCCGGGTGCTCGCCGTCCTGCGCTACCTCGCAACGAGATGAACGGGATAACGATGAGCAACTCGCTGCCCATGACCTGGGCCCGCCGCCTGACACTGATCATCGGCCTGCCGGTGGCGATCAGCCTGATCGGCTGGACCGGATTCAACGTGGTCGCCCTGGCCGGCCAGGGCAGCTACCAGGTCAGCTACCGCGTCCCGGTGATCGGCGGGAAGGTGACCGCGAACCTGGGCGGCGCCGACATGCGGCTGCGGCCAGGGCAGGGCGGCACCGGCCGGCTGGACGGCACCGTCCATTACAGCCTGATCCGGCCGAGCCTGACCGAGTACGCCTCGGACCGCGGCGCGGGCCTGCGCTTCCAGTGTGAGCTCCCGGCCGGTGTCTGCGACCTGAACGCCACGCTCAGCGTCCCGGCCGGGACCGAGGTGGACGTGTCCAGCGGCGGCGGTGACCTGTCGGTCACCGGGTTCGCCAGCCCGGTCACCCTGCGGACGGCCGGCGGCGACGTGGCCGCGGCCGGCCTGGCCGGCCGGCTCATGATCAACAGCGGCGGCGGCGACGTCGGCGCCAGCGCGCTCAGCTCCGCGCGGGTGACCATCGAGTCCGGCGGCGGCGACGTCAGCCTGGTGTTCGGCCAGCCGCCAGGGAACGTGACGGTCGTGTCGGGCGGCGGTGACGTCCAGGTCGTGCTGCCGCAGGGGCCAGCCAGCTACGACGTCGCCACCAGCACCGGCGGCGGCGATCTCAGCAACGACGTGCCGGTCAGCTCGTCGTCCGCGCACAAGATCACCGTCGACAGCGGCGGCGGCGACGTGGACATCACCCAGGCGCGGTGACCAGCCGGGGCGCTAGCCGGTCACCCGGGCGGTGATCAGGGCGGGCCCGCCGCAGTTCCAGCAAAGCACCTGGCCAGGGGACACCTCGGTGTCCCTGCCCTGGGTCTCGCACGTGCCGCAGGTGTAGGCGGCGACGATATTCGTTGACCCGGGGCCGGCGAAGGCCGGCCGGATGTGCGATCTGCCCGCGGCCGAGGGGGCGTCAGCCGAGTTCATGCACATGTTGTACCAGGTCACTGATCAAATGACGAATTCTGCCTGTTGTTACAAAGCCCCGCCCGCGCTCGCGCCCGCCCAGACCAGCAGCACCCCGGCGGCCAGCGAGCCCGCCAGGTTGACCGCGGCCGCCCGCTGGCCCGCGTCGGCCGCCTTACCCTCACGGCGGCGGGCCAGCAGCAGCGAGTCCACCGCCCAGGTCGAGTACGTCGTGTAGGCGCCGATGATGCCGGTCTGCACGCCGATCGCCAGCCAGTGCGGCCAGTGGCTGGTCACCCCGGCGCCGTAGAGCAGGCCGAGCACGAAGGCGCCGGACAGGTTCACCAGCAGGATTCCCACCGGGAACCTGGTGGCGGCGCGGTCCTGCACCGCGGCGAAGAGTCCCTGCCGCGCGATCGCGCCGGCCAGCCCGCCCGCCAGCACAGCGATGAGCGTGATCATGGCCGGCCGCTGCTGGCCCGGGCCGGCGGCGCCCGCCGGGACCCGGGGCCGCCGGACCGGGCGGCCTGGACCAGTGCGTACCCGGCCCACGCGCACGCCGGGGCGGCGATCAGGCTGGCGGCGGCGTAGCCCACGGCCAGCCCGGAGTGACCCGGCAGCCGCTGGTAGATCTCCAGCGACATGGTCGAGAAGGTGGTCAGGCCGCCGCAGAAACCGGTCCCGATGCCCGGCTTGGTCAGGTCATGCTGGGCCAGCCAGCCGGACGGCAGCGCGGTGATCGCGCCCAGGATCACCGCGCCGACGATGTTGACCAGGAAGGTGGCGACCGGGTAGACGCCGGATTTCGGCGGTATGGCCAGTTCGGTGCCGTACCGGGCGGCCGCGCCCAGGGCGCCGCCCGCGCCGATGGCCGCGAGCAGCCTCACCCGGCCGCCGAACGCGGATGAGGCTGCCATCGGGCCGTGCGTCAGCCGGGCGCCCGGTTCGCCGGGCCGGCCCCGCCGGTCACGTGAACGACAGCTTCCCTTCCAGGATGGCGATCGCCAGCGCCCAGGAGGTACCTACTCCCTCGATGATCGCTAGCCAGCCCGCGATCCTGGCGATCGGCAGCTCCAGGGCCAGCAGCGCCCAGAACATGCCCCACAGGAGCGCCCAGGCGAACCAGTTGATCCCCAGCCAGATCAGGGCCGTGTTCCCGTTGGCTGCCTGCAAGGTGTAGATGCCCGCCGGGATCGCGGTGACCGCGACGAACAGGCAGTACCAGCCGAAGGCCCGGCCGCCGGCGTTCAGGTACTGGTTGGCCGACACCCACAGGTAGGTAAACGCGAACAGCAGAATGTAACCGCCGCCGCGGACCGCGACAAGATCACCGGCCCGGTTGCCCTGCACCAGGAGGGTGACCGCGGCCACCACCCCGATGAAGCCGGTGAAGATGTTGAGTATCGCGACCTCGCGATTCTGGATCAACAGCGGTGACGCCACGGCTCTGGATGGCTGGACCACCCGCTCGCCCCCGAGTTCCTCCGCGGCGGCCGCTTCCGCGACCGGCGAGGGAGCGTCCGCGGACGGATTAGCCGCGGACGGATTGCCGACGGCCGGGCCGCCTGCGGTCGCCAACCTCGATGCCACGGCAGCGGCCCTTGCCTGGCCGATCAGCCAGATGCCGTTGACGGCGAGCACCGCCCCTACGTACAGCAACACGACGCCTAGCAACATGGGCTCTCAACTCACTTCTCTTCACTGGGCGAGCTGGCCTCAGTGCAGCACCCACGGTGGCGTCGACGACCGCTGCTGCGGCAAAGGGCGCCCCCGCCGCTGACTGACGACCTCTGGTTCGTGCGCACTCGCCTCCTCGTTTTCCAGCACCCGCCGCACCGGCCGGTCGAGCCGGGCGAGCCCCGGCGGGGTGAACACCCGCCGGGACTCGCCCCGGCACGCCGGGCAGCGGGCCGCGTCGCCGGCGTCGGCCATCGGACGCGATAGCTCGAACGTCCCGCAGTCGCGGCAGCTGAACACGTAAACCGGCATGGACCCGGGCCTCAGCTGGTCCGGGCGGCCGCGCCGCGGTCCACCATCTGCGGGCCGTCCTTGTCCGGCTTCACCTCGAAGTCGAAGATCCCGGTCGGCAGGTACAGCGAGCAGCACGCGTTCGGGATGTCGACGACACCCGACACCCGGCCCTCGATCGGCGCGGACCCGAGCAGCAGGTAGGCCTGCTCGCCCGAGTAGCCGAACTTCTTCAGGTACTCGATCGCGTTCAGGCAGGCCCGGCGGTAGGCGATCGAGGCGTCCAGGTAGTGGTTCTCCCCGCTGGTCTCGTCCACCGACACGCCGATGAAGGTCAGGAACTCGCTGTAACGCGGCTCCACCCGGCCCGGGATGAGCACCGGGTTGGTCTGCACGCCGTACTTCGCCATGCCGTCCTTGATCAGGTCGACGCCGAAGTCGATGAACCCGCCCATCTCGATGGCACCGCAGAAGGTGATCTCGCCGTCCCCCTGGGAGAAGTGCAGGTCACCGCCGGAGAGCTTGGCGCCGGGGACGTGCACCGGGTAGTAGACCCGGCTGCCGCGGGTGAAGTTCTTGATGTCGTGGTTGCCGCCGTTCTCCCTGGCGGGCACGGTACGGGCGCCCTCGTTGGCTACCCGCTGCAGTTCGCCCCCGCTGAGGGTGCCCGCCAGGCAGCCCTCCGCGCTCGGCGGCAGCGCCAGCGGCGGTACCCGGTTCGGGTCAGTGTCGATCAGCGCCTGCTCACGCCGGTTCCACTCGGCCAGCAGCCGGGCCGACGGCGCGGTGCCGAAAAGCCCCGGGTGGGTGATCCCGGTGTAGCGGACCCCGGGCAGGTGACGTGAGGTGGCGTCCTGGCCGTGGAAGTCCCAGATCGCCTTGTAGGCGTCGGGGTAGTGGTCGGTGAGGAAGCCGCCGCCGTTCACCTTCGCGAACACGCCGGTGTAGCCCCAGCCCTGGCCTGGCGCGTCGCCGTACTCCTGCGGCGGCTGAACCGGACCCAGGTCCAGGATGTCGACAACCAGCAGGTCGCCCGGTTCGGCGCCTTGTACCTCGATCGGCCCGCTCAGCATGTGCGTGACGGCCAGGTTGACATCCCGCACGTCGTTGGCTGAGTCGTTATTGCCTAGCTGAGAGTCGGTCCACTCCCGGCACTCCACCCGGAATTCACTGCCGGGCCGGACCGAGGCGGCTGCCGGAATGTCCGGGTGCCACCTGTTATGGCCCGGGACGGCCTGGTCCGCCATCGATTTCGACTGATCCACACTGAACATGACCTCAGGCATAGCAACTCCTCCTCGTCCACCGTCGCGACCGTCCGCTGCTCTGCTTCTGGTTCGTCAAGCCGATGCCGGGGCTGATGTCCAGATCAGGAAAAAACGGCGCTTGTAATGACAGCGGGCCGTGGGAGTTGCCGCACGTGCGTCGCGACCCGCGACAGAACCAGCCTGCTCTGTATGCCGTGCTCGGCGCGATCCCGAGGGAATCGGGCCGAGATGCCCCGTTGGACTCGTCCCCCGCTTGATTCGTCCTCATGGAAAGCATTTCTCCTCCATGATGCTGTTGTCAATGGGCTGGCCGCCCGGCTTTCAGCCAATTCTCGCCGCGCCGGGAGAAGTCTTAATTCCGGTATAGCAGGCGAATAAATAACATACGGCTATGACTAGTGATGTCCGCTACTTAAGGCATAGCCGGAAATAACGCTGAACGCGGCCGCTCAGCGGCGCGCCGCGGCTGGCAGCTGGGCCACGCCCAGCAGCACGCCCAGCGCGTGCACTTCGTCGGTACGGCGCACGTGCGCGTTGTCGATGCCGCGCGCGGTGATCCGCCACCCGAACACCTCGCCGAACAGGTTCGCCGCGCCGTCCAGCACCGGCCGCCACACCGGCGGCGGCGCCGACAGCACCGCCTCGCGACCCGGCCCGGCGGTGTTTCCCGCGGGCCGGGCGATGGTCCAGCTGAGCCGGGCGAGCGCGCCCGCCGGGCCGGACACCTCGATCCCCAGCTCCCGGCCCGCCAGGGACGGCCAGCACCGGGCGATGTCGGCCAGCAGCGAGGCAGTGACCGCGCCGTCGCGCGCCTTCAAGGCGGCCGCCACCCGGGTCAGGTCCGCATCGCCTGACCCGTCCCCGGTGCCCGGCTGGGGCGCGGCGGCAGGCTGCCCGTCCGGCGGCGCGGGGTGCTGGCTGCGCAGGTCGGCGAGCTTGCGGGAGTTCCAGTCCCCGTCCACCTCCACGTAGCCAAGCTCGCGCAGCGCGGCGTTGAGCTGTGCCAGCAGCGGCGGCGGCAGCCGGCCGCCCGGCACCTCCTGGCCGCGGCCCACCGATTCCGCCGACACCGCCGAGGTGAACCAGATCTTGGCATCACCGGGCCCGTTCGCCTCGTGCGCGACCGCGAAGCACTCCTGGGTGATGCCCGGTGCCTGCGCCACGCCGAGGAAGCTGAACAGCTGCCCGGCGGCCTGCTCCGGGCCGGTCACCAGGTCCTCGTAGCGCAGCCGCAGCGTGCGGCGGCGATGCCGCTGCTCGAAGTCGGTCATCTTGGCGGTCATCTCGCCCCAGTAGGCGCCCATCGCGGCCACGGTGTTCCCCGGGTACTGCGACCCGTAGAGCTCCAGGCCGAAGCTGTCCAGTCCCCACCGGCACGCCTCCAGGCCCGAGGCGATCATGTCCATGGCGTGCCGGTAAAGGCAGATGAACTGGGCCTCCGGCCAGATCCCCGCGGCCACGTCCGCCCACAGCACGCCGTCGAGAGACTTGTCGCACCACCGGGCCGCGCCGCGTGCCGCCGCGTACCCGGTGAGCGGGTCCTCGACGGCGGCGCGGATGGCCGCCACCGCCCGGGCGCTGAGCTGCCCCTCGTTCAGCGCGGCCGGGATGCTGGCGCTGCGTACCCCCTCGGTCACCATCCACACGTGCGCCAGCCGGGAACACGCGGCCGCGACCCCCGTTTCCGGCGGGCAGCACAGGTCAGGATGGGCGTCCAGGATGAAGCGCAGCAACGTCGACCCGGACCGGGCGACGGTCAGCACGAAGACCGGCGGGCCCGCGCTGGCGCCAGCGTCACCGGCCTGAGCACGTGAACTACCTGGCACCGCGCGACCTCCTGCCGTCGTCGGATTCCGCGGGGCCGCCGGGCCGCCGCGGTCGCCGCGTCAGAGCTGTCCTGCCTCGATCGCGGCCCTGAGCTCGTTGCGCTGCACCTTACCCAGGGAGTTCCTGGGCAGGCCGGGGACGCGGGCCAGCCGGTCGGGCCAGTGGTCGCGGGTGACCTCGGCGCGGTCCAGGTAGGCGTGGATCTCGGCCAGGTCCGGGCCGTCGCCGGGGGCGATCACCGCGCAGACCGCGTCCCCGTCGGGCAGCTGCGGGTCCGGGTAGCCGATGAGGACGGCCTCGGCGATGGCCGGGTGCAGGACGAGCATGGCCTCGATCTCCGATGTGGGCACCTTCTCGCCGTTGGGGCGGGTGATCAGGTCCGCGCGGCGGCCGGTGATCCGGATCCCGTCCCGGCCGTCGGGGCGGGCCATATCGCCGGTGTCGAACCAGCCGTCGGCGTCGACGGAGGCGGCGAAGACCTCGGGCTGGCCGAAGTACCCCAGGCAGAGCGATGCGCCGCGGACGAACAGCCGGCCGATGCCGTGCGAGCCCGCCCCCGGATCGGCGCCGACCTTGATGTCCATCCACGGCATCGCCCGGCCGTCGCTGCGCGCCGCCCAGCCGGGCGGGTCGCCGGGCCGGGTGGTGGTGCAGCCCCCGGTCTCGGTCATGCCCCAGCATGCCAGCAGCTCGACCCCGAAGACTTCGCGCACCTCGTCGGCCATGTGCTGCGGGATGGGAGCCGAGCTGGACGACACCAGCCGCACGCTTGAGGTGTCGCGGGGCGCCGCGCGCTGGGCTGCCAGCAGGTCGGCGAGCCGGTTGGGCGCGGTGTGCACCCAGGTGATCCGGTGCCGCTCGGTCATCTCGAGCAGCAGGTTCATGTCCGCCTTGGTGTCGTGCATCACGCAGGTGGCGCCCAGGCTGACCGGGGCGTAAATGGCGTGCATGGCCCCGGCGACGTGGGTGAGCTGCTGCGGGATCGAGATCACGTCCTGCCCGGTGAGCCCGTAAGGGACCGACAGGGAGTTGCCCGCCGACCAGATCGTGTTGAGGCTGTGCAGGACGCCCTTGGGCTTGCCGGTGGTTCCCGAGGTGAACACGAGCAGTGCCGGGTCATCGGGGCCGAGACCGGGCCCGGTGACGGGCCGCTCCCGTTCCCACGGGATGTCGACGAACTGCGCGCTGAAGTCGATCGCGCCGGTGCGGCCCGCGTCCCCGCCGAGCACCACCCGGTGCTTCAGCGTGGGCGGTGCCATCTCAGCCACCCGGCCGGCGAAGTCCACGCCGTCGAAGACATCCGCGCTCACGCAGACCTTCGCGCCGCTGGCTTGCAGGATGTGGCCGACCTCCCGGCCGCGGTACTCCATCTGCGCGGGAGCGGCGACGGCGCCGGCCCGCGCGCAGCCCAGGTACATCGGCGCGAGCAGCCACCAGTTCGGTACGTAGATCACCACCGTGTCGCCGCGGCCGACGCCGAGCTCGGCCAGCGCGGCGGCGAACCGCTCCACGAATACATCTAGCTCTGCGTAGCCAATTTGGTGCGCGAGCTTGCCGCCTTCGTAGGCGATCACCGCCGGGTGATTCGGCCGCTGGATGGCGTGCTCGCTAAGGTCATCAAGAAAGGTCCGGCTGCGCCACCAGCCCTGCTCACGGTACCGCTCCGCCACGGCCCGGTTATTGTCGGCTGCTGATGCCAGGCCATTGTGCATCGTTCACCTCTCGTGACCCCGGTCACGCTGCCAATCAGGCGGCATTCTATACAAACCAGCCAATCATGGAGCATTCTATACACACATGAAATCGACGCCAGGGCGCAGGCTTCCCCGGGTGCTGCGTCACCGGGACTTCGCGCTGCTGTGGGCCGGCCAGAGCGTCTCAATGATCGGCGACGGCATCTTCACCGTCGCGCTCGCGCTGGAAGCCCTGCGGCTGGGTCACTCGGCGGCTGCCCTGTCGTTCGTGCTCGCGGCCCGGATCGGCCCGGCGGTCTGCCTGCTGCTGATCGGCGGGGTCGTGGTGGACCGGGCGCCGCGCAAGCCCACCATGCTGGCCGGCGATATCTGCCGGGGGATCGCGGTCGGGCTGATCGCGGTCGTCGCCGCCACCGGGGCGGCCCGGCTGTGGCAGCTGGTCGTGATGGCGGTCATCTTCGGGGTCGCCGACGCCTTCTTCTCGCCGGCCTCGACCGCCATCGTCCCCGAGCTGCTGCCGGCCGACCTGCTGGTGCAGGGCAGCTCCATCGCCGCGTCCAGCAAGCAGGCGTGCCAGCGGCTCATCGGCCCCGCGCTGGGCGGCTTCCTGATCGCCGCGGTCGGCAACGGGGCCGCGTTCGGCGCCGACGCGGCCAGCTTCGCGGTCGGCGTGGCCTGCCTGCTCGCCGTGCCGAGTGGCGGCCGTCCCGCGGCCGGCCAGGCCCGGCCGTCCATGCTTGCCCAGGCACGGGAAGGGCTGCGTTACTGTGCGTCGCGCCGCTGGCTCTGGCTGGCCATCTCCAGCCACGGGTTCATCAACCTGGTCGCCGTCGCGCCGTTGTCGGTGCTGGTGCCGCTGCTCATCGAGCAGGACATGCGGCAGAGCGGCGCCGTGCTCGGGCTGGTGCTCGCCGCGGGCGGGGTCGGCGGGCTGGCCGGCGCGATCCTGGCCGGCCGCGCCCGGGTACCGCGCCGGCGGGTCACCGCCACCTGGGTGGCCGGCGGCGCGGCCGGCGCGGCGACGGCGGCCCTGGCGGCCGCGGCCAGCCCGTGGTACGCGGCCGCGTTCTTCGCGCTGATCTGGGCGTGCGCCACCTACGGGAACGCGCTCTGGATGCCGATACTCCAGGAAGGGGTGCCCAGGGAGATGCTCGGCCGCGCGTCGTCGATCGAGTGGATCTTCTCGTTCGCGGGCAGCCCGCTGGGCATCATCGGGGCCGGCCTGCTGGTCGCCCGGGTCGGCGTCCGGCCCGCCATGCTCGGCGAAGGCATCCTGGCCGCGCTCGCCACCCTCGGCGTCATGGTGCCGGGCGTGCGTGATCCTGAGCTGGCTGAACCCGAGCTCGCTCAGCTAGCTCCGCAAGCCGGGCCGCCAGCGCCGGGTCGAACGATTTCACGTAGCTGATCCGCGGATGCAGCTCGCAGCCGTACCCGGCCTTGGTCTCGTCCGAGCCGTAGGAGTAGTGGATCCGGCGCGCGCCGAGATCCTCGGCGAGCTCGACCGCGCTGTGATAATTCGTGACCAGGTACAGCGGCAGGCGGCCCTGCCAGGTGTAATCGAAACCGCAGTCGCGCGAGTAGAGGGTATCGCCGACATGAATGAAGGCTGAGTACCCGCGGAGCACGCCGTCGGCGCTGCGAGCCGTGATGACCAGGGCCCGGTCACCGAATGCCGCGATGACACCGCGGTGCACGATCCGGGCCATCTCGGTCGGGTGCTGCACGTGCTCGTACTTCTGGTAGAGCTGCGCCTCCAGCGGGAGCATCTGCTCGCTCAGCGACTCGGTGAGCGGCTCGCGGCTGATGCTGACGCCGGCCCGGGCCACCAGCCGCCGGTGCCGCCGCACGTTGGAACGGCGGTGCTGGTTCATCGAGGCGAGGTAGTCCTCGAACGTGCTGACCGGCAAGATCGCCACGTGCAGGGCGGGGCCGAACTCGGCGTAGCCGGCCGCCGCCAGCACCTCGCGCTCAAGCGTGCTCGCGGCCGGCAGGTAGAGGCATCCGACGCTGCGCAGTCCCTCCTCACGGGCCATCTCCTCCGCGCCGGCCAGCAGCGACCGCAGCGCCGCCCGCGCCTGCTCGCCGGTCATGCCGGGGCGCAGCAGGAACCGCGTCGTGCCCGCGCGCAGCGCCCCCAGGTAGGCGCTGGGCATCAGCCCGGCCAGCGGGCCGGCCTGCGCCGCCGGGCCGGCCAGGCCGCGCTGGCGGGCGAACATGGACAGCACGCTGTCGGCCCGCAGGAACGGCCAGAACGTGTCCGGCTCGACCAGCATGCCCCAGGCCGCGGCGTCCGCCTGGGCAGCGCCAGGCTCGGGCAGCGCGAGAACGGTAAACGGCCTGGCGATCCCGATCGCCTCGTCGATCGCGTGCCAGCCGGGCGCGTCATAGAGATCATCGGGCTCGACCAGGCTGGCATAGCCGAACTTGACCGCCTCGGAAACCGAGGAGGTGATCGCGGGAATCATCGCCGTCACCGGCCGGCCAGCGGCTTTACGTACAGGTAGGCCGTCCTTACCTCGAATCCGCGGGCCCGCTTGGTGTCCAGCGCGCCCATCCCGTGGTGCACCGCCCGCGCGCCTGCCGCGGCCGCTGACTCGATGACCAGGTTGTAGGTGAGCTCGAAGTAGAGCGGCAGATCGCCGACGCGCTGGTAGTCGAATCCGCCCCGGTGCACGAACCAGTCGCCCTTGTGCGTCACCACGAGGGTGAACCCGCACACGGCGCCGTCCAGCCGGGCGACGAAGGTGAACGCCTCCGGCCCGAGCTCGGCCATGATCGCGGTCATCACCGCCACCGACTGCCCGGTGGTCCAGCGGCCCCCGTGCTTGGCGAACAGCGCGGACTCGAGCTCGGCCAGCGAGGCGATGAGATCAGTGGTGAGCGGCTCCCGGCGGATCTCGATGCCCGCCGCGGCGACCTTGCGGCGCTCGCTGGCCATGGACTGGCGCCGTTTCCTCGGCAGCATCGCCTGGTACCCGGCGAACCCGCCGTCGGGCAGGCACAGCTGCGCGTGCAGCCCCGAGACGCAGCTCAGGTAGCCGCGCTCCGCCAGGGCCGCGCGCAGCCGCGCGTCCTGTTCCTCGACATAGAGGAACGCGGCGCTGCGGGCGCCGAGGCCCGCCGCGACCCCTTCGGCCCGCTCGGCCAGGTCGCCGATCACGGCCTGCCTGGCCTCGCCGTCCGCCCTGGTGAGCGCGCGGCTGAAGCTGACGTGCCGGCCGCCGCAGAGCAGGCTGGGCAGCAGCGCGCCGGTGGCGGGCGCGTCCGGCTGCGGGTCGGTCAGGGCGCTGGTCACCTCCTCGACCGTGCGCGGGACGGCGCGCCCGCCGGTGAGCTCGGCCAGGCATTGCGCGGCGCCGGGCAGGTCATCGCGGGCGGCGAACTCCAGGACCGAGTCGGTCCGGCCGAGCAGCCACGGGGACTGGGGTGTCGCCAGGGCGGTGGCGAGCGCGCCGCCGAGCTGCCCGCCGCGCTGATGCAGCAGGTAGCGCATTGACACGTCCGCGGTGGCCTCGGCCACCCGCAGCCATTTCGTGCTCAGGTAGGCATCACCAGGGCCGGTTAGCCCGTCCAATGCGGCCGGCACGCTGGCGGCCCGGTCGAGAACCTGGACCTGCGCGCCAGTGACACGGGCGGCCGGCCACACGCCGGCGCCTGCTGAGCTGGTCATCCCTCGCCTCCATGTATTGGGCCCCCCGGCGGATGTATTGATCCCGGGTAGTAAAGCAGGCCCTGCTGGCATCATTGCCGACAGCCGGTCATATCACAACAAAGGCCGCGAGCCCGGCGGCCGGGCCGCCCGCGGCGCCCGCCCGCGGCGCGTGGCCGGGCCGCGGGGCGCCTGCGCAGCCCGCCGGGCCCCAGCGGTCGCTGGCCGTCCCCCGTGCCCAGCAGGCAATCTAGCCTGCCCGCATCCGCGGGCAGACGGAGAGGCCGGCGGCCGTTTAATGCTCCTGATTCCCTCTTCCGCCTCGTTTTCATTAACGCGCTTACATGCGCTGATGATTTATAACGTGCCTGGTCCGGCGCTCTTTCGGCGCTCCGGTCCGCGGGTTAGCCTGCGACCAAATCTAATCAGCAGGCGCGGGAGGGAGCCCCGTATGCGCATGACTCAGCCAGCCCGTGAGGAACTCGTGCCGCTTGCTGACATAGACCTGTTCCCGGCCGGGTTTTACCGGACCGGGGATCCGCACGCGGCCTGGCGGGCGCTCAGGTCGCAGGCCCCGGTATGGCGGCAGCCCGCGCCCGACGGCACCCCCTTCTGGTCGGTGACCAGGTATGACGACGTGGTCAGGATCCTGCGGGACAGCACCAGGTTCAGCTCGGAGCACAGCACCATGCTCACCGTCCTGCACGGCGACTCCGCGGCGGGCCGGGCGATCCACCTGATGGACCCGCCCCGGCACCGGATTATCAGGGCGCCCAGCATGCACGCGCTGTCCATGCAGGTCATGAACAAGCATGAGGCCAGGATCAGGGAACGGGTCCGGGCAATGATCGCGGCGGCGGCCGCGGAACGGGAAACCGATTTCGCCCGGCTGGCGACGGCTATCCCGATGGCGGTGACCGGCGAGATCCTCGGCATTCCCGAGCAGCACTGGGCAGATGTCGCCCGCTGGACGATCGCCGGGCTGGCGCCTGATGACCCGTACTATCGCGCCGGGCTGGACCGCAGCACCCTCCAGGTCGCCCACACCCACCTGTTCACGCTGCTCGCCGGGCTGATCGAGGCCCGCAGGGAGCGGCCGGCCGACGACCTGATCTCCGTCCTGGTCTCGCTGGACATCGACGGGCGGCCCGCCACCGACGATGACGTCCTGGTCAACTGCTACTCGTTCATCATGGGGGCCACCCCGACGGTCCCCCAGGCGGCCTCGCACCTGCTGCTGGTGCTGCTGGAGCAGCCGGCCCTGTGGCGGCAGCTGCGCGATGACGCCGGCTTGCTGCCCACCATCACCGAGGAGGCGCTGCGCTGGGCCACCCCGATCAATCACCTGCTGCGGCGGACGGCCGGCCCGGTCCGGCTCGGCGACGAGATTCTTCCCCCGGGGAGCCTGGTGGCCGCCTGGCTCGCCGCGGCGAACCGGGACGAGGCGGTGTTCGCTGACCCGTACGTCTTCGACCCGCGCAGGCACCCGAACCCGCATCTCGCGTTCGGCGCCGGCCCGCACCGCTGCATCGGGAACGCCTCCGCCCGGGTGGGCCTGTCCCTGCTGGTCGCCGAGCTGGCCGCCCAGGTGAGCTCGCTCGAGCAGGCCGGGCCAGCGCAGCACCTGGAGTCCAATTTCCTGAACGGGATCACCAGCCTGCCGGTGGTGCTGCACCCCGCGGCCAGGCTGGCCGGCCAGGCCGCCGGCTGAGCCCCGCCAGCCCGGCCCGGCGGGTAAGCCCGCGGCGTACAAGGCCGGCCCGCCGTCATCGGTGTGACTGCCCCGGCGCCGCGGAAGTCATCCGAACACGTGGCCGGCAATTCCCCGCGCAGCGGATGGCGGCGCCGCGCGCGGCACCTACTGTCCATAGCGGTACCGGATGCTCGCGCTGCCAGGCGGCAGCGGCCCCAGCCGCCTGCTCCCGCCCCGGGCGGCCGGACCTGGAAGGAGCCAGTGATGACCGACGTGATGAAGCGTCTGGCGAACCTGCCGGAGGGACAGCGCGCCCGGTTCCTCGCCCAGCTCCGGGCCCAGGTCGAGGGGGTCGCCAGCCGCGGTCCTGGCCCGCGCGGTGACACTGGCCCGGCGCCGCTGTCCTACGCGCAGGAGAGCCTGTGGTTCCTGGACAAGCTGGCTCCTGGCACCGCGGTCTACAACGTGCCGGTCTTCCAGCGGCTGCGCGGTGAGGTGAACGTCGGCGCGCTGCGCGCCGCGCTGGCGGGGGTGGTCGCGCGGCATGAGGCGCTGCGGACCGCGATCGTCGACCGCGACGACGGCGCGGTCCAGCTGATCGCCGACTCGGTCCCGGTCGAGCTGCCGGTCATCGAGGTGCCCGGTGACGACCTGGAGGCCAGGCTCCGGGCCGCGGAGGACCTGATGGACAAGGAGGCGGCCACGCCCATCGAGCTCAGCGGGATGCCGCTGTGGCGCGGCTACCTGCTGCGGCTGGACCCCGGCGACTACTACCTGGTGTTCAACGTGCATCACATCGTTTTCGACGGCTGGTCGCAGGCCATTTTCGAGAGCGAGCTGACCGCCCTGTACGCCAGCGCCGTGACCGGCGCCGAGCCGCGGCTGGCGGAGCTGACCGTCCAGTACCCCGATTACAGCGCCTGGCAGCGCGAGTGGCTGGCCGGCCGGCTCGACGAGCTCGGCAACTACTGGCGTGACCAGCTCAAGGGCATGACGACACTGGAGTTCCCGACCGACCGGCCGCGGCCCGCGTCGGTCACCTTCAACGGCGCGCAGGCGACCGCGAAGATGAGCGAGCAGGCGAAGAACCGGGTGCGGGAGCTGGCCAGGCAGGAGGGCGTCACCCCGTACACGGTGTACGTCGCGGCTTTCTTCGCGTTACTGCAGCGCTACTGCGGCGCTGACGACATCGTCATCGGGGCGCCCAACGCCAACCGCCAGTACCCGTCCGTCGAGCCGGTCATCGGCTTTTTCATCAGCATGATGGTGCTGCGCGCGGACCTGTCAGGCGACCCGGCCTTCCGCGAGCTGATCCAGCGGCTCAAGCCGCGGATGGTGGACTCGATCAGCCACGCCGACCTGCCGTTCGGCAAGCTGGTGGACGCGGTGAGCCCGCCGCGCGACCCGTCCAGGCTGCCGGTATTCCAGACCACGTTCGTGCTGAACGCCAGCGGCACGCCAGGCGGGCTGCCCGGCGTGACGGTCTCTTACCGCAGGCCGCGGGGCGCCGGCGCGCGGATGGAGATGAGCTGGATCGTGGCCGAGCGCGACGGCGAGGACGTCACCCTCGCCGTCGAGTACAACACCGACCTGTTCGACGCCGCCACCATGGACGGGCACCTGCGGCACTACCGGGAGCTGCTGATCAATCTCTGCGCGCGCCCGGACGAGCCGGCCGGCCAGGCGCAGCTGCTCACCCCGGACGAGCGGGCCTGGCTGCTGGCCGTGGGCAGCGGCCCGGCCCGGGCGGTGCGCGAGACCACGGCCGCCGGGCAGTTCGAGGCCAGGGCCCGCGAGCTGCCCGGCCAGGCCGCGCTCGCCACGGCCGGCCAGACGCTGACCTTCGC
>DATBGO010000191.1:0-26459 GCA_036558005.1 Streptosporangiaceae bacterium | reverse complement strand
CAGCTTGAGCCAGATCTGGTCGCGCAGCTTCGGGTCGACCGGCGCCTTCAGCCCGCCGTCGGCGAACGCCGCCGAGATCTGCTGGCACCGCTCGCTCAGCGACCCGTCGGGCTCCCCGATGCTGAACCGGGTCCCCTCGATGTGCGCGATGACGCCCGGCTCGGTGATCTCGGTCGAGCAGTAGACGACGCAGCCGACATTGTGCCCGGGGCGGATCGAGCTGGCGATCACCCCGCCGGGGTCGACGCTTTCCAGCGTCCCGCCGCCTGGCGGGCCCGGCCGGTCCTGGAAGTACCACCAGGGAATGCCGTTCTGCGCCCAGATCGCGGCCGCGCCGGGCGCGAGCAGCTCCCCCAGCCGCGGCGCGATCTGCGGCAGGCTGTAGGCCTTCAGCGCGACGAACACGACATCGGCGCCGGCCACCGCCGCGAGGTCGTCAGTCGCCTCCGGGTGCGCGGTGAAGTCACCGCGCGGCGAGCGGACCCGTACCCCGCCCGCGCGCATCGCCGCCAGGTGCGGGCCCCGGGCGATCAGGGTCACGTCGGCGCCGCCGCGCGCCAGCGCCGCGCCGACGTAGCCGCCGATCGCGCCCGCGCCGACGACGGCGAATCTCATCGCGCCGCCTGGCCGCCCGGCGGCGGGCCGGCTGGCCGCCCGGTCACGAACTCGCCGACCCGGCGGCGCTGCACCTTGCCGGTCGGCGTGCGCGGTATCGCATCCAGCACGTGCACCGCCACCGGCACCTTGAACGGCGCCAGCCGGACCCGGCAGTGGTCGATCAGCGCGGCCGACTCGGTGTCCTGGGTCAGCGTCACCGCCGCCGCCACCAGCTCGCCGTACTTGTCGTCGGCCACCCCGAAGCAGACCGCGTCCGACACCGCCGGGTGCGACAGCAGGATCTCCTCGATCTCGGCCGGGGCGATGTTCTCGCCGCCGCGGATGATCATCTCCTTCAGCCGCCCCTCCAGGTAGAGGTAGCCCTCGCGCAGCACGCCCTGGTCCCCGGTCCGGAACCAGTCACCGTAGAACGCCTCCGCGGTGGCCGCCGGGTTGGCCACGTAGCCCGACATCACCCCGGGACCGCGGATGACGACCTCGCCGGGCTGCCCCGCGGGCAGGAGGCTGCCGCCGGGGGCGGCCACGCCGATCTCGGTGCCGGTCGCCACCCCGACCGAGCCGGGCACCCGCGCCGCGGGCGGCAGCGGGTTCGAGGTCAGCTGGTGGCTCGCCTCGGTCATGCCGTAGGCCTCCAGCATCACCGCGCCGTAGCTGTTCTCGGCCCGCTCCAGCAGCGCGGGCGCCAGCGCCGAGCTGCACGAGCGGACGAACCTGAGGCTGCCGGGCGCGCCGCCTGTGTCTTCCCGGTCCAGGATCATCCGGTGCAGCGTCGGCCCGGCCGACAGCCAGGTCGGCTGGTAGGCGCGGGCCTGCTGCCAGAACCGGCGCGGGGTGAACCGGCGCGGCGCGATCACGGTGCCGCCCGCGCCCAGCGTCGCGAAGGTCGAGGCGACCAGCCCGTGCACGTGGAAGAGCGGCATGACGCAGAACGAGATGTCGGCGCCGGTCAGCCGGTAGTGCGCGGCGATGTTGCGGGCCGAGGCCATCAGGTTCCGCTGCCGCAGCGGGACCTGCTTGGGCCGGCTGGTCGTGCCGCTGGTGTGCAGCACGACGG
This sequence comes from Streptosporangiaceae bacterium, assembly GCA_036558005.1. GTDB lineage: Bacteria > Actinomycetota > Actinomycetes > Streptosporangiales > Streptosporangiaceae > DATBGO01. Next base: position 24,787 of record DATBGO010000191.1, on the reverse strand, counting down.
CCACGTCGTCCGGCTCGCCATGCTCGAACCCTGGCCGCGGCGTGACCGGCTGCCCGCCGGCCAGCAGCACCGGCGGGCCGCCGCCGTCGGCGGCCCCGGCCGCCAGCACCGTGGTCCCGGTCTCCTTGGCCGCCGCCAGCGCCGGGGCGGGCATGCTGGCGGGCATCAGGAACACCCGGGGCGCGATGTCGTCCAGGTAGAAGGTGTACTCGCTCTCGGTGTAGGCCGGGTTGAGCGGGGCGGCGGCCGCGCCGAGCATGGTGACCGCCAGCAGCAGCAGGACGAAGTCGGGGCCGTTCGGCAGCGACAGCGCGACCCGGTCACCGCGCCGGACGCCGGCCCCGGCCAGGCTCGCCGCGAGCGCCTCCACCCGGTCCGCCGCCTCGCCGTAGCTCAGCTCCTGCCCGTCGTCGGGTACCGCGAACGCCCGCCGCGATCCTGGCTGCGCCGCCAGCAGCGTGCTCAGCGTCTCGCCACCAGGTCCGGGCTTGTCGCTCATTAGCTGTCCTCCTGTTATCCGCTGACCGCCTGTTGTCCGCTGACCGCGCGCCACGTAGTGGATCCAGATTGCGCAAAGATCACAGCCTGATTCCCTCATATAGCCTAATCGCAGGAAAATTGGATCCAAAGACTACGTATCATCTGGTCATGCTGATCGACGCCAGCCAGCCTCCCGGCCAGCTGGTGCCCGTCGCGGGCACCGAGGCCGCCGGCCCGGTGCTGGCCGGTGCCAGCGCCCCCCACCCCGATCATGCCCAGCCGCGGCCGGCCGCGGGCCCGCGGCTGATCCACCAGGCCGGGACCGATGGCCCGTCGGCCGCCGAGCAGCTGGCCGGCCAGATCGCCGACGCCATCATGCTCGGCGAGTACCCGCTGGGCACCTGGCTCCGGCAGGAGCAGCTCGGCCAGCGGTTCGGGGTCAGCCGCCAGCCGGTCCGCGAGGCGCTGCGCCGCCTGGAGGCCATCGGCATGATCGAGGCCAGGCCGCGGCGCGGGCTGCGGGTCAAGGGCCTGGAGCCCGGCTACATCCGCGAGGGCTACCTGATCAGGGCGGAGCTGGAGGGGCTCGCGGCCCGGCTGGCGGCCGGGCAGGCCGGCCAGGCTGGCCTCGCCGCGCTGCAGCGGGCCTGGGCGGCCTTCCGTGACTCGATCACCCAGGCGTTCGACGATGGCTCACCGGCTGGCGCCCGGGCCGCCTGGGTGCACCACCACAACCAGTTCCATGAGCAGATCCACCAGGCCTCGGGGGCCGGGCGGCTGGTGCAGCTGATCGCGACGATGAACCTGACGTTGCCGCGCAACCTGAGCATCGGGGCGCTGCGCGACCGTGCCACCCTGGCCGAGAACCTGCGCCAGCACGAGATCATCCTGTCCGCGATCGAGCTGGGATCCGGGCAGGTCGCCGAGGCGGCCATGAAGGACCACGTGCTGCGCAGCGGCGAGCGGATCGCCGACTGGTTCGCCCGCCAGCAGGAAGCCCTGGCCGCGGCGAGCGCCGCCCCCTAGGCCGGGTGACCCGGGCCGGCCCGGGCAGGCGTCTGGCGAACTTAACGTCAGCGGTTCAGGACTGCCCCGCCCGTTGGGCCGGCCTGACGGCCAGATCTCGGCACCAGTCTCGGCGGCGCGACCAGCCGGGTCCATGAAGTTGCCCGGCACTTTGCCGGAAGTCTGGCTAGCCGGCCCGGCCCGCGCCGTTCACCTTGATCATGGTGGTTCGTCGGTAAATAGCGCTGACTAACCACCATGATCAAGCAACCGCCAGCCAGTCCGCGGCGGAATGTCAGACCCGAGCGTGGGCATGCGCTGGAGAAGTGTGAGGATCCCTAGGTGGGCGATGCTGGGATCGAACCAGCGACCTCCTCGGTGTGAACGAGGCGCTCTCCCGCTGAGCCAATCGCCCGCCGCCATCGGCGCGGAGGCAACGCATCCACGCCGTCAGGGCGACTCACAGACTAGCGCACTCACGCCCTCCGAGGCACCACCGCGGCTGTCCCGGGCCCGCGGGAGCGGCGGCCTGGCCCATCCCGGGGAAGGCCCGGCGGTTAGGCCGTTTCGGCCAACCCGGCTATATATTTATATATACGGACATTCGGGCCCGCTATTGGCGAGGCACTTATCAAACTGTGATGCAGTCTTCCCAGATATATAGCTGCTGATGCTGGCGCGCCGGCCGGCCGGGGACATAACATAGCCTCCCAGCACAGCCCCCGCAGTGAGTGAGCCGAAGCATGCATAACACCCCCTGGTGCGCCATGCCCGCCTACGGCGCACATCTCTGCCGTCATGCCCGCATAACTGGCGCTGGACGTTGTATGAGACGAAGGTCACAACGCGTCGTGCCTGCTCAGCGGAACACCTGGCGCCGAAAAACGTGTTTAATTTGCGTGAGCGTTTGACCAGGTCGCATCTGGTTTGTTGACCAGTGACCGAGGTTACGACAGCCCCCGATCGCGGAATCCTAACTCCCGTGATGACAATTCAGCAGCGCCTATGTGCGGCCACGCTGATAAATAACCTCGCAGCGATTACGAAGCCCGGCATTCGGGACACGATACGCAAAGGTCAAGCTTGATCATGAACAGCAGCGCACCCGTCTCAGCTGAACTCGGCCTGAGCCTCGTCGTCCCCGACCATGGCGTCGTGCCGCTGGTAGCCAGCTTGTTTTACAACACCGAGGACCCCTACGCCATCCGGATGGCATTCCACGTCGGCACGGACGAGCCGGTCGAGTGGATATTCGCCAGGGACTTGCTCGCCTCCGGGCTCGAAGGCCCTGCCGGCGAAGGCGATGTGCGGGTCTGGCCCGCGAGCGACGGCGGCCAGGGCGTGCTCAATATCGCGCTGTCCTCCCCGTTCGGGCACGCGCACTTCGAGGCCCCGCTGATGGCGACCGCCGAGTTCCTGGCCAGGACCTATGAGGTGATCCGGGCCGGGCAGGAGGGCAGCTTCATCGATCTCGACGGCGAGCTTGACGTCCTGCTCTGGCGCGCCTAGTCCTGCCTTTTCCGGTTTCCGCCACGTTACCTTTTCCGCGCCCGGTTCCCGGCTACGTTAAGTACCTGTGTAGTAACTGACTATCACGGCCAGCGCGGCTGGGGCGCAAATGCCACGGCCCGCGTTGGCCGGCCGGCCGGGCGCGCCGTTAGCGCAGGCCGCCGCACCGGGCCGCGGCTGTTTGGCAAATATCGGGAATTATGGCGTCGATCGCCGCGACCTGGGCAGCGACCTCCCGGTCGGTTTCCATCATCGGCACCCGGGCCCGCACCGTCGCGTGCACGGCGGCCAGCGGCTCGCTCGGGGCGGCGATCGCGGCCCGCAGGTCGACGCCCTGGGCGGCGCACAGGATCTCGATCGCCAGGCAGGTCCGCACGTTCGCGATCACCTCGCGCAGCTTGCGAACCGCGGTCCAGCCCATCGACACGTGGTCTTCCTGCTTGCCCGAGGTCGGGATGGTGTCCACGCTGGCCGGGTGGGCCAGCACCTTGTTCTCGCTGACCAGCGACGCCGCGGTGTACTGGGCGAGCATGAAGCCCGAGTTGGTGCCGGGATCAGGGGCCAGGAACGGCGGCAGGTCACGCGAGGAGGCCGGGTCCAGCAGCCGGTCCACCCGGCGCTCGCTGATGCTGGCCAGCTCCGAGACGGCCATCGCCAGCATGTCCGCGGCGAACGCGAGCGGCTCGCCGTGGAAGTTGCCGGTCGTCATCACCTCGCCGTCGGCCACGATGACCGGGTTGTCGACCACCGCGCCGAGTTCGGTGCCGAGCACCCGGCGGGCGTGCCCGAGCACGTCCCTGACGGCGCCGTGGACCTGCGGGGCGCACCGCAGCGAGTAGGCGTCCTGGACCGCGTGCCTGCTCTCCCTGTGGCTGGCCAGCAGCGCGGACCCGGCCAGCAGGGCGCGCAGGTTGGCGGCGCTGTCCAGCTGGCCTGGATGCGGCCGCAGCGCCTGGACCCGCTCGTCATAGGGCCGGTCGGTGCCCAGCAGCGCCTCGACCGACAGCGCGCACGCCACGTCGGCGACCCGGACCAGCAGCTCAGCGTCTTTCACCGAGAACGCCAGCAGCGCCTGCATCGGCTCCGTTCCGTTGACCAGCGAGAGGCCTTCCTTGGGGGCCAGTTCCAGCGGGACGAGTCCGTGCTCGGCGAGCACCGCGGCGGCTGGCCTGCCCCGCGGGCCGTCGCCGCTGGCCCGCAGCCGCCCGGTGCCGATCAGCGGCTGGGCCAGGTGCGCGAGCTGGGCCAGGTCGCCGGAGGCGCCGACCGAGCCCTTGCCGGGCACCACCGGGAGCAGCCCGAGCGCGAGCAGTTCCAGCAGCCGGGCCGGGAGCTCGGCGCGGACTCCTGAGTAACCGGCGGCTAGCGTTCTGGCGCGGAGCAGGAGCATGGCACGGACGGTGGGGTCATCCAGCGGCTCGCCGCTGCCGGCCGCGTGCGAGAGGATGATCGAGCCCTGCAGCCGCAGCAGGTCGCGCTCCCCCACGCTGGTGTCGGCGAGCGCGCCGAACCCGGTGTTCACGCCGTATACCGGGGCACCTCCGGCCAGCGCCGCGGTCACGACCTCGCGGCTGGTCTTCATCCGGGCGGGCACGTCCGGCCCTAGCTCCGCGGTTGCCGCGCCGAAGGCGACGTCGACCACGTCCTCGACGGTGAGGGGGTCGCCGCTGACGATCACAGTTCGCATGGCAGCAGCCTGCCACCACCACGGCGGTGCGGCAGCCCCGGCGCGGCTGGATTACCGGCCGCTACCGGGCTGCGACTCTCCGGATGACCAGCCGAAAGTGGCGGCGAGGCCGTCGGCTCCGGCCGGGGTGACCCGGATGGAGCGGCGCGACCGGCCGTGCTCGATCCAGCCAAGCCGCAGCAGCCTTGTCATGATCGCGGCGCCCAGGGCACCGCCCAGGTGCGGCCGCCGCTCGGTCCAGTCCAGGCACGAGCCGGCGAACCGGCGCCTGGCCCGCCGCACCTCGGTCACGTCCACCCCGAACCTGGCCAGGGTCTGCGTCCCGGCGCCGGTCACCTCGAACGCCGAGCCGTCCTTGCCGGGGGCGCGCACGGCCAGCATGCCGCCGGCCAGCAGCGCGTCCAGCAGCGCCACCCCGGCCTGTCCGGCCAGGTGGTCGTAGCAGGACCTGGCGCGGGCCAGCGCCGCGGCCTCCCTGGACTGGCGCAGCCCGCGGGCGGGCAGGACCGGGCTCACCACCGCGACGGCCTCGATCAGCGACGCCACCTCGGGCCCGGACAGCCGGTAGTAGCGGTGCCTGCCCTGCTTGTCGACCGCGAGCATGCCGCCGCGCAGCAGCCGGGCCAGATGGGCGCTTGCCGTCGCCGGGCTGACCCCGGCCAGCCTGCTCAGCTCGCCGGCCGGCCGGGGCAGGCCGTCCAGCAGGGCGAGCAGGATCTGCGCCCTGGCCCGGTCGGCGAGCAGCGCCGCCACCGGCGCGATGTCGGAGTCGTAGACGGTGGCCGCCGCGCCGTCAGCGCTCCGGCGCGGCTGGATGAGCACGCCGTCGCGGGCGGCCGGGGCGAGGTCACGCTGCTTGATTGCCGGCATACTTCGACGGTAGCCGAACCATTCTTCGGCCACGATCGAACGATGACCGACACAGCCCAGCCCGGGTCCGGGCCGCTGCCCGTCCCCGGCCCCGGCCCCGCCCGACTGGTCGCCGACGGCGTGGAACACTGCCTGCAGCTCGCCGCCACCTGGCCCGCCTGGGACGGCACCGCGCTGGTCCGCGGGCCGGACGGGGAATCGGACACCTGGACGCCGCACAAGGCGATGCGGCGGATCGCCGATCATCTGCTGGACCACCTGCACGAGGTGGAGGCGCTGCTGGAGGGGGCCGACCCGGTGCCCGACCAGTGGCACGGCCGGTCGGTGACGCTGCCCGCGGACATGGCCCCCTTCACCGGGCCCGATCTCGACGAGGCACGTTCCCGGCTGCGCCGGCTGGCCCGCTGCTACCTGCTCAGGTACACCGCGGCTGGCCCGGACGCCTGGGACACCTGCCGCGGCCAGGCCTGGACATTGCGCGAGATCGCTGAGCATGTCGCCAATGTCAGCTACTACGCCGACCAGGTCGGCCCGCTGAGCTGACCGCCGCCGGGCTAGCGCCGCCGGCCGGAGACGGCGCCGGACCCTGGTTTCTGGCCGGGTGCCGCGGCCAAGCGAGTTTGCCTGCCGGACAGGATCGGCTACAGTTCTGAACGCACGCCGGCCACGGCCGGCTGCGCCGCCTCGCCCCGGCGAGTGCGTGCGGACGTGGCTCAGCTGGTAGAGCATCACCTTGCCAAGGTGAGGGTCGCGGGTTCGAATCCCGTCGTCCGCTCGAAGGTGCCATCCGCCCGGCAGGGCGGGCCGGCACCGACCGTGGATAGCGGGGTGGTTCCGCGAGCGGAGCCTCCTGGCGGAATGGCCGAGTGGCTTAGGCAAGGGCCTGCAAAGCCCTGTACGCGGGTTCGATTCCCGCTTCCGCCTCGGGCGCCTAGCCAGCGGGAGCGCGCTCCCCTGGCACGATGGCGCCCGGACAAATGAATAAAGCAGGTCTGCAGCACGGGCCATTAGCTCAGGGGGAGAGCGCATCCTTGACACGGATGAGGTCAGTGGTTCAAATCCACTATGGCCCACGTCAGCCCCCGGAGGTCCGGCCCCCCGGGGGCTTGCGCGTTCCGCCCGGTGCTGAGTCCTGCCCGGTTACGCCAGCTCCTCGGCGATGATTTCCGCACACAATGACAGGCACTCCACGCAGATAGCCGCGGGCCCGGAGATCTTGCCGCCGGATTCGGGCGGCATGGCGGCCATCCCGGTGACCTGATCGCGATGCTTGTCGCAGAAACGGCAGCGAACCCCTCCATTTTGCTCCGGCACGGCGTGCACCGGCCCGAGCTGGGTACCAGCAGCACTGCCGGAACTGACCACGCCCGCGGCCAGCTCGACGCACGCGTCGCAGATGTACGTCCCCGGGCCCGCTATCAGCTTGCGGACCCTGGATTGCGGTCTCGCGCAGAACGTGCATGCGAGGTCGGTGTCCGGCTTGTCCGCGCCCGCCCGGACGATCTCGTGAACCTGCCGGTCACTGAGCCCGAGTGCGGCAGCGATATCTTGCGGCGATGAGTTCGCTAAGGCCAGCCGGCGCACAGCACGGTGAAATTCGGCGCGGGCAACCTCGGTGTCGCGCTCAGCGTGTATCAGTTGCTCCTGGGCTTGCCGGGCCTCGGCCACCAGCCTCTCATCCACGTTGCCCACTGTAGAGACATTGTCGCTGAGCCGCCTACGGGGTGGCTGCCGGGACGCCGCCTGACTCCGCCGCGTGCAGCCAGGACAGCAGGCCGTGCGGCGCCAGTCCGGCCACCCGGGCGTGGTAGCGGGCCATCTCGCCGCTGGTGAGGATCTCGGGCCCGGCCCCGGAACTGCCCCGGCGGAAGAACGCGGCACTGCTCCTGAGGACGCCCCCGGCGGGCGCGAGCTGCCCGGCGGCCGCGCGCATCTGGTCGAAGCTGGCGGCCCGCACCAGCCGCGGCCACAAGTGCCCTGGCACGGTGACGCCGAGGTGCGCGGCGAGCCGGCGCATCTCACCGTCCAGGTCAGCGGACAGCCGGTCGTAGTGAATTAACAAGACGTTCGGCTGGGTGCGCCTGGCCCAGGCGTCGGACAGGTGCCACATGACCCCGGCCAGCGAGTCCATGTCCTGGCGCGGGTCGGCGTCCTTGGCGATCCAGCCGAGCAGCCAGTCCCGCAGCGGCTTGCGCGGCCCGGACGCCATGGCCGGCTCAGGCTGGCCGGTCAGCCGCGCCAGTTTCACCCGGTCGATGTTGGCGCCCTGGTGGTACAGCGAGACGGCCATGTCCAGCGGGTGCCTGGCGGTGACGAGGTAGCTGGCCCGCGGGTCGAGCGGGATCCCGTCCAGCGGCGTGTGCGTCTTGATGAACCGGCGGTGCCGCTGCGCCGCGAGCCGCGCGAACACCTCGTCCCGGGGGGCGGTCAGGTGGTCCAGCCACGGCGAGAGCCGACCGAGGCTGTCTGGCAGGTCCGGCGTCTGGAAGATCAGCAGCGCGCAGATCATCTGCACCCAGGTGGTGCCGCTCTTGGACCGGGTGCTGATCACGATGTCGCCCGGCCGGAAGCCGAACCCGGTCCATCGCCCGCTGTCCTCATCGGGCGAGCGGTAGCGCACGGGCGGCTCGGTCACCGGGTCAGCGTAGTTGACGCCGGATCACGCCGATTCAGCCGCGTTGTGCTGGTTCAGGGAGCGGGCTCGCCGGTGATGGCACTGAGGTCGAGGCGGGCCAGGCGGTCGGGATCTACCAGCGAGAGGATCTCGGCGATCTTCCCGTTCGCGACGGTGAAGCCCATCACCGAGACCGGGCGCCCCGCGACGGTCACCACGACGCCGGCCGCCCCGTTGACCAGGGCCGGCCAGACCACGGCGCCAGGCTGGGAGAACAGCACGGCCCGGCCGGCCACCGCCGCGGCGCCGCGGAGCACCTGGGTGGCGCCGGCCCGCTGCGCGCCGCCGTCGGACCGCAGCACCACGCCGGGGTCCAGCACCGCGACCAGGCCGTCGAAGTCACCGCCCCGCGCGGCGGCGAAGAACGCGCTGACCACCGCGCGCTGCGCGCCGAGATCAGGGTCGGGGGCGCGTACGTCAGCTCCCTGCACCCGCCGCCGCGCCCTGCTGGCCAGCTGCCGGGCCGCGACCGGCGTCCGCCCGACCATGGGGGCGATGTCCTCATAGGGCAGGTCGAACATGTCGTGCAGCACGAACGCCAGCCGCTCGGCCGGGGCCAGCGTGTCCAGCACCACCTGCAGGGCCAGGCCGACCGAATCGGCGAGCAGCGCCTCCTGCTCCGGGCCTGGCCCGTCGTCGAGGCTGACCACCGGATCGGGCAGCCGGAACCCCGCCGGGTCCTCCCGCCGCACGTTGCGCGAGCGCAGCATGTTCAGGCAGACCCGGGCCACGATGGTGGTCAGCCAGCCGCCGAGGTTGTCCACGCCCGCCGCGCCGGACCGGCTGACCCGGATCCAGCTGTCCTGGACGGCGTCGTCCGCTTCGGCGTGCGAGCCGAGCATCCGGTAGGACACCGCCGTCAGCTGCGGCCGGTACCGCTCGAACTGCTCGGCCAGCCAGTCATGCTCGCTCATCGGTCACGCTCCCTCGCCGGCCCGGGTCATTACTAGTGACCCGCCAGACGGCGGTGATGTGACGAGGAGACGTGATGCGAGCACTCCTGGGCAGCCGGCGGCTGACGCTGCTGACGATGTGCGTCGCCACGTTCATGATCTCGCTTGACGTGTCGATCGTGAACGTGGCGCTGCCGGCCATACAGCGCGAGCTGCAGATGAGCCCCGGCGAGCTGGAATGGGTGATCAGCGCCTACTCCCTCAGCCTGGCTGCCCTGGTCCCGGTCGGCGGCGCGCTGGGCGACCACTGGGGACGCAAGCGGGTCTTCCTGGCCGGGATGGCCATCTTCGCACTCGGCTCGGCGGCCTGCGCGCTCTCGCCCGCCGCCACCGCGCTGATCGCCGCGCGGGCGGTGCAGGGAGTCGGCGGCGCCGCGATGCTGGCGCTGACGCTGTCCATCCTCACCGAGACGTTCCCCGCCCCGGCCCGGGCCGGGGCCATCGGCCTCTGGGCGGCCCTCGGCGGGACCGGCTTCGGGGCCGGCCCGGTGTCGGGCGGCGTCCTGCTGACCTTCTTCGGCTGGGCGTCGGTGTTCTGGGTGAACGTCCCGTTCGCGGTCATCGGGCTGGCGGGCGCCGCGCTGGCGGTCCGCGAGTCCGGTAACCCCCGGTCCCGGCGGCTGGACGGGCCCGGGGTCGCGGCCAGCACCCTCGGGCTGGTCGCGATCACGCTCGGGCTGACCGAGTCGGCGTCGCACCCCTGGGGCTCGTGGCTGGTGGCGGCGCCGCTGGCGGCCGGCGCGGCGCTGCTGGCCGGCTTCGCCTGGTGGGAGCGGCGCGCGCCGCACGCCATGATCCCCCCAGCGCTGCTGCGCGCCCGCAGCTTCGCCAGCGCCTCGGTGGCCTGCCTGGTCAGCTACGCGGCGATGGCCAGCGCGCTGTTCTACGTGACGCTGCTGTACCAGGGCGCGGCCGGGTGGCCGGTGCTGCGCACCGGCCTGTCCTGGCTGTTCATGAACGCGCCGTTCCTGCTCATGGCCCAGTTCGCCGGGCGGCTTGACCGCCGCTTCCCGGCCGCCGCGGTGGCGACGGCCGGCGCGGTCACGGCCGCGATCGGGGTGCTCGCGCTGAGCCGGGCGAGCACGACGACGCCGTTCGCCCTGACCGCGGCCGGCTACCTGCTATTCGGGGCCGGCTTCGGCACCCTGCTGCCGGGCGCGACGCACGTGGCCATGCGCGATGTGCCGGCCGGGGTGTCGGGCGCCGCGTCCGGCGTGCTGAACGCCTCCCGCCAGATCGGCACCTCGGTCGGGCTCGCGGTGCTCGGCGCGATCGGCGTGCATGCCAGCGCCACCGACTGGAACGCCAGCATCGGCGAACTCCCGCCCCCGGTCCGCGCGGCCGCCGCGGGGCAGGCCCAGAACGTCGGCGGGGCTCGCATCGCCGCGGTCAGCCGCGCCCTCGGCCCGGCCTTCCGGCAGCCCGCGGTGCACGCGTTCGTGCATGGCTACCAGCTGGCGACCGGCATCGCGGCAGGGTGCCTCCTGGCCGCCGCGGCCTGCGCGCTGGCCGGGTTCCGCCGCGCCCGCCCGGGCCCGCCGGAAGGGCCGGCCCGGCCGAGCCGGCGCGTGGTCATCTCCTGCCGGCCCGGCTGACCGCTCGCCGCACCCGGTCAGGCGGCCAGCGAGTCCAGGGTGGCCAGCTCGGCCGCGGACAGCCTGATCGCGCCGGCCGCCACGTTCTGCGCCAGGTGGTCAGGGTTGCCGGTCCCCGGGATGGCCAGCAGGTGCGGTCCCTGGTGCAGCGTCCAGGCCAGCAGGATCTGCGCCGGGCTCGCGCCGTGCCCGCGGGCGACGTCCAGCAGCGGCCCGGGCATCGCCTGGCTGGCGCCGGCCTCCCGGTTGGCGCCCGCTATCGCGAAGAACGGGACGAACGCTATGCCCTGCTCGGCGCAAGCCCGCACCAGCGGGTCCGATCGCCTGTTCATGACGCTGTAGGAGTTCTGCACGCAGACCACCGGGGCGATCTGCTGTGCCTGCGCCAGGTGCTCGGGCCGCACCCCGGAGATGCCCAGGTGCCGGATCAGCCCGGCGTCGCGCAGCTGCGCGAGCGCCGCGAAATGCTCGGCCAGCGGCCTGGCGCCGTGCTGCCAGCGCAGGTTCACCACGTCGAGGTGGTCGCGGCCGAGCTGGCGGAGGTTCTCCTCGACCTGGCCGCGCAGCTGGCCGGGCTCGGCGGCTGGCTCCCAGTCGCCCCACCGGTCCCGGCCCGGCCCGACCTTGGTGACGATGACCAGGTCATCGGGATAGGGCGCGAGGGCCGTGTTGATCAGCTCGTTCGCCGAGCGGAGCGGGGAGAAATAGAACGCGGCCGTATCGAAATGGTTGACGCCGAGCTCGACCGCCCGGCGCAGCACCCTGATCGCCTGGCCGCGGTCACCGGGGACGGCGTCAGCGCCGAACGCGTGCCCGCGCTGGGGCAGCCGCATCGCGCCGAACCCCATCCGGTTGACGGTGAGATCACCGAGTTCCCAGGTACCTGCTGCTGCCGCGGTGACGGTATGGGCCTCCATGCCCTCATTGTCCCGGCGGGACGAGGTCAGCGATGATGCAGCTGATGTTGTCCGGGCCACCGCCGTCGATCGCCAGCGCGACCAGGTCCGCGGCGCCCTGATCGGGATCGCCGACAGTGAGCAGGACCCTGGTGATGTCGGCGGCGGCCGCCACCTCGTGCAGCCCGTCGGAGCACAGCAGGTAGCGATCACCAGCCCGGGCCTCGACCAGCCGCAGGTCGGGCTCGGAGCTGCCGTCGCCCAGCGCACGCAGCAGCAGCGAGCGTATCGGCTGTGCGCCGGCCTCACCCGGGGTGATCTTGCCCTCGTCGACCAGGGACTGCACCAGCGTGTGGTCGTGGGTCAGCTGGGACACCGCGCCGTCGCGGACCAGGTAGGCACGCGTGTCGCCGATGTGGGCCAGGCCGAGCTGCGAGCCGGACAACAGCAGGGCGGTCAGCGTGGTGCCCATGCCCTCCAGCGCCGGGTCGGCCTTGACCAGGTCGCTGATGGCGGTGCTCGCCCGCCGCACCGCCTGGCTGAGCGCGCTGAGCAGTTCGCCCGCCGGGACCTGGATGTCCAGTGGCCGGAGCGCATCGATGGCCGCCGCGCTGGCGACCTCGCCCCCGGCGTGACCGCCGAGCCCGTCGGCGACCGCGAGCAGCCACGGCCCGGCATAAACCGAATCCTCGTTCACCTCGCGGCGCAAGCCGGTATCCGACATCGCCGCGTACCGGATAGCCAGCGTTCCCTCAGCCTCACCCATGGCAGGGTCCTTTCCGGACAGGCAGCCGCTGAGGTCAGGCCCGGCCCGGCTCACGGGCAAGGCCAGATCGCCGCGAGGCGGCGTCGCCGGCCGCGCTGCTCCAATCTGCCACAGATCACCTGCATCACCCAGACCGTTTCCGCAGGCGGGGCCCCGGGTCTTCGCCCGGGGACCGCCCGCGCCCATGATGATCGCGGCTCACCAGGTGATGTCGTCACCATTCCCGCCCAGCCACGTCGACGGTACCGGGGTCAGCTGCCCGTTTTCCAGGTTGAGCTTGGCCAGCTTGAGGTCAGGCCGCCCGGACGACGGAACCTGCACGAGCGCGCTGCTGACCTGCGGGTCAGGGGATATGACACCAGTCACCGCCGGGTAGGTGAACACCGGCCGCGCCTGGCCGGTGGCCAGGTCCAGCGCCATGATGCGGGTCTTGAACGCGAGGAAGGCGCGCATTGACGTCGCGGCGGTCGCCTCCGGAGTCAGGCTGAAGTACACCGACCGGCCATCCGGCGTGATTGCGTCGAAGCGGATGAAGCCCAGCCCCTTGATGAACTGGGACACCCTGGCCACGACGCGGCTGCGGCTCGCGAGGCTGCCGGGCGCCGCATTGGCGGGCAGGACCGCTATCGCGTCGGGGTTCTGCCGTGGGGGCGCGATGTCGAACTCGACCCGGCTCCCATCGGCCGACAGAGTCAGGCTTTCCACATCCCAGCTGGGCGGGGCCGGCCACCGCCGGGTCTGCCCGGTGGCGAGATTCATGACCGACAGGCAGTCCTGGCCGCGGGCCGGAGCCGGGCAGGAGGCGATGTAGGCGAATGCCCGCCCGTCCGCGCTGTAGGCCACCGACAAACCTCCTGGCACTGTCGGGAGCGGGGAGAACGGGGTCAGCGCGTAGGGCTTTCCCCTGCTGCTCAGCCGGAATTCATACAGCCACGCCCGGACGGTGCGCACGGGGCTCTGGTTGTCCTTGCCGGGATCTTGCTGGTAGATGGTCGCTGCGTAGGTGTGGCCGCCGTCAATGTCGGTCACCGAGCCCACAAACTGCGGCCGTCTCCCGTTCCGGAGAGCCTTGTTGTGGTGTGCCGCCGGAAAGCTCCCGACCGTGAGCCGCGCGGTCACCGCTCCGGTCCTGACATCGCGCACCACGAAGCTGTCGTCGTTGTCCACGATCAGGAACCGCGGGCCGGCGGCCACCGGGCCGGTGACGCCGATGGGCAGCTGGTCCCGCGGCACGATGATCGCTGCCGCCACCGCGATGGCGAGGACGGCGGCCGCCGCGGTCACCGGGCCGATGGCCCGCCACGGGCCACGGGCCAGCAAGCGATCCTCGCGTTCACTCCGGCTGCGCCCGCCACGGCCAGCGATCGCGTGCCCGCGCCGGGCAGGCGGTTCCAGCGGCGGCACGGCGGATGCGGGGACTTGCTCGGCCTTCGCCCGCAAGGCCGCCCGGATGGTGTCTTCCATGGCTGTCATGACGTCCCTGCCTTCAGCGCCCGGCCCAGTGCCTCCACGGCCCGGTGCGCGGTAGACCTGACGGTGCTCGGCCCGATGCCCAGCACGCGGGCGACCTCGTCGTCGGGGAGATCGGCGTAGTACCGCAGCACCAGCACCTCTCGCTGCCGGCGCGGCAGCCGCCGCAACGCGCGGATCAGCTCGGCGCGTTCCTCGCTGCCCAGCACCGCGGCCTCAGCCGACGCGGCCGGCGGCGGTTCAGGCAGCCCGCGGCGCCGCACCACCATCCGGCGCAGCACCGACCGGCAGCCGTTCAGCACCGACGCCCGCAGGTAGTAGACCGCGCTGTCGGGGTCCTTCAGCCCGTCCCAGCGCCGGTACAGGCCGAAGAACGCCTCCTGCACCACGTCCTCGGCGGCGGGCAGGTCGTCGAGCATGACGTAGGCCAGCCGGATCAGGCCCAGGGCGGTGCGCTGGTAGAGCGCCTCGACCCCGGCCGCGGCGCTGTCCGGCTCGGCGCACGGCCCGGCTCGCCTGGGCAGGCCAGCGCAGCCCTGGGCGCCCGGTTGAATTAGCTCCATACCTAGAAGACGCGCGACCGGGACTGCTGCTGCTCGGGCGGGTCAGAATCCGATGACGTTGCCGCCCTTGTCGACGAACCCGCCGTCCTGCGACAGCCGGGAGACGTGGTTGTCCTTCATCGTCAGCAGCGTCCCGCTGCCTGGCCGCCAGTCGTAGCTGACCACGGCGCCGTGCGCGACGTTGCCGGTCAGGATCGTGTTGCGCACCGGGCCGTTGGCGGTGTCACCGCTGCCCCGGGTGACCAGGAACTCCCCCGGCGCGCTGAAGGTGTTGTCCAGGTAGGTGTTGGTGGTCGCGCCGGCGCCGCCCAGCTCGGTGAAGTCGCTGTCAGCCCGGCCGGTGCTGTGCTCGATCAGGTTGAACGAGCCATGATAGATCTCCACCCCGGAGCCGTCCGTGCCGAAGTCCGGGCTGCAGGTGCTCTGGTTCTCGAAGGTGTCCTGGTCGATCGTGTTGTGGTCGCCCCACAGCAGGATGCCGAAGGCACCCGCGCCGAGGTTGCCGGGGTTCAGCGCGTTCACCCCGTCGAACACGCTGTGCCTGATCACCGCGTGGTCGCCCGCGGTCTCGACGTACACGCCGGCGTAGAGGTTCCCGTAGGCCCGGACGTAGTAGACCTGGTCGCCGCTGCCGGTCACGTCGATGCCGACCTCATAGCCCGCGGTGCGGGCCGAGCCGCAGCCGGGCACCTTCTGGTAGCCCTTCCCGGTCAGCCGGATGTGGGCGATGAAGTCGTTGTTCCCCGAGACGGTGATGTCGTTTCCCGCCGTGCTGCGCTGGAAGACCGGGTTCTGGCCGGTCCCGTACGCCCCGATCCGGACGCTGTCCCTGTTCACGTTCAGCGTGCCGGTGTAGGTGGCACCGCGCTGGAACGCGTAGCTGTGGCCGGCCTGCACGTGCACCGACGACAGCGAGGTCCCCGGCTTCACCTGGGTGACCGCGGCAGCGGCCGCGGCTGGCTGGGCGGAGGCGAGCGCGACGGCGGCGACCGCGGTCACGGTGGCCGCGGCGGCGGGGATGACGGGCCGGCCGAGCTTTGCGATGATGCGACGCGGGTGAGGCAACGGGAGCACCTTCCGTCGGGCACGCGACGAACGTAGGTGACCCACTGTGCATGGAAAATTCGGATCCTGTGGCCTAAATCAGCAAGAACCAGCGTATGACGTAACTCACAGTGAAGCAGGCTGCCGCCAAAGGGGGACGACACGGCCGTCAGGGAAAGCCGGATCGACGCGGGCAAGACACTGGCGCGGGAGCCGGGCACCGGCCATAACCGGCGGCATCCCGGCATCCCGCCGGTGATCCGGTGCGAACCGGGAGGCAGCCCGCGACGGCATCAGGGACGAACATGCTGGTGTCCGCTTTCCTGCCCGAGGACATCTTCACCGGCTGAGTCCCCGCCGGCCGGCTGATCCGGCTGGCGATCTGCACGCCGTCACCACACGGCGTTGCTACGCTCGGCGTTTTCGCCGCGGGGGCTCTGGCGCTCCCCGTACGCCGCTCACGGTTGAAGGAGAAGATCGTGTCCTCTCAGCTCAATCCGTACCTCAACTTCAATGGCACCGCCCGGCAGGCGCTGGAGTTCTACGCCAGCGTGTTCGGCGGCAGCCTGAACCTCAACACCTACTCACAGTTCGGCGTCGAGAACCCGGCCGACGCGGACCGGATCATGCACGGGATGCTGGAGACCGAGGCCGGCTACACGATCATGGCGGCCGACGTCACCAGCGAGATGAGCTACCAGCCGCCGGCCGGCTTCTCGGTCAGCGTCACCGGGGACGACGGGGACAGGCTGCGCGGGTACTGGGAGAAGCTGTCGGCCAGCGGCTCGGTCACGATGCCGCTGCAGAAGCAGGTCTGGGGCGACGAGTTCGGCGAGTGCGTGGACAACTTCGGCGTCTCCTGGCTGGTGAACATCAGCCAGCCGCAGGTCTAGCCGCCGCGCCGCCAGGTGACCGGCCCGCGGGCCAGGTAACCAGGTGTAGTCGAAGGTCCCGGCCTCGACCTGCCGGGTGAACTCCGCGATGCTGGCGGCCTGCTCCAGCCCGTCCTCCCAGCCGTCGGCGGTGACGTCGACCAGCACCACCGGGGCCGGGTCCAGCCGGGCGTCGACGGCGATGACCTCGCGCGCGCCGTTGCTGCCCAGCACCAGCAGGCCGGGGAACCGGTCCGCGTCCGGGTCCATGGCGGCGGCCATGCCTGCCGCCTCGGCCGGCGGCACCAGCGTCACGAAGCAGCCGCTGGGCAGGTAACCGCGCGACAGCCAGGACCCGCCCTGCAGGTAGGCCCGCCAGGCCGCGGGCAGCTCCCGGCCCAGTTCGCTGGCCGCGGCGGCGAACTCCTGGTCGGCGACCGGGCCGAAGTACCTGGACTCCTCCCTGATCGCCCCGACGATGCTGGCGTTCAGCCCGGCCAGGTCCGCCGCCGGGACCTGGTACTCCTGCTCACCCGGCCCGCCCGCCTGCCGGACCGGGTAGCCGCGCAGGAAATCCGCGCGCACCTCGAACTGGGTGACATAGCCGGCGCCGGCCCGCGGGACGTGCAGCTGGCGGGCGGTCTTCGCGGCGTACTCGCGGCTGAGCGCCGCGGCGAAGTCGGGCTGCCCGTGCGCCGGCGGCCAGGCCCGCCACCGGGCGGCGGCCACCAGGTCGAGTTCGGCCGGCCCGGCCGCCCGCCACAGCGGCACCGTCTGGCCAGCGTTTCCTGCTGTGGTCATGGCGACCAGGGTAAGCCCGGGCCAGCCCGCCCGCCCCCGGTCGCGGCCTGCTGACCTGCCCGGAAACCGGGTTACGGTGCCGCGGGCTCGGTGGGCTGGATCAGCTCGCGGGGCGCGGTGAGCCCGGCGGGATCTCGGTCGTCCGGGCCGCCCGCCGGGCCGGTGCTTTCGGCCGGCCCCCATACGACCACCCAGAGAATCGATCCGGCCACCAGGAAGGTAATGCCGATGCTGAAACACAAATCCAGCCGGGTCAGGTCGGGCAGGGTGCTGGGCACCAGCACGGTCCGCAGCGGCAGTATCGCCACCAGCGTGGCCGCGACCCCGAAAGCGATTTCATACACCTCGGGAACGGCCCTGCGCTTGATGACGTATTTCATCCCGAGCAGCACGATCAGCAGGACGAACGGCATCGCCGCGATCCAGTAGGTATAGGTCACGATCAGCAGCGGGCGGCGCACGGTGAACATCAGCTGGTGCGACAGCGGCGAATACTCCTGCGCCGAGTCGTCGAGGTGGACCTTCACCGTCATGTCCTGGTCCCGCGACATCACCAGCAGCGACGAGGGCAGCGCGGTGCCGTCCTGGAACTGGCCGGCCCGGACCGTGACCGAATCGTCGAGCTGATACCAGTCCTGCGGGAACGCCCGCGCCTGGCCGAGCACGAACACCCCCAGGTTGGTCCGGAACGCGGCCCGCTGATCCAGGTCCCTGGCCGGGACCTGGCCGGTGCCGCAGACGCTCTGGGCGGGCCTGTGCTCCAGGTCCGACACCGAGATCGGGATGTTGATGCTGCTCAGCCCGCTGTAGCTGGTGATCCACAGGGACACGTTCTGGTATTTGGGGGTGATCCGCCTGGCCAGGTCGGACAGCCCGTGGTGGGTGATCCCGACCAGGACGCCGAGGGTGATCCGGGAATCGCTCGGGGTGAGCCCGATGAACTCGAAGGTGACGCAGAAATCGCTGGCCGGGTCGTAGCTCTCGCGCGGGAAAACGATCGTCGGCGTCCCGTAGTAGTCATCTTTGGGCTGGGTCAGGTAGCGCGCGGGCGCCGACAGGTTCAGCGCCCCGCCCGCGTCGACAATGTTGCTGGCGAACAGCCCGGCCGGAATGGCGAAGAACAGCGCGATGACGCCAGCCGAAACCCAGAGCCGGCCCGGATGCGCGCGCACGACGCGCGCCATCGCGACGACCGCGGCAACCGCCCGCCTGAAAATGGTCCCCACCCCAATGAAAACCACGCCCATCGAATAGGGCGATATCGCGCTATATTGCCGGTGTCAGGCAACCGTGTTAGCGACATTATGGCCGCGCCCCGGTACCCCGGCAAGAGCGCGCCGGGGCCGGACGAAAGGCAACCGCGTGACTCGCCCCGGCCCCGGCGGCGCCCCAGCGGGACTGGCGGTCATCGGCTGGCCGCCCGCAAGCGTCTCACTAACAGGCAGCGGGAACGCTACGCCCGCGATAGCGGGCAGGCCAGCGCGGACATCGCGGTGCGCGCCAGGCGGGTGCCCGGTGCGCTTGCCGGGCTGCTGCGACGCAGCGGGGGCCGTCGCAGCAGCCCGGAGGGCTAGCGGGCCAGTGCCCCCATCGGGTCCCAGGCAGGCAGCACGATCGGCTCGGCGCCGAGCGCCTGCCGCAACGCGGCCGGCAGCGCCTCCCGCCGGGCGGCGATCTCGAAGACGTACTGGTCGAACCATGAGTCGTTCATGGTGTAGAAGCCGTCCCGGCCCTTGTCGCTCCCCCAGCTGTTCTCCACCCGCCACCGGCGCGGGACGCCGCCGGCCAGGTCGACCCCGGTGAACAGCATCGCGTGCGTCATCTGGCTCTCGTGGAAGATCAGTCGGTCGGCCTTGTCCAGGCTGAACGCGGCGTCGTAGATGGAGGAGAAGTCATACAGGCCCGCGTCCCACACCCCGTACTCGCTGCTCATCATCTTGCCGACGTCGCAGCCGAACCAGACCGGCTCGCCGCCCTGCAGGGCCCGCATGGCGATATCCTTCATCACCGCGACGCCGACGTTGAGGTAGGTCACCGGCGGCGCGCCGAGCACGTTGCCGAGGTATTCCACCGTGAACGTGGCGCCTTCCGGGCTGCTCGGCCGCGGGTCGTGCACCAGGCAGACGTAGTCGTTGACCGGCAGCGTGACGTACTTCGCCGCGAACTCCTGCGGGGTGAGCAGCCCGTCGCGGTGGAACTGCCGGTCCTTGTCGGTCCACTGCCACTCGAACCGCTCGGGCGGGGTGCCCAGGTGGATGCACAGCACCCGGTAGGCGGTCCGCAGGATCTCGGCCTTCTTGGCCCTGGCGGCGTCGATGCCGTCGCGGGCTGCCGCCTCGCGGACCGACTTGGCGCCCTGGCGCAGCAGGTTGCGCAGCACCGAGTTCATCCGGGGCGTGTCCGACGAGCTCTGGGTCTCGGGCATGAACGACTTGGGCACCAGGCCGTACTTGTTCACCAGGGCGACGAACATGTTCCACTGGCCGCCGTCGTCTCCCACCGAGCCGAGCAGGTGCGCGACGGTCCGGTCGTCCACGTCGCGGCCGGCCGTCTCGATGATGGCCTCAAGGAAGTAGTTGGCCCGCTCGACCTTGTCCCAGAACATGGCGTAGTTCTGGGAGAACTCGAAGTCCTTGAGCCCCATCTCGCGCATGGCGCCAACCCGCAGCAGGTTCAGCCCGGCGAACAGCCAGCACCGGCCGCTGCGCTTCTGGTTGGTGACCTTCCAGTCGTCCAGCAGGACGGAGAGAGAATGGTCAGTGTTGTTGATGATCTCCCGGTTGATGGCCACGTCGTCGACCGTGACCCGGGTCACCGCGTTCTGCGCCAGCCGGTAGGCCGGGCTGGCGGCGAAGTCCTTGCGGAGCAGTTCCAGGTCCCCGGTGCTCAACGCCTTGTCCATACGGCTTCTCCCTCTCGTTCACCCACCATTTTCAACTTACCAGCGGGATCCTTGGTGCCCTGGCCGCCAAGGTGGCCAGCGCGAACGCCTGCCCGCGGGGTGGCTCATTGAGCGGCACGGCCATACCGGTTAGCGTGCGACCATGCCCAGCCGATGGCCAGAGCTCAGCTACCAGCAGTGGCAGCCGACGTGTGACACCCTGCACGCGCACACCCAGGTGCTCGGCAAGCTCGCCGCCGGGCTCGCCCCGGCGCAGCCGCAACTGCAGCACGCCGCACTGCGGCTGACCGCCAGGGGCTGGGAAACCGCGCCGCTGCCGGCCCCGGACGGCTCGGGGTCGCTGGTGGTGGCGCTGGACCTGCACGCGCACGAGGCAGCCGCCGAGCACAGCGACGGCCGGGCCGAGCGGATCCCGCTCACCCCGCACCGGCCGGTCGGCGACGTCACCAGGGAGGTGCTGGCCGCGGTGCGCGCCCTGGCCGGCCCGGTGCGGATCGACCCGGCGCCGCAGGAGGTGCCGTGGACGGTCCCGCTCGACGCGGACGACGAGCACGCGACCTACGACACCGGGCAGGTCGGCGGGTACTTCGCCGCGGCGACCCAGGCGGCGCTGGTGCTCGATGCGTTCCGCGCGCCCTACCGCGGCCGGTCGACGCCGGTCAACGCCTGGTGGGGTTCGTTCGACCTGGCGGTGAACCTGTTCTCCGGGCTGCCCGCCGACCCGCCCGCGGCCGACTTCATCATGCGCAACGCGATGGACGCGCAGGAGGTCGCGGTCGGCTGGTGGCCGGGCGACGCGCGGTACCCGGCCGCGGCGTTCTACGCCTACGCGCACCCGGCGCCCGCGGACTTCGCCGCCGCGACGCTCGGGCCGGCCGCCGCGCGCTGGGACGCCAGCCTCGGCGAGTACATCCTGGACTGGTCCGACGTGCGGGCGAGCGGTGACCCGCGGGCCACCGCGCTGGAGTTCGCCCGGTCGGCGTTCCGGCACGCCTGCCTGGTGTGCGGCTGGGACCCTGCCCTGGCCGCCACCGCCGAGGGCAGGCCGCCGCCGGTTCGCTGACCGGCGCGGCTGGCTAGGTCTCGTCGAGTACCTCCACGAACATCCGCGAGCCTGGCGGCGCGATCTGCTGGTAGTCAGCCGCGGTGGCCTTGCCCGTGGCCGATCCGAAGGCCGCCTGCAGCGCGGCCTGGTCGGCGAAGTACAACTCGGCGGCGCGGTAATAGGTGTGCCCGCCGTCATCGAGCGCGGCGGTGAAGCTGCCGGTCTCGGCGCGCTCCAGCCCGGGCAGGGCGGCGACCAGCGGCATGTGGGTGCCGAAGTAGTGCGCGTCAAAGGCAGCCATGTCATCGGGGTGGGTGTAGAGGACCACGAGTTTGACGGTCATACTGGCAGGCTACTTGCCTGGCCGGGGAGTGGTCAGCGTGCCGGGTGCTGGGGTGTGATCGCGCGGGACCGCGCGGCAGCCCGGCACGCTGACCTATTCCGGGACCCGGCCGGACGGCACGCGGGTGTGGGATGTGTGCCGCCCGGCGGGACCGGGCTCGGCCGGCTCAGGGGCAGGGGCTGGTGTTGCTGACGACCTGGATGTTGCCCGGGTTCTGGTCGTGGCCGTTCAGGCCCGCCCTGAGGCCCTGGCCATGGAAGCAATCCGCCCAGCCCGAGCCGTCCGCATGCTGGTGCAGCCAGACCCGATTGTTTCTATTACCGATGTACAGCGTCTGGTACAGGGTGTTACCGGACAGGTTCTTCGTGGTGACGCTGCACAGGTAAACATTGAACCCGTCCTGCAGGCGCACCCAGTAATTCCCCGCGCCGCAGGCGTCCGGGGCGACCCGGGCGGCCTCGCCGGCGCTCGCGGCGGGCCCGCTGAGCGCGGTGACGCCCAGGGTCGCCGCGGCGGCGAGGCCCGCGGCGGCGATGGCGCTGCGGCGGACCACAGCCGGCAACCGTGACATGGATACCTCCGTCTTCTCGGGGGAGAGCACCTGGCCAGTCTTGGCGGCGCGTCAGCCGGGGTCCATGAAGTTCGGCGGCACTTTACCGGAAGTCTGGCGTTCAGCCCGCCGGGATCCGCGTCAGCTGCGGCCGCTCGGGGCCGTGCGGGATGTCGATGCGCTCCTCGCCGGTGCGCAGCGCCCGCAGGATCACCCGGCCCACGTAGTCGGCGCTGTGCGCGATCATCCCGGGCCGCAGCTCCTGGCCGGCCCGCAGCCGGCCGCCCGCGAACTCGGTGGCCGTGATCGAGGGCACCACCAGTGACACCGCGATGCCGTCGGCGGCCAGTTCGGCGCGGGCGACCGCGGTCAGCATGTTGACCGCGGCCTTGGTGGCGGCGTAGCCGCCGGCGCCGGGCAGCACCGCCCGGGTGGTGCCGGAGCTGACGTTGACGATCCGCCCGGCCCGCCGGGCCCGCATGGCCGGCAGGACCGCCTGGGTCATCGCCACCACGCTGACCACGTTCAGGTCCAGCACCCGGGTGAACTCGGCCAGGTCGAGCTGGTCGAGCCGGTGGTGCAGGCTGACGCCCGCGTTGTTGACCAGCCCGTCGATCTGGCCGTGCCGGTCCATGGCCTGGGTGACCAGCCGGCCGATCGCGGCGGCGTCGGTGACGTCGGCAGGCACCGCCAGCGCGCCGCCGAGCTCGTCGCTCAGCGCCGCCAGCCGGTCCGCCCGCCGGGCCGCGAGCACCGGCTGCGCCCCGGCCGCGTGCAGCAGCCGGGCGGTCGCCGCACCGATCCCCGACGACGCGCCGGTGACGATGACGGTGGCCCCGGCCAGGTCAGTCAGGTCCATTCCGGAGTTTCTCCCTTGCCTCAGCCCAGCGCGGGCACGATGGCCTCGATCAGCTGCGGGCCCGGGGTGGCGTGCGCCCGGGCCAGCGCGTCCTGCAGCTCCCCGGCCGTGGTGACCCGCCGGGCCTGGACGCCCAGCCCCTGGCTGATCCTGGTGAAGTCGGGCACCGGGCCGGCCAGCGACAGCATGCTGGCCGCTCGCTCGCCCGGGGAGCCGGCCCCGACCCGGGCCAGCTCCATCCGCAGCACCGCGTAGCTGCTGTTGTTGAGCAGCACCGTGGTGATGTCCAGCTGCTCGCGTGCCTGCGTCCACAGCGCCTGGATGGTGTACAGGGCGCTGCCGTCGGCCTCCAGGCACACCACCCGCCGGCCGGGGGCCGCGACCGCCGCGCCGGTGGCGACGGGCAGCCCCTGCCCGATCGCGCCGCCGGTCAGCGCCAGCAGGCTGTGCCTGGCCGCGCCGGCCAGCGCGGCGGGCAGCGCGATGCCGGAGGTGTTGGCCTCGTCCACCACGATGGCCTGCTCGGGCAGCGTCGCGGCGACCGCGGCGGCCAGGCTGGTCACGGTCAGCGGCCCCGGGTCGGCCGGGGCGACCGCGGCCCTGCCGATGACCGGCCCGGCGTCCGGCGCGACCAGCTCGGCGAGCTGCTCCAGCGCGTCCTGCGCGTCCTGGGTCTTGTCGGCCAGCTGGGTGACCTGGCAGCCCGGCGGGGTCAGCTCGCTGCTGCGGCCCGGATAGCCGAAGAACGCTACCGGCGCGCTGGCCCCGGCCAGGATCAGCTGGCCGGTCCCCGCGAGCTGGCTTTGCGCACCCTCGGCCAGGTAGGCCAGCCGGGTCACCGCGGGCACGCCCGCGCCGCCCTCCATCCGGGCCGGGAACGTCTCGGCCAGCAACCGCGCGCCGGTCGCCGCCGCGACCCGGCTGGCCGCGCGCAGGCCCCGCTCGGTCAGCGCCCGCCCGCCGAGCAGCAGCAGCGGCAGCGGGCCGGCGCTGATGGCCCGCGCGGCGGCGCTGACCACGTCGCCGCTGACCGGGTCGGGCTGCGGCGCGGGCCTGGCCGCGGCGACCTGCCCGCCCTCGCTCCAGGACACGTCGGCGGGCAGCACCAGCGTCGCGACCTGGCCGCCCTCGCGCATGCTCGCCGCCACCGCGCGCATCGCGTCCTGCGCCGCCTGCCCGGTCGTGCCGCAGGTGTGCAGCCAGCCCGAGACCGCTCGGGCGATCGAGTCGATGTCGGACTGCAGCGGCGCGTCGAACCTGGCGTGCCCGGTCGCGTGCGCGCCCACGATGCACACCACCGGGCTGTGCGCGCGCCGCGCGTTGTGCAGGTTGGCCAGGCCATTGCCCAGCCCGGGGCCAAGGTGCAGCAGGACGGCCGCCGGGCGGCCGGCCATCCGCGCGTACCCGTCCGCCGCGCCGGTCGCCACCCCCTCGAACAGGCCGAGCACCCCGCGCATCTGCGGCACCGCGTCGAGCGAGTGGACGAAGTGCATTTCCGAGGTGCCGGGGTTCATGAAGCACACCTCGACCCCGGCCCGCACCAGGCTGGTGATCAGCGCCTGCGCTCCGATCATGACGCGGTCGCCGTGCTCGCCGGGCCGCGGCCGGCCGGCCGCGGGCGTTCGCCGGGCCGGTGTTGCGGGCATGTATGAGTCATCGTCATCTGGCCTGTCGAGGGGGAAGGCAGCGTTCGGGTCATGCCCATTCTCGTCGGTACCTCCGGCTGGCAGTACGCCGGCTGGCGCGGCGTGCTGTACCCGCCCGGCCTGGCGCAGCGCAAATGGCTGGAGCACTACGCCGGGCAGTATGCCACCGTTGAGAACAACGGCTCCTTCTACCGGCTGCCCAGCCCGCAGACCTTCGCCGGCTGGCAGGCCAGGACCCCGGCCGGGTTCGTGATGGC
>DATBGO010000190.1:0-27355 GCA_036558005.1 Streptosporangiaceae bacterium | reverse complement strand
ACGACGGGGCGCACTTCGTCAAGCAGTGCCAGCGGTTCGGGATCAGTTTCGGCGAACTGGCGCGGACCGTCCGCGCGGTCCGCCGCGAGCTGGGCTCGGACCTGGTGAGCCTGCCCGACCGGTGCGTGCTGATCGACCGGCTCGGGAACCTGCGGCGGGAGCAGGCCGGGGCGAGCCGGTGGGGGATCAAGCTGCAGCGGCGGATCAGCGATGTCGGCAGCTACGCCCGGCTCTGGCCCCGGGCCCGGTTCATCCACATCGTCAGGGACGGCCGTGACCTGGCCGCCTCGCACCTGGTGACGGTCCCCGACTGGGGGTTCAAGACGATCAGGGAGGCGGCCCGGGGCTGGCTGGACGTGGTGGCCAGGCCGCACACCGTCGCCCCGGCAGGGCGCTACCTGGAGATCCGCTACGAGGACATGGTGACCGACCTGAAAGGCACAACGCGCACGCTCACCGATTTCCTCGGCGTCGAATGGCACGACTCGCTGCTGCGGCACGACGCGGCCGGGCATTCGCTCTTCGCGCACCCGTGGGGTCACCCGGCGGCGAGGGCAGCGTCCCGGCCGGTCTCCCCCGGCCAGGTCGGCCGCTACCGCAGCGACCTGACCAGGCAGCAGATCGCCGAGTTCGAGTCGATCGCCGGGGCCGAACTGGCCCGCCTTGGTTACCTAACCGGCTAGCTCAGGCTGGCATCCGCCGGGTCAGGCCCTCCAGCAGGCTTGCGACCCCTTGCGGCCCGTCCACCACCAGGTCAGCCACGGCAGCGACGTCGGGAACGTCCGAGCCGCTGCACACCTTCACGCCCGGAATATCGTTCTGCCTGAACTCGTCGATCACCGCGAAGGCGCTCAGGTCACCGAGATCATCTCCGGCATAAAGAACGGACCTGGCGGCCCGGTCCTTGATGAACGTGCGCAGCACGTCGCCTTTATGTATCCCGGGCTGCCGGAGCTCGAGCACCAGCTTGCCCGGCTCGACCCGGAGCCTGTGCCGGCGCGCGATCTCGTCCACCGGCTCGGTCAGCACCGCCATGGCGCCGTCCGGATCCGCGGCCCTGCGGGTGTGCACCGCCAGCGCGCTGCCCTTGTCCTCCAGCCAGGCCCCCTCGGTCACCCCGGGCTGCTCCAGCAGCCTGGTCAGCTCGGCCCGGACGTCGGCGACCCCGTTGCCCGCCGCCGGGGCGGTGGTGGTGACCCGGGACGAGGCGTCCCAGCGCTCCTGCCCGTACTGGCCGTAAACGGTGAAATCAGGGATGGTGCAAAGGACGTCGAATCCGCGCCGGGACGTCATAAACGAAACCGGGCGCCCGGTGATAATCGCGACCGAGCCCACCCGCTGCCCGATCCGCGCCAGCGCCGACAATGCCTGCGGAAGAGCCTGCGCCTGTTCCGGATCGTCGACAATGGGTGACAGCACCCCGTCAAAATCGAAGGCGAGCAGCGCGTGGCCGGGATCACTGGCAATGGCGGCCAGCCCTGCCAGTCCAGCCGGGTTGGGCATACGCGAAGCATACCCCGCCACCATGATCGCCTACCGGCGCCAGTCAGCTCTTCACCTGCACGTCCGGCTGCTGCCGCAGCCGTCTCGGCCTTGCGTATTTCCAGTTTGCGCGCGCTCATCGGGACATGCTGGCGGGTGCGATTGCAGCCGGGCAGCCCGATCGACACCGTGCTGCAGGGCGCCGGCTATCCGACCCCGATCACCCCGGCGCTACCAGACGACAACTTCACCAGGGCCAAGCGGCAGCTCGCCGCGAACGGCACCGGGCGGACCAACGCCCGGCTCGGCTGGATGCGCACCGGCAAGTAACCGAAAAGCGCCAAGCGCGGGGCCAGCGCATCCGTATCGGGTCCCGGCCCGACAGCGCTGGCGGCCATGGACGGCTCCGGCTGGGGACAGCTCAACGGATGCGCTGGCCCGGAGCTGCGCAAACAACGACAGCGCTGGGCCAGCGCATCCGTTGCCTGTGCGGCCGGGACCAGCTGGATCATCCGGCGGCCGGTCCGGGCGCGCGGCTGCCAGCGCGGGTGGTCCCGTCGCGCACGAGGCGCGCGCCCGGGTGCAGGACAAAACAGCATATAACGCGCAGGTTAACTCTACATATGTCGGGTTGGGCCTTCACGCCCTGGCCGGGCTGCCCGCGGTGGGTGACACTCGGGCCAGTGTCCTGCTGGCGCGGGCGGGATGTCTGGGGTCAACCGGAAGGCCCCTGGGCGGCGGCGCCGGGAGCCCGGACTTGGTTTTCGGGGCAATGCGACTGCCGTCGCAGGTGACAGACGGTCTAACCTGAAATCTCAGGAGGCCGCGTCGGAATGCTGCACGTGTCTCTCTTGGGGGGACAATCCATCACAAGCGACGGGACTGGTGCCCGCGCGTGTTCTTCGCGCGCGATCGCGCTGGTCGCGTTTCTTGCGCTGCACGCGCCGGCCCCGCAGGCCAGGCAGCGGATCGCCGGGCTGTTCTGGCCTGAGTCGGCTGACGGGCAGGCGCTCACCAACCTGCGCCGTGAGCTGCATCATCTGCGCCAGGTGCTCGGTGGCGACCGCTCGCTCGTGGTGACCTCCAGGGATCTGTGCTGGGCTGACAGCGGCACCTGTGAGGTCGACCTGCGGGTCTTCCAGGCCGAGCGGGATGCGGCGCTGGCGGCCGCGGCGGCGGGGGACGATGCGGGCGTGCTCGAGCACGCAGGCAGGGCGGTCGCCCGGTACCGGGGCGAGTTGCTGCCGGGCGGGTACGACGACTGGCTGCTCGATGCCCGCTCCGGGCTGGAACGACAGTGCGCTGACCTGTGTGACCTGCTCGGCCAGGCCCGGGTGCGCGGCGGTGACCTGGCCGGGGCGGCGCAGGCGCTGCGGCGCCGGATCCAGTTGCAGCCGCTGGAGGAATCGGGCTACCGAGCCCTGATGAAGGTGCTGACCGACCTGGGCGACCGGGCCGGCGCGGTGAGCACCTATCATCACTGCGCCTCGGTACTGGAGACCGAGCTCGGCATCGACCCGGACCCGGCGACTCAGCAGGAGTTCCAGCGGCTGATGGCCCGGCCGGGCCCGCGGCGCGCGGTGGCGAGCGCGCGGCCGGCGCCGGCCAGGGGTCAGCCAGCCGACGGGGACAGGCGCCCGACCGGAGACGGGTCCGGGACCCGAGACAGGCCGGGGACCGAAGACAGGTCCGGGATCGGAGACAGGTCCGGGACCGGAGACAGGTCCGGGACCGGAGACAGGCCGGGCACCGGAGACAGGCCGGGCACCGGAGACAGGCGTGGGGCCGGAGACAGGTCCGGGGCCGGGCTGGCTGCCACGCTCGGCCGGTCCGGGCTGGTGGTGACCCAGTTCATCGGCCGGGACCGGGAGCTGAGCCTGCTGCGGGAGCTGTGGCAGGCCGCGACGGCGGGCCAGCCGGGCCTGGTGCTGGTCCGCGGCGGGGCCGGCGTGGGCAAGACCAGGCTGCTCAGCAAGCTGGCCGAGGCGGCGAGGCCGGACGGCGCGGTGGTGGTGGTCAGCCAGTGTTTCGGCACGTCCCGGCGGCTGGCACTGGCCCCGGTCGCGGACTGGGTGCGGACCCCGGCCGTGCTGTCCGCGACCACGACGCTGGACCCGCCGTGGCGGGCCGAGGTGGCCCGGCTAGTGCCGCCAGCCGGACCGGCGGCGGGGCCGCCAGGCGAGCGGCAGGCCGCCGAGACCGGGCAGCCAGAGACTGAGCAGGCCGGGACCGGACGGGCCGGGACCGGACGGGCCGGGACCGGGCGGGCCGGGACTGGGCCGGGCGGGAGCGGGCCAGGCGGGAGCGGGCCGGGCGGGGCTGGGGGGGTGGCGGATGCCTGGCAGCGGCACCGGTTCTTCGAGGGGCTGACCAGGGCGCTGCTGGCTACCGGGCGGCCGATGCTGCTGGTCCTGGACAACATGCAGTGGTGCGACCAGGAGACGCTGGCGTTCCTCAACTACTTCCTCGGTCACGCGGCCGGGGCGCCGGTGCTGGTGGCGGCCACGCTGCGGGACGACGACCTGGACACCGACCCCGAGCTGGCCAGCTGGACCGTCCGGATGCGGGCGACCGGGCTGCTGACCGAGCTGACGCTCAGCCCGCTGGACCCGGAAGCGACCAGGATGCTGGCCGAGGCGATCTCGGGCCGCCCGCTGACCGGGCCGGCTGGGGACCTGCTGCAGGCGACGACCGGCGGGTTCCCGCTGTACATCATCGAGGCGGCGCGCGGCAGCTTCGACCCCCCGCCCGTTGCCCCGGGACCGGCGGCCGGCCTGGCGGCGGTGCTGCGCAACCGGCTGGAGCAGGCCAGCCCGGCCGCCCTGGAGGTCGCCGGGCTGGCGGCCGCGGTCGGCACCGATTTCAGCCTGGACCTGCTCACCGAGGCCAGTGACCTGGACCCCGAGGTCGTCGTCGGGGCGGTCGACGAGCTGTGGCGGCGCCGGATCGTGCGCGAGCTAGGCAGCGGCTACGACTTTTCCCATGACCTGCTGCGCGCTACCGCGTATGCACAGGTCAGCCCGCCGAAGCGGTGGCTGCTGCACCGGCGGGTCGCGCAGGCTCTCGAGCTGCTGCACGCTGACGCCCCGGACCAGGTGGCGGCTCAGCTCGCCGGGCAGTACGCCCGCGGCGGCCGGCCCGGCCGGGCGGTGACCTACTACCGCCGGGCCGCCGACGTCGCGGCCGGCCTGTTCGCTCACGCCGAGGCCATCCGGCTGCACCGGGAGGCGCTGTCGGTCATCGCCGGCCTGCCCGCGGGCCCGGACCGGGACGCCCGCGAGCTGGAGGTGCTCGAGGCGATGGCGGCCCCGCTGAACGCCAGGCACGGGTACGCCTCGCCGCTGGTGCAGCAGGCGCTGGAGCGGTCGGTCGAGCTGGCCGAGTCGCTGGGCCGCCGGGGCTCGACGCTGATCTGCCTGACCGCGCTGTGGTCGTCGCAGTTCGTCCAGGGCCGGATCGCCGACAGCTACCGGACGGCCACCCGGGTCCTCTCGCTCGCCGAGGGCGGCGCTGAGGGCGGTTCCGCTGAGTTGACCGGCCCGGCGCACTTCGCCCTGGGCGGCACGGCTGTCTGCCTCGGCCAGCACGCCGAGGCGCTGCGGCACCTCGAACTCGCCGTCCAGCTGGCCGGGGACTCGGTGTCGCTGACCATCGGCACCAGGCCCGGGCTGCACGCGGCGGCCTGGGTGGCGCACCCGCGCTGGCTGCTGGGCAACGAGGAAGGTGCCCTGGCCTCCGCCCGCGAGGCCATCGCCATGGCCAGGACCATCGGCCAGCCCTACACGCTGGCCATCGCGCTGGCCTACTGCGCCATCACCCAGCAGATGAGCCAGGACCTGCCCGGCCTGGCCGGCACCGTGGACGAGCTGCGCGAGCTGTGCGACCGGTACGGCTTCGCCTACTACCGGGAGTGGGTGCTGCTGCTGGAGGGCTGGTCCCGCCCGGACCGCGGCGGGGCCGCACTCGCCCGGCAGGGCATCAGCAACCTCAAGGCCGAGGGCTCGTTCGCCCGGATGCCGTACTGGCTGTCGCTGCTGGCTGAGACGCTGGCCCGCGACGGCCAGCCGGACGCGGCCCGCGCCACTCTCGACGCCGCCCTGGTGGACGGGCAGACCAGGGACGACGTGTGGTGGCTGCCCGAGGTGATGCGGCTGCGGGCCGGCTACGACCAGGGGCAGGCGGCGGTCTCCCGGCTGCGCTCGGCCGCGCGGCTGGCATCGGCCCATGGCAGCCGCGCGCTGCTGCGGCGCTGCCAGCGGGACCTGGCCAGGCTCGGCGCCGCGCCCGGGCCGGCCCAGGACGAGCCGGGCGGCCAGGGATAGGCCAGGGATAGGCCCGGCGTTCCCCCGCCGCGCTGAGGTGGCCGCGACCGCGAACGCTTGGCGAACGCCGCACCCCCTAGCTTCGGGTGACCGGCGCTGAGCCAACCACGCCCAAGGGGGAATTCGGATGACCGCCACCACACCCGGCCTGGCCATCGGGTCGTACGAGGAACTAGCCGAGATCCTGCGCGGCGACCTGATCAGGCCGGGCGATCCGGGCTACGACGAGGCCCGGGCGGTGTACAACGGCATGATCGACAAGCACCCGGCCGCGGTCGCCCGCTGCCGGGACGAGGCTGACGTGGTCAGCTGCGTACATTTCGCCCGCGAGCGCCACGTCGACATCGCGGTCCGCGGCGGCGGCCACAACGCGGCGGGCCTGGGGGTCGCGGACGGCGCGCTGGTCATCGACCTGTCACTGCTGCGCAGCACTACGGTCAGCCCGCAAGCCCGCACCGTCCGCGCGGACGCCGGCTGCACCTGGGGGGACGTCGACCACGCGACGGTGGCGTTCGGCATGGCCACCCCCAGCGGGTTCGTCTCGACCACCGGGGTGGCGGGCCTGACCCTGGGCGGCGGCATCGGCTACCTGGCCCGGCGGTTCGGGCTCACGGTCGACAACCTGCGGTCAGCCGACGTGGTCCTGGCCGACGGGTCGCTGGTGACCGCCAGCGAGGACTCCCATCCTGACCTGCTGTGGGCGCTGCGCGGCGGCGGCGGGAACTTCGGCATCGTCACAAGCTTCACATTCAGCTGCCACGACATCGGCGAGCACGGCTCGATCATCGGCGGCCCGGTGCTGTACGACTTCGACGACACCGCCGAGGTGATGCGCTGGTACCGGGAGCTGCTGCCCTCGCTCCCCGAGGAGCTGAACGGCTGGATCGGGCTGATCACCATCCCGCCCGCCCCGCCGTTCCCCGAGGAACTCTGGGGCCGCAAGTCCTGCGCCATCGTGTGGTGCTACACCGGCCCGCACGACCGGGCCGACCAGGTGCTCGAGCCGATCAAGGCGTACGGCTCGCCGCTGGTGTACGGGGTGCACGAGATGCCGTTCACCATGCTGCAGAGCGCGTTCGACGCGCTCTACCCGAAGGGGCTGCAGTGGTACTGGCGGGCGGACTTCTTCAACGAGATCACCGACGCGGCCATCGACGTGCACCTCAAGTACGGCGCGCGGCTGCCGACCGGGCACTCGACCATGCACCTGTACCCGATCGACGGCGCGGCCAGCCGGGTCAGCCCGGACGGCACCGCGTTCGCCTACCGGGAAGGCGGCTGGGCGGGCGTCATCGTGGGCGTCGACCCGGACCCGGCCAGCGCGCCGGTGATCTCGCAGTGGGCCAGGGACTACTGGGAGGAACTGCATCCGCACTCGGCCGGCGGCGCCTACGTCAACTTCCTGATGAACGAGGGCCAGGACCGGGTCAAGGCCGCCTATCGCGGCAACTATGACCGGCTCGCCCAGGTCAAGCGCCGGTACGACCCGGAGAACGTGTTCCACGTCAACCAGAACATCCGGCCGGCCGGGACCACCTGACCCGGGGGTGCGGGGGGCTCAGCCGCCGCCGGCTACGGCCGGCGGCGGCTGAGGTTTGCCCTCGCCTGCGCCACGTCCATGCCGTGCAGGCGCAGCAGGTTCTCCCCCAGGATCTTCCGCTTGGCCTCGCCGGTCAGCTGCGGGTACCCGTACCCCGCGCACAGGTCCTCGGGAATCTGGAAATCCATAACGGCCCGCAGCGCCCATTGCGGGTGGAAGATCGGCGCCTCTGACCCGTAGATAATCTTGTCCTCCCCGCACCAGAACAGCAGCTTCCCCAGGATCTCGGCGAACATCCGCGGCGCCCGCACCAGGAAGTTAACGGTGGCCGCGAGCGAGGCGAACAGGTTCGGGTAGCGGATCAGCTGCCAGCACGTTTCGTCCAGGAACGGCAGCCCGACGTGGAAGATGACGAAGTTGATGCCGGGAAATTGGCCGCCGCGTCATCCATGTCCCAGGTCTGGGTGTGCTCGATCGGCTGCGGGCCCAGCGGCACGCCCTTGTGCACGCCAATCAGGTTCACCCCCAGTTCCTGCGCTTTCTCGAAAACCGGGAACGCGATCTGCGGGTCGTCCATCCGCCACGGGTACGGGCTGCCGTAGTCGTAGCGCACGTTGTAGAACTTGAACGCCCGCGCCCCGTACTCGCCCACCTGGCGTTCCATCAGGTCCAGCGCCTTGCGTCCCTCCAGCGGGTTCACCGATCCCCAGAACACGGTCCGGTCCGGGTCACGGCTGGCCAGGTCGGCGCATTCCGGCCAGGGACGCGTCGTCGATCATGACTGATCACCCTCCCCCGGCGGGTGCGCGGCGAGATAGGCGGCCTTGTCCCCGGCCCGGGACGGCGGCGGCAGGAACCGCAGCAGCCGGGCGGCCCGCGGCGAGAGCCTGCCGGTGGTCCACGGCTCGTCCCAGACGATCGTGACCTCGGCGGCGTCCACGCCGGGCTGCGCCTCGATCCGGTCCCGGACCTCGGTGAGCACCCGGGCGGCGAACGGGCACCAGCCTGAGGTCAGCAAAAGCTCCACCCGGGCCTGGCCGCCGGCCAGCTCGGCCGACCGGACCAATCCCATATCAATTACCGAAATACCCTTTTCACGGCAGCATGGGTCGTAAACATCGCTGAGCGCATCGAGCGCCCATCGCGGCACGCCGGACATAAGCCCATCGTCAGCCCGCGAGCGGTAAGCCCGGAACCCCGGAAATTTCAGATGCTGAACGCCAGTTCCAAGCCCGCCGCCATGTTCACCGACGCACTCCCAGGGAATTGCTGTTGAGGTGACCGAGTCGCAGCCATCGGATCTGATCCGCAGCGTCTCGCGCGCCCTGCGGATCATCGAGGCGGTCACCCGGTCGGGGCAGCCGCTCCCGGCGAAGGTGATCGCGCGCCGCTGCCAGCTGCACCTGTCCACCGCGTATCACCTGGTCCGGACCCTGTGCTACGAGGGCTACCTGGTGCACCTGCCGGACGGCAACTACGTGGCCGGGCCGGCCGTTGCCGAGCTCTCGGCCAGGAACATGCCAGCGGCTTTAGCGTCGGCGTGGCGCGAATCGCGGTGAGCTGACAGCAATGTCAGCCAGCCCGGCTGACGCCAATGTCAGCCCGTTTCGCCGCGCCCGGCTATCGCCCATAGAGGCTTGACATAACGGGCTGGTGAACCGACAGGCACTGGTGTGCGTAGTTATGGGTGTAACGGGGATCCGGACCGCCGGGTGCCACGGGGGTAGGTTGCGCCGGCGCCTCACCGGTAGCATCGGCTTTGCGGCGTTCCCGTAGCATGGGAATACGTTGATCGGGGTATCTTGCGCTAGCAAGAGACTGGCTTTATGCGCTGATGACCGGGGGGACGTTAGTGCACGGCTTTGACATAGCCACGCAATGTCGCGCGGAGGCAGCCAGACTCGCGCGGGCGGGCTCGGATCCGGGCCAGGACAAGCTCGCTGCGGCTGGCTACGGCAGCACCAGCCCGATCGTCATGACGTCCGTGCCGGGGGTATCGCCCGGCTTATGCGGACTCATGCGGAACTGAAGGCTCGCGCTTGCCCGCGAGCCAGCACCCTGCTGCCCGGCCACAGCGCAGCTCACCCGGCCGGCCACCGGCCGGGCCCCCTCGCCGAACCCCCCGACATGACCACGCTGAACAGCAGTTTCCGGGCGGCGCGGGGGCGATGCTGGCCGTCCGGTCATTACGCCATCGGAGCAGGCCGGGGGCAGTGTCGCCCGGGCTCGGGGAAACGGGGAGGTGGCACAGATGGGTATCTGGCTCTACCGCGCACGACGACGTCTTCCTCAGGCTGCGCCGGTTCAGATGAGCAGCCGAGCGCCCGGCTATCGATGAGGAGGCGGCGGTGCCAGTCATATCCGATCCGCAGGCATTCAATGAGGATGAGCTTTACGTTGACCTTTGCTCCATTTTCGGCCGCTCGCTGTTCCTGAAGTGCGAGGGCTTCAACTTCGCGGGCTCGATCAAGCTGAAGGCCGCCAACGAGATGGTGGCGGCCGCCGCGAGGGCCGGGGTGCTGAACCCCGGGTCGGTCCTGGTCGAGTCCTCGTCCGGGAACCTGGGCGTCGCGCTGAGCATGATCGCGGCCAGCACCGGCCACCGGTTCCTGTGCATCACCGATCCGCGCTGCAACCTGTCGACCCGGCTGCTGATGGAGGCGCTGGGCAGCGAGGTCCACGTCGTGGCCGAGCCCGATCCGGTCGGCGGTTTCCTCGGCGCGCGGATTGACTACGTCCGCGAGCTGTGCGCGGCTGACGACCGTTATGTGTGGCTGAACCAGTACACCAACCCGAGCAACTGGAAAGCGCACTACCGGACCACCGCGCCCGCGATCGCCAGCCAGTTCCCGCGGCTGGACGTGCTGTTCGTCGGCGTGGGCACCACCGGGACGCTGATGGGCTGCGCGCGCTTCTTCCGGCACTGGCACCGGCCGGTGCGGATCGTCGCGGTGGACGCGGTCGGGTCGGTGGCTTTCGGCGGCGAGCCAGGCTGCCGGATGATCCCCGGCCTGGGAGCCAGCATCCGGCCGCCGATGCTGGATGAGTCCTACGTGGACGAGGTCGTGCACGTCGAGGAGGCGGACACCATCCGGGCCTGCCACCGGCTGGCCAAACGGGGATTCCTGTTCGGCGGGTCTACTGGCACGGTGGTCAGCGGCGCGATGGGCTGGCTGGCCCGGCACGGGGCCGAAGACCTCACCACCGTCGCGATCGCCCCGGACCTGGGCGAACGCTACCTGGACACCATCTACCACACCAACTGGCTGCAGGACCTGTACGGCGAGGACGTGCTCAGCCCCGGTCCGCTGGCCGGTCACGGCCAGCTTGGCCTGAGGCCGGCCGCGCGGCTCACCGCCGCGGCGCCCGGCCCGGCCCGCGATGGCCACCTGGTGGCCCGGGGAGCCCGGTAGTGGACAAGCCCGCCGAGATCCTCACCGCTGACCTGGCCGAGGCGCCCGCCAGCACTCAGGACGGGTGCGCGGGCATCCTGGCCGGGCTGCTGGCCGAGTTGGTGCACGCCGGCGAGGTGCGGCCAGACAGTCACTTCTTCGATGACCTGGGCGCCGACTCGATGGTGATGGCGCACTTCTGCGCCCGGGTGCGCAAGCGGGCAGACCTGCCGTCGGTGTCGATGCGCGACGTCTACCAGCATCCGACGATCGCCAGCCTGGCGGCCGCGCTGGAGGCCGGCCCGCCGCCGGCCAGCGTCCCGGCCCAGGCGCCAGCACCCGGGCTGGACCAGGAGCAGGCGGGCGGGCAGCAGGCAGCCGGGCCCGCCGGGCCGGCCCGGCCGCAGCCACAGCCGCCGGCCAGCTCACTGCAATACGTCCTGTGCGGCACCATCCAGCTGCTGTTTTTCCTCGGCTACTGCTACGTCGCGGCGCTCGTCGCCACCCGCGCCTACAACTGGATCATCGCCGCGTCCGGGCCGCTGGACCTCTACCTGCGCGGCGTGGCCTTCGGCGCCGGCGCCCTGCTCGCGGTCTGCACGATCCCGATCGCGGCGAAGTGGATCCTGGTCGGCCGGTGGAAACCAGGCCCGATCCGGGTCTGGAGCCTGGGCTACGTCCGGTTCTGGATGGTCAAGACCCTGGTCCGGTCCAGCCCGCTGGCCCTGCTGTTCGTCGGGACGCCGATCTACCCGCTGTACCTGCGCGCGCTGGGCGCCAGGATCGGCCGCCACGTGACGATCTCCTCCCGGAGCGTGCCGATCTGCACCGACCTGCTCACGATCGGCTCGGGCACGATCATCCGCAGGGAGGCGGTGTTCCTGTGCTACCGGGCGCACGACGGCAAGATCGAGCCAGGACCGGTCAGCATCGGCAGCAACGTGCTGGTCGGCGAGAAGACGGTGCTGGACACCGGCACCTCGATCGGCGACAGCTCGCAGCTGGGCCACAGCTCCGCGCTGCACCCCGGCCAGGCGGTCCCGGCCGGCCAGCGGTGGCACGGCTCGCCCGCCCAGCCCGCCGAGGTGGACTACCTGCGGGTCGGCCCGGCCCGGTGCGGCTCGCTGCGCCGGTTCCTGTTCTGCGCCTCCACCCTGCTGCTGCTGTTCCTGGTCTACCTGCCGCTGGCGGAGAGCTTGCTGTACCTGCTGCTGCGCGCGCTGCCGGCGGTGGACAACCTGGTGGACCCGGCCACCGACAGCATCGCCTCGTGGGGGCTCTACCTCGACGCGCTGGTGCTGTCGGTGGTGCTGTTCTCCGGCTCGCTGCTGGCCGGCCTGGTCGTGGTGGCCACCGGCCCGCGGCTGCTGAACCTGCTGGTCAAGCCGGACCGGGTCTATCCGCTGTACGGGTTCCACTACCGGGTACACCGGGCGATCACCCGGCTGACCTCGAACAAGTTCTTCCTCTACCTGTTCGGTGACAGCTCCTACATCGTGCATTACCTGCGCTACATCGGCTATGACCTGTCCAAGGTCGAGCAGACCGGGTCGAACTTCGGCACCGACGTCGCGCATGTCACCCCGTACCTGACCACCGTCGGCAGCGGGACGATGGTCGCCGACGGCCTGTCGGTGATCAACGCCGACTACTCCAGCACCTCGTTCCGGGTGTCCCGGGCCTCGATCGGGCCGCGCAACTTCCTCGGCAACAACATCGCCTACCCGTCCGGCGGCCGGACCGGCGAGAACTGCCTGCTGGCCACCAAGGCGATGATCCCGCTGGACGGGAAGATCCGGGAGGGCGTGGGCCTGCTCGGCTCGCCCAGCTTCGAGATCCCGCGGTCGGTCGAGCGGGACAGCCGGTTCGACGACCTGCACACCGGGGATCAGTTCCGGCGCAGCCTGGCGGCGAAGAACCGGTACAA
The DNA here is from genome assembly GCA_036558005.1 of Streptosporangiaceae bacterium. Taxonomy (GTDB): domain Bacteria; phylum Actinomycetota; class Actinomycetes; order Streptosporangiales; family Streptosporangiaceae; genus DATBGO01. Next base: position 14,692 of record DATBGO010000190.1, on the reverse strand, counting down.
CATCAAGACGATGGGCGTGTTCCTGTTCGCCCGCTGGCTGCACTTCTTCCTGCTCACCGTCATCGGGCTGGCCGCCTACGACCTGTACGGCGCGCTCGCCGAGGTGGTGATCGCCGGCTTCTTCGCGCTCAGCCTGCTGGCCAGCCCGGTCTACTTCGTGCTGGCCGAGCGGATCCTGCTGCGGTTCCGCTCGCTCAAGCCGCAGTACTGCTCGATCTACGACCGCTACTTCTGGTGGCACGAGCGATTGTGGAAGGTACCCGCGACGCACTACCTGACCTTCTTCGACGGCACCCCGTTCAAGCCGATGATCTACCGGCGGCTGGGCGCGCGGATCGGCAAGAAGGTCTTCGACGACGGCTTCGGCCTGACCGAGCGGACCCTGGCCGCGGTCGGCGACTACTGCACGCTGAACTTCGGCAGCCAGGTCCAGTGCCACTCGCAGGAAGACGGCACCTTCAAATCCGACCGGAGCACCATCGGCTCCGGCTGCACCATCGGCGTCGGCGCGTTCGTCCACTACGGCGTGACGGTCGGCGACGGCGCCGAACTGGCCCCCGATTCCTTCCTCATGAAAGGCGAGGAAATGCCGCAGAACGCTTACTGGGGCGGGAACCCGGCCAGGGAGATGTCGTGACCAGCGTGCGTGACCCGGAGACCGCCGCCGCGGCCAGCCGGGAGTTCTGGCACGCTGTCCTCGAGGCCGGCGGGGCTACCACACTGCCCAGGTGGAACGCCAATCCGCGGCCGGGCACCGCGGCCTGCCAGGCGGACATCCCCCGCGGCACCGTGACGGCGCTGCGCCAGCTCGCGGACCAGCTGGCCATGCCGCTCAGCGCGGTGCTGCTGGCCGCGCACGCCAAGGTGCTCGCCGCGCTGTCGGGTGAGGCCGAGATCGTGACCGGGTACGTGACCGGGCGCGGCGGCCCGCCGCTGCCAGCCCGGCTGACCGCCGGGCCAGGCTCGTGGCGGGCGCTGCTGCTGCACGCCCGCGAGGTCCAGCAGCAGCTGCTGGCCCACCAGGACTTCCCGGTCGGCGAGCTGAGCCGGGAGCTGGGCCTGCCCGGGCCGTCGGCCGAGACCGTCTTCGACCCGGCTGCCCCGCCCGCCGACATCACCGGGGAGCCCCGGCTGGACGAGGGCATGCCCGGCGCCGCCTCCTGCGCGACAGCGAACCCGGTCGCGGCGCGGGTGGCGTTCGCTCCCCGTGACGACGGGCTGGTGCTGCGGCTGAGCTACCGCACCAGCGTGCTGGACGCGGACAGCGCGGCCCGGATGGCCGGCTACCACGCCACCGCGCTCGAGCTGATCGCCGCGGACTCCGGCGCCCAGCACGGCGAGCAGAGCCTGCTGTCGGCCGCCGAGCTCAGCCTCCAGCTCGACGGACTCGCCGGGCCGCACCGGGAACTGCCTGATCGCCGCTTCCACGAGCTGTTCGAGCAGCGGGCGGCCGCCCGCCCGGATGACATCGCCGCCATCCACCGCGGCCAGCAGCTGACCTACGCCGGGCTGAACGCCCGCGCCAACCAGATCGCCCGGGCCCTGCTGGCCCGCGGGCTGCGCCGGGAAGACGTGGTCGCGGTGGTGACCGAGCGCAACCTGGACTGGATGGCCGCGGTCATCGCGGTGTTCAAGGCCGGCGGCGCGTACCTGCCGGTCGAGCCGCACTTCCCGGCCGACCGGATCGCCGCCACGCTGACCCGGGCCGGATGCGAGCTGGTGCTGACCGAGCCCGGCAGCACCGGCACGCTGGACCAGGCGCTCGCGGCGGTGCCAGCCGCCCGGGTGCTGCACATCGGCGCGGCCTGCGCCGAGGGCCACCCCAGCGGCGACCCCGGCATCCCGGTCGGCCCGGACCAGCTCGCCTACATCTACTTCACCTCCGGCTCCACCGGTGAGCCCAAGGGCGCGATGTGCGAGCAGGCCGGCCTGCTCAACCACCTCTACGCCAAGATCGGCGACCTGGGGATCACTGCCGGGCAGGTGGTCGCGCAGACCGCGCCGCAGTGCTTCGACATCTCGCTGTGGCAGCTGGTCAGCGCGCTGCTGGCGGGCGGGACCACGCTGCTCGTCGAGCAGGACGCGATCCTGGACGTGCCCCGGTTCGTCGACAAGATCGCTGACGGCAAGGCCGGCGTGCTCCAGGTGGTGCCGTCCTACCTCGAAGCGGTGCTGTCCTACCTGGAACGCAGCCCGCGCGAGCTGCCCGACCTGCGGGTGGTGTCGGTGACCGGCGAGGCGCTGAAGAAAGAGCTGGTGCAACGCTGGTTCGCGGCCAGGCCGGGGGTAGCGCTGGTCAACGCCTACGGGCTCACCGAGACCTCGGACGACACCAACCACGAGGTGATGCACCAGGTGCCCGACGGCGGCCGGGTGCCGATCGGCGCGCCGGTCGCCAATGTGCGGGTCTACGTCGTCGACGAGCAGCTGGCGCCGGTCCCGCTCGGCGCACCCGGCGCGATCGTGTTCTCCGGGGTGTGCGTCGGCCGCGGCTACGTCAACGACCCCGAGCGCACCGCGCAGGCCTTCGGCACCGACCCGCACCGGCCCGGCCAGCGGCTCTACCAGGGCGGCGACTTCGGCCGGTGGCTGCCAGGCGGGACGCTGGAATTCCTCGGGCGGCGCGACAGCCAGGTCAAGATCAGCGGCTTCCGGATCGAGATCGGCGAGATCGAGAACGCCCTGCTGAGAGCGCCCGGGGTGCGCGACGGCGCGGTGGTGGTGACCGAGCGGGCGGGGCAGGCCAAGCGGCTTGTCGCGTTCTACTCCGGTCCCCGGCCGCTGGAAGCGGGGCAGCTGCGCGACCTGCTCGGCCAGTCGCTGCCCGGGTACATGGTCCCGGCCGCGTTCCACTGGCGCGACCAGCTGCCGCTGACCGGCAACAGCAAGATCGACAAGAAGGCGCTGGCCGCGCTGGCCGGCCAGCTGGACCCGGCGGAGCAGGAATTCCCCGGCCCGGCCACGCCGACCGAGCAGCGGCTGGCGGCCGCGTGGTCGGCGGTGCTCGGCATCCCGGCCGGCCAGATCGGCCGGCACGACCATTTCTTCGACCGGGGCGGCACCTCGCTGTCGGCGGTGAAGCTGGCGATCGCGCTGGACCGGAAGGTGTCGCTGAACGAACTGACCCGCCACCCGGTCCTGGCCGACCTGGCTGAGCTGGTCGACGGCGGCGCCGGGCCGGACGCCGGGCTGCTGCAGCCGCTGACCGAGCCGGACGGCCAGGCCGGCGCGCTGGTCTGCTTCCCCTACGCCGGCGGCAACGCGGTGAACTTCCAGGCGATGGCCGCGGCGCTGCGCGGCAGCGGGCTGGCGGTCTACGCGGTGGAACTGCCCGGGCACGACCTGGCCGCCGGCCGCGAGCCGTTCGCCCCGATCGCCCGGGTCGCCGAGCAGGTCACCGCGGAGATCACCCGGCGCAAGCTGGCCGGGATCCTGCTCTGGGGGCATTCCTCCGGGGCGGCGTTCGCGCTGGCCACCGCCCGCCTGCTGGACGCGCGCGGCGCGGACGTGCGGCGGGTGTTCATCGGCGCGCAGCTGCTCGGCGACGCGGCGGGCCGGCGGGCCGCGATCGCGGAACTGGACCGGCAGGGCAACGCCGAGGCGGCCGCGGCGCTGAGCGCGGACGGCGGCTACACCGAGCTCGGCGAGTTGGACGCCGAGCGGGCCGGGCAGGTCGGTGCGGCCTACCGGCACGACTGCCGGTCCGCGCACGGTTACCTCGCCGACGCCATCGACTCCCCGCCGGACCGGCCGCTGCCGGTGCCGGTGACCGTCGTCGTCGCCGCCGACGACCCGTACACGGCCCAGGCGCGGGACCGGCACCGCGACTGGCGGCTGCTGGCCGGGCCGGTCGGCCTGCACGAGCTCGGCGACGGCGGCCACTATTTCCCCCGCACCAGGCCGGCCGGCGCGGCGCACGCCGTGCGCCACGCCGGGGTGCCTGTCCCGACCTGAGCACGACGAAAGGAAGCAACCTGATGTCATCCACTTCCCCAGCCGACCTGCTGGGCCTTGACCTGCGGCCGGGCAGGCCGCCGGTACTTACCACGGCGGCCGCCGACCCGGCTAGCTGGGCCGCCCAGCACCGGGACGCGCTGCGCGCCGCCGCCGCTGACCACGGCAGCGTCCTGGTCCGCGGCCTGCAGCTGCGCGACGCGGCGCAGTTCGCCGCGGTGGCCGGGCAGCTGAGCACGGCCGGCCTGATGACCGAGCACGAGGCGTTCGCGTCCCGGCGCAGCTACCCGGGCGGGGTGTACTCCGCCTCGAAGTGGCCGCCGAACCAGCCGATGTGCATGCACCACGAGCTCAGCTACGCGCTGGAGTTCCCCGGCCTGATGCTGTTCGCCTGCCTGACCGCGCCCGCCAGCGGCGGGGCGACCGGGGTGGCCGACGCGCCGGCCGTGCTCAGCGCGCTGCCCGCCGAGCTGGTCAGCCGGTTCGAGCGGGAAGGCTGGCTGCTGACCCGCAACTACAACGAGGACATCGGGGCCAGCGTGGCGGACGCGTTCGGCACCGACGACAGGGCCGCGGTGGAGGGCTACTGCCGGGCCAGCGCGATCGAGTTCGAGTGGCAGCCCGACGGCGGGCTGCGCACCCGCCAGCTGCGCAGCGCCGTGGTGACCCACCCGGGCTCCGGCCAGCGCTGCTGGTTCAACCAGATCGCGTTCCTGAACGAGCGGACCATCGACCCGGAGGTGCGCGAGTTCCTGGTGGAGATGTACGGCGAGGACGCGCTCCCGTTCAACACCAGGTTCGGCAACGGCGACCCGGTCGGCGAGGACGTCGTGCAGCTGCTCAACAGCGTCTACGAGGCGCACACCGCGCGCGAGCCGTGGCAGGCCGGCGACCTGATGCTGGTGGACAACATCCGCAGCGCGCACAGCAGGGAGCCGTTCGAGGGCGAGCGCGAGGTGCTGGCCGCGATGGCCGACCCGGTGCGGCTGGCCGACTGCTCCCCGGTGACCGAGGTGACCAGCCGATGACCGCCACCGGCTCCGTGACCCAGTCCGCGGCGCCCGGCCCGGTCAGCGCGCCGCCGTTCGCGGTCATCCCCGGCGCCCAGGTCCAGCAGGCGCTGGCCGGCCGGGAACGGCAGCTCGTCGAGCTGGTCGAGGCGACCTACCGGCTGCACAGCGCCGGCGACTCGGTCAACCCGCCGTCGTATTTCCTCCGGTTCCCTGACCGCCCGGCCGACCGGATCATCGCGCTGCCCGCCTCGATCGGCGGCCCGCTGCAGGTGGACGGGCTGAAATGGATCTCCAGCTTCCCCGGCAACGTCGATTCCGGGCTGCCGCGCGCCTCGGCCGTGCTCATCCTCAACGACCACGACACCGGCTACCCGTTCGCCTGCCTGGAGAGCTCGATCATCAGCGCCACCAGGACCGCCGCGATGGCCGCGTCGGCGGCGGACTGGCTCAGCCGCGGCCGGCCCCGGCCGGCCAGGGCCGGGTTCATCGGCACCGGCCTGATCGCCCGTTACATCCACGCCTTCCTGGCCGCGACCGGCTGGACGTTCAGCGAGACCGGCGTGCACGACCTGTCCGCGCAGAGCGCGGCCGGGTTCTGCGGCTACCTGGAACGGTCCGGCGCCGCCGGGCCGGGCACCGGCGGCTACGTCACCGTGCATGACAGCGCCGAGCAGCTGATCCGCGCCAGCGACCTGGTGATCTTCGCCACCGTGGCCGGGCAGCCGCACGTCACCGAGCCGGGCTGGTTCCGGCACAACCCGCTGGTGCTGCACATCTCGCTGCGCGACCTGGCGCCGGAGATCCTGCTGGAGTCGGCCAACGTCGTCGACGACGTCGAGCACTGCCTGAAGGCCGGCACCTCGCCGCACCTGGCCGAGCAGCTCACCGGGAACCGGGCGTTCCTGGACGGCACGCTAGACGACGTGATGACCGGCCGGGCGATCCTGCCGGCCGGGCGGCCGGTGGTGTTCTCGCCGTTCGGCCTGGGCGTGCTCGACCTGGCGGTCGGCAAGTTCGTCTACGACCAGGTCGCGATGGCCGGGCGGCTGAACGTCATCGACGGCTTCTTTCACCAGTTGCGCCGCTACGGCTGACCGGGACGGAGGCTAGCTGAGCCGGGGCCCGTTGGCCGGCGCCTGGACGCGGGAGAAGATGAAGCGGTACATACTCGTTATGGTCCGATTTTGACTCTTTCATTACCGCGTGGAGACGGGCGTCATGCAGGTGCGGCTACTGGGCCCGGTCGACGTCGTCGTCGCAGGCGAACCGCGGCCGGTGCAGGGCCTACGGCGGAAGGCCGTACTGGCGGCCCTGGCACTGCACTGCGGCGAGGTGGTCAGCACCAGCACGCTGGCCGACGTGGTGTGGGGCCAGCGCGCCCCGTCCACCGCGGTCAACACGCTGCAGAGCCACGTGTCCTACCTGCGCCAGCTGCTGGGCAGCAAGGACGCCATCCGGGCCCGGCCGCCCGGCTACCTGCTTGACCTGGGCGATGAGGGGACCGACGTGCAGGCCGCCGAGCGGCTGCTGCTGGCCGGCCGGCAGGCGGCCGACCCGGTCCTCGGCGCCAGGCAGCTGCAGGCGGCGCTGGCCCTGTGGCGCGGCAGGCCGCTCGCGGACCTGCCGGGGCTGGCCTGGCTGGAGGAGCAGGCGGAGCGGCTGGAGTTGCTCGGCGTGCAGGTCAAGCGGGCCCTGTTCGAGGCCAGGCTGACGGCAGGCGAGCATCAGGCGCTGGTGCCGGACCTGGAGCAGATGGTGGCCGGCCGGCCGCTGGACGAGCAGCTGCAGGCCCAGCTCATGCTGGCGCTGTACCGCAGCGGCCGGCAGGCCGACGCGCTGGCCGCCTACCGCCGGCTGCAGCAGGCGCTGAGCGAGGAGCTGGGGGTGCATCCCGGCCAGCAGCTGCGCGAGCTGGAGGCGGCCATTCTCCGGCAGGACCCGGCGCTGGACCCGCCCGCGGCCGTGGCCGCGCTGCGGCTGGGCCCTCCGCCGGTACCGGTACCCGCGCAGCTGCCCGCCGCGGTCGCTGCGTTCGCCGGCCGCGGCACCGAGCTGGCCAGCCTCGACGCGCTGCTGCCCAGAGCCGAGCCGGTCAGCGGCGGCCCCGCGGCGGTGGTCATCTCCGCGCTGTCGGGCACCGCCGGGGTCGGGAAGACCGCGCTGGCGGTGCACTGGGCACATCAGGTGTCGGCCCGGTTTCCCGACGGCCAGCTGTATGTCAACCTGCAGGGCTTCCACCCGGGCGGGGCGGCGGTCGAGCCGGGCGAGGCGGTCCGCGGGTTCCTGGAGGCGTTCGGCGTGCCGGTGGCCAGGATCCCGGCCGAGCTGCCGGCCCAGGCCGGGCTGTACCGCAGCGTGCTGGCGGGCAAGCGGGTGCTGGTGGTGCTGGACAACGCGCGCGACGTCGAGCAGGTCCGGCCGCTGCTGCCCGGCTCGCCCCGCTGCCTGGCCATCGTGACCAGCCGCAACCATCTCACCGGACTGGTCGCCGCCGAGGGCGCCTACCCGCTGACCCTGGGCCTGCTGCCCGCGGCTGATGCCAGGGACCTGCTCGCCCGCCGGCTCGGCGCGGCCAGGGTGGCGGCCGAGCCGGATGCGGCCGATGAGATCATCGCCTGCTGCGCCCGGCTGCCGCTGGCCCTGACCATCGCCGCCGCTCGCGCCGCCTCCAGCCCGGGCTTCCCGCTGGCCGCGGTGGCCGCCGAGTTGCGCGAGTCAGCCGGCGCGCTGGACCCGTTCCACGGCGGCGACCCGGCCACCGATGTGCGCGCCGTTTTCTCCTGGTCCTACCAGGCGCTGAGCACCGGGGCGGCCCGGATGTTCCGGCTGCTCGGCCTGCACCGGGGCCCGGACATCTCGGTCGCCGCCGCCGCCAGCCTCGCCGCGGTGGAGCCCGGCCGGGCCCGGGGGCCGCTGGCCGAATTGTCCCGCGCGCACCTGCTCGCCGAGCTGGCGCCGGGCCGGTTCGCGTTCCATGACCTGCTGCGCGCCTACGCCACCGAGCAGGCGCACGCGCTGGACAGCAGGCAGGACCAGGATGCCGCGGTGTGCCGGGTCCTGGACTACTACCTGCACACCGCGCACGCCGCGGCCCGGCTGATCGAGCCGCACCTGGAGCCGCTCTCGCTGGTCCCGCCCCGGCCCGGGGTGGTTGCGGCCAGCCTGGCCGCCGAGGCCGGCGCGATGGCCTGGTTCACCGCGGAGCACGCCGCGCTGGTGGCGGCCGTGCGGCTGGCCGCTGACGCTGGCTTCGGCACCCGTGCCTGGCAGCTGGCGTGGACGCTGAGCACGTTCCTGCTGCGCTGCGGGTCATGGAACGACAACACGCTGGCTCAGCAGGCCGGGCTGGACGCGGCCCGGCGGGCCGGCGACGTGGCCGGCGAAGCGCACGCCGTGCACGGGCTGGCGCTCGGGTACGCCCGGTCAGGCCGGTTCGGTGACGCCTACCCGCAGTGCGAGCGGGCCCTGGGCCTGTTCGAGCTGATCGGCGACGAGCTCGGCCAGGCCCGGGTGCACAACAGCCTCACCTGGCTGGCCGAGCACGAGCACCGCGTCCCGGACGCGCTCGGCCACGCCATGCGGGCGCTGGAGCTGTACCGCAAGGCCGGCCACCAGGCCGGGCAGGCGATGGTGCTCAACGACATCGGCTTCTGCCACGCCCAGCTGGGCAGCTACCGGCAGGCCATCAGCTACTGCGAGCTGGGCCTGGCCGCCGTCCGGGAGGCGGGCGAGCGCAGCTGGGAGGCCGCCACCTGGGACAGCCTGGGCTACATCCACCACCGGCTCGGCGACCATGACCGGTCCTTCGGGTGCTACCAGCGCGCCATTGACCTCTACCTGGAACTCGCCGACCGGTTCAACGAAGCCGACACGCTCGACCATCTCGGTGACGCCCAGCAGGCGGCGGGCGACGCCGCCGCCGCCCGCCGTAGCTGGGCCAGGGCCCTGCGGATCTTCGAGGAGATCAGCCATCCCGACAGCGACCGGGTCCGCCCGAAGCTGGGCGGGCTCGGCCTGCCGCCGGATCTCAGTGCCGAGGTGGCACCCTCCTTATAGGCACTTGCCGCCCGCCTTCCCGATCGTGATGCTGACCGCCGTCCCCAGCGGTTCCTGGGTGCCGGCCACCGGGCTCTGGGATTTGACCACACCGATGTACTCGCAGGTGAGGTCGACCACGGTGGTGACCCGGCCGAGCACGAAGCCGGCCTGCTGCAGTTCCTGAGCCGCCGTGGACTGGACGTCACCGATCAAGCTCGGGACCCCGGCCGGGGGTGAGGCCACGGCCACCACGTGGTCCGCGGCGGCCAGTATCTGGGTTGCTCCCGCCAGGGCCCTGACCTGTACCGGGCTGGGATGAGAGTTACCGTCCTGGGTGCCGTTGCCCAGCTGGCCGTAGGTGTTCTCGCCCCAGACATAGACCGCGCCGGTGAACGATATCGCCGCCGTCTCCAGCGCGCCGGCCGAAATCTGCGCGACGCCGCTCTGGCCGGTCAGCTCGGGGGTGTAGTGCGCGGTCGTGGTCCCGTCCCCGAGCTCGCCGTGGTAGTTGGGGCCCCAGCCCCAGACGGCGCCATTCTGCCCGGACAGCGCCAGGGTCGCGTACGTGCTGCTGGTGATCTGGGTGACCCCGGTCAGGCCGGGCACCGGCACCGGGGTGGTGGATATTCCGGTGGCCGTGCCGATGCCGAGCATGCCCTGGTTATTGCTCCCCCAGGCCAGGACGGTCCCGTCGGCGCGGATGGCGTAGTCGGTCGACGCGCCGGCGAATATCTTGGTGACGCCGGTCAGCGCGCGTATCTGCTCGGGCGAGCTGTGGTTGACCGTCGTGCCGTCACCCAGCTCGCCGTCGGAGTTGTCGCCCCACGCCCAGACGGTGCCGTCCGAGCGCAGCGCGAAGCTGGAATGGGCACCGGCGGCGATCTGGGTGATGCCCGTCAGGCCAGGAACCGGCACCGGCGTCGGGTTGGCGCCGTTGAGGTTGCTGGTGGTGCCGTTGCCGAGCTGGCCATAGTAGTTGGCCCCCCACGACCAGACCCGGCCGCTAGAGTCCAGGGCGAGCACGTAGTCACCTTCCGCGATCTGGGTGATCCCGGTCAGGCCCGGCACGATGACCGGCAAGTCCCGCTCGGTGGTGGTCCCGTCACCGATCTCACCAGTGCTGTTGGCTCCCCAGGCGGCCACCGTGCCATCGGCCAGCACCACGGCGGTGGTATCGCCGGTGCCAGCTATCTGCCGGACGCCGGCGTACGCCATCTCTTCCGGCGTCGGGTGGATGTTATTGGTCGTCCCGTTGCCGAGGTCGCCGAACACGTTGCCGCCCCAGTTCCAGACGTGCGGCGCAGGCACCGCGAGCACCGCCCGGGGAACCCGCCCGGCCTGCGCCGCCTGCCCGGCCGCGGGTGCCGCCACCGCTGGTGCTACTGTCCCGGCGGTCAGCGCGACCGCCATCCCGGCCGCGGCGAGGACGGCCCGCATACCGCGGCGCTTCCCGCCGCGCCGCGTCAGCTCAGATGTCACAGGCATTTCCCTGGCGCCTTCCCGATCGTCACCGCTACTGAGGTCCCCGGCGGGTCGAGTGTGCCCGCCACCGGGTTCTGGGCTTTCACTTCGCCGATGTACTCGCAGGTGATGTCCACCACGAAGGTGACACGGCCGAGCACGTAGCCCGCCGCCTGCAGGTCCGCCGCCGCCCCTGCCTGGGTGTCGCCGATCAGGCTGGGAATCCGCGGCGCCGGCGAGCCGATGGCCAGCCCGGAGAAGAAGCTGAGCGCGACCTGGCTCACCCCGGCGAGGGTCCGGACGAGGCCGGGAGCGGGGTGGTCAGAACTGTCATGCGTGCCGGCGCCGAGCTCGCCCGAGCTGTTCTGGCCCCAGGTCAGCAGGTTGCCGTTGGACAGCACCGCGGCGCTCATCAGCCGCCCGGCGGCGACCCGGGCGACGCCGGTCAGGCTCGTCTGCTCCGGGCTGAGGTGCGCGGTGGTGGTCCCGTCCCCTGATTCACCGTCGGTATTGGACCCCCAGGCCCACATCGCGGCGGACGGGCCGGTCACCGCCAGCGTGGTGAAGGCCGCGCTGGCGACCTGGGTGACCCCGGTCAGGCCCGGCACCTGCGCCGGGGCGGTGGCGAACCCGCCGCTCGTGCCCTTGCCGAGCAGGCCGAGGGAGTTGTCGCCCCAGGCCAGCAGGGTCCCGTCGGTGCGGATCGCATAACTGGTCGCCTCGCCGGCGATAAGCCTGCTCACCAGTCCGGTCAGGGCGGGCAGCTGCTCGGGCGAATCGCGGTCCACGGTCGTGCCGTCGCCGAGCTGGCCGGAGTTGTTGCGCCCCCAGACCCAGACGCTGCCGTCACCGCGCAGCGCCATGCTGAACTCGTCGCCCGCCGTGATCTGGACGATCCCGTGCAGCCCCGGCACCGGCACCGGGGTGGGGTTGGAGCCCTCGATCTGGCTGGTGGTGCCGTTGCCCAGCTGGCCGTTGGTGTTGTTGCCCCAGGACCAGACGGTGCCGGCCGAATCCAGCGCGAGCACGTGCCCGCCGCCCACGGCGACCTGGATGATGTGGGACAGGCCCGGCACCGCGAACGGCGCGTACCGCTTGGTCGTGGTCGCGTCGCCGACCTGGCCGAAGGTGTTGTTACCCCAGGTCTCCAGGGTGCCGCCGGCCAGCACGGCGGCGCTGAAGAAGTCGTCGGGGCTGGCGGCGACCTGCACAGTGCTGGCCGGCAGCGTCACCGCGACCGGCGAGTCGTACTCGGCCGCGTTGACGCTCCCGGTGCCGACCTGGCCGAACTCGTTGTCACCCCAGCCGAACACGCCCGGTGGCGCCAGTGCCTGCGCGGCGGGCGGCCGGGACGCCGCGGCCGCCGATCGCGGCGCCCCGGGCAGCTGCCCGGCCCCGGGCGCCGCCGTGGCCGGTCCCGCTGCCGCCGCCACGACCGCGGCCGCGGCCCCCGCGACCGCGATGACTGAATACACGCGCCTGCGTGCCCTGCCACCCTGTGTCAACACCGGTGTGTCTCGCTCTCTGCCAGCCGACGGCGGCGTGCTGCCGCCGTGCTGCCCCCGCGGGCAGTCCAGCCGGACTGTGCCGCCGCGCGCTGAAACGGTGCTGGAATGGCGCTGAAATGCCAATGCCCGCGGCCGCCTGGCCGCGGGCTTCAGGGCTGGCTGGTCCCGGAGATCAGGGCCGGGTGCTGATGATCCAGGGCTGGCTGAGGCGATCCACGCGCCTCAGCCAGCCTTGGATTCCCCCCACCCCTCCCTTACGGGAGGCTCTTGAGGGCCGCGATGGCCCTGGCCAATTGGGTGCGCACCACCTCCGGGCTGACGCCCATCGCGGCGGCGGCCTGCCGGTCGGGCAGGCCGAGATAGAACCGGAGCACGACACCCTCGCGCTGCATCGGCGGCAGCGCGCGGATCGCCGGCCAGAGCGGCCCGGGCTGGCCGCCGGCGGCCGGCCCGGCCGAGCCGGGGCGGGCCGGCTCCGCTTCCCGCAGCTGCGCGCCCGGCGCGCTGCCGTCCGGGCGCGCAGCCGACCGTGACCGGGTGACGACCGACCGGCGCAGGTAGTCCAGCGCGTCATCCTGGTCCCTGAACCGCGCCCAGGAGCGGTGCATCGCGACAAAGGAGTCCTGCACTATCGCCTCCGCGGAACTGGTGTCAGCGGTCAGCAGCGCGGCCAGCCGGACCAGCGTGCGGTACTGCGCCGCATACATCTCGGTCACTGCCCGGTCGGCACCGGACCGGCGGGCGGCGGTCACGCCCGGCCCGCGATCCGCCCCGGTGATGACCACCGGTGCGAGCTCTGCTGCCATGTCTGCAAGTGTAGGAAGAAACAGGAAAGTATGTCAATGTATTGGCAAGATCTAGTACGCATGTGACTGCTGGGCCGAAACTAGCGAAGCAGGACACCTGATATGTCCAGGTATAGCCAGTGTCAGAGGAGTCGGAAGTACTGGATTATTCCAGATTCTTCCGGCAAGATGTAGCCCATGGCAGACGATGACTGGCAGCGACTCGGCGACTACGTCATAGCCAGGCGCATCGCGCTCGGCATGCGGGACCGCCGGGCGCTTGCCGCCGCGACGGGGGTGACCGAGCGGACCCTGGGCAAGATCGAGAACGGCAGGCGGGTGTCCGCCAGCACGCTCGGCGCCCTGGAGAACCATCTCGGCTGGGCACCCGGTTCCTGCCGCCGGATCCTGGCCGGCGGAGAGCCGGCCCTGGCCGCGGCCAGTGCCGGCGTCGGCCACTATGACGATCCCACCCTGCAGCACATCGCCGAGGTGCCCGGCCTGCCGCCGGATGTGGTCCGCGGCCTGATCGCGCTCGCCCGCAACTGGCGTGAGCAGCAGGACGGCCAGCAGGACGAGCCACGACGCCGCCAGGCCTGACCGGCCGGGGCCTGGCGGCTACCGCGCGGCCCGGCCCGGGATCAGCGGCCGCCAGCGGCCGGGTCAGGGTACGGCGTCAGCCCACGGTCAGCGCGACGGGCGGCAGGCACACCCGGATACCCAGCAGCACCACGCAGGCGCCCTTCTTCCCCGTCGGCGTCGGCGACGGGGAGGGTGAGGGTGAGGGTGAGGCCGGAGGCGCCGGCCCGGCTGAAGACGGCGGCGCCGGCCCGGGAGCCGGCCCGGCGGGCGCTGACCCGGACGGCACCGGCGCTGCCGATCCCTGCCCGCTGCCCAGGCCGCCGCCCTGGCCGGCCGGCTGGCTGGGATAAGGCTGATCGGAGGCTGACCCGCCGGGCGCGGCCGGCTGCATCGCGGACACCGGCCGGGCCGGGCCGGGATGGGCGCCTGGGGCGGGCTCCGGGCTGGCGCTCTGGAGCGGCGACTGCCCGGTGACCGGCGCGGGCGGCGGCCCGGCCGCCAGCGGGCTGTGGTGATGCGGCGCCGCCGCGAAGTACCCGGCCGCCGCCAGCGCGGTGACGGCGGCTGTCGTCCCCGCCGCCCAGGCGGCCGGCTGGGCCCGCAGCGCGGTCGCGCCGCGCCAGGCCCAGATCCGCAGCGCCACCAGCGCGGCCACCCCGGCGGGCGGCAGCAGCCCGGCCCACCGGCCAGACCGCCGGGAGGCGCGGATCGCCTCCATCACCGCGGCCCGCTGCCGCCGGGCGTCGAGCGCCTGCGACACGTAGATGATGAGGCCGTCGCGCTCGTCCCGGTACGCGGTCGCCTGCAGCCCGGCCGGCAGGATGATCCGCTCGATCCGGGTCACGACGCGCTCCCGGCCTGGACCGCCAGCCGGCGGATCGCGCTCCACCAGGCGTGCGGATCGCCGCCGTCGCCGCCGATCACGGCGATCACCTCGCCGCCATTGACCGAGAGGCGGACCGGAAAGCTCTTGGGCCGGTAGTCGGCGGCGGCGGCCAGCAGCGACGAGGGCACCGGCTCCGCCGCGGCCTCGTCAAGCGCCACCCCGGCCGACGCGGCGATCTGCTCGAACAGTTCCACCCGTCGCTGCAGTTCGGCCTGTCCGGCCCGCGCCTCAGCGACTTCCCTCTCCAGCCGCCGCAGTCGGCGTTTCCCCTGCCACACGGCCTGGCAGACCTCCCCGCGGATCATGCCCAGCCCGCTCAGACTGGGCCTAACCGCTACGTTCCTCGCCGCTCACGGTAAGTCTACGCAATCTCACGCCGCAGGTCAGGATCAGTCCAAACATCACAATGGCATTACTCTACGAACTTACGCTGTTACTCTTAGTTTTCACTTGGCTTAGGTCAGT
>DATBGO010000189.1:0-1686 GCA_036558005.1 Streptosporangiaceae bacterium | reverse complement strand
TCTTCCCCGCGCCGGATGGGCCGAGCAGCGCCACCATCTCACCCGGCTCGATGACCAGATCCACTCCCCTGAGCGCGGCCACCTCGTTGCCCGGGGTGCCGTACACGTGCACCAGGTTCTCGCAGCGGACGGCGGGCGCGGCCGGAGCGGCCGAGGCGGTCATGGCGGCGCCTCCCTGAGCAGTTCGGGCCGGGCCGACTGGATCAGCCGCACGGTAGCCACCGCGACGGCCACCGCCAGCAGCACCACGGTGACCACGAGCGGGACCACGACCTGCGTAGCCGACGGGACGAACAGCAGCGACGGCGCCGCTGGGGGGACGAGGAACACCGGCAGATTGCGCAGCACCAGCACGGCCGACCCGACGCCGGCCGCCACCCCTGTCGCCGCGCCGAAGCCGAGGACCACCGACTGCTCGATGAACACGGAGGCACGCAGCGACCGGCGCGGAACGCGCCCGGCGATCAGGGCCGCGTACTCGTAGCTCCGCCGGCGGCCCGCCTGGTAGAGGCCGAGCACAGCGGCACCCCCGGCCAGCAGCGCCGCGGCCGCCGCGGCCGCCAGGAACAGCACGCTGGCCAGCGCGGGACCCTGCCGCATGAGCACCGCCTCGGCATCCGCCGCCGTGGCCACGCCGTCGATCTTCACGCCGGCCGCGGTCAGCTTGGCGCGCATCGAGGCGAGCGACCCCGGCGCCACCCAGACCTGCTCGGCGACGAGGCTGTCGTCAGCATAGAAGGCCTTCCGCTGCGCGTACGTGCGGTCCACGACGATGCCGACCGCGGGGGCGCCGGGCACGGCCGCCGCCAGCACCACGGGCTGCACCAGGAGCTCCCGGCCGTTAAGCCCGACCGTCGCGAAGGCCTGGAGCCGGCTGGTGAGCTGGCGCGACACCAGCGCGGGCAGCGTATCGGGGGTGTCCGTCCGGCGGAAAGCGGGGCTGCAGGCGGCCTCGGAGCGGAAAGACCAGCGCAGGCCGGACGGGTCCGCTTGGGCCTGGCCCTGGGTAGTGGAGCAGCCGGACGGGTCCTCGGCTCCGGCCGACCAGCCGGTCGGGCTGGCCAGCGCCGCCGACAACGCAGTCCAGGTGCCGCCGGTCCGCACGGCCAGGCCAGACAGCGTCACGCTGCCCTGTTTCACGCCGGGTGTGACGGTCGACGCGTCGATACTGATCATGGTCACCTGGCACGGGCACCCGGTGACCGCAGCGGACAGCAAGCCCTGGTGCAGGGCGCCGAGGCTGACTGGTACCTGGCCGCCGTCTGGCGAGCCCGCCTCCACGACCCAGAGGGTGAGATCGGTCCCCGGCGCGATCCCGGTCGGGCCGGTGACCCGGACCCGCACCGCCGAGGACCCGGACGGCAGCGTGATGGACGGGGGGACGCGCGGATCCAGCGCCGTGCCGATCGACGCGGGCGGCCGGTCAAGCGAGCCCGATGACCACAGCGCGACCCGCGCGAACCGTTCCGGCTGCACGGCCAGCAGCACCGCGCCGTTGTCCGTGCCGCCCGCGTAGCGGTCCACGGCCGCGGCCTGGTCGCCGCCCGGATCGATCCGGTTGACGATCGTTCCCAGGTCCTGCCCGGTCCGAGCCGTCACGGTCAGCACCGCCGCGGCGCCCGTTTGCGCCGTGGCGACCCGGTTGACGTTGCGCTGATCCACGGAGAAGGCCGCGATCGCGAACGT
>DATBGO010000188.1:0-3603 GCA_036558005.1 Streptosporangiaceae bacterium | reverse complement strand
CGCGAAGCCCATCAGCACGGTGCGCGGGTCCTTGCCGGTGCCGATCATGGTGAACGCCGTCGCGTACACCATCGCCGCGGCGGGCTTGTAGAAGATCAGCGCGAGCATCCAGCCGGTGACGCGGGGGAACCAGCGGCGGGTAGCCGGGGTCAGCATCCCGGCAGCGGCCAGCGGCAGCACCCCGGCGAGCACCACGAGGGCGCCCTGCCGGAACAGCATGAGCACCGCCTGGATCGCAGAGATGATGATGGCGACGATGCCGAGCACGACGACCACCGACGCGGTCGACCCGCCCAGGGTCAGCACATTGACAAGCCGCTGGGTGAACTGGCCCCCGGCAGCTGCCTGGAGCACCCAGGTAGACCAGGCATCGCCCGCCTTGAGCAGCAGCGACGGCAGCAAGACGCCCACGGCCGAGGTCGCGGCGATGACGGCCAGCCCGGAGCCCGCATCGATGAGCGGGTTCGCGCGGCGGGTCAGCGTCATCTTCCCGCCCGCGACGATCAGCCCGAGCACGGCGACCGCGACGGTCAGCGGCAGCATCCACCGCTGGAGCTGGCCCACAGCAGGCTCGCCGGCCAGGGCCGGGGACGGTATCTGCACCCACCAGGTGGAGGTCTGGGTCACCATCCAGGTGATCCCCGACTCGATCGCGGCGGCGATCCCGTTGAGCGCGCCCGACGCGGCGGTGCCCGCCACGGCGCCGACGACCTTGCCGGCCACGACGCAGGCCGGGGAGATGAGCACGGGGCAGGCCATCAGCGTCCACCCCCCTGCCCCGGGAAGGCGGTGTACCCGGCCAGCGAGAACAGCTCAGCGGCCGAGTTACCCCAGTCACCGCCGGGCGGGGCGACCGCCTTCCAGTCCCCGCCGTCCCAGACGACCTCCACCTGGACCGAGGCGCGTACCGTGGCCCCGCCGTCGCCGGGTCCGGCACTGACAAGGTCGAGGATGGCGGCTGCGGGGGTGTAGGTGATCCAGCGGAACGCCTGCTCGGTCACGTCCACGGTTCCCAGCGGCTGCCCGCCGGCTACCTGCGCGGACTGGGCGGCCTGGTCGTAGGCGGCCTGGCAGGCGGCCAGCAGCGCGGCGGCATCGGGCCCGGTGACCTGACGGCGGATCACCTCGGTGAAGATCCGCGGACCCCACTGCGCGTTCGCGCGGACCCCGATGTTGACTGCGGCCAGCAGCGCCCCCAGCGGAGTGTGCGCGAAGCCCGCCGCGAAACCCCCGCTGGTACCGGACGGTCCCGCCTGCGCGGAGACCGGCAGCTCGACCCCGTAGAAGCTGCTCCACCGCACGCTGGCCAGGCTCACCCGGGGTACCTGGCCTTGGCCCTGACCCGGGCCCGCCGTGCCTGCGGGACTGGCCGGCGCCGTCGCCGCGGCGGCCGGAGGGCGCGATGCCGGCGGGCGGCCCGTCAGGGCGAACGCCAGGCCGGCGGCGAGGAGGATGGCCGCCACCGCGGCGGCCGGGAGGATCAGACGCCGCGCCCCACGACCGCCGGTCACAGGAACACCCCGGCGATCGCGGCGGCGACCGCGGCCAGGCTCAGCCCGGCCAGCACCCACGGGACGCCGGTCGCGCCGTCTGCGGCGAAGGCGGCCCGGTTGCGGTGCCCGATCGCCATCTTCCCGCCGCAGATCAGCAGCCCGGCGACACCGCAGACCAGCACGCCCCACTTCCCCCAGCCGAGGATCGTGTTGACCGGGGCGCTCAGCCCGGGCGGGGCCTGCGCCGGGGGGTTGGGCGCCGCTCCGGCGAGGTACTGCCAGGCCCGCTGCGCGGTGAGGCCGGCGGTCATGGTGGCGTGGGCTGCTGCTGCCTGCAGGATGAATCGCATCTGCTTCTCCTTACGGTCGTGTTACGGGTTCCGTTTAGGGCTGCTGGCCGGCGAGCGCGCGGATCTCGGCGACCGCGTGCCGCGCCCGGCGCGGCAAGGTGACCGACCGCGGGTCGGCGGCCAGGCGGAACGCGGGGATGAACGGGACGCGGACGACCGCGCCGACCCGGCCGTCCAGGACGCGGAACCGGTACCTGGCCTCGGCCGGCTCGGGCAGCCCGTCGCCGATCACGGCCAGGACCGTGACCTGCACCCCCTGGGCGGCGAGCAGCCCGGTCGCGGTCACCGCACGGGCCGCCGCGGAAGCCGTGCTGCGGGCTACCAGCACCACCGGCCTGCCCGCGGGCCGCAGCGGGCCCTGGCCCGGCCCGAGACGCCTTACTTGGCCCATGTCCCAGGCCGGGCGGAGCAGCCCGGCCAAGGTGGTCACCCCGGCGCCGCCGTGAGCCCCGGTGAGGACGACCTCGCCACGCGGGGCAGGCCGGGCCGCTGGCACCGGCCCGGCCTGCCGGGCCCGGGAATCAGCCGTCACCTGGCGCACGGCGCACCTCCTTCGCTGGCTGCGAGCTGCGCCGATCCCAGGCCGTGGCCTGGCCGGGTCCATCCGGCCCTGACGGCGCAGGGACCGGCGGCCGGCTGATCACATTAAGATGATTCACAGTTCGCCGATGAACAACATGAGTTGAACCTCGCGGGCAGCATATGCGTACATACGGGTGTGCTGTCAACTTCAGGCAAGAAACGTGAGGTCCGACATTGACTCGATGCAAGACAGTGCCCGCGTGTGGCCAGCGACCCGGAACGGCCGCGCACGCCCGGCGCCAGGCACCCCTGGCCAGCCTCATCCGCGTGCAGGCGGCCACCCATCCGGCCGGCACCCCGGCGCCAGCCCCGGACGTGGTGGACCTGCGGGTCCGCGCCACCCGGGCGACCACAACCTCGGCCGGCCGGCAGGTAGCCAGCGACGGTGTCACCGTCCAGCTGACCCGTTCCGGCAGCCGGCGGCCGGCCGACGCCGTCCTGTGCTGCTAGGCGCGCGCCGTGACCAAGGCCCTGGCCGCAGCGGCAGCAATCCTCACCGCGTTCCCGCTGCTCCTGATCCTGCTCGTCACCGCCAGCACCGGCGCCCCTGCCCAGGCGGCCCCCGCCGCCGCCGGCCTGGCCGGCACGCCGACCGCGCTGGCCATATCCGGGATCCCCGCGGACTACCTGGCCTGGTACCTGGCCGCCGCGAAGACCTGCCCCGGCCTGCCCTGGTCCGTGCTGGCCGGCATCGGCGAGGCCGAATCCGGCCACGGCCGCTCGTCCCTGCCCGGCGTCCGCTCCGGCTCCAATAGCGCCGGGGCCGAGGGCCCGATGCAGCTCGAGCCGTCCGCCTTCGGCCAGTTCGCGGTCAACGCCGACCCCGGCCAGCCGCTCAGCCCGTACGACCCGGCCGACGCGATCTACACCGCCGCCGCGGTGCTGTGCGCCAGCGGCGCCCGCGGCGGCACCCCGGCCGGGCTCCGGAACGCGGTCTTCGCCTACAACCACGCCAGCTGGTACGTCAGCGAGGTGATGGCGTGGGCTGCGAAGTACGCCACCCAGGGCGGCGGCTATGCCGCGGTCACCGCGATCGTCTTCGCGATGGCCCAGCTCGGCAAGCCCTACCAGTGGGGCGCGGCCGGACCGGGCGCCTATGACTGCTCCGGCCTGGTCTACGCCGCCTACGCCGCCGCCGGCATCCGCATCGCCCGCACCACCTACCAGTGGCAGCACGA
>DATBGO010000187.1:0-20631 GCA_036558005.1 Streptosporangiaceae bacterium | reverse complement strand
GCAGCACGTGCTCATCGCCGGCCAGCCGCAGCAGGTGCGCCCGCCAGGGCAGCTCCGCCGCCAGGTCGAACCCGCGCCCGGACGCCTCGGCCACCACCGCGGCCAGCTCCTGCTCCCCGGCCACATCGCGCGTCTCCAGCGCCGGGGCGGCCCGCCCGGCCGGCCGCACTCGCTGGCTGGGAACGCCGTCCACCTGGGGGAACTGCGTTCTCAGCGCCTCATGCCGTTCCGCCAGATCTTCCAGGGCGCTCCCCAGCGCGGCCCGGTCCAAGTCCCCGCGCAGCCGCAGCCCCACCGGGATGGTGTACAACCCGCTCCGCCCGGCCAGCTGCCCCAGGAACCACAGCCGCTGCTGCGCGAACGACAGCGGGACCAGCCCGGCCCGGCCAGCCGCCACCGTCACCGGCGGGCGCACCCGCCCTGAGGCCGCCGCCACCAGCCGCGCCACCCCCGCCGGGGTAGGCGCCTCGAACAACGCCCGCACCCCGAGCTCGGCGCCCAGCACGGCACGGATCCGGGACACTAGCCGCATCGCCAGCAGCGAATCCCCGCCCAGGTCGAAGAAACCGTCCTCGGCCCCGACCCTGCCCACGCCGAGCACCTCGGCGAACAGGCCGCACAGCACCTCTTCCACTGGTCCACGCGGCCCCCGCGACCCGCCGCCTCCGGGCTGCTCCGGCGAGGGCAGCGCGGCCTTGTCCAGCTTTCCGTTCGGCGTCAGTGGCAGCGCGTCCAGCACCAGCACGGCAGCGGGCACCAGGAAGTCCGGCAGCCGTTCGGCCAGCCACCGCCGCAGCGCGCTGCCGTCGGCGTTGGCACCGTCCCCGGCGGGTACCGCGTAGCCGGCCAGCCGCCGGCCGCCACGCCGGTCCTCCTGCGCGACGACCACGCACTGCGCCACGCCGGGGTGCCCCGCCAGCACCTCCTGGACCTCGCCCGGCTCGACCCGGAACCCCCGCACCTTCACCTGGTCGTCCGCCCGCCCGGCGAACGCCAGCTGCCTATCCGGCAGCCACCGCGCCAGATCCCCCGTCCGGTACATCCGCTCCCCCGCGGCACCGAACGGGCACGCCACGAACCGCTGCGCCGTCAGGCCCGTCCGGCCCAGATATCCCCGGGCCAGCCCGGGGCCCGCCACGTACAGCTCGCCGGTTACTCCCGCTGGCACCGGCCGCAGCCACCCGTCCAGCACGAACACCCGGACTCCCGGCAGCGGCCGCCCGATCGGCGGCGCGTCACCACCCGCCAGCGGGCCGGCGACCGTGACGCACACGGTCGCCTCCGTCGGCCCGTAGGCGTTGAACATCGGCCGCCGCGCGGACCAGCGCGCCACCACCTCGCCCGGGCAGGCCTCGCCGGCCACCACCAGCGACAGGCCCGCTGGCACGGCCCCCTCCGGCAGGGCGCCGAGCAACGCCGGCGGCAAGGTCGCGTGCGTCACCTGCTGCTCGGCCAGCAGGCGGCTAAGGGCCTCACCGCTGGCCTGCTCGTGCTCCGGCGCCAGCACCAGCGCCGCCCCGGTCAGCAACGCCATGCAGATTTCCCAGAAACTGGCGTCGAAGCTGGGCGAGGCGAACTGCAGCACCCGGCTGTCCTGGCCCACACCGAAACGGGCAACCTGGCTGGCCACCAGCCCGGCGACGCCGGCATGGGTGACGACGACGCCCTTGGGCGTGCCGCTGGATCCGGAGGTGTAGATCACATAGGCGGGGTGCAGTGGATGCCGCGGCCCCGCGGGCGGGCTCGCCGGGTCGTAGCCAGCCAGCTCCGCGGCGGTGGCCGCGTCGTCGAGGACCACCAGCGGGACCAGTGCTCCGGCCGGCAGCTCTTCGGCCAGTCCCGCGGTGGTCACCAGGCAGATCGGCCGGGCATCGGCCAGTATGAAGGCGATCCGCTTCAGCGGGTACCGGGGATCCACCGGCAGGTAGGCCGCTCCTGCCTTGGCCACGGCCAGTATCGCCACCACCAGATCCGCCGACCGCTCCAGGGCAAGCCCCACCACCCGCTCCGGGCCCGCCCCGAGGGCCACGAGGAGCCGGGCCAGCCGGTTCGCCGACGCATCCAGCTCGCCGTAGCTGAGCTGGTCCGGGCCATACCGCACGGCCACGGCGTCCCCGGCCCGCGCCGCCTGGGCCCCGAACAGCTCCGGCAGAGTCTGGGCGGGCACAGCCGGGCCCGCCCCGCCCCCGTCGGCCAGCAGCTGAAGCCGTTCGGATGCCGAGAGGATCTCCAGGTCGGCCACCCGCAGCGACGGCTCACCGGCTACCTGCCGCAGTACCCGCAGCAGGCGCTCAGCCAGCGCTTCGCCGTCGCCGGCGGAGAACAGGTCGGTGCTATAGACCAGGCCGCCGTCGATTCCCGCCGGGCTCCCGTCCGCCGCCCGCCGCTCGGTCAGGAAGAACCACAGGTCGAACTCGGTCCACGTCCCTGCCCCGGTCGGCTCTTCGCTGACCTCCAGCCCGTCCAGCCCGAACGCGCCGAGCCGGCTGTCCTGGAAGGTGAGGATCACCTGGACCACCGGGTGCCAGCCGAGCGAGCGGACCGGGCTCAGCTCCTCCACCAGCCGCTCGAACGGCAGATCCTGATGCTCGAAGGCCGCCAGGTCCACCTCCCGCACCCGCGCCACCAGATCGGCGAAGGCCGGATTGCCGGAGGTATCCGTCCGCAGTACCAGCGTGTTGACGAACGTCCCGACCAGGTCGTTCAGGGCTGCGTCCGCGCGCCCCGCCGCCGCGGCCCCCAGCGGGATGTCCGTCCCCGCTCCCAGCCGGGACAGCAGCGCCGACACGGCGGCCTGCACCACCATGAACACGCTGGCGCCCGCCCGCTGCGCGACCCTGGCCAGGCCGGCGTGCCCGTCGGCCCCGACCTGCAGCGGCACCACGCCGCCCCGGTGCGAGGGCCGGGCCGGGCGGGCCCGGCTGCCCGGCAGCTCAAGCCGCTCCGGCAGCCCGTCCAGCGCCGCCAGCCAGTAGCGGAGCTGCTGCGCGCCAGTCTCGCCGTCCAGCAGGTCCCGCTGCCAGATCGCGTAGTCGCGGTACTGTACCGGCAGCGGCGCCAGGTCCGGGGCCCGCCCAGCCCGCCGGGCCCCGTAGGCTGCCCGCAGATCGCGGGCCAGCGGGCGCAACGACCAGCCGTCGCACGCCACATGGTGGAAGACGAGCACCAGCACGTGTTCCTCGGCGCCCACGCTGATCAGGTGCGCCCGCCACGGCAGGTCCGCGGCCAGGTCGAACCCGCGGCCCAGCGCCTCGGCCACCAGCCCGGCCACGTCCCGCTCGGCCGCCTCGGCCAGCTCCAGTGGCGGGCGGCCTTCGCCGGCCGGGAGCACCTGCTGCGCCGCCACCCCGTCCGCCTCGGGGAACACCGTCCGCAGCGCCTCGTGCCTGGCCGCCACGTCGGCCAGGGCGGCCGCCAGAGCGCGGGTGTCCAGGGGGCCGTGCAGCCGCAGCCCCACCGGGATGCTGTACAGCCCGCTGCGCGCCTCCAGCCGGTTCAGGAACCACACGCGCTGCTGGGCAAACGACAGTGGCAGCGGCCCGGGCCGGCCGGCCGGGGTCAGCGGCGGCCGCACCAGGCCAGCCGCCGCCCGCACCGCCCGGATCAGCCCGGCCGGGGTCGGTGCCTCGAAGAGCGCCCGGATCTTGACCTCGGCAGCCAGCACCGGCCGCATCCGCGCCACCAGCCGCATGGCCAGCAGCGAGTCACCGCCGAGTTCGAAGAAGTCGTCATCCAGGCCGGCCCGGCCGACCCCGAGCACCTCGGCGAACAGCCCGCACACGGCGTCTTCCACCGGATCCCGCGGAGCCCGTGGCCCGCTGCCGGCCGGTGCCTGCGGCGCGGGCAGCGCGGCCTTGTCCAGCTTCCCGTGCGCGGTCAGCGGCAGACGGTCCAGCAGCACCACCGCCGAGGGCACCATGAACTCCGGGAGCTTCGTGCCCAGCCACCGCCGCAGCCCGGCGTCATCCACTGGCTCACCCGCGTCCGGGCCAGGCACCACGTAGGCCACCAGCCGCCGGCCGCCGGAGCTGTTCTCCCGGGCCACCAGCACGCACCGCGCCACCCGGGGATGGCTGGCGAGGACCGCTTCCACCTCGCCGGGCTCCACCCGGAACCCGCGCACCTTCAGCTGGCTGTCGGCCCGCCCGGCGAACTCCAGCACCCCGCCGGGCGTCCACTTCACCAGGTCCCCGGAGCGGTACATCCGCTCCCCTGGCGAGCCGAACGGGCAGGCCAGGAAGCGCTCCGCGGTCAGCGCCGGCCGCCGCGCGTACCCACGGGACAGCTGCGCGCCGGCGATGTACAGCTCCCCGGTCACTCCCGGCGGCACCGGCCGCAGCCACCGGTCCAGCACATACAGCCGCGCTCCGGGAACCGGGCCGCCGAGCGGCGGGAACGGGGGCCAGCCCGCGCTGCCGGGGGCCAGCGTGATGGCGGTCACCACATGGGCCTCGGCCGGGCCGTAGTGGTTGTGCATGACCGGTCCCGGGCTGGTGCCGAAGAACTCCCGCATGGGCGGGCTCACCACGAGTGGCTCGCCCGCCTGGATGACGTCGTGCAAGTCCGGGAGACTGATGTTGTCCTGCAGGGCCGCCTGGCTCATCATCTCGATCACCAGGTTCGGCGCGAACAGCTCGCTGACCTCGTGCTGCCGCAGCCACCGCACCAGCTCAGCCGGGCTGCGCTGATACTCACCGGGCAGCACGGCAAGCGTCTTGCCGTGCAGCAGCGCCGTCAGGGTCTCCTGGACCGCGACGTCGAAGCTGATCGTGGTGAACTGCGCGGTGACCCTGTTCCTGGCCGGAGGGAACGCGGGCGTGTGCCAGGCCACCATGTTGACCATGGCGCCGCCGGTCATCAGGATGCCCTTCGGTATCCCCGTGGATCCTGAGGTGTAGATCAGGTAAGCGGGATGCTGCGGGCGCAGCGGGCTCGTGCGCTCGGCGTCGGTCAGCGGCGCGGCGGGGTAGCGGGCCAGGTCGGCGGCGGTGGCCGGGGCATCCAGGATCACCCGTGACGGCTCCGGCCCGGGAAGCTGCCCGGCCAGGGCGGCCGTGGTCAGCACGCATGCCGGGCGGGCGTCGTCCAGCATGAAGGCGATCCGGTCGGCCGGATAGCCGGGATCCACCGGCATGTAGGCCGCCCCGGCCTTGAGGATCGCCAGCACCGGCGCGATCATCGCCGCTGACCGGTCCAGCGACAGCGCCACTACGTGCTCGGGTCCCGCTCCGCGGGCGGCCAGCAGCCGCGCCAGCTTGTTCGCCGCCGCGTCCAGCTCCCGGTAGGTGAGCCGGTCCTGCTCGTACACGACGGCCAGTGCGTCCGGCGTGCGGGCCACCTGTGCCTCGAACAACTCCGGCAGCGTCGCCGCTGGTGCCGGTGCGCCGCCGTCGTTCCACCCGGCCATGACGCGGGCCCGCTCGGCCGTTCCCAGCAGCTCTATCCCGGCCGCCCGCCGCCCCGGATCCGCGGCGATCTGGCGCAGTACCCGGACGACCCGCTCCGACTGCTTCTCGGCACTGGCCCGGGAGAACAGGTCGGGCCGGTAGTCGAGCCGCAGCAGCAGGCGCTCGCCAGGGACGGCCACCAGCGACAGCGGGTAGTGCGACGAGTCGCTGACTGCTACCCCGGTCACCTCGAAGTCGGGTAGGTCTGCCCGGCCACCGCCGGCCTGGCCACGGACGGCCGGGTAGTTCTCGAATACCACCGTGGTGTCGAACAAGTTCCCCGGCCCGGCGAGCCGCAGGATCGCCGGCAGGCTCAGATGCTGGTGGGCGACCAGCCGGGACTGCTCTTCCTGCTGCCGTGCTAGCAGCCCGGCCACCGGCTCGTCCGGCCGCAGCCGCAGCCGGGCTGGCACGGTGTTGATAAACAGCCCGACCATCGAGCCAATCCCGGCGATTTCCGGCGGCCGCCCCGACACCGTCACCCCGAACACCAGGTCGTCGCGCCCCGTCAGCATGGCCAGGAGCAGCCCCCAGGCCACTTGCACGACGGTGCTCAGCGTCACGCCATGACCACGCGCCACCCCGGCGAGCGCCGAGGTCTCCGCTTCGGTCAGTTCCGCCCAGATATGGCTGGGCAGCTCCGGCGCCCGGCCGTCATCCTCGGGTGCCACCAGCGTCGGCTCGGCCCCGGCAAGCGCCGCCTGCCACCGCGCCCGGGCCGCCGCCGTGTCCTGCTCCGCCAGCCAGGCCAGGTAATCCCGGAACGGGGTCACCCGGGGCAGCACGGCGTCGTCGCCGCCGCTGGCATACAGGGCGAACAGCTC
The DNA here is from genome assembly GCA_036558005.1 of Streptosporangiaceae bacterium. GTDB lineage: Bacteria > Actinomycetota > Actinomycetes > Streptosporangiales > Streptosporangiaceae > DATBGO01. The sequence goes on along the minus strand of DATBGO010000187.1, from coordinate 14,360 downwards.
ACCCGACAGCACCGGCGCCGACCAGCCATCCCACAGGATGTGGTGCCTGGTCATCAGCAGCCGCCAGCGCTGCCCCCCGAACCTGATCAGGGTGAATCGCACCAGTGGCGGGCTGGCCATGTCGAACCTGGTGAGGCGGTCGGCCACGGCCACGGCCTCGGCCGCCGCTTCGGAATCCGGCTCCCGCGACAGGTCGACGTCCCGCCAGGGCAGGTCGACCTCGCGCCAGATGACCTGGACCGCCTCGCCCGATCGCAGCGTACGGAACCCGGCGCGCAGGTTCGGATGCCGCCGCAGCAGTGCCGCTCCCGCCGCCCGCAGCCGCGCCACGTCGATATTTCCCTGGATGGAAAAAGAAACCTGGGCCGTATAGACGTCCAGGCCCTGTTCGCCGAGGAGCGCATGGAACAGCAACCCTTGCTGCAGGGGTGCCAGCGGCAGGACATCTTCAAAACGCGACTTGGCCATGCTGTGCCCCGCAGGTTGCTCTGGTGGGGATCGGATCCGGCCGCAGTGCTCGCCTGGGCTACATGCCGGCCTCCAGTTCATCGAGATCCTCCTGGGCGATGCGGACCAGGGGCACATCCGACGGGGTCCAGCCACCGCCACCGCCATCGGCGTACGCCGCGATCCCGCGCAGCGCCGCGAACCATGCCCCGGCCAGGCCGGCTACCTCGTCGCTGCTGAGCAATTCCTCGGCCCACGACCAGGTCGCGTGCAGGACAGGGCCGCCGGCGGAATCCATCGCCACCGCGTCAAGCTCGACCGCGTGCGCCAGCGCTGCGCCGCGGCCCAGCGCTGCGGCCTCGGGCACCAGCAGCCAGTCGCCGGCGGTCTCACCGCCGGAGCCGAACCGGCCCAGGTAGTTGAAGCCAAGCTGCGGCCTGGCCAGCCGGGCCAGCGCCGGCCCGGTGCGGGGATTGAGATAGCGGAGCATGCCGTAGCCCATTCCGTGCGCAGGGATGGCCCTGAGCTGCTCCTTCACCCGCTTGACCAGCATCCCGGCAGCCGGGCCGCCGGCGCAGATTCCGGACCAGTCCGCCGCCCCCGGGTCCAGCCGCACCGGGAACAGGCTGGTGAACCAGCCCACTGTGCGGGACAGGTCAGCGCCGGTCACCATGTCGTCTTCCCGGCCGTGCCCCTCCACGTCCACCAGCACGGCCGGGCGGCCGTCCCATCCGGGCCGCTGCCGCCACCAGGCCACGGCCGCAGCCAGGGCGGCCAGCAGGACGTCGTTGACCCGGCCGCGGAAGGCGGCTGGCGCCCTGGTCAGCACCGACCGGGTCACCTCAGCCGGCAGCGACACCGTCAGCGACCGCATGGAGCTGGCGCCTCCCACCGCGCGGCCCGGTGGCCCCGCGGCCAGGAGCGGCTCCGGATTCGCCAGCGTGTCCTGCCAGAACGCCAGTTCTCGCTGGGTCAGCCCCGGCTCGACCGCCGCCGCCGCGAGCTGGTCCGCCCACCAGCGCAGCGAGGTGCCAACCGGATCCAGCCTCACCTCGCGGCCGTGCGCCACTGCCGTCCAGGCTGCCGCCAGATCCGGCAGCAGGATCCGCCACGACACCCCGTCCACGGCCAGGTGATGGATCACCAGCAGCAGCAGGCCGTGCTCCGCCGGCCCGCGGTCGAACCACACGGCCTGCACGTTCACGCCCGTCGCCGGATTCAGGCGGCGGCGCGCGGCCGCCCCGGCCACCGCGATCAGTTCCCGCTGGGTCTGCTCGGCGAACCCGCCGATGTCCGCCTGCCGCACGCAGTCGCCGGCCGCGGTACTCCCCGGCGGCGCGATCGCCAGCTCCCAGTCCGCCCCCCGCCGGGCCAGCCGCAGCCGCAGTGCGTCGTGCTGGTCCAGCACCGCCTGCAGCGCCCGGGCCAGCCGGTCCCGCCCCAGGTCAGCAGGCACCTGGACCAGCACCGACTGGCAGGCATTCTCGACCGGCCCGCCCGTCTCACGCAGCCAGGCCATGATCGGGGTTAGCGGCATGGCACCCACCCCGGACCCGGCCTCCTGCGCCGGGGCCGCACCCGGCGCCTGCCGGTTCCCGGCGATGCGGGCCACGCTGGCCAGGGCGGCGACCGTCTGGCGCCTGAACACGTCCGCCATCGCGACGGCCAGTCCGGCCCGCCGCGCCTTGGACACGAGCTGGATGGCCAGGATGCTGTCCCCGCCCAGCTCGAAGAAGCCCTGCTCGGTGCCGACCTGGTCCGGTCTGACCCCGAGCACCTCGGCGAACAGCCCGCACAGGGCCTCTTCCGCCGCGTCCCGCGGCCCGCGTGCGGCCTGGCCGGGCACGGCGCCCGCCGCCGGCGCCGGCAGTGCCGCCTTGTCGAGCTTTCCGTGCGGGGTAAGCGGCAGCGCTTCGAGGACCGCGATCGCTGCGGGCACCATGAACTCCGGCAGCCGCCCCGCCAGCCACCGCCGCAGCTCGAGCCCGGTCTGCGCGGGTCCGTCAGCGGCCGGTACCACGTACCCGGTCAGCCGCCGGTCGCCGGGGACGTCCTCCCGCACCACGACCGCGCACTGGGCCACCCCCGGGTGACCGGCCAGCGCGCCCGCTACCTCACCGGGCTCCACCCGGAAGCCGCGCACCTTCACCTGGTCGTCGGCCCGCCCGGCGAATACCAGCGCCCCGTCCGCCCGCCACCAGCCCAGATCGCCGGTCCGGTACATTCGCTCGCCCGCTGATCCGAACGGGCAGGCCACGAACCGCTCCCCGGTCAGTGCGGCCCGCCGCACATAGCCCCGGGCCACCCCGGTCCCCGCGACGTACAGCTCGCCCACCATGCCGGGCGGCACCGGGCGCAGCCGCCGGCTGAGCACGAACACCCGGACGCCGGGCAGCGGCCGCCCGATGACGCTGCTGCCTCCCTGGCCAGAGGCGCTATCGGGCGCCGCGTGCGTCACATGCACCGTGGTCTCGGTGATCCCGTACATGTTCACCAGCTCGGGACCGCCCGGCCCGTGCCGCCGGAACCAGCCGGTGAGCCGGCCCGGGCTGAGCTCCTCCCCGCCGAAGATCACCAGCCGCACCGCCAGCCGCCGCCCGGCCGCCTGGTCCTCCGCTTCGGCCCGCATGAACTGGTAAAAGGCCGACGGCGTCTGGTTCAGCACGGTCACGCCGTGATCGGCGGCCAGCCGCAGCACGCGGTCGGGCGACCGGGTGTCCAGATGCGAGGGGATGACCAGGCGGCCGCCGCTGGCCAGCGCGCCCCACATCTCCCACACCGAGAAGTCGAAGGTGTAGGAGTGGAACAGCAGCCACACGTCAGCGGGGCCGAACCCGAACCGGCGCTCCCCGGCGGCCAGCAGAGAGGTCACGTTCTCATGCGTGACCACTACTCCCTTGGGGACGCCGGTGGAGCCGGACGTGTAGATCACGTACGCGGGGTGCTGGGGCGACAGCGGCTCAGCCCGCCCGGCGCCGCTATCGCCGGGACCAGCCAGCTCCGCGGCGGTCGCCGGAGCGTCCAGCACCAGCGCCGGGGCGGCCGCGCTGGCCGGCAGCCGGTCTGCCAGGCCGGCCGTGGTCAGCACGCAGGCCGGGCGGATGTCGTCGAGCATGAACTCCACCCGGGCGGCCGGATAGCCGGGGTCGACCGGCAGGTAGGCCGCCCCTGCCTTCAGCACGGCCAGCACGGCCACGACCATGGCCGCCGAGCGGTCCAGCAGCAGCGCCACGGTCCGCTCCGGACCGGCCCCGCGCGCCACGAGCAGCCGCGCCAGCTTGCTGGCCTCCGCGTCCAGCTCGCCATAGCTGAGCTGGTCCGGTCCGCACACCACCGCCACCGCGCCGGGCGTGCGGGCGGCCTGCGCCTCGACCAGCCCGGGCAGCGTCCGGGCTGGCCACGCCGCCGCTGCGGGCTCGTTCCAGTCCAGCAGGACCTGCCGCCGCTCCGCCTCGGTGAGCAACTCGACCTCGTCCACCCGCCGAGCCGGGTCCGCCGCCAGGGCGGTGAGGTACCGCGTGAACCGGTCGCAGTGCGAGCGGTTCACGGATTCGCCGTACAGGCCGGCGTTCGCGTCGATCTCGATGCCGAGCCCGCCGTCGGCCCGGTCGGAGATCGTGAGCTCGCAGTCGGCGACCGGGCCCCGGGAGAGCAGGTGACCGGTGACCCGGCAGCCGTCCAGGGCCAGTTCCCCGCTGAACGACACGACGTTGACGACCGGCCCGAAGAGCGCCTCGCCGTGCTGCAGACCGAGATCCGCGCGCAGGTTCTCGCCCGGATAGCGCTGGTGCTCGAGCGCGTCGCAGATCTCATCCCCCGCCGCGCCGATCAGTTCGGCGAACCGCGAGCCCGCTGCCACCGCCAGCCGCAGTGGCACCACGTTCACCGTCATGCCGGGCACCTTGGCCGACTCCGGCGACACCCGGCCGGCCATCACCAGGCCGAGCACGATGTCGTCCTGGCCGGTCAGCCGGTGGCAGTAGGCCGCGGCCGCCGCGACGACCAGGGCCGCCCGCCACGCTCCCGCGCTTTTCGCGGACTCGCTGAGCCGGCCGGCCTGCGCGGCGTCCAGGATCGCCTCAGCCCGGCGCGGCGGGCCGGGCCGCGCATCAGCGCCCTGCTGCCCGAGCCGGATGGCGGGCGGCAGCGCGGCGCACCGGTCGCGCCAGTAGTCCCGGTCTTCACCGAACTCGCTGGAGGCCAGGTACCGCGCGTCCTCCCCGAGCAGCACCGCCAGCGGCGGCGGCGCGGCCAGGCCGCCCGTCCGGCCCGCCAGGAGAGCCGCATAGTGCTCGGCGATCCGCTGTCGCACCAGGCGGAACCCGGTGTGGTCCAGGACCAGGTGATGGCAGCGCTGGTACCAGAAAAAGCGGTCCGCCGACAGCCGTAGCAACGCCATCGAATAAAGGCCGCTTTTATGCAGGTCAACGGGTCGCCCGAGGTCAGCGCGCATCCATTCATGCGCGGCCAGTTCGGGACTGGCAGCCGAGCGGAAATCAGCGAATTGCAATTCGCTGGGAACGTCGCCTTCCAGGACCTGCCAGGTGCCGGAATCGCTGTCGGAAAACCGGGTCCGCAGCGCGTCGGTCTCCGCGATCGCCAGGTGACAGGCCCGCTCCAGCGCCCCGGCCTCCACCGAACCGGTCACGTCGTAGTACTCGGCGATGTTAAACGCGCATTGGGTCCGATCCAGCTGGTGCCCCAGCCACACGCCACGCTGTGCGGCCGACAGCGGCCAGCGCTGTGCCGGACCCTGGCCGCTCACCGCGACGTCAAGCTACTGCCCGCCGCATCATTTTTAATGCTAAACAGGCCGCCGGCGCCATTGTCAAGGCGTGCCACGGCCGGGGCGGTCAGGCATCCGGCGCCAGCTCGGCGATCCATTCGAGCTGCTCGCGGCGCTCCGGCAGCGACTGCGAGACCAGGGCCACGATCAGCGTGCTGGTCCCGGCGTCGCGGTAGGCGGCCAGCCGCTCGCGGACCCGCTCCGGCGGCCCGGCCATTGTCATGGTGTCCACCAGTTCGTCCGGTACGGCGGCAGCCGCCTCGTCCAGGTATCCCAGCAGGTAGGACTCCCGGACTGCGGCCGCAGCCGGGCCGAACCCCAGCCGGCAGGCCAGGCGGTAGTAGAAGTTGGCCGCGGGGGTGCCCATGCCGCCCAGGTAGAGGGCCAGCAGCGGGCGCATCGTGTCGCGGGCGAGGTCGAGATCCTCTTCCACGACGGCGAACGCCATGACGGCTACGTCGAACCCGGCCAGTGACCGTCCGGCCCGCTCCGCCCCCGCGGCCAGCCGGGACCGGCTGACGGCCACGAACTCCGGCGGGCAGTGCACCGGCAGCCAGCCGTCCGCGATCTCCCCGGCCAGCTCGATCGCCTTCGGGCCGAGGCCCGCCAGGTACACCGGGACACTGGCGAGCTGAGCCGGCACATGCATCGGCATCGGCGCGACCTCGGAGCCGGCCACCGGCAGGGTGATCGTCTCGCCGGCGTACCGGATCGGCTGCCCGGCCAGGGCCATTCGCAGCACGGCGACGTAGTCACGGGTGCGGGCCAGCGGCCGGCTGTAGTGCTGGCCGTGCCACCCCTCCACCACTTTGGGACCGGACGGGCCCAGGCCCAGCCGGAACCGGCCGCCGGAGATCTGGGCCAGGGTGGCCGCGGTCATGGCCGCGGTGACCGGGCTGCGGGAGGAGAGTTGCATGACAGCGGTGCCGAGCCCGATCTCGGTCGTCTGCCCGGCGATCCAGGCCAGCAGGCTGACCGGGTCGGTGCCGAACCCCTCGGCAGACCAGACGGACTCGTAACCCAGCCGCTCGGCCTGCCGGGCGAACTCGACGTAGCCGGCCGGCCTGGAGCCAACCCCGCCCAGCGAGCCAAGAGTGCAGCCCAGCCGCATGTCACGCCTCCGGCACCGACCAGGACATCCCGTCGGGCGAGGCGACCAGGCCGCCCTCGAACAGCGGGATCTCCGGCTCGGCATCCAGGCCGAACAACGCCTGCGACTGGACCTGGGTGCCCTCCTGCATGACCTGGCTGACCACCGGTGCCTTGAGGATCGGGATCATGCTTTCCTCCCCGCCGGCCACGACCTCGTCCACGGCCCTGGCGAAGTCACTGGAACTCGCCTTGAACCGCGTGATGATCTCCTCCGCGTCGGACAGCGCCGTCTCCCCGGAGGTCATCCCCCCGACCAGCTCGACGAAGGACTCCAGCTCGGGCAGCTTGCTGGCGGTAACCTTCTTGGCCGTCCAGAAGTACGACTGTTCGCTGACGTGCATGTCGTAGAAGGACATCAGGAATTCGTAGAACAGGCTGAATTCGCGCCGGTACCTGGCCTCGAACTCACCGAACGCGGCCGGTTCGGCGATGGTGCCGGCGAGCACGCTGTTGACGGAACGGGCGGCGAGCAGGGCACCGTAGGTGGCCAGGTGCACGCCCGATGAGAACACCGGATCCACGAAACAGGCGGCATCCCCGACGAGGACGAGGCCCGGCCGCCAGAACCTCGTGTTGTGGTAGGAGTAGTCCTTGCGCACCCGGAGCTGCCCGTACGGACCGGAGGTGACCCGGTGCGCGCCGGACAGGTAGCTGGAAATCATCGGGCATTCCGCGATGAGGTCCATCAGGGCCCGCTCCGGGTCGCCCTGTACCTTGGGGGCATCCTCCCGCCGGACAACGGCTCCGACGCTGGTAAGCGTCGGGCTGAGCGGGATGTACCAGAACCAGCCGCTGTCGAACGCGACCGACAGGATGTTGCCGGAATTGGGCTCGGGCAGCCGCTTGCCGTTCTCGAAGTACCCGAACAGAGCCACGCTGCGGAAGAACTCGGAATACTGCCGCTGCCCGCCCGCGTGCCGGTAGATGCGGCTGCCATTCCCGGAGGCATCCACCACGTATTTCGCCGACACCTCGTGTTTCGCGCCGTTGCTATCGGCGTACACCACCCCGGTTACCCGGTCATTATCGCTGAGAACTCCCGTCACCGGAGAGTTCTCCCTGACCTCGGCACCGACCCGGCGGGCGTTGTCGAGCATGAGCTGGTCGAATTTCATCCGTTCGACCTGGTAGGCGAAGGAGGTCTGGCCTGCCATCCTCGGGGAGACCGAGAACGAGAAGGTCCAGGGCGCGGGGTTCGCGCCCCAGCGGAAGGTGCCGCCCCGCTTCTTGGTGAACCCGGCACGCTGCAGCGAGTCCCAGGCGCCGGTCAGGCGGCAAATCCCGTGCACCGTCGACGGGAGAAGCGACTCGCCGATCTGATAACGCGGGAAGGTTTCCTTTTCGAGAATCAGCGTCCGGTGGCCTTGCATGGCTACCAGTGCGGCCACCGTTGAGCCGCCGGGACCGCCGCCCACGACGACGAGGTCGAATTCCTCCACGCCCGCCCTCCTCTGCGCCTAACGGCGCAATGGGAGCATTACGTATAATTCCTACCTTCTTGCCAGCGTACAGTCTGAGCCGCCGCAGCGCACTCGCCCGCCTGGGCTGCAAGTCAGGTGCTGCTGAAAGGATCAGCAGATGAACGCGAAAATTTTCTTCATCACGCTCGCCGTCGACGACCTCGACCGGTCAGTCGCCTTCTACCGCGACGGCCTTGGCTGGCCGACCGATGGCATCGTCGGGCGCGAGTTCCACGACGAGGTCACCGGGGCCGACGGCACGATCGCCATTTTCACCCTTGAGGACGGCCTGCTGCTCACCTTGTATGAGCGCACCAACCTGGCCAAAGACGCCAGCCTGCCCGCCGGGCCAGCCAGTTCCACCGAGTTCAGCCTGGGCATCCCGGCCGGCTCCCGCGAGGAGGTCGACCGGTTGCTCGCCCAGGCCCGGGCCGCCGGCGGCACGCTGCCCGCGCCGGCGCACATGCGCCCGTTCGGCGTCTACTCCGGCTACTTCACCGACCCCGACGGGCATCTGTTCGAGATCGCCTGGAATCCCAGCTAGTAAGGCTGCCCGTCGTGACCAGGCTCAGGCCCGGGCAGCTGCGGAGCGGGCGATAGCGAGGAACCAGTAGCCACCCGCGAGGTTCAGTGCCCCGAGAACCACGAAGAGGGCTGCCCATGCGTAGAGGCCGTACGAGAGGCACACGAGGCCCGCGCCGGCCGCGACACTGCCTCCGGCGATGCGCGTGACCCCGACGAAGCGGAGGTGGCGGTACTCCCATGGGTTGATCAGCCGGTGCATGCCGGGGCGCGGAGGATAAAACCACCACTGGCGCAGACGTTCCGCAGCGGTGCTGTGGTTGGGTGCGTTCATCGGGATCGCCTCCTGTGGGCTGTGGTGCCGATCACCCCGATCATCTATCAATGTGATATCACATTGATAGAGTTCTGTCGAGAGCGTCAGCCCTGGCCGACGTCGGCAGCAAGTTCGTCATAGGCGGGCTGGAGTTCGTCCCACCGCTTGTCGGCGTCACAGCGCTCGCGCCCGGCTAGGTGGGCGGCGAGATCCTCCACATGGACCTGGATCCCCGCCCCGTAGGCGGCTACCAGGTCGAGGGGCATGCCGCGTTCCTCGGCGACCAGGATGGTCTGGTCGCCGTCGGCGGCCAGCGTGACCTCCATGACCTTCACGTCCGGCTGGCCCAGGCCGTGCCGCAGCACCAACCGCCGCGGCGGCTCGCACTCTTCCACCCGCCCGGTGCCTTCGGATCCGCTGGCATAGAAGCGAAAGCGGTACTCGCCGCCGAGGCGGAGGTCGCCCTCGACTTCGCCGATCCAGCGGGCGAGACGGCGCGGATCGGTCAGTGCCGACCAGACGTCCTCAATATCGGTGTCGAAGCGGTCCTCCATCCGCACGACGCCCTTGCCATCTGCTGACCGCAGGCTGCCCAGGATTCGGGTGCCCGTGCCGTCATTGCTGGCCATCTGGTAGCCCTCCTTCGTTCGCGCTCCCGCCGCTGCGCCTCCTGGCCCCGCCCGCAGAGCAGCTTCCCTGTATGTACCAAGACAGTTACGTAACTGTCAAGGTACGTAAGCTCACGACCCCGGATGACCTTGAAGCCGGGCTCTTCTCATCAGCGCGCACCAGGATGACGCCGGCGAGCATGAGCGCGCCGCCGGTGAACTCCATGGGCGAAGGCATCTGGCCTAGCAGTATCCACGCATACAGCACCGCGAAGAACACCTCGGCCATGCCGATGAACGAGGCGAGCTTGGCTCCGAGCCGCCGGGCGGCGGCGATGCCGGCGACATACGCGATCACCGCCGAGACAAGCGACAGTTCCAGTACCGGCACGATCCAGCTGACATGGCGGTGGAAGAGCTCGACGTCGCCGGCATTCGCAGTGACATGCAGCACCCCGGTCCCGGCGGATACGGCAAGGCACGCTGCGCCGACCGACAACCCTCCCCAAGCCATGACGAGCGGGGGCAGGACCTCCTCACCAGCGGCGGCCGAGAGCAGGAAGTAGGCCGCGAGGCTGACGGCCTCCAGCAGGCCCCACATGATCCCGACCGGGCTCAGCCGTGCTGCTCCGGCCATATCCGCCAGTTGTGCGAGCCCGGCGATCGCCGTCACCGCGCCCAGCACCGTGAGCCGCCCGGGTCGCTGACCGCGGACGGCCCATAGCCACCCCACTACCAGCACCACGCCGAGGTACTCCAGTAGCACCGCGATACCGATCGGTATCGACTCGATAGCGTTAAAGAAGAACAGCTGGCCGCCGGCGATGGCGACCAGCCCGTAGATCACGATCCTGCCCGCCTCGCGGCGCAGCAGCACCCAGCGGCCGCGCATCTGCAGCGCGGCCGGGACGGTGAGCAGGAACGCCGGCGCCACCAGCCGGGCCATCGTGGCGGCGGCCGGGCTCCACCCGGAGCTGATCAGCGCAGAGGCGAATATCCCTGAGGTCCCGAAGGTCCCAGCCGATAGCGCGGCGAAAGCGATGCCAGCCGACGCCGCACCAGGCCGGCCGCCACCGCCTCCCGGCTCAGTCAGAACACATCACCGAGTCCCCGCCTGGCTCAGCCAGTCCAAGTCACACAGGAAAGCTGCCGAGTTGCCCGAGAACCCGCTCGCTTAACTCGGCCCGATACATTACGTCGCCAGAGCCCTCGCTGCCGCCAGCCGCTGTTGCCAGTCCGGAAAGGCTCCCTCAGCTGGCGTCGTGTGAGCAGTGCCGTTCTTCACCGCTTCTAGTTGCTCGTAGTAGCCAGGCTCGCTGACCGCGATCACCGTCAGCCGCCATGCATGCAGGAGTTGCTGCAGCCGCCGGTAGCCAGCCGGATCGTATGCGGCGGCGATGACTTCCTGGTACTGGCGTAGGAACTCGGCGCGTTCCCGCGCTGGCAGATCACGGAGTATGACCTCAGGGTCGTTGGGATCCTCGACCTGGACTGGTTCGGCGGACATGAAGCCAGGCTACCGCTGGGCCCCGACGCTCCTGCCGCTTGGGGCAGAAGGGCCCCTCTTCGGCTCTACGGTCCCCACGCTGGCTACGGTCAGCAGCCTGGCTACTTCAAGCCGCCCGGTGATAGCCAGCAACCCGGCTCCGGCCAGCCGTCCAGCTTTGGCCAGCCACCTGGTTATGACCAGCCCTCGGGTTATGACCAGCCGGGCGGAGGTCAGCCTCAGGGATCCGTCCAGTAGCGGCCCGGCTGAGCGCCACCTCAGTGTCGAGGTCAGGACGGGCTGGGCGTATCGGCATGAGCGATGGCAATTCCGGGCGGTAACGGCGAACATGTGAGAGGGGACGCCGCAGTGCTGGCCGGAATGGAGTCGCCGTATGCCGCCGACTGTCCGGTCAGCCCTTCCGGGGAGCGTGGACGTCTGCGTGATCGGCAGCGGGCCGAGCGGCGTGATCGCGGCGGCGGTGCTGGCGCAGAGCGGGCAGCGGGTGCTGCTGCTCGAAGAGGGGACTGCGCCCCAGGCGGGTGACTCGCTGGCCAGCATGGAGCCGGGCTGGGAACCGGCGCTGGCCTGGAACAAGGGCGGCGGCCTGGCCGCCGTGGGGCGGCCGTGGAGCGCGTGCGGGCTCGGCGGCGGGATGTCGGTCTTCGCGGGGCTGGCGTTCCGGTTCCGGCATGTCGACTTCGACGCGGCCGCCTACGCCGGAGCGGGGGCGATGGACCCGAGCTGGCCGATCCGTTACCCGGATCTGCGGCCGTACTACGACGAGATCGAACGGGCCATCGGCGTGGCCAGGTTAGCGGGCAGCGACCCCGTCGAGCCCGAAGCGATGCTGCCCAGGATGCCGCCGCATCCCTACAGCGCGGCGGGCGGGCTGCTGGCCGACGCCGGGTTCCGGCTGGGCATGCGCCCGTTCCCGACGCCGCTGGCGATCAACCCGGTCGCCTACCGGGGCCGCCCCGCCTGCCACCGGTGCGGGCCGTGCAACGAGTACGTCTGCCCCACCGGCGCCAAGGCCAACGCGGCCGGGCTGTTCCTCGGCCCGCTGCTGCGGGCCGGCTCGCTGGCGCTGCGCACCGAGAGCCGGGCGCTGCGGGTCGTCCTCGCCGGATCACACCGGGCGGCCGGGATCGAATGGCTGGACCTGCATACCCGGCAGCGGCACCTGACCAGGGCGCGGGTCATCGTGGTCGCGGCGAACGCGGTCCAGTCAGCGGCGATCCTGCTCCGGTCGGCGTGCCGCCAGGCGCCGCGGGGACTGGGCAACCATGGCGACATGCTCGGCAGGGGCTTGTCGTTCAAGGTCAGTAAGTACCTGAGCGGAACCGTGCAGTACCTGAAGCAGGCTGCCCGCCCGGGCGGCCCGCACTCCACCGTGTCGTTCACCGACCACTACCTCGACCCGGCCGCGCCGACCGGGCTCGGCGGGCTGATCTACGAGGCCAGCCCGCAGGACCGGACGGTGCGCGGCCGGCGGGTGCGGCTGCGGCTGCACTGCCTCGCCGCGGACCAGCCGATGCCGGCCAACCGGGTCCTGCTCGGGCCCGGCACCGCCGCTAACGGCGCCCCCGGGCTGGTCATGGACTACCGGACGCACCGGGTCGACGCCGCCCGGCTGAAGTACCTCACCTGCCAGGCGCGGCGGATCCTGCGCGAGGCCGGCGCCGCCGACATCACCGAGGAACCCTCCGGCTACCAGCTAGGCAGCCGGCACCTGCACGGCACCTGCCGGGCCGGGACGGACCCGCGGGCGTCGGTGACCGATCCGTGGGGCCTGGTGCACGGCACCGACAACGTCTACGTGGTCGACGGCGGGTTCTTCCCCTACGCCGGCGGCGTGAATCCGGTGCTGACCATCCAGGCGAACGCATTGCGCATCTCAGCCGAGATCGCCAGGCGGCTCGGCACCCCGCGGACGGGCGCGCTGGCCCCCGAGCTGACGCCCGCGAACTGACCGCTGAGAGAGGAGCACACGTTGCCAGACCGCGCCGACGCTGACATCAGCACGCGAGCCAGGAGCCAGTCGCCCGCGCTCGCCCGGGCCCGGGAGCTGACCGCCTCCGACACCTGGGACCTGGACCGGCGCTTCCCGATCGTGATGGACCGCGCGAGCGGCGCGCACGTGCTCGACGACACCGGAGCCGAGTACGTCGACCTCACCTCCTGCAGCGGCGCCGCCCCGCTCGGGGCCGGCTACCCGGAGGTGATCGAGGCGATCGTGGCCGAACTGCGGCGCAGCGGCGGCATCCTGCCCGGCCCGCTGTCGGTGCTGCGGGTGGACCTGGCCGGACGGCTCGCGGCGATCTTCCCGTGCGCGCAGCGGTCGGTCTTCTTCCGGACCGGGTCGTGCGCCACCACCGCCGCGGTCCGGCTGGCCCGGGTGCACACCGGCCGCCGGGTCGTGCTGACCAGCGGGTTCCACGGCTGGCATGACTGGCACCTGCAGTACCGGCCGCAGCTGGCGCTGCCCGACCGTGACCCGGACACCTTCGACTTCGGCTACGACCTCGCCCGGCTGGACGAGCTCGCCCGCAGCCGCGGCGACGTGGCGGCGGTGATCTTCACGCCGGAGGTCAGCGTCTACCCCGCCGAGTACGCCCGGGAGCTGGCCGGGATCGTCCGCCGGCACGGGGCGCTGCTGGTCGTCGATGAGGTGATGACCGGGTTCCGGTACGGCTGGGGCGGTTACCACGGCGCTGCGGGCATCAGCCCGGACCTGATCACGCTGAGTAAAGGGCTGGCGAACGGCACCGCGTTGTCGTGCGTGGCAGGCCGGGCCGAGGTGATGCGCGCGGCCGAGCGCACCTATCTCGGCAACACGTTCCAGCGGGAGACCACCCCGTTCGCGGCCGCGCTGGCGACGCTGGACGCGATGGAAACCGGCGCGCCGCTGCGGCGCATCCACGCGGCCGGCCAGCGGCTGATGGCCGGGCTCGACGCGATCTTCATCGAAACCGGCACCGGGGCCTGGGTGTCGGGCAGCCCGGCCATGTTCGACATGATCTTCGAAGATCCGGCCAGGGGAACGGGATTCTGCCAGCGGATGTGGTCGCTCGGCTATCTCATGCAGTACGGGGGCCGGTTCATGCCGTCCGCGGCGATCACCGACGACGACGTGGATCAGTTCCTCCAGGCGGCACGGGCGGCCCGGCCCGAAGCGGCCGCCGCGTCCAGGCCGGGCCCGCACCCAGCCGGCCACCGCGACGACGCTCGTTACCTGCCCGCCGCGATCGCCTTCGCCAGGGAGAACTTCGGCGCAACCGAGCAGAGCGTGCGCCGGTGGGCGCGGCTGCGCCGCGGGGGCGCCGGGTCGCCGTCATGACCGGGCCGCGGGCCCTTGCCTCCGACGCGGTGCTGCTGGGCGGGCAGAACCGGTCCGGCACGACCCTGCTCAGCGTCATCCTCGACGCGCACCCGGACCTGGTGGTCGGCCCGGAACTGGACTTCACCGAGCCACCTGACCTGGGGCCGCACATCCTGGCGGCGTGCGAGCTGCTGACCGCGGCCGACCCGCGGGTGCTCGGCCCCGGCACCGAGACCGCCGACCCGTTCTGGTACGACGGGG
>DATBGO010000186.1:0-6357 GCA_036558005.1 Streptosporangiaceae bacterium | reverse complement strand
CCCGCCCCGCCCGCGCCCCCGCCGGACGCAATGAAACCGGGAATCCACTGCGTCAGGACGCACTGGATCCGGGGTTTCATGACGTTCAGACTGGCCCGGCGCATGGCCGGCGCCAGCGCCGGGGGCAAATCTGAAGGAAATGACGGGGACCCGTAGGGTGACGAGCGTGAATGTCCACTCCGAGGTGCGACCCCGCACGAACTGGGCGGGCAACATTGCCTTCGCCGCGCCGGACTTCTACCGCCCGGCTTCGCTCGCCGATCTGCGGGCGGTCGTGGCGCGGGCCCGCCAGGTCCGGGTGCTGGGCACCGGTCACGCGTTCAACGACATGGCCGACTCGCCGGGCGCCCAGGTCAGCCTGGCCGGGCTGCCGCCGGAGGTAGAGGTCGACTCGGCCGCCGCCCTGGTCCGGGTGGCGGCGGGGCTGACCTACGGCGACCTGGCCAGCCGCCTGGACCGGCAGCGCTTCGCGCTGCGCAACCTGGCCTCGCTGCCGCACATCTCGGTGGCCGGGGCCTGCGCCACCGGCACCCACGGCTCCGGCCCGGCCAACCAGAACCTGTCCGCCGCCGTGACCGGGCTGGAGCTGGTCACGGCCGACGGCGACATCGTCGAGCTCAACCGCGGCGACGCCGCCTTCGACGGCGCCGTCGTGCACCTCGGCGCGCTCGGCGCGGTCACCCGGCTGATCCTGGAGCTGGTGCCGTCCTTCGAGGTCAGCCAGCGGATCTACGAGGGCCTGCCGCTGGACGTGCTGGACGACCACTTCGGTGAGATCATGGCCGGCGGCTACAGCGTGAGCATGTTCACCGACTGGCGTGCCCCCCGCCTCACCCAGCTCTGGATCAAGAGCCTCGCCGAGAACGGGACCCCGCCCGTCACAGGAGAACCCTGGTTCACTGCCACCCCCGCCCCGGCCGCGCGCAACCCGGTCCCTGGCCTGCCGGCCGCCAACTCCACCGCGCAGCTCGGCGAACCTGGCCCGTGGTTCGAGCGGCTGCCGCACTTCCGGCCCGAGTTCACCCCGAGCGCCGGCGACGAGCTGCAGACCGAGTACCTGCTCCCGGCCGGACACGCGGTGGACGCCGTACACGCGCTGCAGCGGGCCGGCGACCGGATCGCCCCGGTGCTGCGGATCAGTGAGATCCGCACGATCGCCGCCGACGAGCTGTGGCTCAGCCCTGCCTACCACCAGGACAGCGTGGCCTTCCACTTCACCTGGCTGCCCGACACCGCCGCGGTGCTGCCCGTGGTCACGCTGATCGAGCAGCAGCTGGCCCCGTTCGGCCCGCGCCCGCACTGGGGCAAGATCTTCACCACCCCGGCGGCCGACCTCCACGCAAGCTACGACCGCTTGCCCGATTTCCCCGACCTTGCCCGGCACTACGACCCCGCGGGCAAGTTCCGCAACGCCTACACCGCCCGTTACCTGGGCCGTTAGAGCGCCGTCAAGTAACAACGGCCTCCTCAGCGTTGCGGTGATCACGAGTACAGGGTCAAATGGAGAGTTGCTCCGGTTACCTGGGTGGATCGGGGCTTCCGGGTGAGTTTTGTGCATCATGGTGCACCTAATCCACCCGGAAGCCCGAATCCTCCCGGGAAAAGTTAAGGTGCTCGTGCCAGCGGATCGGATCACGATGCAGGTGAGGCTGGAGCGCCCGCTGGGACCAAGGAGGAAGGCCGGCGGTTAAGGCAGCCGAACCAACACCGTAGGACCACCTGACCGGCGCCCTAGCCGCTATCGCCCGCAACCCGCAACCCGCCCGCAACCCGCAACCCGCCCGCTAGCCGGTACCGGCGGCGAGCAGCTCCACGCAGCAGGCGCCGGGCGGCCGGGTCAGCGCTGCGGTCGCGGTCGCCGCGCCGAGCCCGCGCAGGAATCCGGCCAGGAACGCCTGGTTGACCGCGCAGACCAGGTCGGGCGCACGCGCTGCGAGCGGCTGGAACGGGCAGTTGCGCAGGAAGACTCGGGTGGGTTCGGCCCGCGCCGGCTCGAAGCCGTACCGCTCCAGTGTCTCGCAGGCCACGGTGAGGGCCCGCTCGGTGCCGATCCGGCCAGGTCGTAGCCGGGCCCGTTCGGCCGAACCGAGCTCGTGCCCGCGCTCGTCCGCCACCCGGAGCGCGGCCCGCCGGGCGTCCTCGGCCACGGTGACCGCGCCCACCAGGATGTCGGCCAGCACCGCGTGATCCCGCGGCGGGATGCTCACCTGCACGTCGACGTCGGCGGGCGCGTACACCTTCGACGCGCGCCCCGCGCGCCGCAGCCCGGCCGGCCGGGCGAAGCCGGCCTCGAGCAGCCCCGCGTCGACCAGCTTGTCCAGGTGGAAGGCGGCCAGCTTGCGGGAGATCCCGACCGCGGCCGCCGCCTCGTCCCTGGTGACCGGGCCCTCGGCGCGGCGGATGAACTCGTACATCCGCCGCCGCAGGTCATCGGCCAGCACGGCGACGGCGGACAGGGCCCGGGGATCAGAGCTCACGCTCTCCACAGTAACGCGTACAGTCATCGGCTGAAAATCTAAGAGATAACAGTCTGGCTGGGATCCTTGACGCCTCTCCAGGATTTGACTAACACTTATTAGTTAAATAAAAGGCGTCCATGATCGAACCCCAGCAGCAGGCCAAGCACCCGGTGTCCGTGCTGGCCGGACCGTACGGCCATCCGCTCCATCCGATCCTGGTTACCATCCCGATCGGCGCCTGGACGGCGAGCCTGGTGTTCGACATCGCCTCGCACGTCACCACCGGTAACGGCTTCCTGGCCCAGGGCTCGCTCTGGCTGATCGCGGTCGGGGTGGCCGGCGCGCTCGCCGCGGCCTGCGCCGGCTTCCTCGACCTGTTCGCCATCCCCATGGGCACCACGGCGTTCCGCATCGCGCTGGTGCACATGACGCTGAACCTCATCGTCACCGCCGGGTACGCGGCCGGGTTCGCCTGGCGGAACGGCAGTCACCCCCGCACCGGCCCGGTCGCGGCCGGTCCGCTCGCGCCGTCCGCCGTGTGCCTGGCCCGGCTCGGCGTGTCCGGGTTCCTCGGCGGCAAGCTCGCCTTCCGCTACGGCGTCCGGGTCGTCGACGAGGCCACGCAGGCCAGCGGCTACACCGGCGCGGACCAGGCCAGCCCGCACCTGATCACCCCAAGGAGGACTTCATGACGGTCGCTGCCCTGATCACCTGGCTGATCACCGCGCTCGGCGGGTTCTACCTGATCGGCACCTGGCTCTCTCGCGGCGGCATCCGCCAGCAGCAGTCCGGGACCAGCCGGTTCCCCGCGCCGGTGATCTTCGGCCACTTCCTGCTCGCCGCGGCCGGCCTGATCGTGTGGCTCGTCTACGTGGCCGCCCACTCCAAGGCACTGGCCTGGACCGCGTTCGTCATCTTGCTGCCGGTCGCGCTGCTGGGCTTCACCATGTTCTTCCGCTGGATCGGCGTGTACCGGGCTAGCCCCGCCGCCGTCCCGGCGGCCACCTCCACCGAGGTCGTCCCGGCCGAACGCCACCTGCCCGTCCCCGTGGTCCTGGCCCACGGCGCGCTCGCCGCCACCACCCTGGTGCTGGTCCTGCTGGCCGCGCTCGGGGTCTGAGCCGCTAGGGTCCGAGCAGCCAACCGGGCTCCTCAGGCCGTCTCGGCCTGCAGGATCTCAGCCGTAGGACGGCGAGCGCCGACGCGCGCCGGCACGGCCGCGAGCCCCGCGACGGCGGCCAGCGTCGCCAGCACCGCGGCCGCCAGCCACCAGGCGGGCGGCAGGGTGATCAGCCCGCCGTGATCCGCGGCCGCGAACAGCCCGATGCCCAGCGGTATGCCGGCCAGGGTGCCCGGCACCGCGGGCAGCAGTTGCGCCGCGGTGAGCCCGGCGGCGACGTTGCGCGGCGTCGCGCCCAGCGCCCGGGATAGCGCGGCCGGATGCCTGGTGTCCAGCATCGTGGTCCACGCGGTGACGACCGCGTTCAGCGCGGCCAGCGTGAGCAGGATGACCGTGAGCACCAGCAGGACCTGCTCGTCCCGGTTGCGGACCGGGTCGGACAGGCCGCTACCCCCGCCGTTGATCGTCTGCCCGGCGGTGGCATGGAAGGTGAGCACGGCCACCACGCCGGCCATGGTGATCGCGACGTTGGCCGCGCCGAGCACGGCACGCCGCGGCCTGCGGGCGACCAGTCGCAGCCCGAGCAGCAGCGGTACCGGCAGCCCCCGGGACATGGCGAGCAACCGCGGCCGTCGCCGCGGCGGGCGGGGCGCGTCGGCCAGGGCGCTGACCGTGCTGCCGCGCGCGGCCCGTATCGCCGGGACGAGCGTCGCGGCCAGGGCTACCGCCAGCGCGACGGCCAGCACCAGCCCGGCGATCGGCACGGTGAGCGACGGCGCTCCCGGGGAGCCGACCAGCGCGGCGCCCGGGCTGGTCAGCAGCGGCGCGGCCAGCCAGCCGGCCACTAGCCCCACGGCCGCGGCGGCCAGCGCCAGGACCAGGTTCTCCGCCATCAGCGTGGCGGTGACCAGGCCCGGCGAGGCGCCGACCGCCTTGAGCAGCCCGACCCGGCGGGTGCGCTCGGTCATCCGGCCGCCGGCCAGCACGGCCACGCTGGCGATGGCGAGCAGCGCGGCCAGCCAGGCCCCCGGGCTCAGCACATCCTGCTCGTCCTGTACCAGCAGGGCGTCCGCGTCGGCGATGCCCGTCCACGGGACCACCTCGGTCGCCGAGTCGCCGAGGTCATACCGGTCGGCGAACGCCTGCGCCGTGGCCGGGTCCCTGAGCCTCAGGTCCAGCACGTACGCGGTCACCGGGTTGGCCGGCGTGGCCAGGCTCAGGGCGTCGGGCTTGGTCAGCCAGAGCAGCCCGATGTCGCGGGGCGAGTCGTTGCCCGGCGGTCCGGCCAGGCAGCCGCCGCCGGCGTAGTAGCACAGGTTCGGGTACGGCGGGTTGGCCGCGGTGACCGCGATCCCCGCGACACCGAAGACCCGCCCGTTCAGCGTGATCCGGGCCCCGGCCCCGACGCCGAGCCCTGCGGCGAAGGTCCGTTCCAGCACGACCCCGCCGGGCCGCACCCAGCTGCCCGCGGTCAGCCTGGGCTGGTCGACCGAGGCCGCCGCGACGTCCCGCCCTTCCGCCTCCGCCCCCGCCACCAGGCCATTGGCCCGGACCAGGGCGCCCGCGAGCGGGTAGGGTCCGCTGGCGCCGGTCACCCCCGGCGCCCGAGCCAGCGCCGCGGCCTGGGCCCCGGCCAGCTTCTGCAGCGCGGGCCCGCTGGCCCGCGGCCCGGGCGCGGCGAGCGGTGAGCCGAGGTAGGCCACCTCGTCCGGCCCCCTGGCCGCCGCCCGGGTCTGCTGGTAAGGCTGGCCGGTCACCCCGTGCAGCACCAGGCCCAGGGTCAAGGTGGCGGTGGCCGCCGTGATCGCCAGCAGCATCAGCACCGCCTGGCCCGGCCGGCGGCGCAGGTCACGCGCCACCAGCCGGCCGACCAGCCGGAGCCTGCTCACGACAGCCCATCCAGCCCGGCCAGCGCGCCGAGGTCGCCCCGTGTCCCGCCGGTCAGCCTGGTCTCGTCGATGAAGGTCCCGTCCCGCATCGAGATCATCCGGTCCGCCGTGGCCGCTATCCGCGAGTCGTGCGTGACGACGACCAGCGTCTGCCCGGCCGCGTGCAGGCTCTCGAACAGCCGGAGCACCTCCATCGTGGCGGCGCTGTCCAGGTTGCCGGTGGGCTCGTCGGCCAGGATGACCAGCGGCTCGTTGGCCAGCGCGCGGGCGATCGCCACCCGCTGGCGCTGGCCCCCGGACAGTGCCGCGGGCAGGAACCCGGCCCGTTCGGCCAATCCGACCCGCTCGATCAGCCCGGTCGCCCGCTGCCGGGCCGCCCGCGCCGGCCGGCCCGCCAGCAGCGCGGGCAGTTCCACGTTCTCCACCGCGGTGAGCTCGTCCATCAGGTGGAAGGCCTGGAAGACGAACCCGACGGAGTCCTGGCGCAGCCGGGCCAGGGCCCGTTCGCTCATCTGGTCCACCCGGCTTCCGGCCAGCCGAACCTCCCCGCCCGACGGCCGGTCCAGGCCGCCCAGCAGGTGCAGCAGGGTCGACTTCCCGCAGCCGCTCGGCCCCATGATGGCCACGGTCTGCCCGGCAGCGATGTCCAGGTCGACCCCGTCCACCGCGCGGACCAGGCCGGCGTCCTTGCCAAAGGTCTTGCGCAGCCCGCAGCAGCTGAGCAGGGCCGCATCCTCGGTCATGATCTGTCCCTCCGGCTCGTCCAGTGCCGTTCACATGCCTCCAGCCAGTGCAGGTCCGCCTGCAGCCGCAGCACCAGGCCCTCCAGCAGCAGCCCCGCCTCGGACCCGTCGGGTTCCGCCATCGCGGCGCGCTGGGCGTCCCGCAG
>DATBGO010000185.1:0-1672 GCA_036558005.1 Streptosporangiaceae bacterium | reverse complement strand
TGGCCGTCCAGGCGGCCCTGTCCCTGCGGCTGGTGTGGAGCAACACCGCGGCCGTCCGTGAGGCCACCTACCTGTCGGCGGGGCACATCGAGCTCGCGCACTGGCTGCACGGGGCGACGGCTCCCGAGTACGCCGCCTTCTTCCCGGGCGCCGCAGTCATCTACCCGCCCATCGGCGCGGCGGCGGACGGCCTCGGCGGCCTGCCCGCCGCGCGCATCCTGTCGCTGATCTTCATACTCGGCGCGACCTTATCGCTGTGGGGCACGGCGTCGAGGCTGTTCGGCCGGCGCGCGGGCGTATGCGCGGCCGCGCTGTTCGCGGTCCTGGCGCCGGTGCTGCAGCTCGGTGCGCTCGCCACTCCCGACGCCCTGGCGCTGTTCCTGCTGGCGGCATCGGTGTGGTGCGTGGTTTCCGCCCGCGACCATGACGACTCGGCCCTGCTGCTGGTGGCCGGGACGGTGCTGCTGGTGGCCGCGAACGCCACTATGTACTCGACGGTGATCTTCGACCCGTCGGTGGTCGCCCTGGCCGGGCTGGCGGCCGCGGCCCGGCGCGGCGTCAAGCCGGCCGTGGCCCGGGCCGGCTACGTCGCCGCCGGGGTCATCGGGCTGATCAGCGCCCTGCTGGCCGTCGGCGGCCCGCTGTACCTGGTCGGCGTGGTCAACACGGCCGTGGCCGGTGCGCCCGGCGGCCGCCCGGTGCTGCCGGCCCTCGCGGAGGCGTGGGGGTGGGCCGGGCTGGTCTGGGTGATCGCCGCGGCGGCAGTGGCTCTCTGCGCCTGGCGGGGCAGGGACCGGGTGCAGGTAATGACCCTGGCCGTGCTGGCCGGCTCGGGCGTGCTGCCGGTGCTGTTCCAGGCCGGCACCCGCACCACGGTTTCCTTTGCCGGGCAGGTCGGTTTCGGGGCGTGGTTCGCGGCCGCGGCGGGCGGCTATGCGGTCACCCAGCTGCCCCAGCTGGGGCGGCGGAAGTCGCTGCACCTCGCGCTGGCCGGGCTCGCCCTGATGGCCGTCGCCCTGCCGGCCGGCTGGGTGGGCCGGGCCCGGGCCGCCGAGACGTTCAGCGGGTGGCCAGCCGCGGCGCCCATGGTGGCCACGCTCCGCGCCCTCACCGCCGCCCACCCGGGCCACTACCTGGCGGAAGGCTACAGCGTCCCGGCCTACTACCTGGCCAGGACCACCTCCTGGCAGCAATGGTCGGGCACCGGGTACTTCAGCTACCGGCCCCCGGGCGCGGCCCGGCCGCTGGGCGGCCCGGCCGCCTACCAGGCCGCGATCCACGACCACTACTTCGCGCTGATCATGCTCAACTCGGGCGACGGCGGCCTGACCGACACCTACATCACCGCCGACATCAACCTGGCGCACGGCTACCGCATCGTCGCCCGGGTGCCGTACCCGGCCGGCCAGTACACTATCTGGGCTTACGAGCCGGGGAGCCTCGGTGGCCACCGCTGAGCGGGCGGTCCAGCGGGCCGGCTCCGGGCGGCACCGCAAGTTCGGCCTCGGCGTGCCGGCCGCGCCGACGGAGGAGGAAACCACCCGCTATGTGGACCCGAACCTCGCGCTGATCATCCGCACGTCGCTGGCCAGCTTCGGCGCCCTGCTGATCAGCCAGGCCCGGTTCGTCTTCCTCACCCCCCTGCTCACCTGGATATTCCTGCCGTTCGTGG
>DATBGO010000184.1:0-2953 GCA_036558005.1 Streptosporangiaceae bacterium | reverse complement strand
GCCCTTCCGGCCAGGTTGCGCGAGTGCCGGGCCTCCGGCGACGAGACCCAGAAGAACTCCCGGTAGCCGGCGTGCGCGTACCAGACCGGTGATGGCCAGGGCTGGCCGGCCCGGTCGGCGGTGGCGATGGTCATGTAGCTGTTCGCGTCGATCACGGCCCGGGCGACGCGGGCGGGGTCCTGCTCCGTGGTCATCGTGCTTGCCCCCTTGTGGGCCCGTTCATACGGCGTGGATGCCTCGTCCATGCACCTCTTACAGCATGGCTGCGGCATCCACCACAATAGGATCCGTTTCGCGCGATGCCGCAGTGACGAACTCCAGCCACTCCAGCATCGCTGGTGTCGGACCTGCAGACCGGGACCGACCTGCGGTTCCCGAACATCGGCGGCGGTTGGGCACATTTCGGTACTGTCGGACCAAGCGACCGCTGACATGCCGGGAACGAAGGGCGCTGAGCGGCCATGATCGGATCTGGGGCCATCACCGCGTCCACTCGGCATGCCGTGCTGCAGCTGCCGGGGACCGACGTGTTCCGGTTCCGGAGCAGGCCGGCGGGCAAGCACCGGAAGATCAAGCTGGGCGACTGGCGGCAGCCGTGGCTGCGGGTCGCGGGGGCGTTGCTGCTGGCCGTGTCGGCCGCCATTCACCTGGTCCTGTACCTGACCGGGTACCGGGCGATCCCTACCATCGGCTGGCTGTTCCTGGTGCAGTTCGTCGTGGCGTTCGTGCTCGCCATCGGGGCACTGGTGACGCACAGCAGGCTGGTCGCCATCGCCGGCGCGGGGCTCGCGCTGTCCACCCTCGGCGCCTACCTGCTGGCGGTCTGGATCGGGCTGTTCGGTTACAAGGAGATCCGAACGAGGGCGGGGATCGCCGCTGGACTCATCGAGGTGGCTGCCTTCGCCACGCTGGCGCTGGCCGCGGTGATCAGGAATGCGCGTCCGGCCACGGCGCCGGGACCGGACCGCCCGGGGACCCGGATGCGGGCCGGGGTCCGGGCGGCGGTGTCGCTGGTGGTCGGCGTGGTCGGTGCCGTCTCGGTGGCCGCCCTCGTCCTGTTCGGCATCGCGGTGGCGAACTCGGGCGGGGAGCCCGCGGCCGCCGCGGGCGGAGTCACCCTGAAGACGGCCGAGATCGGCGGGGTCACCGTGCTCACCGACGCCAAGGGCCGCACGCTGTACCTGTTCGCCCCGGACACCCCGTCGGCCTCCACCTGCACGGGTTCGTGCGCCGCCTACTGGCCGCCGGTCACCGGTGACCCCATGGCCGGTCCCGGCGTCACCGGCAGGCTCGGCACGATCAAGCGCCCCGGCGGCGCCACGCAGGCGACCTACGACGGCCACCCGCTGTACACCTATATCGGCGACAGCGCCCGGGGCCAGGCGAACGGCAACAAACTCGACCTGAACGGCGGCTACTGGTACGAAGTCCGCGTGTCCGGCGGGTAACCCGGCCAGGGCGGGCCGCAGCGCCCGTGCGCACAAGGCGACCCGCAGCATGCTGCCCGTCATGGCCAGCGCCGTCAGCCAGGTCAAGGGCCCGGCCCAGACGGTAACCCCCACGATCAGCGCGATGTCCAGCGCCGCGAACCCGGCGAACCCGGCCGCCCCGGAGACCGCGCAAACCCGGTACCGCCGGCCCAGCGCGGCCACCGCCAGCAATCCGATGCTGGCGAGCAGGGCCAGAATGACCCCGGCCCGGGCCGGCGGCGGCCCCGGCCAGACCCGGCTGGTCACCAGCGCCGCCACCCAGCAGCCGCCCACCGCGGGGCCCAGCCCGAGCAGCCGGCGGGCCGCCCGCCGGGCGGGGTTCACCCGGGCGAAGCCGGCCAGGATCTCCTCCGCCGAGCCGAACTCCTCTACCGCCGCCTCCGCCGCCGCGTCCGGAGCAAGGCCCCGGCCCAGATGAGACCGGTGCGTCTCGGCCAGCCCGTCGGCCAGCTCGTCCACGATCGAGGCCGGCAGCTGGGCGGCCAGGACCTGCAGGTAGTCGCGGATCAGGCGGGGCTCGGACGGGGGCATGCCCGTTCCTCCAGCGCGGCCGTCACGACGGCCGAGAAGTCCCGCCAGGCCGCCCGCCGACCGGATAGCGCCCGGACGCCCGCCGGGGTCAGCCGGTACTCCCGCCGCCGTCGGCCGCCCACCACCGACCAGGTCCCGGCGATCAGCCCGGCCTGCTCGAGCCGCCGCAGCGCCGGGTAGATCGTCCCGGTCGGCAGGTCCAGCTGGCCGCCCGTGCTCTGCCGCAGGGCCTCGATCACCGCGTACCCGTGCCGCGGCCCGCCCTCGAGCGCGGCCAGCAGCATCGCGTCCAGGTGGCCCTTCAGCTCCTCGGCCCTCATATGTAGCAATACTACGTTAGGCCTTCCGGCCAGGCAATCAGCCGGCTATGGTTACCCTTATAAGTAGTAACGCTACATATCACGAGGAGGAGCGATGACCCGCACGCTGAGCCTCGTCGTCCGCAACGTCATGTTCACCCTGGTGGTGCCGGGCCTCGGCGGAGTCTGGCTGCCGTGGCGGCTGCTGACCCGTAACGGCGGCACCCCGGCGCCGGCCGCCTGGGCGGCGGTCCCGGTCATCGCGGCCGGGGCGGCCCTGTACCTCTGGTGCGTCTGGAACTTCGCCGCGGTGGGCCGCGGCACCCCTGGCCCGTGGGACGCGCCGCGCCGCGTGGTCGCGCGCGGGCCCTACCGCTGGGTGCGTAACCCCATCTACCTGGCCGCGCTCCTGGTCGTGCTGGGGGAGGCGTGGCTGTTCACCTCGCCGCGGCTGCTGACCTACGCGGCCGCGATGGCCTTCTGCTTCCACCTGTTCGTCACCGGCTACGAGGAGCGCACGCTGGCCCGCCGCTTCGGCCCCGCCTACCTGGAGTACCGGCGCGCCGTCCCGCGCTGGGTCCCGCGCAAGCCCGCGCCCGGCCAGCCCTAGCCGCCGGCCAGCCCTAACCGCCG
>DATBGO010000183.1:0-3675 GCA_036558005.1 Streptosporangiaceae bacterium | reverse complement strand
CAGGGTCGCGTCCCCGGCCAGCTCGGCCAGCAGCGACAGGGCGGCCAGGCCGATCAGGAACCGGTCCGCGCCCGGCGTCCCGGCCAGGCCGAACGCGCCGCGCAGGGCCTGTGCCTGGGGCGGCGGCAGCACGTCGAGCCGGCCGAGCCCGGGCCGCAGCAACAGCTGCAGCGCGGCGAACGGCAGCTCGGCCTCGGACTCGATGCCGGTCCCGCGTAGTACCTTCATCCCGGCGGCCGCCGCCGCGTAGTCGAGCAGGGCGGTTTTGCCGACCCCGGCTTCGCCCCTGATCACCAGGGCGCCGCTGCGGCCGTGCCGGGCCGCCGCAAGCAGTACGTCGATGCGCGCCGTCTCGGCGGACCGGCCGTGCAGCATGGCCCGAAGGTAGCAAATCAGCAGGGCGGTAAGCCGCGGCGGCTCACGGTGAGGGTAAGGCTGACGCCGGCCAGGACGAGGGCCAGCCCGGCGAGCTGCCCGGCCGGCGGCCAGTGCTGCCGGACCGCGTAGACGTAGCCGAAGCCGCTCACGGTCTCGAGGTTGACCAGCAGGCCAGCCACAGCGGGCGACAGCCGGCTCGAGGCCAGGTTCCATAGCCACGTTCCCGCCCAGGAGACCACGACGCCGAGGAAGATGACCCCGGCCACCAGCCTGGCCGGACCCGGGTGCGCGCTCGCCGGCGTGCTGAGCTGGCCGGCGAGCGCGGCGGCGGGCCGGCCGGCCAGAGCGACCGCTCCGGTGGCGACGCCGATGGCCGTGGACCAGCCCGCGGACGAGACTGTGTCGTGCCGGGCCAGGAACCTGGCGTTGGCCAGGGCATACCAGGTCCACAGGAAGACCGCGGCGCAGGCGGCCAGCAGCCCAGCCACCTTCTCGGCGGGCGAAGCGACCACGTAGGCGTGAACTCCGGCTAGCTCGAGCGCGCTGACCAGGGCGAGCCCGGCGGTGACCAGGGCGAGCGGCAGCGCCAGCCGCCGCCACGGCACCCTGTTTCCGGCTGGGTTTCCAGCTGGGTTTCCGGCTGGGCCACCGGCGGGCGCGAGCACGTTGCCGGTCACCGCGACCACGACCGGAATGGTTCCGATCACCATGTCCGTCAGCGGCGCGCCCGCGACCTTGATCCCGATCACCAGCAGCAGGTAGTACACGGCGTTGCCGGCCAGGGCGAAAGCGAGCGCGGTGCGCCAGTGCTCCCGCAGCGCCCGGCGCGGGCCGTCGCGGCCGAGCGTGAACAAGATCGCGGACAGCAGCCCGTAGACCAGGTAACGCCCGAGCGTCACGATCACCGGGTTCCAGCCGCCGAGCAGGACGGGGACAGCGAAGGCCGATCCCCAGACCAGGCTGGCGCCGACCCCGGCCGCCATCCCCGCCGCGCCAGCGGCCGGGCGACCCGGCGCCGTGGGTCCGGCCGATCGGCGGGCCTCTCGCGAGTCCGTGGCGAGTGCCACGATCAACTCCTAACTGTCGTAATGAACTTTAGATGGTTAGATCTACCCTGAAGGAGGGAACGTAACCCGCTAAAATCGGATTGGCAGTTAGGAGGTGCCGATGACGGAGATGCCACACCTGATCGGGGGCGCGCTCTGCCTGGACTTCGTCAACACGGTGGATCCCCGGCACGCGCCCGGGCGACGCGAGTACCTAGACAGCTATCCCGCGCTTGTCGCCTGGGGCTGCCACGCCGGGGTCATCGATGCGGAGCAGGGAGACCGGCTGCGCGAGGCCGCGGCGGTCCAGCCTGCCGGGGCAGGGCGGGTGCTGGGCCGCGCGATTAGGTTGCGCGAGGCCCTCTATCCGCTATTCAGCCGGGCAGGGTCGCGACCCCGGCCCGCGCGTGACGACCTCGATGTGCTGCAGGCCGAGGTCACCGGCGCCCTGGCCCACTTCCGGGTCGCCTGGTCCCCCGCGGGCTTCGGCTGGGAGTGGGATCGGGCCAGTCCGGGACTCGACCGCGTGCTCTGGCCGGTGGCCTGGTCGGCCGCCGAACTGCTGGTGCAGGGCCCGCTCGAGCGGATCAGGGAGTGCCCGGGCCAGGACACCTGCGGCTGGTTGTTCCTCGACCTCAGCAAGAACGCCAGCCGCCGCTGGTGCGACATGCGCGTGTGCGGCAACCGGGCCAAGGCCCGCCGCCACTACGAGCGCACGCTGGCGCCGGCGAACAAGTCGCGGAGCAGGGCAGCCTCGGCGGTGTGATGGATGAGCTCGTCGGCGATGTGCAGCACGAACGAGCGCCCGGTGGCGTCGGCGAAGTAGCCGGCCGCCTCCCCCAGCGGCGTGTTCAGCGCCTCGTCATCCAGCGACGCCACCAGTTCCCGCCACCAGGTGAAGGCCGCCTGCACACCGGCCAGGGACGCGGCCGCGCCGGCTGCCTTCCGGTCGGCCAGCCCCGTCGGCTCGGCTGGGCGGCCGAGCCAGGCGCCGTTGCGTTCCTCGCTGAGCAGCCTGCGAATGTGCCCCAGCCGCCAGCGCAGCGATATCCGCGGGTCGGCGGTTGGCGCCCAGCGCCACTCCTCGTCGTCCAGGCCGTCCATCCGCCGCCAGAAACGATCCCAGACGTGGTCGAACAGGCCCACGAGATCTTCACGCTGCCCGGGCATGAGCCAGGTCTTTGCGGTAGGTACCCGGGGTGGTCCCGAAGGTGGCATGGAAGGCGGCGGTGAAGGCGCTCGGGGTGCTGTAGCCGCAGGTGATCGCGGTGGTGGTGACCGAGAGGCCGCTGGCGAGCAGGGTCAGTGAGTGGTGCAGCCTGAGCTGGGCCCGCCACTGCGGGAAGGTCATCCCGGTCTCGGCGCGGAAGAGCCGGCTCAAGGTTCGCTCCCCCGCGCCCACGGCGCGGCCCAGCTCGGCCAGGGTGCGGTCGCTTCCGGGATCTTCGGCCAGGATGGCGGTGACGTCGCGGAGGCGCTGGTCACCCGGCTGCGGCAGGTGGAACTGCAGCGCCGGGGCCGGTTTGAGCTGACGCAGCGCGACCCGCTTCAGGTCACGCTGCTCGTCGAGGGGACGGACCGGATCGTCGGTAAGCGCGATGATCAGCTCGCGGAGCAGGCGGGAGACGCTCAGCACGGTGGGCTGGGTCAGGCCGAGCGGGTTAACGTGCACTGGAAAGGCCACGGTGCGCAGCTGCGTGGCGCCGTAGGCCTGGTGAGCGTGCGCCACCGCGGCAGGCAGCCACACGGCGCGCTGCGGAGGAACGACCCAGGATCCGCCTCTCGTGGAGACGATCAGCAGGCCACTGCTGGGGTACACGAGTTGCTGCTCGGCGTGGTCATGCCAGTCGATGCGTTCGCGGTGGCGCAGGTGCTCGATCGTCGGCCCGCTCAGGGGCAGCCGTAGAGGCAGGCGGTTCATCGACATAATCGTACAGCTTTTAGGCAGCCCGCCAGCGGCAGATCAGTGCATCGTGGAGAGATGCCGAGAGATGATCCAGGCCCGTGGCGCCGGATGCGGTTGTGGGCCGCGGCCCACGCCATCGATGACATGTACCAGGGCCTGGTTCCGGCGAGCGTCCCGTACTTCGTGCTCGACCGCCACTACAGTTACGTGGCGGCTTCGGGCCTGGCCCTGGCCGCGACGCTGGGCAGTTCCCTGCCGCAGCCGGTCATCGGGCTGCTCGTGGACAAGTGGCGGCTGGGCTGGATGGCGGCCGCGGGCGTCAGCCTGGCGGGCGTCGGCGCGGGA
>DATBGO010000182.1:0-2082 GCA_036558005.1 Streptosporangiaceae bacterium | reverse complement strand
GCCTCCTCGGACAGCGTCCACCACACCGCCCGGGTCACCAGGTGCCGCGGCGGCAGGTCGAGCGGGACCTCGCCGATCAGGGCGCCGGTGTCGGCGCACCGCTGGGTGAAGCTGACCACCTGCCGGGTCACCTGAACGTCTCCGAACCTGACCTCGGCCGGACCCCAGGCTGCCGTGCGCAGCTCGCCGCGGATCTCCACCTCGGTCGCGGTCTTGGCGGTGGTGGTGTAGCCGGGCTCGCCCGCCTCGACCAGGGCGACCCGGTCGGCCAGGTCCAGCGTCTGGACCAGATAGCTGTCGCCCTGATGCACGTAGACGGCGCCCTCGTGCACGATCAGCTGGACAGAGGCCTCGTCTACCGTGCCAACCAGGCGGCCGGTGGCCTGCTCCACCACCCGGATCGGCGCCAGCCCGGCCCCCCGCAAGCCAGCACTGTGCAGGCCCAGCGCCGCGGCCGGACGCATGCTGAACCAGCCGGCCGGCCGGCGGCGCAGGCGCCCGGCCCTGGTCAGCTCGTCCACGGCCGTCCGCGCCGCCGGGCCGAAGATGTCCAGGTCCTGCTCGGTCAGGGCCAGTTCGGTGGCTGCCGCGCACAGGTGCGGGCGGAGTACGTACGGGTTGTCCGGGTCCATGACGGTGGCCTCGACCGGGTGTCGCAGCAGCATCTCCGGGTGCCGGACCAGGTAGGTGTCCAGCGGGTCATCCCGGGCGATCAGCACCGCGGCCGCGGCCTGCCCGCTGCGCCCGGCCCGGCCCGCCTGCTGCCACAGCGCGCTGAACGTGCCGGGCCAGCCCGCGATCAGCACCGCGTCCAGGCCCGTGATGTTGACCCCCAGCTCGAGCGCAGTGGTCGTAGCCAGCCCGATCAGGCTCCCGTCGGACAGCGCCGCCTCGAGCCGCCGCCGGTCCTCGGGCAGGTACCCCGAGCGGTAGGCCGCCACCCTGGCGTCGGCCGCTTCAGGAGCGGCCAGGGACCGGCGCGCGGCCAGCGCGACCGCCTCGGCGCCGCGCCGGGACCTGATGAAGGCGAGCGTCTGGACGTTCTCCCTCACCAGCCGCCCGAGCAGGTCGGCCGCCTGTGCGGTGGCGGTGCGGCGCAGCCGGCCGCCCGCCTCGCCGCGGGACTCGGTCAGCGGCGGTTCCCACAGCGCGAAGGCCAGCGGCCCGCGCGGCGATCCATCCTCGACGATTTCCTGGGCGTCCAGGCCGGTCAGCAGCCGGGCGCAGGCGCCCGGCGCCCCGACCGTGGCCGAGGCGAGCACGAACACCGGCCGCGGCCGGCCGCCATCGTCAGCGGGAGCGTGATGCGCCACCACGCGGCGCAGCCGCCTTAGCACGTGCGCCACGTGCGAGCCGAACACCCCCCGGTACCCGTGGCACTCGTCCACCACCACGTAGCTCAGCCGGCTGAAAAAGCCGGACCAGCGGTTATGCCGTGGCAGCAGCGCCCGGTGCAGCATGTCAGGCGTGGTGAGCAGGTACCGTGCGTGGCTGCGGGCCCAGTCCCGTTCGGCCCGGGTCGAATCGCCGTCGAAGATGGCCGCCTGCACCCCCGGCAGGCCGAGCGCGCGGATCGAGCGGAGCTGATCGGCCGCCAGCGCCTTGGTGGGCGTGACGTAGAGCACGGTGTCGCCCGCTAGCACCGCGGTGAGCGCGGGCAGCAAGTACCCGAGGGACTTGCCGGACGCCGCGGCGGTGGAGATGATCACGTTCCGGCCGGCCTGTGCGTGGTCTGCGGCCAGCGCCTGGTGACTCCATGGCGCGCGGATGCCGCGGGCCGCGAAGGCCTCGGCCACCGGCGCGGGTACCCACGACGGCCATGGCACCTCCCGGCCGGCCCGCGCCGGGATGTGCTCGACGTGCACGGGGCGGCCCGCCCGGGGGTCGTCGAGCAGAATGCCCAGGGCGCGGTTCCCGGCCCCGTCAGCGGGAACACCCGCCGGGACGGTCGCGGGCATAACCGGGTCGGCTGGGGGAAGGGCCGGGGGAAGGGGAGTCAGGGTCGACACAGCCTTATCAGTGTGACATCCCGCTCGCCGATGATCGGAGATTTTCCGTGTGTCGCCCCGCCAAGGGGTGCCG
>DATBGO010000181.1:0-5740 GCA_036558005.1 Streptosporangiaceae bacterium | reverse complement strand
GACGACCAGGTGTGCATCGGCGACCGTTACCGGATCGGCGGCGCGATTTTCGAGGTAACCCAGCCGCGGGTCACCTGCTTCCGGGTGGGAATCCGGATGGATGATCCCCGGATGCCCGCGCTGCTGGTCTCCCATCACCGGCCCGGGTTCTATTTCCGCGTGCTGACCGAGGGCGCGGTGGAGGCCGGGCAGGAGATTGTCAAGGTTGCCTCCGGCCCGGAAGGCATGACGGTCGCGGAGACGGACGCCCTGCTGTACCTGCCCGGGCATCCCCGGCAGCAGGTGCTGCGCGCGTTGCGTATGCCGGCGCTCAGCGCCGGGTGGAAGTCCTCGTTCCAGGAGATGCTCGACCAGTCCGGGGAGGCCTCCGGAAACGCGGGCCTAACCGAAGCGAGCCCGCCGCCGGCCTGGCCCGGGTTCCGGCCGCTCGCCGTGACCGGAATCGACCGGGAGAGCGAGACCGTGATCTCAGTAAACCTGGCCGATCCCGGAGGCGGGAGCTTGCCCGCCGCCTTGCCTGGACAGTTCCTGACCCTGCGCCTGCAGCCTGACCCCGCCGAGCAGCCGCTGTTGCGCAGCTATTCGCTGTCGGGACCCCCAGGTGCCCGCGACTACCGCATCAGTGTCAAGCGGGAGGAACACGGCGCCGCCAGCCAGTTCCTGCACACCCGGGTGCGGGCGGGTGACCTGCTGGAGGCAGCCGCGCCGCGTGGCACCTTCACCCTGCGCCCGGGCCAGACCCCGGTTCTGCTGATCAGCGCGGGTGTCGGCGCGACACCGGTGCTGGCCATGCTGCACGCGCTGGCCGCGGCCCGGTCCACCCGGGACATCTGGTGGCTGCATGCCGCGCGCCGCCGCGCCGATGAGCCGTTCGGGGCCGAATCCCGCGCCCTGCTGGCCGCGCTTCCCAGCGCGCATCGGCACATCTGCTACAGCAGCCCGGGCCCTGACGACGTCCAGGGCCGCGACTACGACACGGCGGGACGCCTGTCAGCGCCGGTCCTGACCGCGCTGGACCTGCCCCGCGACGCCGATGCTTACCTGTGCGGCCCGCCCGCGTTCATGGCCGATATATCCGCGACCCTGGCCGCGGCGGGTATCCGGGCAGCCCGCATCCGCACCGAGGTGTTCGGCGCCGGACCCGCGCTGACACCGGGTATCGCACCCGCGACCGCCCGCCGTCCGCACCCGCCCGCCGGCCAGCCAGGCAGCGGCCCTCTGGTCGCGTTCGCACGCAGCGACCTGAACGTGCGGTGGGACCCCGGCTACGCCAGCCTGCTCGAGTTCGCCGAAGCTTGCGACATACCGGTGCGCTGGTCATGCCGCGTCGGTGTGTGCCACACCTGTGAGACAGCCGTCATGTCCGGGTCAGTCGGCTACTCCCCCGCCCCGGTCGATGACCCCGCCGACGGCGACGTACTCATCTGCTGTTCGCAGCCACGCGACGACCTGGTCCTCGACCTGTGACCATCCGCGCTAGCGCGCGGCTCGGGCGCTGATGGTGGTACCGGCGGCCACGATCCGGAACGGCTTCCCGGCGGTGTGGTAGTCCAGTACTGGGAGATGATCAGCGAGCAGGTCGCGGTCGCGGCGCTCGCGCAGGCCGGTGAACCGGCGCGGGAGCGAATCGGGAAGGCCGTCGAAGTAGGCGCGATCGCTAGCCGGGTGCAGGCGGGCTGGCGTCGCGGGCTGGGGCTGGGGTCGGGGCGCCCGCGGCGGCGAGGCACCGGTCCACGGCGCGGCGGGCACGCTCGATCGGTTCTGGCGTCCGGCTGACGTGTACTGGGCGTTGGCCAGCAGCAGCGCTGCCTCGATCTCGAACGTGATCTGGACGAGATCTTCGGCGGGGTCGATCGCACCGTCAGCCTGAGCGTCCCGGACCGCGGTTTCGAGCCGGTCCAGCCAGTCGGCCAGGAAGCGGACGAGCCGGTCACGGACGGCGCCGGGCTGCGTGTCGACCCCGGCCAGGACCGAGGCGAAGAAGCAGCCGCCAGGGAAGGTGTCGGCCTCGAGATAGGCAAGGTAGCCGCTCACGAGCGCGCGCAGTTGCCCGAGACCGCCGCCGACGGCCAGCGCGGGCTCGATCACGTGGGCGGAAAAGACCGAATCGGCTTTCTCGACGGTCGCTAGCCCGGAATCGAGGGGGATCATGATGACCTACCAGCTTCTCGGCGCCGTGGCGATCGTCGTCGGCCTAGCCGGCACCTGGTTCGCGGCACTCAGCCGCGGGGGCTGGCTGCTGTGCATCGCATCTACTGTCCTGTGGCTGCCCGCGCTCACGACCGGCGGCCAGTGGACCGCCGTCGGGAACTGCGCCCTGTCCATCGGCATCTGCCTGCGCAACTTCCTCGTCCATCCCGCCCGGACCCGGCGCCCGGCCCGCAACGCTCCCCGTGAGCCGACCGCACGTGCCGACCGTGCGCTGCCTGAAGGCATGGCCGCCTAGAACCGGGCCCTGGGTTCACCGGCGAACGCCGCGGAGCGGCGGTGGCCTGGTTGCCGGCCGGCCGCAGCGGTAGGGTCGGCCTGATGGCGGAGGTCTTCGGCGAGCGCGCCGGCCGTGGTGCCGGTGGCAGCTCGGGCCCGGCGACGGTGCGGTTGCCGCCGAGGCGGTCTTCTTTCGTGGGGAGAGCCGCGGAGCTCGGGGAGATCGCGGCCAGGCTGGGACGCTATGCGGTGGTCACGCTGGTCGGCGTCGGGGGTGTCGGAAAGACCGCTCTGGCGGTTGAGGCGGCATGGTCCGAGGTGTCGGCGGGACGGGCGGAACTGGCGTGCTACGTCGACCTGGTCCCATGTCGCACCGACGACCAGGTCATCGCGGCCCTGGTTGAAGCAGTGGGGATCCGGGGGGCGCCGGCGGCGGCGGGACTTGACGCGGTTGTCGATGCGGTGTCGGGCGGCCGGTCGTTGCTGGTGATCGATAACTGCGAGCACGTACTGGAACCGGTACGTCGTGCCTGCGATCGGCTGGCGGGGCGGGTCCCGGGTCTGCGGCTCTTGGTGACGAGCCGTATCCCGCTCGATGTCGAGCCCGAATGCGTGCGGCGGGTGCCGCCGATGGCCGTTCCCGATGAGGCCGGCCCCCCGGTGGTGACGGAGGCGGTGACGCTGTTCTTCGCCAGGGCAGCGATGGCGGGGGCGACGCTTCAGGACGGCCCTGCTGAGCTGGCTCTGGCGAGCAGCATCTGCCGCCAGGCAGCCGGGTTGCCGCTCGCGATCGAACTGGTGGCCAACCGCCTGCGGGTGGCCTCGCTGACGGAACTCGCGAGCGGGCTGGGGCTTTCGGAATGGCCCGCCAGGAGCGCAGGCCGGGGACGCCATGATTCGCTGGATGCGTGTCTGACCTGGAGTCATGCGCTGCTGTCGGCTGGCGCTGCGGTGGTATTCCGGCGGCTGAGCGTATTTCCCGGCGGGTTCGACCTGGCCGCGGCCCAGGAGGTCGCCGGTACACAGCCGGTCAAGGGCAGCCAGGTTGGCGCGCTGGTAGAGCAGCTGGTCACGGCTTCGCTGCTGGAGGCGGACACGAGCGGGACCAGGACCCGGTTCCGCTTCAACGAGCCGGTGCGTCAGTACGCCGCGGCGCGTCTGGCCGATGCGGGAGAAGCCGACTTGGCTCGGCGGCGGCACGCCCGTGTGTTCCTGGCCCGGGCCGAGGTGGTCGAGCCGATGTTGTTCGCGCCGCAGGCCGAGCAGCATTGCGACCTGCTGGAGTTCGACCGGCCCGATCACGATGCGGCCATGGACTGGCTGCTGGCGTCGGGGGCGGTCGAGGATGCCCAGCGGCTGGCGGCTGCCCTGTACTTCTTCTGGTACACCCGCGGGCTGTTCGTGACCGGGCTGCGGTGGCTCCGGGCGGCGCTGTCGGCCGAGGGCCAGGTCGAGCCCTTGGTGCGGCTGCGCGCTGAGGTCGGGCTAGCGCAGCTGGCTTTCATCGCTGGCGACTACGTGGCGTCGTTCACGGCCATCGAGTCGGCAGTGCCGACGGCCCGGCTGCTCGGCGACGATGTGGTGCTGGCTCGGTGCCTGGCGACCGCGGGTTACGTCTGGTGGCTGCTGGACCCCGAGCGCTCGGCCGCGCTTTTCGAGGAGGGGCTCGAGGCGGCTCACCGCGGCGGGGACGGATGGACCCGCAGTACCGGGCTCGCCGGGCTGGGCTGGGCCCGCTACTTCGCCGGACGTTCCGATATGGCGCTGGACTCGCTCGGGGAGGCCATCCAGCTGACGGCTCGCTCGGGCCGGCGGCAGCAGTTCGCCATGGCGATCCTCGGCCGCGCCGCGGTTGAGCTGAGCCGCGGGCAGCTGGCTACGGCGGACGCGTCCGCCCAGCAGGCGCTCGGCGTGCTGCGGGCGATCGGCGACGCTACCTGGACCAGCGCGGCGCTGGCCGTCGGGGCCGAGATTGAACGCGCGCGCGGTCGCCTGGAAGCGGCCGGGCGCCACGCGGCTGAGGCCATCGAGGTCGCCCGGCGGGCCAACTCGGCCATCAACGTGATGATCGGCACCGGGCACCTGGGCCGCATTCTGCTGGCCGACGGCGAACCCGGCGCGGGTGACTACCTTGATCAGGCCGTGCAACTGGCCCGCGCTTTCGCGGTGCGGCCGCTGCTGGCCTGGTGGCTGGATTCACTGGGCGAGCTGGCCGAGCTGGAAGGCCGCTACGACGACGCGCGAAGCTGGTACGAGCAGGCTGTCGGTCACGCGGCTGAGTACGGTCTGCCGGTAGATGCCGCCCGCGCCCGGCACCACCGTGCCCGGCTCGCCTGGCTGGAGGGCGACCAGGCGTCGGCGGTCAACGGTTGTCACGAGGCGCTGGCCGGCCAGCTCGACGCGGCTGATCATCTGGGGCTGACGGAAACTCTGGAGACCCTGGGGGGCGTGCTCGTGGACGAAGCAAGCGCGCGCCGTGGCCTGCCGCTGCTGGCCGCCGCCTCCGCTGCCCGGGACGCACTGGGTTTTCCCTGGCGGCCGGCGGAGGCCGGCCGGATCGCGGGCTGGATCGCGACGGGCTGTGAGCAGCTCGGCGAGCAGGCGGAGCAAGCGTGGACACGCGGCGCCGGGCTCGGCATCGAGGAGGCGGCCGTGATGGCCCGCCGGGGACGGGGTCCGCGCCGCCGGCCCGCATTCGGGTGGGCGAGCCTCACCCCGGCCGAGCGCGATGTGGCCGATCTCGTCGCCCGCGGCCTGACCAATCCCGAGATCGCCGTCCGGCTCGGGGTGAGCGCGGGCACCGTCAAGGATCACGTGTCCAGTGCCCTGCGCAAGCTCGGGGTACGCACCCGGGTTGAGCTCGCCGCCGCCGTCTCCGGCCACGCTGCGATGTGATCCCCCATCGGGCCGATGTTCTCCCCGCCAGGACGCCCGATGCTGGGTCCATGCCAAACGCAATCCTCAACGGAATCAGCATCGATTACGCCACGGCCGGCGAAGGCCCGCCGGTCCTGCTTATCTGCGGCACCGGCCAGCCCGCCGATCTCTGGTTCGCGCAGGTAGCCGACCTGGTCGCGGCCGGGCACCGCGTCATCACCTTCGACAACCGAGGCTGCGGGCGCTCCGCGGCACCGCCCGCTCCCTACCAGGTAGCCGACATGGCCGCCGACACCGCGGCCCTGATCGAGCACCTCGGGCTCGGGCCCTGCGACATTGTCGGTTACTCACTCGGCGGCTACATCGCCCAGCATCTCGCCGTCACCTGCCCTGCCCTGGTCCGGCGGCTCGTGCTCGTCGCCGGCGTCGGCGCAGC
>DATBGO010000180.1:0-2339 GCA_036558005.1 Streptosporangiaceae bacterium | reverse complement strand
TTTCACGAGGATCTGAAGCTGCCCGCCGAGGCCATCGCGCAGATCGCCGAGGACACGCGTAACGCCAGGGCCGATCAGTTCGGCGTGCGCCAGATCGAGCTGTACCACAACGCTGGGGGCCAGGTGTACTGCCTGCTTGACGGCCCAGACGAAGAGGCCATCCGCCAGCACCACGCCGCGCTGGGAGTGCCGTGCGGCGACGTCCACCAGGTGGAGAGCCTCACCTGACCGGGCGGTTCGTTCGGTCATTCGCCCGCGGCGTCCAGGACGGTCACGCCGGCGCCAGCGTGACCGGCGTGCGGGCCGGCCGGCGGAGGCGCCGGTACCACGGGACCGTGTGCTCGTCGCGGCCGGTGGCGATGGCGGTGACGGCGGCGACGGCCTGGTCGATGTCGGTGGGGGTGTTGTAGAGGTAGAAGCTGAGCCGGCAGCTGGCGGGCGGGTCGAGGCCGAGCGTGTGGTGGGCCAGGGTGGCGCAGTGGCAGCCGGCCCGGGCCTCGATCCC
Organism: Streptosporangiaceae bacterium; assembly: GCA_036558005.1. Classification (GTDB taxonomy): domain Bacteria; phylum Actinomycetota; class Actinomycetes; order Streptosporangiales; family Streptosporangiaceae; genus DATBGO01. Next base: position 1,834 of record DATBGO010000180.1, on the reverse strand, counting down.
GGCCCGGTCCAGCGCCTCGGCCACACTCATCGGGTCGCGGCCGGCCAGGTTGAACGCGACCAGCGAGGTGCGCCGGGCGGGGTCGCGGGGCCCGTAGATGGTGATCCCGGGGATAGCGGCCAGCCCGGCCAGCGCGCGGGCGGTCAGCTGCCGGTTCCACGCCGATATCTGGCCCATCGCGGCGGCGGCGGCGGCGCGGCCGAGCGGCTGGCCGGTGCCGAAATACACCGGCCGCCGCGGCGACAGGGCCAGGTCCACCAGCAGCCGCACCGCCTGCGCGGAGATGATGGCGCCCAAGATGTTGGGCGTGCCGGCCGCGTACTTCCACGGCAGGCAGTTGTAGCCGACCCGGTCGGGGAAGACCTGCCCCTCGGCGATCATGTCGCCGCCGTACAGGAACGGCAGCATGCGCTCCAGCAGGTGCCGCTTGCCGTACAGCACCCCCACCCCGAACGGCGCCAGCATCTTATGGAAACTGAACGCCAGGAAATCGGCATCCAGCGCGCGGACATCGACAAACGACCCGGGGACCAGCTGCGCGCCGTCGACCAGCAGGTACGACCGCCGCTCCCCGCCCGGCTGGGCATACCCGCTGGCATCAGCCAGCGCCCGCACCGCGGCCAGATCCGGGCGGGTGCCCAGGAAATTCGACGCCCCGGTGACACACACCAGCTTGGTCCGCGCGTCGACCAGCGAGGCCAGATGGCCCAGGTCGAGCTCGCCGGTGACCGGGTCGAACCGGGCCAGCCGGTAGCCCACCCGCCGCCCCAGCCGGGGCAAGATCTCCCGGCACATGCCATACCAGGGGACGTAGTTGGAGTTGTGCTCCATCAGCGTGGTCACCACGTTGTCCCCGTCGGCGAACTCGGTCAGCAGGCCGTACATGACCGCGTTAACCGCCTCGGTCGTGTTCCGGTACAGCGCAATACACTCCGGGCCCGGCGCGCCGACAAACCGCGCGATGGTGTCGTAGGCCTCCTCAAACCGCGCCGTCATCGCCTGCGACGCGCCCGACTGCCCCCGGTGCACGTTCTCATAACCCGGCCCCAGCGACCGGTACAGCTCCAGCAGCTCGCCCGGCGGCTGCGTGCTCGCCGCATTATTCGTCACCACCCGGCCCAGCTCCGGGAACACAAAATGCCGCCGGATCGCGCGCACATCCAGCGGAACGGCGTTCACTGGTTCGCGGCCCATTCCGCTTGCCCGCGGCTCCGCGTGGCAGCTGCCGGGCGCTTCGGCGGTGCCGACCTCATCAACCTTCATTGCGAGTGCCCCCGTCCTCGGCGGAAGGCCGAATTTGTCGTTGACCCGGCCCGCGTCGCGTCGTCCCGCCCCTGGCGGCGGATGACCGACATGACCGAGTCTGCAAGCCAGCAGGTCAGGCGGCATCGGGCACGCCATCCCCGTCTTTTGCGGCCCATGCCTTAGGAAATCGGCGCCTTAGCTGATCACGCGCGCTGCCTGGCTGACGTCCCAGGATCGTCGCGGCGCTACGCCACGCCGCCAGATCGCCGCCAGCAAAGGAGCTACCAATGGCCAGTCACATGCTTACCAATGGCCGGTCAGATGATTACCATCAGCGGCATGGGGGCTGTTGCCGGGCCTATGCCGCTGCTGGAGCGGGACGCGGAGCTGGCACGGCTGAGTGCCCTGCTTGAGCAGGCTCACGCGGGCAGCGGGTCGGTGGTGGCCATCAGCGGGCCGGCTGGGATCGGGAAGACCGAGCTGCTGGCGGCGGTGCACCGGCTCGCCGCGGATCGGGGGTTCCGGTCGCTGCGTGCCCGCGGCCGCGAGCTTGAGGCGGGCATGGCGTTCTCGGTCGTGCGCCAGCTGC
>DATBGO010000179.1:0-45516 GCA_036558005.1 Streptosporangiaceae bacterium | reverse complement strand
GGCCTGTTCCAGCAGCGCCCCTCCGCCGGCTGGGGCACCCCCGCCCAGATCACCAGCCCCGGCTACGCCGCCGACGCCTTCCTGCACGCCCTGGCCAGCTACCAGCACCACGACCCCGCCTGGGCCACCCAGCCCCTGTGGCAAGCCGCCCAGGGCGTCCAGCGCTCCGGCTTCCCCTACGCCTACGCCAAATGGGAAAACCAGGCCGCCCACATCGTCGCCCTCGCCACCCGCCACCTGCTGTGACCGGCCAGCCGCCAACCATCGCCGCCCCGGCACTCGCAGCCGTATGTGACCGGCCAGCCGCCAACCATCGCCGCCCGCCACTCGCAGCCGGCGGCAACACGCGTCCGCCCGTCAGGCCGCTAAGCCGACATATGCCGGCTTAGCCTTGCCGGCGCAGCGGGCCGGCTGGCCTAGTCGCGGGCGCCGGCCAGTTCGGCGGCCGCGCCGCGCGCCACTGCCTGGGCGTCGCTGATGACCGTGATCAGCCGGCAGCCGCTGTCGCGGTACAACCGGGCGGTCGCGCCGTCGGTGGCGTGCACCCCGGCCGGCTTGCCAGCCGCCGCGCAAGCTGACCAGACCTGCTCCAGGGCCTGCCGGAGCACCGGGTCGCGGGGGTCCAGCGCGCAGCCAAGCGAGTACGACAGGTCCCGAGGGCCGACGTAGATCCCGTCCACCCCGGGAATCAGCGCGGTCTTGGCCACGTCCGCCACGGCGGCGGCGGACTCTGCCATCACGATGCACAGCGGATCTCCGGCGCTGGCCATCACGCCGCCCGCCGAGCGGTACCCGGCCGGCGGGTACCGGCAGGCGCCGATGATGGCCTGGGCCTGCTCGGCGGACTCCACGTTGGGAATGATGACCCCGGCGCAGCCCAGGTCGAGCGCCCGGCCGATATCGGCCGGGTGGGCGAACCTGACGCGCCCGAGCGGCGTGGCCCCCGCCATCCGGATCGCGTTCGTCATCTCGGGCAGGTCGCGCTCGACGGCACCGCCGTGCTGCAGGTCGATCACGACGTAGTCCAGGCCGGCCCGGGCCAGCGCGCTGACGCTGATCGCGCTCGGGATGGACGCCCAGCCGCCGTAGGCGACCCCGCCGTCCTGCAGGCGGTCTCGAAGGGAACTGGCTGGTACGGGAGCTGTCATGGCAGAAGCCAAGCACATGCCCAGGCCGCCGCCGAGGGCGGTATGGGCATGCTCGCAGCGTCACCGCGGCGTCACCGCTGATCCAACCGCCTGGCGCGCGGGAGGTCACGCCGGCGGCGCGGGCTGGCTGGCCGCCCGCCCCGGCATCGCGACCAGGATCGCGGCGGGGGCGACGGCGAGGCTGGCTACCGCCCAGGCCAGGCCGACGTGCTGGGCTAGCAAGCCGACCGCGAGCGGCCCGAGCGCGCCGGCCAGGCCTGCCGCGCTGGAGAGGGAGACGGCCACGCCACTGCGGCCGGGCAGGCTCTGGTACAGCCCGGCCTGAATCACCGGGTACCAGGGCGCGGTGGCGATACTCACCGCTGCCAGCACGACGAGCTTCGCGGCAAGCCCCGGCACTAGCAAGAACACCGGGTACAGCGGCAGCGCAGCGGCCGCGCTGACGGCCAGGACGGTGCGGCTGCTGAAGCGTTCCAGCAGCCAGATCACCAGCACGTCGCCGGCCAGTCCCGCCGCCAGCCGGACAGCCACCCCGAGCGCGGCCTGCGCGGGGGTGGCGTGCGCCACCGCGACCAGGTAGAGCGCGAGGAACCCGCTGAGCACATCCAGGAGCAGGTCGGAGATCTCCAGCAGGACGAGCCAGCGCCGCACGTCGGGCCGGCGCAGCGCCCCGATTGCCTCGCGCGGCCGGGCCGGCCCGGCCGCACTCTCCGGCCCCGCCGCACTCTCCGGCGCGGCCCCGGCGTCCGGTCCGCCTCCTGCCGCTGCCGCGATCTCAGCCTGTCCGGCGGCGTCATCCTCCGTCCCCGCCGCACCCTCCGGCGCGGCCCCGGCGCGAGGGCCGGCCCCTGCCGCTGCTGCTGCCGTTGTCTCAGCCTGTCCAGCGGCGCCAGCTTCCGGCCCGGCCGCGGGTTCTGGCTGATCCCTGGTGCCCTGCCCTGGAGTGCCCTGCCCCCGGGCGGCCGGCGGCGCCCCTGTCCGCAGCGGGCCGGTCCGCGCCGCGGCGAGGCAGGTCACCGCGGCCGCGCCGGCCAGCAGCAGGTATGCCAGCCGCCAGCCGCCTCCCACGGCGATGGCCGCCACCAGCAGGAACGGCCCTGCCACCGAGCCGGCCGAGCCAGCCAGGTTCCACCGCGCCATGTGCTGCGCCTGACGGGCCGGGTCCGCGTCCATTAGCGCGGACTGGGTCAGGCTCACGAACGCGCCCGACGCCGGAAAGAAAATCACCAGCGCCAGGAGCAAGACCAGGTAAGAGCGGGCGGCGGCGGCAACCGCCAGCGAGCCGGCGAAGACCGCGCCGCCAGCCAGGATCAGCCGCCAGCGGCGGGATCCGGTGCCTGCCAGCAGCCCGACCGGCAACTCCAGCATGCTGCCCAGCAGCAACGGCACGGCAGCGAGCAGGCCGACCTGCTCGTAGCTGAGATTCAGGTCGCCGCGGATCAGCGGCAGCGCCGCGCCCTGCGTGCCGTCGACAAGCTCATCGACGAATTCGATGCCGAGCGCGACGATCAGCCCGGATATGCCCAGCAGCGCCGGGCGGGCCGGGGATTTATTCGTTATGCGGACCACGGGTGTTCCTTCCTTGTCTAACCGGCCAGGTCAGACGAGGAAGGCGGGCCGCGGGCCGCCAGCTCAGGTCACAGTCAACCAAATCCCATGCGCCCGATGTTACGGCCTGCGCCGGCCGGGCGCACACTGGCCGGCCGCGCGGCGCGGCCCGTCAACGGCCGGCCGGTCAGCCCACTCCGCCGGGGCGGGCAGTGGCCGCAGCGGGCCTGGCAGCCGCCGCACGAGCAGGCGGCCGCACCCCGGCGGCCCAGGCTGCCAGGACCGTGACGATGGTGAGCCCGCCAGCCACCGCGAACGCGGGCCGCGGGTTGCCGCCTGCCAGCGCGGTCGCGGCCCCGGCCAGGATCGCCCCGGCCGGGGTGACGATCTGCGAGCCCAGCCGCCAGGCGGCGGTGACCCGGCCGAGCAGGTCACGTGGCACGAGTACCTGCCGCAGGACCCGCATGACCACGCTCGCCGCGATGATCGCCCAGGTGTAAAGCATGTTCCCGGCCAGCAGTACCGGCATCGACGTCGCTGTGCTGAGCAGCAGCAGCGCGGCACCCGACAGCCCGGCGCAGATCAGCACGGCCCGGACCGGTTCGAGCCAGCGGCGCAGCCAGCTCGTGGCTGCCGCGCCCAGGACACCGCCCGCGCCGCCCGCGGCGATCACCAGGCCGGCCTGCCAGCCAGGCAGCCGCAAGGTGTCCTTCGCCAGGAAGACGATGAGCTTGTCAGCGCCCAGGCACAGGTTCAGTACCAGCATGAAGATCAGCAGGCCCAGCAGCAGCCTGGTGGCCGCCAGGTACCTGACGCCGTCCGCGAGCTCGCGGCCCAGTGCCCGCCAGGACACGCCCGGCCGGGCTGGCCGGCCCGGCACATGGTGAGTGCGCCGCGGCAGCGTGAGCGAGCCGAGCGAGACCAGGAAGCTGAGCGCGTCAGCCAGCAGCGCGGCCGGCAGCCACCCGGCAGCCGCCAGCAGGCCGGCCACCGCGGGCCCGGCCACCTGGCCGCCCTGGTTTGCCGCCTCCAGCAGCGAGTTCGCCGTCATCAGCCGCTGTCCGGAGAACACGTCCCGGACCGCGATGGACAGCGAGGTCTCGAACACCGCGGTCGCCGCGCCCGCCGAGCAGGCCAGCGTGAGCACCGCCCAGACCGGGCACCGGTGCGCCGCGGTGAGCACGAAAAGCGCCAGGAAGGCCAGCGCGCGGAACACATCCGCCCCGGCGAGCACCCGCCACGGATCGAGCCGGTCGGCTAAGACGCCAGCAGGGATCCCGGCGATCAGGTAACCGGCGCTGCGCGGCACGGAGGCCAGCACGGCCAGCACCGGGTTGCTGGTCAGCCGGAGCACCAGCAGCGGGATCGCCAGCGTCGCGAGCCCGTCGCCCAGCATCGAGACTGCCTGCCCGCCAAGGAAAACCCGCGATCCTGACACGATCGCCTCCGTGCCCGCTGCGCCGCCCGCTCAAGCGGCGCAGCCCGATGTCAGCCGTAGAGCGCGCGACACGAACTGACGGCCGCCTCGAGTTGCACGTCGCGCTGCGCGACCGCCCAGGCCCGGGTGGCCCGGTCGATCGCGATCGTCGTCCAGCCGCTGCCGTCCTCGTCGCTGACGTGCACCAGCAGGGTGTGATTGTCGTGCTCCACCCGGACCCGGTGCCGCGGGTTGGCTTCCTCGCACAGCGCGCGGGACTTCCCGCCGCCCGCGGGCGGGACCGCCACGAATGAGCTCCACTGGCCGCGGCTGGTCGCCGGCCGGCCCACGGTCTGACTGAATCCGTCTGTCATGAAAGAAATCGTGACCGATCTCGGTTGCACCTCACGACAGCGGGGTGTGACTCGTTCAACAGGTGACGGACCGGTTCGCGGTTATCCGGCCGGGTACGTCACACCGGCAAGGCGCTGGTACCAGCGGTACTGGCGCGGCGATATGCCCGGGCGTGAGCACGCGCCCGGTGCTTGGAGGAATCCGTGCACGCACCTTGGATCTCATCAGCGTGCCTGCGGGCTGGCGAATCAGCGCAGGTGCGGCCGTGAGCGGCAGCCGCGGCCGGGTTGAGGTAACGGACGGCAGGCCGCCGGAGCAGGCCCCGGCAGGCGCGCCCGGTTACGGCACCCGCGAGGCCGAGGCGGGCAGCAAGTGGTGGACGCTCGTTGCCGTCTGCCTCGGCACGTTCATGCTGCTGCTCGACATCACGATCGTGAACGTCGCGCTGCCGGATATCCAGACGGCGCTGCACTCCAGCTTCTCGGGCCTGCAGTGGATCGTCGACGCGTACGCGCTGAGCCTGGCCGCGCTGCTGCTGACCGCGGGCAGCCTCGCCGACATGTACGGACGGCGGCTGTACTACGTGATCGGCCTGACCATCTTCACGGTGGCCTCGCTGATGTGCGGCCTGGCCGGCGGCACCCTGATGCTGCAACTGTCCCGCGCGCTGCAGGGCATCGGCGGGGCGATCATGTTCGCGGTGTCGCTGGCGCTGCTGGCCGAGGCGTTCCGCGGTAAGGACCGGGGCATCGCCTTCGGCGTCTGGGGCGCGATCACCGGCCTGGCGGTGGCGATCGGGCCGCTGCTCGGCGGGATACTGACCTCGGGCCTGTCCTGGCGGTGGATCTTCTTCGTCAACCTGCCGATCGGCGTCGTCGCGGTGCTGATCGCGCTCGCCAGGATCGGCGAGACAAAGGCGCCGCACGCCCGGCGGCCCGACTGGGCGGGGTTCGCGCTGTTCACCCTGGCGCTGTCCAGCCTCGTCTACGGGCTGATCGAGTCCAGCGAGCGGTCTTTCACCGACAGCCTGGTGCTGGGCTGCTTCGCCGCCGCGGCTGTGCTGCTGCTGGCGTTCGTGCTGGTGGAGTGGCGCAGCAGGCAGCCGATGTTCGACCTGAAGCTGTTCTCGCTGCCGACCTTCAGCGGCGGGTCGATCGCCGCGTTCGGCCTGAGCGCGTCGATCTTCGCCCTGCTGCTCTACCTGGTGCTGTACCTGCAGGACATCCTGCATTACAGCGCGCTGGCGACCGGCATCCGGCTGCTGGTGATCTCCGGCGGGATCCTGGTCACCGCCACCATCGCCGGGCGGCTTTCCGCCCGGGTCCCGGTCCGGCTGCTGATCGGCCCCGGCCTGCTCATCGTCGGCGCCGGGCTGCTGCTCATGCGGGGGCTCAACGCCGGGTCGACGTGGACCCACCTGATCCCGGGGATGGTGATCGGCGGCCTGGGCATCGGGCTGATCAACCCGCCGCTCGCCTCGACCGCCGTGGGTGTGGTGAGGCCCGACCGGGCCGGCATGGCCTCCGGCATCAACTCGACGTTCCGCCAGGTCGGCATCGCCACCGGCATCGCGCTGCTGGGCACCCTGTTCGCCAGCAAGGTCACCAGCGAGATACAGGCGTCGGTGGCGAAGGTGCCGGGCCTGTCGGGCCGGGGACCCCAGCTCGCGCACGCGGTGCAGTCCGGTGAGACCAGCCGGGCCATCACCGCGCTGCCCGAGCGCGCCCGCGGCACCGTCGAGATGCTCACCAGGACCGCGTTCACCTCGGGCCTGAACCGCATCCTGCTGATCGCCGCGATCATCGCGTTCGCGGCCGGCGTGCTGTCCCTCGCCCTGATCCGCACCAGGGACTTCCAGCTAGCCCGCGACCAGGCGCCTTCAGCGCCCCAGGACTAGCCCGCAGCCCCGCCGCCAGGCCCCGGGGATTTCCGTGATCGTGGTGGTTACTCGGCGATTATTACTGGCCAATCACCACGATCACGGGAACTTCCATGGAGTCCGGCGGGGGCGATTATTGAAATGCCGCGGCGGCGGGACTGGCCGCCGCGGTGTCAGCCGATGATGAGCCTGCCGATGACGCCGAACGCGCTCAGCAGGCCGGCCGCGGTCAGCGCCGCGATCGCGGCCAGCGCGGTGCCGGTCCACTTGCGGCGGGCTGGCCCCGGCCCCAGCCGCAGCCACGCCAGCGCGGCCCACAGGAAGCCGAAGGCCAGGAAGAAGCTCTCGTTAAAGGCAAGATCCTGTATGTCGGCGGCGCGGCTGTCCACGGTCAGCCACTGGGCGGCCGGGTAGCGGATCTGCAGCAGGCCGGCCAGGCTCAGCACCCGCTGCGTGTCCTCGATCAGCGCGTGCATGACGAAATAGACCGCGATCAGCCAGCACAACGCCAGCAGGCCGCGGCGCGCCCGTCCTCGGCGCCATAGCGGCAGCATCACGACCGGCAGCAGGCCGATGGCGATCACCACGACCGCGCCGACCAGGTTGATCAGCCGCCAGTCGGCCCGCGATGCCGGCGTGCCGATCATGCCGAGTGTTCCGCCGAGCCCGTAGTAGGCGCGGTACAAGGCGTACAGCAGCCCGCAGCCCGCGGCGACCAGGCTGACAGTCACCAGTCCTGGCCGCCGCCGCTGCCGTCTCGTATGGTCGAGGCTTATCTCGGCTGCCATCCCGGACTGCCGCCTCCGCTCACCCGCCCGACGCCGCTCCCGGCCTCCACACTATGGGCAGCCATCACCCACGTTGAAATGACTTAAGGTCACTGCTTGCGATACATCCGGCATGCCCGGCTCCGGCCCACAGCTAGCTGCAGCCGCACGGGCACCGGTCCGCTCAGCAGCTAGCGGTGCGTCCCGCCTGCGTCATGCCCGATGTGCCCGTGGTCGCCAAGTCCGCCGTGTTCCTGACCGGGACTGTGCCAGCCGCCATGAGAGCCGGCTGCGTGCCCGCCGGGCCGGTGATGGTGATACGCCTGCCCCGGAGGCAGGAGAAGGTTGCCTTCATGCGCATCGGCGTCGCCCAGGCGCGGCTTCTGGCGTTCCCTGCGGACCTTGCGGATCACGTAACCGGCCCGCACCGCTCCCAGCAGCGTCAGGAAAATCAGTAACTCCGCGACACCAGACATGAGTGCTCCCCGGTCAACTGGCTGATTCAGGCTAGGCGTTTCCTCACGGCGATGTCCAGGCTGCGACCGCCGGGCAGCTGACCGGCCCGGCCGCGCGGCGCGAACCCCGCTGGCGATCGAATGGCGTGCCGGGGATACTGCGGTTTATGACGATACGCGAAACTCCGCAGGGCCTCACATGACCGCCGGCGGGCCCGGCTGGCCGGCCGACGACGGCGTGCTGGAACTAGGTGACCTGCCGGCCGAGCGCGGCGGCGTGATCCGCGACGCCAGGCTGTCCTGGCAGTCGCACGGGTCGCTGAACGCGGCGCGGGACAACGTCATCGTCTACCCGTGCAGCTACACCGCCGATCACGACGACCTCGCGTGGCTGATCGGGCCCGATGCCGTGCTGGACCCGGAACGCTGGTTCATCGTGGTGCCGGACATGTTCTCCAACGGGCTGTCCTCTGGCGCGGCCGACACCCCGGACTTTCCCGCCGTCGTCACCATGGCCGACAACGTGCGGGCCCAGCACCGCCTGCTGACCGGTCACTTCGGTGTCACCAGGGTCGCGGCGGCCTACGGGTTCTCGATGGGCGCCGGTCAGGCGTATCACTGGGCCGCGCTGTTCCCCGGCCTGGTGGAGCGGGCGATCGTTGTGTGCGGCAGCGCCCGTACCTCGGTGCACAACAAGGTGTTCCTGTCCGGCCTGCTGCGCACCCTGGAGGCCGCGCCCGAGTACCAGGGCGGCGGCCAGTTCAGCGCCGAGCCGGCCGGCGCGCTGCGCGCGTTCGCGCACATCTACGCCGGCTGGGGCCTGAGCCAGGACTTCTACCGGGAACGGCTGTTCGAGACCGCGCTCGGCTTCCCGGACCTGGCCTCGTTCCTCAAGGAAGACTGGGAAGAGTCGTTCGGTGAGCTGCGGGCGGCGAACCTGTACGCCCAGGCGCTGACCTGGCAGGAAGCTGATATCAGCGCGAACGAGGCCTACGGCGGCGACCTGGCCAGGGCGCTGCAGGCGATCACCGCCCGGGTGCTGCTGATGCCGAGCGAGACCGACCTCTACTTCCGGGTCGCGGACAACGAGGCCGAGCTCAGGCACCTGCGCAATGCGGAACTCGCCCCGATCCCCAGCATCTGGGGTCACCGGGCCGGCAGTCCCCAGGGCATCCCCGCCGACCTGGACTTCCTGACCAGGAGGGTCCGCTCCTGGCTCGGCCAGTAGCGGCGGCGCTGGCCCGGAGCTGCCGCTGGTTGAGCAGCTCCGGGCCGTTGCTAGACCGGCTCCCAGCGCCAGCCGTCGTTGTCCTCGCAGCGGATCTTCTCGCCGTCGCCGGCCACGCCGCTGGCGCCGTGGTCACTGTCGCGGCAGAACTCGCCAGGCTCGTAGCACGAGCCCCCATCGGTAAGCGGGTAGCACGACGGAGCCGGCGGGGGCGGCGGGGCCGCCGATCGCGACGGCGACGGAGCCGGGGCAGGCGCGGGTGCCGCGGGCGGAGGAGGCGGCGCGACCGCGACGCGGGCCGCCCGGGGCCTGAACGCTACCCGGCAGCTGGCCTGCTGGCCATGGCCGGACACCCGGACCCTGATGACGACCCTGCTGCCTGGCCGGGCATTTCCGACCAGGAACTGTATCGTCGCCACGCCGTGCTGGCCTGCCCGGCTCGTCACCGTGGCCAGCGGGCTGACCGCTGTCACCCGGGCGCGCGCCGCCGTACGGATCCGCACCCCGGCCGTGCTGCCGTCGCGGGGCCGCCTGGTGAGCGTCCGGGCCCGGCAGCTAAGCGGCGCCGGGACGGCGGCGGTAGCCGCGGGCGCGGCGGCGGCCGGCGAACTGGCCACTTGAGGCTGCCGGGACGATGACGCCGCGGTGCTGGTGACGCTGGCTGGCGAGTTGCCGGAGGATGCGGCGATGCCGATGACTAAGAGGCCGATGACCGCGATCACGGCTGACCAGGCCGGGTGCCGGCGCGGCCAGGTGCGCTTGGCCCGCGGTGGTGGTTCCTGGAATGGTCCTGGCTGCTGGCCAGGTGACAGTGACATGAATATTCCTTCCCCCTCATTGACGGCCAGCGGCGCGATCATGCACCAATCATGGTGAGTTAGCCATTGCCGGGCCGTACCTGCTAGACGCGCGAGGAGGCAAGGCGGTCTACGTCATCAGGAAATACGCCTGCTCATGCCATTCAGGACCATTCATGACCCTTTCGCGAGCCCTGGACTCTAGAAGACCCGGCCCGGCCGCGGCGCGGGCCGGTAGAGTCGGCCGGGTGCGCGTCACGGTGCTGGGCGGGTGCGGGGCGTGGCCGGATGCGGGCCAGGCCTGCAGCGGCTACCTCGTGGAACACGACGGGTTCCGGCTCGTCATCGACCTCGGCTACGCGACCGTGCCACGGCTGCTGGGCTATCTCGCCCCCGGCCAGGTCGACGCGGTCTACATCAGCCACGGGCATCCCGATCACTGCGCGGACCTGAACCCGCTGCTGCGGGCCCGCGCGCTGCGCGATGACCCGGCGCCGCCGCTGCCGGTCTACGCGCCGCCCGGCGCGCTGAACGCCGTGCTCGCCCTGGACCGCCCGGAGATGCTGGCCGCCGCCTACCAGCTGCACGAGTTCACGCCGGGCGCCCGGCTGGAAATCGGCCCGTTCAGCGCCGGGACCAGGCTGCTGCCGCACTGGCAGCCCAACGCCGGCCTGCGGCTGACCGCCGGCGGCCAGGTACTCACCTACACCGGTGACACCGGCCCGGACCCGGCGATCGCGGAACTGGCCAGGGACGCGGACCTGCTGCTGGCCGAGGCGAGCTATCCGGAGCAGGTGCCCGCGGACTCGGCGCCCGCCCTGTCGAGCGCCCTGCAGGCCGGCCAGCACGCCGCGGCGGCCGGTGCCCGGCGGCTGCTGCTGACCCACCTGATGCCCGGCACCGACCAGGCAGCCGCCCTGGCCGCTGCCGGCGCCGGCTACGACGGCGACATCGGCGTCGCCGCGGCCGGCCAGGTCACCAGCCTGGACTAGGCCAAGCCGCCAAACCGGGCCGCAAGGATGAGGCAGTTGCCCCATGCGCCGCTCCGCCGGGCCCCGTCATCCTCGGACGGGCGCCGGGCCGCCGCTTCGCGCCGCGGCCCGGCGCCCGCCCGGATCAGCTGACGAACGGCAAGGAGCCTGAGATGGCGAAGTTCATGGACGTGCACAGCGGTTTCACCGGCGTGACCGAGGAGCAGCTGCGCGCGGCGCACGAGCACGACCTGGCGATCGAGACGGCCGAGGGGGTGCACTTCGAGCGGGCCTGGCTCGACCCGGAGGCGGGCAAGGTGTTCTGCTTGTCCTCCGGGCCGTCCAGGGAGGCCGTGCTGCGGGTGCACGAGAAGGCCGGCCACCCGGCCGAGGAGATCTACGAGCTGCCGGTCGAGATCAGCTAGCCGGAGCAGCGAGGACAGCGAGCAGGACGGGAGGTCACGATGGCCACCGCAGGTGAACGTTTCGCGCGGGCCCTGGCGGCCAAGGACGAGGCCGGGCTGCGCGCGCTGCTGGCCGGCCAGCTGGACTTCCAGGCACTGACGCCAGGACGGCACTGGCAGGGCGGCACGCCCGAGCAAGTGGCCGGCGGCATCATCCTCGGGCACTGGTTCAGCGCCGGGGACGATATCCGGGAGCTGTGCTCGGTCACCGCCGGCCAGGTAGCCGGGCGCGAGCACGTCGCCTACCGGCTGCGGGTCCGCCGGGACGGCCGCGACTACCTGGTCGAGCAGCAGGCCTACTACGACACCGACGGCGCCCAGATCACCTGGATGCGGGTGCTGTGCTCGGGTTACCTGGCGGCGGACGAGGGAAGGCTCGCCGCGGGCTGACCAGCCGGTCCCGGCGGCGGGCGGGGCCGCCGGGACACCCGGGAGCGCCGTGACCCGCTACCCGGCCCCCCGTCCCGGCTGTCCCCGCGTGACTGGCGGCGAGCAGGCTGGCCACCTGCTTGCCGGACAGGCCACCGGCCAGCAGCCGCAGCACCTCGGTCTCCGCGCCGGGCTGGCGGGCCTGCCGGGGCGGGACGGCGCTGCCCGCGCCCCTATCCGAGCGGGAACGCTATATCGCAGATGGGCTCGCCGCTGCCAACCGAGTCTGGTTCAGCCAGGTAGACCTCCCGGCAGGACAGCGGGCTCGATGGCCGGGCGGTGACCTCAGCCGAGCACGCGACCGCGTCGTAGGCGGCCATGATCGCCGGGAAGTCCCACTGGGCCTTGGTGATCGTGGTGTACGCCTCGTCGTGGCCCGGCTCGGTGCGGATGCCGATCAGCTCCGTTGCCTGCACGTCCTCGCCGCAGCCGAGTACGGCCTCCAGCGGCCCGTCGCTCTCCTGGTCGACGACGCCGTGGAAGATCAGGGTGAACGGCCCGGCCGGGCTCGTTCCGCCCAGGTGCGCGGCGAAGGCCGCCTTGGCCTCCGCGACGAACCGGTCGGTCTGCGGAGCGCGCAGCCGGCGCTGAATCGACATCACTCGCTGGGCCGGCACCTGCCTGGTGCGGATCGGGAACATCGGGTTGCCTTCCTCTCTGAGGATCGCGTGTATGTGCCGGATCAGGAACCGGCGGCTGGTATGCCTGGCCTCCAGCCCGGTCAGGTACCGGCTCAGCCGCTCAGCGGCCAGGTCACGGCCGGCGCCCAGGTCAGCGAGCAGCAGCCTGATCTCGGCCAGGCTCATGTCCGCGCCGCGCAGCATGCTGATCAGCCGGCCAAGGCGGACCTGGCCGGCCCCGTACCGCCGCTGGCCGCTGGCCGGGTCGATGTGGCCGGGGCGCAGCAGGCCGGTCTCGTCGTAGATCCGGAGCGCCTTCGGCGTCAGCTGAGCCTGGCGCGCGAACTCGCCGCTGGTGAGGAGCTGGGAGGTGCGGTCGGGTGTCACCCGGCCGATGATTCCCCTCGCCCCATGGGCGCGGTCAAGCCCGGCGCAGGCACCGGTGTTCGGGTGCCGGTTATTTCAACGGTCGCGATGCTAGCGCGCTGAGGCGCTCTTAAACTACTATCAAATTGGCGTTGCCAGACGACACTCAGCCGCTAGCTAATCTGCATGCCCCCATTCTTGTATATCTCCTGGCCGTAAAGGAGAACCCCATGCGTAAATGGCTGACCGCGGTGACCAGGCTCAGCGGGGACCAGGCCGGCGGCGCGGGCCCTACGCCGTCGAGCCGCCGTGACTTCCTGCGCCGCGCCGGGATGACCGGAGCCCTCGCCGCGGGCCTGGCCGGCGGCGCTGAACTGCTCGGCCTTTCCGCCGCCAGCGCCTCGGCGCACCAGCGGTCCAGGAAAGCGGGCGCGCAAGCCAGCTGCCTGCTGTTCATGACCTGCCGTCAATCCCCCGGCGCATGCCCTGGCGGCCCGTGCCATCCATCTGGGCATTGCTGTTACACCTGCACCGGCTGCGGCACGGTGAGGGTCAGCTGCCGGAACACCTGCTCGCCTTCCTTCAGCCTGTGCTGCACCTAGCGTCCGGCTCGCGCGGTACTCAGTCAGCCGCGTGACCTAGCGCGGCGCCCGGCCTGGTTGCCTCGTCTGCCCGGGCCAGACTTGGGCGGCAAGCGGGCTTACGGCTTGGGCGGCGGGTCTTCCTCGGCCTCGGCGATCTTCCGGATGGCATCGGAGGTTTCCTTGCCCCTGGCCATGTTGCGTTCGAGGATCCGCCTGGCCGCTTGTACCTGGGAGGGTGTGACGCGTACTTCTTCAGGCATCAGCTGCCGCCTTCCTCGGCGTGGGCCGCTGCCTTCGATGGTATGCCTTGTTCCGCGGCCGGGCCGGTGCTCACGACGGCCCGCACATTCTCGCCAGCCCGCTCGATCTGCTGCACCGGGCCGGCCAGGGTGGCCTCGAGCGCGGCCTGCACGAAATCGCGCTCTTCCTCGTCGAGCAACTCCGAGTCCAGCAGCGCTTCGAGTTCCGATCTCCCCAGCCTGGCCCGGGGTTCCTCGGCCGCAATCCCAAGCTCGGCGGCCCAGCGCAGGACGCGCATGACCTCCTCGCGCTTCGACCGGTGCTCCAGGTCCCTCGTCCCCTGCCAGGTGATCACCTGGCCGATCGCCCCGCCCGCGAACGCGAGCACCGGGGTGCCGAAAGCGAGGGCCCACACGGCCCAGGTCGGCATGGAAGTCATGCGGCTAACCCTTCGGACATCGTCGCTCCTGTCGCCGGAGTACCCGGCCGCCAGCAGTCATCGCTGCCGCGGTCAGCCGGGACCGGTGGCTAGTATCGCCGATTTCCGCCATTGATTCAGGGCTCGCCGTGCGGGGCCGGCTGGTCCCGGCCAGGCAAGCGGGTTGATGCGGCGCGCCTTAACGGCCATTCACAACGACTAATTCCAGCTCAGCGGCCTTTCTTTGGCTAGTCCGGCCGGCCGATTCCGGCCGCGTTCCGCATTCTCTGCCAGCGCCGGCACGGATGACGGTAGGGTCGAACGCCACAGATCAGGCTATAACGGCCCACAATGGCCTCCCGCAGAAAGGTCCTAATGATGAGAAGCTTGTACCGGCAGGTAGCTGGGGCAGCCGGTGCAGTCGTCGCCACGCTCGCGACGATGGGCTTTACCGCACCGATGACAGCTCAGGGCGGCAACCCCGCAGCCACGCCATCCTGGGGCGCGGCCAACCTGATCAGTTACCGGGACTCAGACTTCGAGGGCGGCGTCGGCGACTGGGCCGGCGTGTCCAACTCGACCCTGAGCGACAGCGGCACAGCCGCCTTCCTGCACGATGACTCGCTCAGGGCGGTCGCCGGCACCAGCGGCACCCAGCAGTTCAAGCTGGGCGCGGCCGCGGGGCAGATCAATGTCACCGGCGGCGACAGCTACCGGGTCGGCGCGTGGGTCAAGGCACCCGCCGCATCCGGCCGGACGCTCACCTGGGCGATGGGGTTCTACACCTCCGGCGGCTCCTGGCTCGGCTGGACTTCCGCCCCGGCCCGCGCGCTCTCCGCCTCTGGCAGCTGGCAGTACGTGAGCGGGGTGATCTCCGCGCCGGCCACGGCCGGGTACGCCTTCGGCTCGCCGCGGGCTACGGAGACGGGCGTCGCGGCCGGCGAGGCGCTGAACATGGACGAGGTGCTGGTCGAGCCCGCCCGCGCCGCGACGCTCATCGGCGCGCACGGGAACACCAACGACAACGCTGGGTACACCGCCGCGGACAGCGCCATCGGCCCGCTGCAGACCTACAAGGTGTTCTACCCGGGCGCGTTGCCGGCCAGATACGCGGGCAGCATCTGCTCCACCCTCCCGGCCAGTGTCACCTGCCTGATCAGCTACAAGACGATGAACACCAACGTCGCGAGCTTCGTCGGCTCCATTCCGGCCGGCAAGCCGGTCATCCTCATCTACTACCAGGAGCCCGAGCACAACACCTTCAGCTTCCAGGGCAAGACCGGCGGCCCGGCCTTCGTGGCCGAGTTCGAGACACAGTCGAACCTGATCCGCGGCTCGGCGGGCGACGCGCCCAACATCACGGTGGCGATGGACGCGGGAACCTACCAGTACGTCCCGGGCACGAATCATGACCTGGGCGCCTCGTGCGGCTTCATCCCGCCGTCCCAGTACGTCGACATGTACCTGGCCGACCACTACGAGCCCGCGGCCAGCGGCAACAACCTGGCCACCGACAGCGCCAGCAAGGCCGAGTGGAACACCTGGCTGGGCTGCGCGAACGCGCAGCACAAGCCGATCGGCATCGCCGAGTACGGGCTGAACTGCAACGGTGCCAACCCCGCGCCGAACGCCGCCAGCACCGCCGCCGGCATCGCGGCCGACAACACCTACCTGAAGGGCCAGCCGGACGGCCTGCCCGTACTGATGTGGGCGTACTGGTACGACAACAACGTGACCTGCAACTTCACCAAGGGCGGCGCTCCGGACGGGACGCAGGCCGTCAGCCAGTGGAAGTCCATCGAGACCCAGAACGGCGGCGGAGCCCACTGAGGCTCGGCCTGGGCTCGGCCTGGGCCGGCCCCGCTGAGGCCGGTGTCCGTGCGCGGGCCGGCGGCACCTGCTGCTGCCGCCGGGCCCGCGTTTCCGGTTGTTCAGGCTCCGAGCCGGGGCTTCACGCCGGCCGGCGATAGCTTGCGGTACACCACGTGCCGTCGCAGCGGAATCTCGTTAACGTCCGGGTCGTCGAAGTCCTCGGCGGGGTCGGTGGTCATCCCGATCCGCCGCATCACCGCCCGCGAGCGCAGGTTCCTCGCCATGGTGACGGCCACGATCTCCGGCAGCCCCATGACGCCGAAGCCGTAGTCCAGCGCGGCCAGCGCCGCCTCGGTGGCGTAACCGCGGCCCCAGGCCGGCCGCGCCAGCCGCCAGGCGGCCTCGACGCCGCCGACCGGCATCTCGTCGTCCATCTTGCCCAGGCCGGTGAAGCCGACGAACTCGCCGGACGCGCGGGCCTCCAGCGCCCAGAACCCGAAACCGTAGCGGTCCAGGTCGTCCTGAAAGGTCAGCACCCAGGCCGCGGCCTGCTCGAAGGTCAGCGGCGGCCCGAGGTACCGCCGGACTTCCGGATCGGCGTTCATCGCCGCCCACGGCGCGAGATCGGGCTCCCGCCAGCCGCGCATGATCAGTCGTTCCGTGCCGATCTCCGCCACCCCGACAGCCTATTCGGGCCCCGCCGCAGCCAGCTGTGAGCGCACGCTGCTTCTTTAGTCTCTAGCCCAGATCAGTTTGTACTGCTAACCTATTGCCCATGACGACTGGACCTGAAAGCCCCGGGGAGGACCCGGGCCAGCTGCTGTCGAGCACGCGCGAGCTCACCCGCCGGGTGCGCCGGACCCAGCGCGGGACCTGGTTCCCGCTGGTGGTATTCGCGGCGGTGACCTTCATAGCCATCCCCGTATACCACTCCGGCGGCCCCCACCTGGGAAACTGCGTGACCGTGCCGGGCGGCCGGGTCTGCACCGCCGCCTACAGCGCGGGGGTCGTGTACTGGCCAATCGCCCTGGTCATGGCCTACCTGGCGATCGCCGCTTTCTACATCCGCCGGTCCCGGGCTCGTGGCGTGGGGACCCGGGTACGGCCATACGTCATCGCCGGGATCGTCTTCGCCCTGGCGGTGACCGGGGCAGCGTTGTGGGCATTTCACCACCCGCTGGCCTACGGGCAGGGGGCCTGGGCAGAACTGCTCGCCCGGCTGGTCAACCCCGCCTTCGCCATCGGCCTCGCGCTGCTGGTGCTGGCCTGGGCGGAACGCAACCGTGCCCTGCTGATCCTGGTTGCTGGCTACCTGGCAGTGGTGCTGGTGCCAGTCAGCCTCGGCTGGGTCATCGACCACCGGGCATGGGCCTTCCTGCCGCAACTGGTGATCGACGGCAGCGCCCTGCTGCTGGCCGGCATCGGCTTCGCCCTGGCCCAGCGGCCATGGCGGCACGCCACATGACCAGTCATCCCGCGAACGGGCTCGATGACGTCGTCCATCAGCGGGTCCGGCTGGGCATCCTCACCATTTCCCACGAGGCACGACGGGCCGAGTTCAGCTACCTGCGCGACACCCTCGGCCTGACCGCCGGCAACCTGTCCCAGCACCTCGGCGTGCTGGAGAACGCCGGGCTCATCACCATCGAGAAGGGTTACGCCGGCAAGCGGGCCCGTACCTGGGTCACCCTCACCAAGCCGGGCCGGGCCGCCCTCGCCGCGGAGATCGCCCACCTCAAGCTCCTGATCAACCGCGTTGAGCACACCGACCCGCCGCCGGGCTAGACCGGTCCGCAGCCAACTGGCCCATGCGAGGCTAAGCGCTGGATGTGCCGCTGATTAATTCAATCTGGGGAGCATGAACACGCTGGACTGGGATCACAACGCCTTTTACCACCGCTTGCTCTTGCGGCACCTGCCGCGCCCATGTCATCGGGCACTTGACGTCGGCTGTGGCGCCGGGGCGTTCGCCGTGGAACTGGCCAGGCGAGCCGGACACGTCGACGCCATGGATCGGTCCGCCGCCATGATCGAAGAGGCCAGGCGGGTGGCATCGCCCAACCTCACCTGCATCCTGGCTGACGTCCTGCGCGAGCCGTTGCCGGACGCCCGGTATGACGCCATCGTGTCCATCAGCGCCCTGCATCACCTGCCTCTTGCGGAGATCCTGCCCCGCCTGGCCGGAGCGCTGCGGCCTGGCGGCGTGCTGATGGCCGCGGCCCTGCCGCGGCGGGACCTGCGACGAGAACTTCCCGTCGAACTCACCGCGGGTATCGGCCACCTGCTATTCGGGTCCGCTTTCGCCATTCTCAGAAGCTCTGGCCGGGGACGCTGGTACGCGAAGGAACCCCATCATGCGGTCATGCCGATAGTCGATCCGTCCCTGACCACCCGCCAGGTGCGGCAGCAGGCGTCGGCGCTCCTGCCCGGCGCGCAGGTTCGGCGGCTGCTCTTCTGGCGCTACTTCCTGCTGTGGCACAAGCCGGCCGGGACCTGAGGCGGCTGGGCGTTGAGGGACGATAGGAAAGGTCCTCATTGATGACCGATTCCGGGCCGACCCAGTATCCGATTCGCATGTCATTCATCGCGAGAGGCTACCGCGGCAAGGACGCCGCCATCGATGTGGCTGAACTCTGGGGCCGCCGCAGTCCGCCGAACCGAGCCCCACTTCGGTCGCGGCTGGTGCCGTGGCGAGGGTGCTGGCCTGGTTCAGTTGCTGAGCGGTTGTCCGGACCGCGGGAGCACGTGCCGGCTGGTTCTGGTCTCGCGGGCGATGCCGAACACGGCGATAGTGATCGTGATAGCCACGCCGAGCATTCCGGCGATGGCGTAGATCGCCCGCGGGCTGAGCACGGCGGCGATCGCTCCGCCGGCTAGCAGTGAGACACCCTGGGCACCGCCGAGGGCGGCGTTCGCAGCGGCCGATACCCGGCCTCGCGCGGCGTCGGGCGTGCGGCACAGGAGCAGGGTCGAGAAGCACGTGGCCGCGTACCCGTTCCCGGTCCCGCCGAGGACTGACAGCGGCACGAGCATCCATACCGCCGGGACCACGGCGAACGGGGCGAGGGCGGCGCAGGCGAGGCCCGCGCCCGCGATCGTCGCCCAGGTCTGGATGCCCTCGGTTCTGAGCCGTCCGGCGCCCAGCGCCCCGGCGACGATCCCGGCCATCCACGCGGCCTCGGCGACGCCGTACCAGACGCCTCCGGCGTGGAGCGTGGTCCGGACCAGGAAGACGAGCACCACGTCGACCATGCCGACGAACAGGACCACCACCACCAGGCCGAGGATGAGCGGCGCGAGCACCCGGTCAGCGCGCAGGATCTCGAACCCGCCCCGGGGCCGGCCCAGGCGGCCGTCCGGGCCGGGCCTCGCGGGTCTGCGCCGGGTGCGCACCAGCGTCGCTGCCACGGTGACCACGACGAAGGTGACCGCGTCAACAGCGAGGGGCAGGCCACTGCCGAACGCCCCGGCGAGCAGGCCGCCGACGGCCGGCGCGCCGACCAGGACAAGGGCGTTTAGCGACTGCTGGGCCGACACCGCCTGGGCCACATGGTCCTCGCCTGCGATGCGGGGGACGAGCGCCGACCACGCGGTGGCGGCCACCGATGCGGCCGCACCGAGGAGCGCGACCAGCACCACGATGGCCCCGACCGAGTGCACCACGATGAGGGGAGCCGTGCACCCGACCTCGATCAGCCCGGCGCCGACGAGCAGGCGCCGGGAGTCGTGCGAGTCGACCAGGCGGCCCACCGGGCGGGACAGCAGGAGCAGCGGGATGATCCCGGCGGCAAGCAGCAAGCCGACCTCGTAGGGCCGGGCGCCGTCGGCCTGCAGGCGAAGGGTAAGGGCGACCAGCGCGACTTCGTCGCCGAACGTCGACACCACCCGCCCGGCCAGGGCGATGAGCAGGTCTCTCCGGCCAGATCCGATGTTAAGCATTTGCTGAACAGTATTTGCTGAACATCTCGCCCGTCAAGGGGTAACCTCTGAGATCTATGTCTGAAGGCAGTGACCAGGAGCGATCACCACAGCACGCCGCTTCGCTTCGGTTCGAGAACCCGCGCAGCATCCGGGCCCTGGCGCACCCGGCCCGGGTGGCCATCATCGACGCCCTGGCGGCCGGCGATGAGCTGACCGCCACTCAGTGCGCGGAGCTGACCGGGCTAAGCCCGAGCGCAACGGCGTACCACCTGAAATTCCTGGAACGGTACGGGTACGCCGAAACGGCACCCCCCAGGCCCGACCGCCGGGAGCGGCCGTGGCGAGCCACCGGACGCCCGGCACACGTCGACCTGGACGCCTCGACCCCCGCCGGAGCCTCCGCCGCCGCCGCCGTCGCGGCGGCCTACATCGACACCACCCGAGCGGTCGCTGTCGAGTTCATCGAGGCCGGGCCGGCCGAGGCCGAGGAATGGCGGGACGCGGCCGTTCTGAACACCGTCGACCTCTGGCTGACAGCCGAGGAGTTCCACCGGGTGGCCGGGGGACTAGAAGCAGTCCTTGAGCCCTACCGGGGGCGCATGCCGCACGCGGAACGCCCGGCAGGCAGCAGGCGAGTCAGGGTCATGAACGTCGTCGTGCCGCACCCGCGCACCCGCCCGCAACCACGCTCACGAGAGACCTGAGGACGCCGCCTGAACTGGACCTTTAGCTGAGCGGGTGACGAGAATCGCGTCGGTGTGGGTGATTCCGCCCCCCAGGGCCTGCGCAAGGACGGCGGCGGCCTGCTGGTCAGCAGCGGCCAGCATGTGCATGACCTGCCTGGTGGTGGTCGTCACGGCGACCCAGGGCAGGTACGGTCAGATGGCTGCCGGAGGGCAGCCTTGCCGCGCGTGAACAAGCCAACAGGTCCAGGGCTCGTATACCGCCTGAAGGAGTTGCTGGTGGCCAGGGTGATCGCGTTCGATGTGAATGAGACTCTGCTGGACCTGCGTGCCCTTGATGAGATATTCGAGGAGCTGCTGGGCAGCGCCTCGCTGCGGCCGCAATGGTTCACGCTGATGCTGCAGCTGGCCTTTACCGGCGGCCTCACCGGCCAGTACGTGGACTTCACCACCGCCCAGCGGGCAGCGCTGGCCATGCTCGCCGAGCGCGAGGGCGTACCACTGACCGCCAGCGACATCGACGGCCTGGTGGGCCAGATGAGCTCACTGCCGCCACACCCTGAGGTGCCCGGCGCCCTGGCTGCCCTCGCCCGCACCCGCCTGCGGCTCGTTGCCCTGACCAACTCCGTCCAGCACATCGCCGAGGCGCAACTGGCCAGCGCCGGCCTCAGCGACTATTTCGAGGCTGTGATCTCAGCCGGCACGACCGGCCACCTCAAGCCCGCACCGGAGCCCTACCACGCGGTCGCCGGGCGTTGCGGCGTACCCATCGGTGAGGTGCGCCTGGTGGCCGCTCACTCCTGGGACATCGCCGGGGCCTTGGCCGCCGGATGCCAGGCAGCATTCGTCGCCCGCCCGGGCATGGTACTCAGCCCGCTGAGCGACCCGCCTGGCATCACTGGCCCGGATCTGGCCGCCGTAGCCGAGCAGCTCATCAGCATCGACGGATGAAAAGCCACCGCCCCGCCAGGCCAGGAGCGCATATTGCGCAGGCTCATGCCTATGCGCTAGCGCGGCGACGAGGACGACGACGGCCAGGCGGGCTCCTTACGGAGCGGGTGACGAGAATCGAACTCGCACTATCAGCTTGGGAAGCTGACGTTCTGCCATTGAACTACACCCGCGCTGCCAGGCGATCGGCTTGATCATCGCAGACGCTTGCCTGCTGCCGCCCGGACCAGGCCATGGTACCGGAAGTGACGAGTTGTCCGCTCGAGCACTCCGACGGCCATGGTTCCAGTTCCGCTGAGCCCGGCTGGCACCGCCCGGCCTGCCCTGCTAGCCAGACAGGTACGCAACACAAAGCGCGGTCCGGCGACCGCCGGACCGTGGGCACAGGCAAGCTGTCCGCTTGCCTGTCAGCAAAAATCGTCAAATTCCCCGTTCCGCGCGCCATCCAGGAACGCGTGAAACTCAGCAGTCGTGTAGCGCAGGACCGCACCGTCGGGATCCTTCGAATCCCGGACGGCTATCATGCCATCGATCGGCGCCACTTCCACGCAAGCACCATTACCGATGCTGCGCTGGGCTTTACGCCATGCCGGAGTGGGGCCAAGCTGGTCAGTTACCGACATTCCTTACAGCTCCTACATATTCTTATTTGGCATGATGCACCATGACAGGTGATCAATCTTTATTAACCTATTTACAAAGATCTCTTGCTGCGAACATGATCGAGTGAAGTCTTTACGCTGATTTTAAGTGAGGCTCAATAAAAATTTCATCATCAATTTAATCGAATCATTTTGGCCCATAGCAATGGTACACAGATTGTCGAAAATCTGTTCATATCTTTTGATATCCTCAGTTCGTTCCATGTAGATTTGTCCAGCGAGGCTCTCAACATACACCACACTGGGCACAGGCGCCTCAAGTTCGATAATTGTGAACGGACTGTTGAGAGCTGGATGCGCGCCTGCGACGAAGGGGATCACCTGGACGGTAACGTTCCGCTTACCACATGCACTGACAATGTGCTCGATCTGTCCATGCATGACCGACCTACCGCCGACTACGCGGCGTAGCACGGCCTCATCCAAAATCGATACGAGCCGTAGCGGCCTAGCTCCGCTGAGAAGCGCCTGCCGAGTGACCCGAACTTCGATTCTCTGGTCGATTACCTCAGCAGGCAGCCGAGGCGTCGCGCTTTCATGGAGCGCTCGCGCGTAGTCTCGCGTCTGCAGCAGACCTGGAATAACATCAGCTTCGAAACTGCGGATAGAGATGGCCTCCGCCTCAAGCCCTACGTAGGTGGCGTAGGGCAACTCGAATGGCTGCCACCAGCCCCGCGTCTTACCTTCCCTGGCCAGGCTCATCAGGTGATCACGCTGGGCGGGGTCGGAGACGCCGAAGAGGTCGCACAGGTCTCGCACATCACGAGCGGTCGCACCCCGGTGGCCGGTCTCCATCCGGCTGACCTTTGCCGGAGAGCACAACAGGCGCTCGGCCACCTCTTCCGCAGTCAGGCCCCGTTCAGTTCGCAGAGCCCGCAGCAAGGTGCCGAGCTCACGCCTACGCACAGTAGGACTGCGCGGGCGCGCCTCAGATAGATCCTCGCCCCCCATGGGCAACTTCCGTACCGCCGTTCTGCCATTGCGGAGGCAAGCGCCGATGGCAAAGGATAATTGGCACTTGCCAATGGAACTTTCATTGCTTCACTATGGATAGCAGAAGCAGCGAGGATCCTCAAGGACCGCCAGCACGGTGGTCTCGGCCGGAACGGTCAGATACGGGGTCGTTGCGGGTGTCATCGCCCCGCGACAGAGGGAGGCGCTGCTGGCCACACGCACACCGAGATGGCCCTTGAGGCCACGCTCATACCAGCGGGACGCTGCTACCAACGAGCGGCTGTCAGCGACGCTCCACGTCTGGCCACCTGATAGCTCCGCTACACGCAGCTGGACCGATGCGGCACATCGGTCCAGCTGAACACCATCCCGGCTCCGGCAAGAGCGAAGGATTTAGTGCGTTGATCAAGACTAACAATCGTGGCCGTGTTGGCAAGAGGCAGGGCATCCCGACAGTCAGCTCTGTCCTGACGATCCCATCAATCCGGAGGGTGGCCCGCTGGCTAGCGGACCGCCAGCGGGCCTGCGCGGACTGGGTGATGCGCAGCGACGACGCCGTTGCCCGCCGGAACGGCTGGCAGATCAGGCCTGCCCGGGTTGGCTTAGCCAGGCTCTACCGCGACCCGCGGTTCGACAACCTGCACTGCTGCCCGGCATGTTCAGGACCGGGGAGCATCAGCCCGCTCGGGTCTGGCCCTGGCACGGCGCTGCCGTGTATCGCCTGTGCCGCCACCGGCCGGATCGTCGCCGGCAACGGGCAGGCACGTACGCAGGCCGGAGGCGGTCATGCGTAGCAAGCGACAGCGCAAGCGGTCCGCCGCGACGATCCTCGGCGACTTCGATACCGTGCTCGGCCGGGCGCCGCGGGCCATCTCCCCCGCTAGCGCCTGGCGATGGCGCTATGAGATCGCCATGGCCGTCGTCACGCCGCTCACCGTCGTGTTCCTCATCCGGCACCTGGGGCCGGACTGGAGCGCGGCTGATATGTCCACGCTGATCTGCGGGCTCGGATCCTGGCCGGCCGCCCGCCGAGCCCTGATCAACAGGGCGTGGTGCATCATCACCCCGCACCGGGTGCGGGTCGCGTGCGCGCAGGCCAGGATTCACGGCCGGCGCGGCACGCTTCCTATCATCGTGCGAACTTCCCTCGAGCCCTTCGGGGAGCGAGTCCAGCTCTGGTGCACCGCAGGTATCTGCGCGGAGGACTTCCAGGCCGCGCGCACGATCCTGCGGTCCGCGTGCTGGGCACGGGAAGTCCGGGTCCAGCGCAGCATCCGGCATGCGCAGCTGGTCACCCTGGAGGTGATCAGGCGCCGGTGACCGGGGCGCTGGGAAAGGCGCTGGCCAACGGGGGCGGCCAGCACCTTCATTCATGCTCGGCGTCCGGCCACGGTCAGCCGGTTAGGGCGGCCCGGGCCGGGCGGCACGCTGGGCGAGGGCGGCGCGCAGCGCGTCCCGCTCGGCTTCGAGTTCCCTGACCCGCAGCTCCAGCTGGAGGACCCGCCGGATGGCGGCCAGGGTCATGCCCTCGTCCACCAGGTCGACGACGTACTGGACGACGGTGATCTCGCGCCTTGTGTACCGGCGCTGGCCGCCGGACGAGCGGCTGGGGCGCACGACGCTGAAGTCATCGAGCCGCCGCAGGAACGCCTGCTGGATCTCCAGCATCTGAGCGACCTGGCCGACCGTGTACAGCGGCAGGTTCTCGTCGTCGAGCGGCAACATGGGCACGGCTTGCTCCCGGGAACGTGTCCGGGCCCGCGCGGGCTGAGCCGCCGGGCCCGGATAGCCTATCTCCGCGCTAGACGCCGACCGGCGCCGTGACGTGTCAGGCGCTGATCTCCTTCTCGGCCACCGCGACCTCGACCTTGCGGGGCTGAGCCTTCTCGGTCAGCGGCACCCGGACGGTCAGCACGCCGTCGGCGTAGCCGGCCTCGATCTTGTCGGCGTCGACCGTGTCGGACAGGTAGACGCGGCGGGTGAACGAGCCCATCCGGCGCTCGCGGATGAACGCCTTCTCATCCTCGGCGTACTCCTCGGCCCGCTTCGCGCTGACGGTCAGCACGCCTCGGTCCACGGTTACCTCGATGCTCTTGGCGTCAATGCCAGGCAGGTCGAAGCGGAGCAGGACGTCGTCCTTGCGGCGGATGCCGTCCATCCGCATGGCCGGCCCGCCGACGGTCGCCGGGCCGAAGGCCCGCCTGGCCACGCGGTCGAACTCCTGCAGGAACGGGTCGAACGATGTGAGCAGCATGTGTGTTGTACCTCCGGTGCGTACCAGATCCCAGCGATCTAGGTAATCTCTGTCTCTGCCAGTATCAAACTTACAACTGAAGTTTAATATTTCCTTGAACGGGAGGCAACCCTCGATCCCGCACCGGCTGGCTGGCCGCTGACCGGGCCGGGCGCGTTACCGCGCTGCTCTACTGGGCAGTAGCTACGTAGCAGCTTCCGACACTCAGGGGTCGCCATGGACGAACACACCACGACCGGGACACCCACGAAGAGCGGGTCGGCGCAGGTCAGCGAAGCTGAGGCCCGCCGGGTCGCCGAGGAAGCCAGGCAGACAGACTGGACGCTGCCCAGTTTCGGCAAGCAGCTTTTCCTCGGGGATTTCCAGCTTGACCTGATTCATCCCCATCCGCACCCCGACGAGGAGGCGGTGCAGCACGGCGAGGAGTTCTGCGCCCGGATGCGGGAATTCTGCGAATCCTCGGTCGACGGCGAGCAGATCGAGCGGGAGGCGCAGATCCCCGACGAGGTGATCAAGGGCCTGGCTTCGCTGGGCGCGTTCGGCATGAAGATCCCGCCGGCCTACGGCGGGCTCGGCCTGACCCACCTGTACTACAACCGGGCGCTGATCATCGCCGGGTCTGCCTCGCCGGTGGTCGCCGCGCTGCTGTCCGCGCACCAGTCGATCGGCGTGCCGCAGCCGCTCGCCCAGTTCGGCTCAGCCGAGCAGAAACAGCAGTACCTGCCCAGGTGCGCGCGCGGCGAGATCAGCGCGTTCCTGCTGACCGAACCGGATGTCGGCTCGGACCCGGCCCGGCTGAGCACCTCGGCGGTCCCGTCGGACGACGGCAGCGAGTACGTCCTGAACGGGGTCAAGCTGTGGACCACCAACGGCGTTGTAGCCGACCTGCTCGTGGTCATGGCCAGGGTTCCGCGCAGCGACGGGCACCGGGGCGGCATCTCCGCGTTCGTGGTGGAGGGCAACTCGCCGGGGATCACGGTTGAGCGCCGCAACGCGTTCATGGGGCTGCGCGGCCTGGAGAACGGGGTGACCAGGTTCCATGACGTCCGGGTACCGGCCGCGAGCCGGATCGGCGAGGAAGGCCAGGGCCTCAAGATCGCGCTGACCACGCTGAACACCGGCCGCCTGTCCCTCCCGGCGAGCTGCGCGGCCGCCGCGAAGCTCGCGCTCAAGATCTGCAGGGAGTGGTCGGGGGAACGGGTTCAGTGGGGGCGACCGGTCGGCGAGCACGAGGCGGTCGCGAAGAAGATCGCGTTCATCGCCGCCACGGGCTATGCCCTGGAGGCAATTGTCGAGCTGTCCAGCCAGATGGCCGACGACAAGCGCAGGGACATCAGGATCGAAGCCGCGATCGCCAAGCTCTACTGCTCGGAGATGGGCTACAAGATCGTGGACGAGATGGTCCAGATCCGCGGCGGGCGCGGCTATGAATCCGCCGCATCGCTCGCGGCGCGGGGCGAACGCGGCGTGCCCGCCGAGCAGATGTTCCGGGACATGCGGATCAACCGCATCTTCGAGGGCTCCTCGGAGATCATGAAGCTGTTCATCGCCAGGGAGGCGGTGGACGCGCACCTCGGCGCGGCCGGCGACGTGATCAAGCCAGGACTGGCCCGCGGCGACCGGGCCAGGGCCGCGGCCAAGGCCGGCGGCTTCTACGCCAAGTGGCTTCCGACGCTGATGACCGGTGAGGGCCAGAAGCCCCGCGCCTACTCCGACTTCGGGCTGCTCGCGCCGCACCTGCGGTACGTGGAGCGGGCCAGCCGCAAGCTGGCCAGGGCCACCTTCTACGCCATGGCCCGCTGGCAGGGCGGGCTGGAGCGGCGGCAGGGCTTCCTCGGCCGTGTCGTCGACATCGGCGCGGAACTGTTCGCGATGAGCGCCGCCTGCGTGCGGGCCGAGATGGACGCCTCCGAGGGCACCGGGGGCGGCCGCGGCGAGACGGGCTTCGAGCTCGCTGACGCGTTCTGCGCCCAGGCCAGGATGCGCTGCGAGGAGCTGTTCAGCCAGCTGTGGAAGAACACCGACGTCACCGACTCGGCGCTGGCCAGGAAGGTGCTGTCCGGCCGGTACACCTGGTTCGAGGAGGGCGTGATCGACCCGTCCATCCCCGGCCCCTGGGTCGCGCCGGCCGAGCCGGGCCCGTCCCGGGCCGAGAACGTCCACCGCCACATCGGCTGACCCGTCCGGCCCGGACCCGGCCCGGGCTATCCCTACATATGTCGGGATAGCCGGGGCCGGGTAGCTGGTCCGCCGGCCATCGCGGCAGCGGATGCGCTGGCCCGGAGCTGCTCAAAGAGCGGCAGCGGTGGGCCAGCGCTGCTGTATCCGCGTCCGTCCGGGCGCCGGGCCAGCGCGGCGGGCGGCTGCCGCTTCGTGCGAGCCCCGCTTTTAGCTGCTATGTCACGGTGCCGGTAAGAGAGCACCTGCGCTGTGACATAGCCGCTAATCCGGGGGCGGCTGGCAGGGCGGCTGTGGCTGATTCGGGCAGGGCAAACCGGAACATAAAGCCGGAACTGCCGGGCAGCGTTTAGCTGACGCGCTCGATGATGGTGGCGTTGGCCTGGCCGCCGCCCTCGCACATGGTCTGCAGGCCGTAACGGCCGCCGGTGCGCTCGAGTTCGTGCAGCATCTTGGTCATCAGGATGGCGCCGGTCGCGCCGAGCGGGTGGCCGAGGGCGATCGCGCCGCCGTTGGGGTTGGTCTTCTCCAGCGAGGCGCCGGTGTCGGCGGACCAGGCGAGCAGCACCGGGGCGAACGCCTCGTTCACCTCGAACACGTCGATATCGTCCACGCTCAGGCTGGCCCTGGCCAGCGCCCGCTCGGTCGCCGGGATGGGCCCGGTCAGCATGTAGACGGGGTCCGCGCCGACCACAGTCAGCGCGTGCACCCTGGCCCGCGGGGTGAAGCCGTAGCGGCTGACCGCGTCCTCGGAGGCGACCAGCAGCGCGGCCGCGCCGTCGGAGATCTGGGAGGCGCTCGCCGCGGTCAGCTCCCAGCCGTCGCGCAGCGGCTTCAGCTCGGCCATCTTGTCCAGGGAGGTGTCCCGGCGCGGCCCCTCGTCGGTGGTCACCCCGTCCACCGGGGTGATCTCCCGGTCGAACCGGCCCTCCTCGATCGCCCGCACCGCCCGCGCGTGGCTCTCCAGCGCGAACTCCTCCAGCTGGGCGCGCTTGATGCCCCATTTCTCGCAGATCAGCTGCGCGCCGCGGAACTGGGAGATCTCCTGATCCCCGTACCGGTCCCGCCAGCCCTGGCCCCAGGGCGGCGGCATTCCCTTCTCCAGCCCCATGGTGATGGTCGATCCCATCGGCACGATGCTCATGCTCTCCACGCCGGCCGCCACGACCAGGTCCTGGGTGCCCGACAGCACCGCCTGGGCGGCGAAGTGGACCGCCTGCTGGGACGAGCCGCACTGCCGGTCGACGGTCACGCCGGGAACGCTCTCTGGCAGGCCAGCCGACAGCCACGCCTGGCGCGCGATGTCGATCGCCTGCGGGCCGATCTGGGAGACACAGCCCATGATCACGTCGTCGATCGCGGCCGGGTCGGCGCCGGTCCTGGCTACTAGCTCAGTCAGCACCTGCGCGGCCAGGTCGACCGGGTTGACCCCGCTCAGCCCGCCGTTGCGCTTGCCTACCGGAGTCCGTACCGCACCGACGATGTATGCCTCTGACACGACACCTCCACAGGCAGGCCGCTGGCCCCGCTAGCCGGCCGCCAGGGCCCCGGGGGGCCGCCGTCGGCCGGTCCTGGCCAGTTTCTTTCGAGGTTACCCCCCAGTCGCATCCGGCCCATAGGCCGAGCCGGCCGGGTGACAGCCAGAGCCGGCCAGGGCAGCGGCCCGCGCTGGCCGGCCGGAGCGGATCAGGCACCGCACCGCAGACCGGGCAGGGCAAGGCCAGCCGGGGCCGGGCGGCGGGGCTCCCTGGCCGGGCGGAGCTTCGATTCGGGCCCCTGCTGGTGCCGTGCCAGCTACCATCCGTGATGGGTCGAGGTCAGGACGTTTACAAAGGGGGCGCACCTGGCAGTCCTTGCACCGCGCACGGGGGAAACGACAGCGCACGGGGAGATACGGGGACAGTGACGAAAACCATTGAGGAGTCGGCAGATCTGGTGAGTATCGGCCAGCTTGCCAAGGACGCGGGGGTCAGCAGCCGGACCATCCGGTACTACGAGGAACTCGGGATCCTGCCCGAGCCGCGCCGGTCGCCCGGCGGCACGCGCAAGTACCCGCGCGAGTACCAGGACTACATCGAGAAGGCACTGGCGCTGAAGGACCTGGGCTTCCGGCTGGAGGAGATCAAGCCGCTCACCCGGCTGGCGCTGGGCCGCTCGCTGTCAGCCGGGCAGCGCGACAGCGTGGCGCGGCTGGTCGACGCGCGGATCGCCGCGCTGGCCCGGCAGGTCGACGAACTGCGCAGGCTGCGCGACTCAGTGCGCGGCCCCGCCGCCAGCCCGGCACCCGCCAGCCCGGCCGCCGTCAGCCCGGCCGCCAGCCCGGCCGCCAGAAGCTCTTGACAGCCGCCTGGCCTGCGGCGCTGCGGGATTTCCCGGCACCTCGCTTATGCTCACAGCAGGGACGATGTCAGGGAGGCCGCAGTGGCCGCAGGCCTTATTCTGCTGGGGTTCCTTGCTGTCCTCGTCGCCTTTTTCATCGTCCGGACGCGCCGCAGGCTGGGACTCGGATCGACCGGGAAGACCTGGGCGGTCATCATCGCGGTGTTCGTGATTATCGTGCTTGCCCTGTGGGCTTCGTCCCGGCGCTGATCGGCATCTCGAACCAGACCGCCTTGCCCTCGCTGGTCGGCCGCGACCCCCACCGGGTCGCCAGCTGATCCACCAGGTACAGTCCGCGGCCGCCCTCGTCGGTCTCCCCCGCGCTGCGGATCCTCGGCAGCCGCAGGTCCGCGTCGAACACCTCGACCCAGACCGAGGCCTGGCCGCGCCGCAGCCGCAGCGTGAAGTCCTTGCCCGCGGCGACGGTGAGCCGGTCCGAGAACGGCGAGCTTGACCAGTCCTCGGCGATCTCCGGCAGGGCGGTGCCGGACGCCTCGAACACGAACTCGTGCCGCGGCGTCGCCGACACCGCCGCGTGCAGCACCACGTTGGTGACGATCTCCGAGACCAGCAGGCAGGTCAGGTCGGCCTGCTCGGCGTCCATGCCCCAGGCCAGGAAGGTCTCGTGCGCGGCCCGGCGGGCCTCCGACACCCGGATCGGCTCGGCCGGGAACGTGTAGTCCCACCAGGCCAGGTCCACCGGCGAGGTTCGCACCACCACGATGGCCATGTCGTCGTCGATCTCGCCGGGCACCGCTTCCTCGGCGGCCCTGGCGATCTCCCTGACGTCGCCGGACCTGGCCGCCTCCACCGACTCGCGCAGCATCTGCAGCGCCTCGGCCTCGGTGTAGTGGCCGTTCCCGTCGGCCCGCTGCCGCCGGTCGGTCAGCCCGTCGGTGTAGAACACCAGCGTGTCACCGGGCGCCAGCTCCTTGGTTTCCTCCCGGTAGGTCGGGATGCCGGGCATTCCCTTGCCGCGGACCCCGAGCAGCACGCCCTTGTGGCTGATCTCCATCTGGTCGACGCCGTCCTTGGTGATCAGCAGCGGCACGTCGTGCCCGGCGTTGGCGAAGATCAGTTCCCTGGACCAGGCGTCGTAGACCAGGTAGGTGCAGCTGACGATCGGCGGGTCGGCGCCGGGTTCGTCCGCCGCCGGGGCCAGCGTCCGGCACCAGTCGTCCAGCCTGCGCAGTATCTCCGCGGGCGGCTTGTCGTCCTGGGCGAACGCGCGCAGCGCGGCCCGCAGCTGGCCCATGATCGCAGCCGCCCTGGCGCCGCGGCCCTCCACGTCGCCGATGACGATGCCGACCCGGCCAGCCGACAGCGGGATGATGTCGTACCAGTCGCCGCCGACCTGGGTCTGGATGCCCTGGCCGTGGGTTTCCAGCGGCTTGGCGGGCACGTACTTGTAGGCGACCTCCAGGCCGTCGAGCACCGGCGGGGCCTGCGGCAGCAAGCTGGTCTGGAAGGCCAGCGCGGTGCGCCGCTCCTCCTCGAACAGCATCGCGTTGTCGATCGCGATCGCGATCCGGCTCGCGATCGCGCCGAGGAAGTCGCGGTCGTCGGCCCCGTAGTGCCGGTCCTCCCGGTCGGTCAGCATGGACAGCGCCAGGCTCATCACGCCGAGCAGCTCGCCGCGGGCGATCAGCGGCGCGGCCACCACGGAGGTCATGCCGACGTCGTCGCTGGTGCGCAGGCTCGCCGAGCTGGGCGCGGGGAACACGTCCTCGGACAGGTCGGCGACCACGACGGTCTCCATCCGGCTCATCGCCTGCTCGCAGAAGTGCCCCTTCGGGTACCTGATCTGCTCGCCGACCATGGCCCAGCTGCCCGGGGCCGGCGTCCAGCCGCCGGAGTGCGTCTGCGCCCGCCGGATCAGCTTTTCGCCCTGGTACAGGTCGATGAGGCAGTGATCGGCGAACTGCGGTACCAGCGTCTGCGCGACATGGCGCAGCGTGGTGTCCAGCTCCAGCGAGCGGGCCAGCCGCTCACCGATCCGCTCCAGCAGCGCGATCCGGTCCCGGTCGCGCTGGTCGCCGTGCCGCGCCGCCTCCCTGGCCATGATCACGGCGCCGCGGGCCCGGCCCGAGTCGTCGCGCAGCGGCGCCACATGCGCCCGGACGAACACCCTGCTGCCGTCGGCCCGGCGGGTGACGTAGGTCCCTTCCCACGCCCGGCCGCGCAGCGCCTGCCTGGTCAGCTCGCCGGCCCGGCGCGCGTCGCCGTCTTCGAAGCCCAGCGACTGCAGCGACCGGCCGGTCAGCGAAGCGGGGCCACCGGGGAACCCGAACAAGGCAACGGCAAAAGAATTGGCGTAACGAAGATTCCCCTGCTCGTCTGTCACCACGACGGCAGTCTCGACCTGCGCGAGAATATCCGCTGCCGCTAGCAATGGCTCACGCGCGGCCTCGCCGGCCTCGTTCACCGGCATACCTCCTGGTCAGGAGCTGCATCGAGGTACGCTGCCCGGCCCTGGCCGTCATGACTTCGCCGTAACGAAGACATGCGCGGCCACCCAGCGCGGGAGTTCCGCTGCTTCCCCTTCAGTTCTCTGCTCACACCGCACCCGTACACCGTCGTCGCGAGCGGCCAGCTCGACCAGGCAGCCAGGCTGTATCCCGGCATCCCTGAGTTTATGCATTAGCTCCGCATCGCTCTGGACTTGTTCGCTTATCCGCCGGACTATGACCAGCCGCGGCAGCGGGCCGGCGATGGTGGTCATGGCGACGCTGCCGTCCTCAGCGGCGGCACCCGCCGCCCGCTGCGTGGTGTCCGGCGGGACACCCAGCTCGTCCAGGCCGGGAATGGTGTTGCCGTGCGGGCAGGACACCGGGTAGCCCAGCAACTCGACCAGCCTGCGCTCCACGGTGTCGGAGATGACGTGCTCCCACCGGCACGCCTCGATGTGGACCTCTTCCCAGGGCAGCCCGATGACCCCGACAAGGAGGCATTCGGCCAGCCGGTGCTTGCGCATCACCCGCACCGCGAGCGTGCGGCCGGTCTCGGTCAGCGACAGCTGACGGTCGCCCTCGACCCGCAGCAGCCCGTCCCGCTCCATCCTGGCCACTGTCTGGCTGACTGTCGGACCGCTCTGGGACAGGCGCTCGGCAATACGGGCCCGCAACGGGACGATGCCTTCCTCTTCCAGCTCGAAGACCGTGCGAAGGTACATCTCCGTCGTATCGATGAGGCCGTGCGCCGTCAAAAGGGTCCTCACCTCCGGCTACGATGCTATGCGCCGCTGGCCGCCAATGCCGAGCCGATCACGGTGCCAGCCGTTCCCTGATCCACCCGCCGCCGGTGATCCGGTACCTGAGCCGGTCGTGCAGCCTGTTCAGCCGGCCCTGCCAGAACTCGTAGACCTCAGGTTCGACCCGGTAGCCGCCCCAGAATCCGGGCATCGGCACCTCGGTCCCCTCCGGCCAGCGCCGGGCCAGGCTGGCGTACCGGTCCTCCAGCTCGTCCCTGGAGCCGATCACCGACGACTGCCTGCTCGCCCACGCGCCCAGCTGGGAGCCGCGCGGGCGGGTCCGGAAGTACGGCTCGCTCTGCGCGGTGCTGAGCGCCGTGACGGCGCCCTCGATGATGACCTGCCGGTGCATCGGGTGCCACGGGAACAGCAGGCACGCCCGCGGCACCTCAGCCAGGTCGCTGCCCTTGCGGGATGTCCGGTTCGTGTAGAACGTGAATCCGCTCTGGTCGAAGCTCTTCAGCAGCACGGTCCTGGCCCGGGGACGGCCGCTGCCGCTGACGGTGGCCAGCACCATCGCGGTCGGCTCGGCGAGTCCGGCGGCGGTGGCGTCATCGAGCCAGCGGCCGAACTGGACCAGCGGGTCGGCGTCCGCGTCGGCCTCGCCGAAACTCAGCCGGGCCGGGCCGGGCCGGCTAGTCATCGGATCTCCACGGGAATGATCCTCACACAACCGCGCAGGCGAGGCCGGCCGCTGGCGTGAGGCCGCCGGAATCGCCGCAACCCGAAGCCGGGCTACGCGGCCAGACCGCCCGCAAGGTTGAATAGAGCCGCTGGCAGCAGCGCCACCGCCCCTGGCTGGCGGGCTGCGCACGCAGACGGAGGAGTAGCAGATGTCCGACTTTGTACCGGGCCTGGAAGGCGTCGTCGCCTTCGAGACCGAGATCGCCGAGCCTGACAAGGAGGGCGGCTCGCTGCGCTATCGGGGAGTCGACGTCGAGGAGCTAGTCGGGCACGTGCCTTACGGGCACGTCTGGGGCCTGCTGGTGGACAACGCGTTCGCGCCAGGCCTGCCGCCCGCCGAGCCGTACCCGATCCCGGTGCATTCAGGGGATATCCGGGTGGACGTGCAGAGCGCGCTGGCGATGCTGGCCCCCGCCTACGGGATGCGCCAGCTGCTGGACATCAGCGACGAGCAGGCCCGCGACGACCTGGCCAGGGCGTCGGTGACCGCGCTGTCCTTCGTCGCCCAGTCCGCCCGCGGCCTCGGGCTGCCGATGGTCGGCCAGCGCCGGGTCGACGAGGCGAAGACGATCACCGAGCGGTTCATGATCCGCTGGCGCGGCGAGCCGGACCCGCGGCACGTCAAGGCCATCGACGCCTACTGGGTGTCGGCGGCCGAGCACGGCATGAACGCGTCCACCTTCACCGCCCGGGTGATCGCCTCGACCGGCGCCGACGTGGCCGCCGCGCTGTCGGGCGCGGTCGGCGCGATGTCCGGGCCGCTGCACGGCGGCGCACCGGCCCGGGTGCTGCACATGATCGAGGAGGTGGAGCGCAGCGGCGACGCCGAGGCCTACGTGAAGGGGGTGCTGGACCGGGGCGAGCGGCTGATGGGGTTCGGCCACCGGGTGTACCGGGCCGAGGACCCGCGGGCCAGGGTGCTGCGCCGGATCGCCAAGGAACTGGACGCGCCCCGGTATGAGGTGGCCGCCGCGCTGGAGACCGCGGCCCTGCGCGAGCTGCACGACCGCAGGCCGGACCGGGTGCTGGCGACCAACGTGGAATTCTGGGCCGCGATCATGCTGGACTTCGCCGAGGTGCCCCCGCACATGTTCACCTCCATGTTCACCTGCGCCAGGACCGCCGGGTGGGCGGCGCACATCCTGGAGCAGAAGCGCACCGCGCGGCTGATCCGGCCGAGCGCGCGGTACGTGGGCCCGAGGGCCCGGCCGGTCCGGGACGTGCCCGGCGCGGCCGAGGTGCTGGACCGCGATGTCTGAGCCAGCCAGCCACCCGGCGGCCGGCCCGGCGGCGCGGATCGTCATACCCGAGGGCCTGCGGCCAGCCGACGGCAGGTTCGGCTCCGGGCCGTCGAAGGTCCGGCCCGCGCAGCTGGCCCGGCTGGCCGGCCCGGGCGCGGGGTACCTGGGCACCTCGCACCGGCAGGCGCCGGTCCGGTCGCTGGTGCGCCGGATCAGGGACGGGCTGAGCGAGCTGTTCAGCCTGCCCGACGGCTACGAGGTGGTGCTGGGCAACGGCGGGACCACCGCGTTCTGGGAGGTGGCGGCGTTCGGCCTGGTGCGGCAGAAGTCCCAGCACTGCTCGTTCGGCGAGTTCTCGTCGAAGTTCGCCAGGGTGACCACGGCGGCGCCGTGGCTGGACCAGCCGACGCTGCTCGAGGCCGCGCCGGGCAGCCACCCGGTGCCGGAGGCCGAGCAAGGCGCCGACTGCTACGCGCTCACCCACAACGAGACCTCAACCGGCGTGGCCATGCCGGTGCTCCGGGTGGCCGGGGCGGACCCGGGCGCGCTGATGCTGGTCGACGCCACCAGCGGGGCGGCCGGCCTGCCGGTGCTGGCCACCGAGTTCGACGCCTACTACTTCGCGCCGCAGAAGTGCCTCGGGTCCGACGGCGGGCTGTGGCTCGCGCTGCTGTCGCCGGCGGCGCTGGACCGGGCCGGGCAGATCGCGGCCAGCGGCCGGTACATCCCCGAGTTCCTGTCCCTGCGGACCGCGATCGACAACTCGCGGCTGCAGCAGACCTACAACACCCCGGCGGTGGCGAACCTGATCCTGCTGGCTGACCAGGTGGACTGGCTGCTCGACCAGGGCGGCCTGGACTGGGCGGTGAGCCGGACGGCGGAGTCGTCCTCGATCCTGTACGGCTGGGCCGAGCAGGTGAGCTACGCGACCCCGTTCGTCCGCCAGCCGCGGCAGCGCTCCCAGGTGGTGGGCACGATCGACTTCACCGGGGAGGTGGACGCGGCGGCGCTGGCAGCGGCGCTGCGCGAAAACGGGATCGTGGACACCGAGCCGTACCGGAAGCTTGGCCGTAACCAGCTGCGGATCGGGATGTTCCCGGCGGTGGAGCCCGCCGACGTGCGGGCGCTCACCGAGTGCGTCGGCTACGTGGTGGAGCGGCTCTAGCCCTGGCAGGCCGGGGCTGGCGTCAGGGCTTCGGCTCGCCGGGTCCGGGGGCGGGCCGCAGCGGCCAGCTGCCGAGCTGCTCATATCGCGGCGCGGCGGTGCCCAGGTGACTGCGGATCAGCTCGATCCGCGCCGCCGTCCACCGCGGTCCGGCGTAGCTGGCTAGCGAATCGACCAGCGGGCGCAGGTCAAGCGGCGCCCGGCCGGTCCCGCGGGCGAGCGTCAGGTGCGGCTGGAAGCGCCGCCGCGGCCCGGGCGGCGGGGTACCCGCCTGCCTGGCCGCCCTGGCGGCGGCGCGGGCCAGCTTCGTCAGCGAGACCTGATCGGCCTGGATCCCGGTCCACAGCACCTGCGCCCGGCTCGGCCTGGGGAACGCGCCCGCCGCGGCGACGGACATCGGCACGGCGCGCCGCAGCCGCGCGGCGACCGCCAGCTCCTCGGTCAGCCCGGCGGCCCGGTCCTCGGCCACCTCGCCGAGGAAGGAGAGCGTCAGGTGCCAGCCGGCCTGGCTGGTCCAGCGCAGGCCGGGCCAGGCCGGCCGCAGCGGCGCCAGCCGGGATTCCAGGTCGTCCAGCGCCGCCTGCGGCGGCGTGACCGCGATGAACAGGCGCATGAGCTATTCGTAGCAGCAGGCCGGGCCGGGGGCGGGCGGGTCAGCCCACCATCCGGGCCAGCGCGGCCGGGCGCAGGTAATTCCTGGCCTGGACACCGCGGGCCCGGCTGAGCAGCACGCCGATCACGGCGGTGGCCAGGACCGAGATGATCCCGCCGGAGATCAGGCTCATCCGCGGGCCGAACACCTCCGCCAGCCAGCCTGCCAGCGGCGACCCCAGTGGCGCGCCGCCCAGGAAAACCAGCAGGTACAGGCCCATCACCCGGCCCCGCATCTCGGCGGTGGTGCCAAGCTGGGTGGCAGCGTTGGCCGCCGTGGTGAAGGTCAGCAGCAGCAGCCCGGTCGGCAGCAGCAGCGCCAGGAATGACAAGAAGTCGGGCATCATCCCGGTGATCACCTCGGTGACCCCGAACAACAGCGAGGTGACCAGCAGCAGGCTCATGCTTGGCCGGCTCCGCCGCGCGGCCAGCAGCGCGCCGCCGAGCGCGCCCACAGCGAACACGGTGGACGCGATCCCGAACGCGCCGGCCCCGGTGTGGAACACCTGGCGGGCCATCAGCGCGTTCGTGACCTGGAAGTTCATCCCGAAGGTCGCGACGAAGAAAACCAGCGTGAGCAGCATCCACAGGCTCGGCCTGGCCCGCACGTACCGGATCGCCTCGCGCAGCTGGCCCTTGGCTCGCGGCAGCCGGCCGGCCGGGCGCAGCTCGGCGGGGCGCATCAGCTTCAGGCCGGTCAGCACCGCGGCGAACGAGGCCGCGTTCACCAGGAACGCCGCCGGGGTGCCGAGCACGCTGATCACCAGCCCGGCCACCGCGGGCCCGGCGATCCTGGCCAGGTTGAAGGTGGCGCTATTGAGGGCGATAGCGTTCGCCATCCCGTCCCGGCCCACCATCTCGGCGACGAAGGTCTGCCTGGTCGGGTTGTCGACGACGGTCACTAGCCCGAGCGCGAACGCGAGCACGTATACGTGCCATATCTGCACAACTCCGGTCACCGCGAGCACGCCGAGGATGAGGGCGAGCCCGCCCATCAGCGCCTGGGTGATCATCAGCAGGGTGCGCCGCGAGTACCGGTCGGCGAACACGCCGCCCCAGAGGCTGAACAGCAGCAGCGGCAGGAACTGCAGCCCGGTGGTGATGCCGAGCGCGGCGCCGCTGCCGTGGGTCAGGTTCAGCACCAGCCAGTCCTGGGCGACCCGCTGCATCCAGGTGCCGGTGTTGGAGATGACCTGGCCGGTGGCGAACAGCCGGTAGTTGCGGTTGCGCAGCGAGGAGAAGGTCGCGTGCCCGCCCCGCTCCCGGCCGCTGGTCAGGACTGGCTGAGCTTCTCCAGGATCGGCGCTGCCGCGCGCAGCGCCGCCCGCTCCTGCGGGGTCAGCTCCCGCAGCCGCCGGGCCAGCCACGCTTCCCTGAGCCTGCGCGCCTGGTACACCACTTCCTGGCCGGCCGGGGTGACGGTGAGGACCACCTGGCGCCGGTCGGTTGAGTGCGGTGCCCGCACCACCAGGGTGCGCTCTTCGAGTGCCGCGATGACCCGGGTCATGGACGGCGGCTGCACCTTTTCGTGCTCGGCGAGTTCGCCCGGGGTCATCTGGCCGTGCCGAACCAGCGTCGCCAGGGCGGCGAGCTGCGTGTCGGAGAGATCGGGCTGCAGCCCGAGCGCGGCGCGCTCGGCGCGCAACCGC
This sequence comes from Streptosporangiaceae bacterium, assembly GCA_036558005.1. Classification (GTDB taxonomy): domain Bacteria; phylum Actinomycetota; class Actinomycetes; order Streptosporangiales; family Streptosporangiaceae; genus DATBGO01. The sequence continues at coordinate 7,397 of DATBGO010000179.1, read as the reverse complement.
CTGGCCAGCCGGCTCACCGAGATCCGGAGCGCCGTGGCCAGGCCCGCATCCGACCTGGTCTGCGGTGTTGTCATGGTCTTTAGCCTGAGTCATTACTCTTGCTAACCGTAGACGGGGCGTGGAGATTCCGTCAAAGGCTGGCGAGGGGTGAACGGGCCGTGGGGCCCGCGGGTCCGGGTCCAAGTACATCACGCGGTAGCCGGCAGCTACCGTGGTTCGGGTGAGCCGTACCCGCCGACCCGCCCTCCGGCCCGCTCCGCCGCCGCTGGAGGCCAGTGACCAGCTGGTCATGGGGGTCATCACCGGCGGGTGGCTGGTGGCGTTCATCGTGCTGCTGATCCTGCGTGACCAGCTGTCGCCCGCGGACTGGTGGTGGCCGTGGACCTGCGCGGCCGGGGTCGGCGCCGGGCTGTTCGGCTTCTGGTACGTGCCCAGGCTGAAGCGCTCGCGGGCCAGGGCGGCCGAGCGCCGGGCCGCCCGCCCTGGCGGCTAGCTGTGATCCAGTGACTCGAACACGGTCTCGTCGATCGACATGCCGGGGCCCTCGACCAGGTCGTAGCCCAGTTCGTCGATGACCGGCGCGATCTGGCCGTAGCTGGCGCCCGGGCTGGCGGCCTCAGAATGCCCGCCGCAGCCGTGATCCAGCGACACCACCCGGCCGTCGTCGGGGGCGAACTCGTTCGCGCATACCCCGAACACCCGGCCGAGCGACCCGGCCAGGTGGATCAGGAACCCGCAGGTCTCGCACGGCCCGGGGGCGGCGCGGGCGAGCGGGGTCGCCGGACCGTGCTCACTGGAGTACCAGCGCAGCGCCGCGAGGTCGCGGCCGGACGGGGACAGCACCCTGGACCGGCCCGCCACCGCCTCCGGCCGCTTCCCGGCCGGCCCGGTCGGCGCGGACTGCGGGGTCGCCTCGGGCAGGCCGACCGCCGCGAGCCGCTCGTTCCAGCTCTCCCACTCCTCGCTGTCGTCCCAGTCCAGGATGCCGTCGTCGCCTTCGAGCACCGCGGTCGGCACCAGCCGCTCGTCGTCGGCACCGGCCGGCATGAGATCACCCACGCCCAGGTCACCAGGCCGGACCCGCTCATTCCACGGCACCCAGTCCGGGGCCAGCAGCGAATCTGGCCCGGGCAGCAGGACGCACTCGCTGACGGTGACCAGCTTGGCCCGGGACGCCCTGGCCACGGTCACCGCCCACCGCCAGCCGGCGTAGGCCGGGTCGAGGCAGGCGAACAGGTGCGTCGCGACCCGGTCGCCGTCGGCCGTCAGGCCGGCGTGCGCGCCGACCTGATCCGGGCCGGCCATCTCCTCGGCGGCGGCGCGGGCCAGGTCGATCGCGTCGGCGCAGGCTTGATCCAGTTCCGGTGTGCGTACGCGGGTCGGGCTCACGATTAGTAATTGTTCCCCATCGGGCCGCGGGCTCGCATCCCGGATGGGCCACAGCGCCGATCCCCGGCGCGGTGCGGGGTCGTAGCAGCGGCGCGAAGGCAGAATACTTAGGGACATGGGCGAGACGGGAACCCGGGCCGACAAGGCCAGGCGGGCTACCCGCACGGTTTTCGCCGCCTCCGCGTCGGCGGCCCGCGCGGGTGCCGGCGCTGCCAGCGGCGCGAGCCGGATCGTGCACCGGCTGACCGGCGCGTCGGGAGCCGGCCGGACCGGGCTGTCGAACCTGATCGAGCTGACCGCCGCGAGCAGCCTGGGGGATGCCTTCGTGGCGGTGGCGCTGGCCGGCACGCTGTTCTTCAGCGCGTCCGTCGATCAGGCCCGCGGCCGGATCGCGCTGGCGCTGGTGATCACCATGGCGCCGTTCGCCGTGCTGGCGCCGTTCATCGGGCCGATGCTGGACCGGGTGCAGCAGGGCCGGCGGTACATCCTGGCGGGCACGCTGCTGGCCCGCGGCCTGCTGTGCTGGGGGATGGCAGGCGCGGTGGCGCACAACGACACGCTCACCCTGCTGCCCGCCGCGTTCGGGGTCCTGGTCCTGCAGAAGGCGTTCGGGGTGACCAGGAGCGCGGTCGCGCCCCGGCTGCTGCCAGCGGAGATAACCCTGGTCACCGCCAACGCCCGGGCCGCGCTCGCCTCGCTCGTCGCGACCACGCTTGGAGCCGGGCTGGCGGCCGGGGTGACGCTGGCAGCAGGGGGCGGTGACAGCGGCGCGGGATGGGTGCTGCGGGCCGGCACGGTCGTGTACCTGTTCGCCATGGTGCTCGGCCTGCGCCTGCCCGGCGGGGTGGATGCCCCGCAGCCGGTCCCGGCCGACCAGGCGGTCACTCAGCCGGCCGCGGTGAGGGCCGGGCCGGGCCGGGCGGCCGGGCCGGGTGGGCCGGGCCGGGCGGGCAGGCCGGGCGGCAGCGACGGCCAGGCTGGCGGGCCGGGCCGGGCGGGCGGCGGCGAAGCCAGGCCGGGCGGGGCGGGCAAGCGGCCGGCGGACCGGATCAGATGGCGGACCCTGAGCCGGGTCGGACCGGTCGTCAGCGAGGCGATGCGGGCCAATGCCACCTTGCGCGCGTTCTCCGGCTTCATGATCTTCTTCCTGGCATTCCTGCTCCGGACTGAGCATTTCGGCTCAGTTCCGGACAAGGTGGCGCTCGGCGAGATGATCGTGGCGGCCGGGGTCGGCGGGTTTGCCGGCACCGCGATCGGATCGGCGCTGAAGGCACGCGCCCCGCAGGTCATCGTGTTCGTCATGCTCGGGTTCGCCAGCATCACCACGGCGCTGTGCGCGGTGTTCTTCGGCCTGTGGGCGGCGCTGATCGTGGCCGCGGTGGCCGCGCTCGGCCAGGCCCTGGTCAAGCTCGCGATGGACGCGACCGTGCAGCGGGAGATCGGTGAGGAGATCCGGTCGTCGGCGTTCGCGGCGTCGGAGACGCTGCACCAGTTGTCCTGGGTGGCCGGCGGACTGGCCGGCCTGCTGCTGTCGCTGACCGGCAGCGGCGTGGCCGGGCTGACAGTCGCCGCGGCCGGCCTGTGGATCGCGCTGGCCGCGCTGCTGGTGGTCCGGCGGCGGCGGGTAGTGGACGCGCGGCGGACGGCCGCGCAGGCGCGGTTAGCGCCCGGGTCCTCCTGACCGCCGCGAGCCGGTCAGGCCTCCAGGTCGGCGGCCACCGCCCGGAGCACCGCGGCGATCTTCTTGGCGTCCCTGCTTTCGGGGCGCTTGCCGCGCCGGTAGGCGTTCGAGACCCCGTCCAGCAGCTTGATCAGATCCTCGACCAGCACCGTCATCTCGTCCGGGCTCTTGCGGCTGGCCTTCGCGATGGTCGGCGGCGGCTCCAGCGTGCGCACCTGCAGCGCCTGGGTGCCCCGGCGGCCCTCGGCCACGCCGAACTCCACCCGCTGACCGGGGCGCAGCACGGTCCCGGCGGCATCCAGGGCCGTCGAATGCACGAAGACCTCACCGCCATCGTCACGGGTGAGGAAGCCGAACCCCTTGTCGGCGTCATACCACTTAACTTTGCCAGTGGGCACTAGCGGGACCTTACGCGAGGAGAAGCCGTCGGATACGTCACTAAGGGCGCGAGACCAGGCTATCGGGTCCGGCGCCAAATAGGTGCCTCCTGACCGGCCCGAGGCTGACCGGGAGCCCTGTCCGGCGGCCGGCCCGCCGGCCCGTGGCAGCGATGTGGCCCCGGCCAGTGACCGGGGCCACATCGTCCGCGGCCTCACGCAGTGGATGGTGCTGGGACGGGATCGCGCGCGAGGCCGGGAAAACACCGATGCCGCTGTCCGCGGAGGTCCCGCTCGCAACGACAACTTCGCAACGTAGGGATACCCCGTTATCACAATGCGCAACCATGCTAGATGCGGTGCGGGCGGTTCCACGGCGGCACTGACGGTGTCCGCGGCCCGCGCCTGATCCGCCAGCCCAGGTACAGCCCGCCCAGCACGACCGCGGCGCGCAGCAGTGGCGGCCCGGTCGTGGTGATCTCGTGCAGGTAGGGGCGGTAGTCGTGGTGGCTGCCGCCGAGCGCGAGCGCGATCGCGGTGCCGATGAACGTCACCAGGACCGGGGTGGCCAGGCCGGTCCACTTGTCCCTGGCATCCCAGCGCCGGGACGGCATCGCCAGCATGATGCCGGCCACCCAGAGCACGAAGCCGAGCAGGCCGACCGGGAACGGGTAGAGCAGGCCGGCCAGGATCAGCGCCAGCACTGCGGTGACTTCGAGCGGGCTGCGGCGCCACATCCGGGCCGCTACCGCGCCGGCCCCCCCGGCCAGCCCGCCCAGCCGTGACCGCCGGCCCGGCCGCCTGGTCAGCAGGCTGGTCAGCGCCGGGTCGGGCTCGGCTGCCGAGACCGGCCGGACGAGGGGAAACGACTGCCTGGCGGAGTTCCCCGCGGCCCGGTGGCCGGCCGGGCCAGCCGGCGACACGGGCGATCCGGCGGCGGCCCGCCCGGGCGAGCTCGTGCCGGGGTGCTGGCCGGGGCCGGCGCTGCCAGGCCCGCCCGGGTCACGCTGGCCGGCCGGGTCGCGCCCGCCCGCGGTCGCACCACCCGCCACCGGGATACCGCTCACCGGGGCACGGCCCGCCGGCCCGCCTCCCGCCTGCGCACCACCCGGCGGAGCACCACCCGGCGGAGCACCACCCGGCGGCCCGTCCGGGGCGCCGCCGTGCGGCGCGCTGCCTGCTGGCGCGCTGCCGGCCGGGGCGCTGCCGGCCGGGGCGCTGCCTGCTGCGCCGCTCCCCGGCGTGCCTGCTGCTACTCCTTGGGGCCAGCCGTTGTCCGGCGGCGAGCCGGACGCCTGGCCGCTGCTGGCTCCCCCGCTACGCGGCCTCTCGCCGTCAGCGGGTCCGGCCAGCCGGGGTGGCGCGGCGTCCGCCGTCCGGCCGGCTGTCAGCCGCGGCCTGGGTGACCCATCGGGGCCAGCCGGGCTGACCGGTGCGCCAGGCCAGGGGGTCCGGCCGGGGCGGCGCGGCTGGCGTGCCGCACCGGGACCGCTCGCCGTCTCCGGTGCCGGCCCGGGAGGCTGGCTCGTACCGGGAGGCTGGCTCGTACCGGGAGGCTGGCTGGTGCCGGGAGGCTGGCTGGTACTGGCGGGGTCGCCGCCGCGCCTGGGCCTGGGTACCACCCGGAGCCTGGACTGCCCTGGCTGGCGCGGCTGCCGCGGCTTCAGCGGCTCGCCGGGGCGCCAGCGGGCGGTGATGGGCCGGTTGACGACCCTGATCTCGCCGGTCAGCGACCGCTCGTCCTTCATCCCGGAGCGCGGCGGGGCCGGCGGCGGGGCAGGCTGTCCTGAGCCGCCCTGGCTGCCGCTCGCCGACGCCAGGCCGGAGGCGAGGCCAGGCCGCGGGTTGCCCGCGCCGTCCCGCCGCTCCGCGCGGCCCTGCGGGCGCGACAGCCGCGGACCGGCGCCCCACTGCCGGTCAGCTGGCTCTGCGCTCCCCGCGGCCAGCCTGGCGCTCTCCAGGTCGACCAGCCGCCGGGGATCGCCGAGGCTGGCGAGCACCCTGGCGACCTCGGCCGGATCGGCGGTGCCCGGCGCACCGCAGTTGCGCTCGATGGACTCGCGCATCCGGGCCAGGAACGCGCGCCGCTGGTCCGAGCGCAGCCTCGTCCGCGCCGCCACCGAGAGCTGATTGAGGTAATCGCGGATGAGCTGTTCCGCTGTGGGGCTCATGCGCCGATAATCTCTCGTTAACGATGACTTGTGGAGCCGGCACGCTAAGAAAGCGATCCGGCTAGATGAAGTCGTGCCTGCGCCAGGCCGCCGGGTATCCAGGTTCCGGCCCAGGCCGCCCGCCGCCGGGCCCCGCTGAACGCCGCGAGGCGGCCCCGGCAGTGCCGGGGCCGCCTCGCTGAGGCTGGCTCGCTGACCCTGGATACGGCCAGCGGGCAGACCGGACTAGAAGTCCATGTCACCGCCGCCAGGGGCGGCAGGCGCCTTCTCCTTCTCCGGCTTCTCGGCGATGACCGCCTCAGTGGTGAGGAACAGGCCCGCGATGGAGGCGGCGTTCTGCAGCGCGGAACGGGTCACCTTCGCGGGGTCGATGATGCCGGTGGCGAACATGCTGACGTAGCTGCCGTCAGCGGCGTTCAGGCCGTGCCCGGACTCGAGGGTGCGCACCTTCTCGACCACCACGCCGCCCTCAAGGCCAGCGTTGACGGCGATCTGCTTCAGCGGCTCCTCCAGCGCGCGGCGCACGATCTGCGAGCCGGTCGCCTCGTCGCCGCCCAGCTCGAGCTTCTTGAACGCGTTCGTGCCCGCCTGCAGCAGGGCCACGCCGCCGCCGGCGACGACGCCCTCCTCGACCGCGGCCTTGGCGTTGCGCACCGCGTCCTCGATGCGGTGCTTGCGTTCCTTCAGCTCGACCTCGGTCGCCGCGCCGGCCTTGATGACGGCAACGCCGCCAGCCAGCTTGGCCAGCCGCTCCTGCAGCTTCTCCTTGTCGTAGTCGGAGTCGGAGTTCTCGATCTCGGCCCGGATCTGGTTGACCCGGCCGGAGATCTGCTCCGCGTCGCCCGCGCCGTCAACGATCGTCGTCTCGTCCTTGGTGACGACGACCTTGCGCGCCCGGCCGAGCAGGTCCAGGTCGGCGGACTCCAGCTTGAGCCCGACCTCCTCGCTGATGACCTGGCCGCCGGCCAGGATGGCGATGTCACCCAGCATGGCCTTGCGCCGGTCACCGAACCCGGGCGCCTTGACCGCCACCGACTTGAACAGGCCGCGGATCTTGTTGACGACCAGGGTCGCCAGGGCCTCGCCCTCCACGTCCTCGGCGATGATGACCAGCGGCTTGCCCGACTGCACCACCTTGTCGAGCAGCGGCAGCAGGTCCTTGTTGGCCGACACCTTGGAGTTGACGATGAGGATGTAGGGGTCCTCCAGGACCGCCTCCATCCGCTCGGCATCCGTGGCGAAGTAGTGCGAGATGTAGCCCTTGTCGAAGCGCATGCCCTCGGTCAGCTCGAGCTCCAGCCCGAAGGTGTTGCTCTCCTCGACCGTGATCACGCCTTCCTTGCCGACCTTGTCCATCGCCTCGGCGATCATCTCGCCGATCGCGGTGTCCCCGGCCGAGATGGACGCGGTCGAAGCGATCTGCTCCTTGGTCTCCACGTCCTTGGCGAGCTTGGACAGTTCCTCGCTCACCCGCTCGACCGCCGCCTCGATGCCGCGCTTGAGCGACATCGGGTTGGCGCCAGCGGCCACGTTGCGCAGGCCCTCGCGGACCAGCGCCTGCGCCAGGACCGTCGCCGTGGTAGTGCCGTCACCGGCCACGTCGTCGGTCTTCTTGGCGACTTCCTTGACAAGCTCCGCGCCGATCTTCTCCCACGGGTCCTCGAGCTCGATCTCCTTGGCGATGGACACGCCATCGTTGGTGATCGTGGGGGCGCCCCACTTCTTCTCGAGCACCACGTTCCGGCCCTTGGGGCCGAGGGTTACCTTCACGGCGTCGGC
>DATBGO010000178.1:0-2233 GCA_036558005.1 Streptosporangiaceae bacterium | reverse complement strand
TCATGTCGTAGTAATAGGACAACGCGCTAGGGGCGGTTGTTCAGCAGGGTGTGGTTGATACAGGAACGTCCTCCTGGTGCGGTAGTACGGGCTTGGTGTCCCAAACGCAGGCAGGAGGACGTTCTGTGGGTAAGGGTAGCGGCGGGAACGGGATGACGCGGGGTGACCGGCGGCGGAACGCGCGGCGGGAGCGGCTGCGCGGGCTGCTGCCGCGCGACGGCGCGGTGGTCGGGATCGACCTGGCCGAGGACAAGCAGGTACTGGCGGTGGTCGATCACGATGTGCGGGTGCTGGCGCGCAAGACGGTGAAGGTGAAGGCGTTCCGGCTGGGCCCGGCGCTGGACTGGGCCGCCGGGCAGGCCAGGGGGAAGGGGTTTGAGCGGGTGACGGTGGCGTGCGAGCCGACCGGGCCGCGGTGGATGCAGGTGCAGCGGCTGTGCGCGGAGCGCGGCCTGCCGCTGGTGTGCGTCCAGCCGCTGGTGAGCCATATCGCCCGGGAGCAGCAGGATTACACCCCGCATAAGACCGATGAGAGCGATTGCGTGCTGATCGGGCGGCTGGCGGCCGAGCTGCACTGTTACGTTCCCGAGGAGCTGGATGAGACCTGGGCGCACCTGCGGCACCTGGGGCGGCGCCGGGCGCAGCTGGTCACGGCGGCGACCGCGTCGGTGCAGCGGATCCGGGATTTGCTGTCGGTGGCCTGGCCGGTGGTGACCGAGGCGTGCGCGGGCCCGTTTGAGTCGGTGACCTGGCTGGCGGCGGTGCAGCTGGTGACGGCCCGGTGCGGCGGGGACCCGGCCCGGCTGGCCGCCCTGGGGCCGGAGGAGTTCACCGCCCTGGTCCGCGCCGCGGTGCCCGGCTGGGGCGGCACGAGGGGGCTCGGCAGGATCTGCCGCCGGGTCTTCGCCGCGCTGACTGATACCGAGGGCGTGGTCAGCTGGTCCCGCCGCGGCCTGCTGCGCCGGGTCGCCGACGAGCTGGGCGACCTGGCCCGCACCCGGGCCCAGCTGCGCGCGGTGGAGGCGGACATGGTGGCGGTGCTGGGCGAGCTCGGCCTGTCCCGGCTGGGGGGCATCCCCGGGCTGACCGCCGTCGGCGCGGCGGCGATCCTGGCCGAGACCGGCGACCCGCGCCGCTACGACAGCTCGTCATCCCTGGTCAAGCACGCCGGGCTGTCCCCGTCCGAGAACGCCTCCGGCGCTTTTGAGGGCCAGGCGCATATCTCCCGCCGCGGCCGGCCCGGGCTGCGGCTGGCCGCCTGGCGCGCGGTCTGGCCGATGCTGCGGCACAACCCCGTCCTGGCCGCCAAGTACGCCGCGCTGGCCGGGCCCGCCGCGCAGGCCGTCCCGGCCCGGCCCGGCGCCAGCCCGCGGCGCAGCGCGGCGGCCGCGGCCCGGGCGAAGGCCCGGGTGGCGTGCGCCGCCTCGCTGCTGCGCTGGATCTACTGCCTGGTCGTCCACGGCACCAGCTGGGACCCCGCCGCCGCCGGCGCAGGCCGGCCGGAGGCCGCCTGACCAGCGACGGCCGTCCCGCACCAGCCTGGTGCCCCAGACCTTCCTCCCCCGATGAGAGGGGGACGGCGAGCCCGCCCTGTCGTCGAGGACTACCTCGCTAAGAACCCTGGGCAGCCGTCCCCGGCCATCTGGGCCTTCTCACCAGCCCGGTTGAACGCTGCCGGGGCAGGCCCGCCCGCACCCGCGGGCGGGCCGAGCCCGCTTGCACTACGTAGGGCGAGAAGACCCAGGTGACGGGCACCCGGACCGCCCCGGCACCAGCATCACGCCAGGGCGGCGCTCCGCCATGCCCGCACCCGGGCACCCCCGGCGCCGCTGCCGCAGCCTCCGCAGTAACCCCAGCTCACAGACCCGCTACAGCATCACCAGAAACGCTTGACACACCGCCTCTTACGCTGGTTCTTACTGCATGAACGAGGCATCCACGCCTTAAGATCTGCTACGGGCGGTGTAGGTGCGACTTCTGGTACGAGCGGTGTCGGTGTGACTGGAGTCACTCGAGCGTCGTGGCGGGTCGGACGTGGCGGCGGGTCGGACGTGGCGGGTCGGACGTGGCGGGTCAGGCGTCGCGGTCAGGCGTCCGGGCGGGTGCGGGGGTCGCCGTGGCAGCGCTTGAACTTCTTGCCCGAGCCGCACGGGCACGGGTCGTTCCGCCCGGCGTGCGCGAACGCGTCGTTGACGCCGGGACCCTGGCTGTGCTCCACGTGCGTCCCGCCGTC
>DATBGO010000177.1:0-2032 GCA_036558005.1 Streptosporangiaceae bacterium | reverse complement strand
ATGACGAGTGATTCTGCGGTCGCCTCAGCCGATCTCGACCCGGATGCGCTGGTCGAAACCGTCGATGACGAAAAGCTCGGACACGGTGGCACGGTAGAAGCGCAGCCGGGCGGGCGCGCAGACCTCGCCGGGCGTCCACGGGCGACGCGGGCGGGGTCCTGCTTCGTGGTCATCGTGCTTGCCCCCTTGTGGCCCCGGTTTTACGGCGTGGATGCGGCATCCACCACAATAGGACCAACTCCAGCCACTCCAGCATCGCCAGTGGCGGACCCGCAGACCGGGACCGACCTGCGGTTCCCGAACATCGGCGGCGGTCAGGCACCTTTCGGTACTGTCGGACCAGGCGACCGCTGACATGCCGGGAACGAAGGGCGCTGAGCGGCCATGATCGGAGCTGGGGCTATCACCGGGGCCACTCGCCATGCCGTGCTGCAGCTGCCAAGGGCCGAGGTGTTCCGGTTCCGCGGCAGGCCGGCGGGCAAGCACCGGAAGATCAAGCTAGGCGACTGGCGGCAGCCGTGGCTGCGGGTCGCGGGGGCGTTGCTGCTGGCCGTGTCGGCCACCATTCACCTGGTCCTGTACCTGACCGGGTACCGGGCGATCCCCACCATCGGCTGGCTGTTCCTGGTGCAGTTCGTGGTGGCGTTCATCCTCGCCATCGGGGCCCTGGTGACGCACAGCAGGCTGGTCGCCATCGCCGGCGCGGGGCTCGCGCTGTCCACCCTCGGCGCCTACCTGCTGGCGGTCTGGATCGGGCTGTTCGGCTACAAGGAGATCCGAACGAGGGCGGGGATCGCCGCTGGACTCATCGAGGTGGCTGCCTTCGCGACGCTGGCGCTGGCCGCGGTGATCAAGAATGCGCGCCCGGCCGGGGCGCCGGGGCCGGACCGCCCGGGGACCCGGATGCGGGCCGGGGTCCGGGCGGCGGTGTCGCTGGTGGTCGGCGCGGTCGGTGCCGTTTCGGTGGCCGCCCTGGTCCTGTTCGGCATCGCGGTGGCCGGCTCGGGCGGGGAGCCCGCGGCCGCCGCGGGCGGAGTCACCCTGAAGACGGCCGAGATCGGCGGGGTCACCGTGCTCACCGACGCCAAGGGCCGCACGCTGTACCTGTTCGCCCGGGACACCCCGTCGGCCTCCGCGTGCACCGGCTCGTGCGCCGCCTACTGGCCGCCGGTCACCGGTGACCCCATGGCCGGTCCCGGCGTCACCGGCAGGCTCGGCACGATCAAGCGCCCCGGCGGCGCCACGCAGGCGACCTACGACGGCCACCCGCTGTACACCTATATCGGTGACAGCGCCCGGGGCCAGGCGAACGGCAACAAACTCGACCTGAACGGCGGCTACTGGTACGAAGTCCGCGTGTCCGGCTGAGGCCGCGCTCACCCGGCCAGGGCGGGCCGCAGCGCCCGTGCGCACAACCCGACCCGGAGCATGCTGCCCGCCATGGCCAGCGCCGTCACCCAGGTCAACGACCCCGCCAGCACCACGACCCCCACGATCAGCGCGATGTCCAGCGCCGCGAACCCGGCGAACCCGGCCATCCCAGAGAACGCGCACACCCGGTACCGCCGCCCCAGCGCGGCCACCGCCAGCAATCCGATGCTGGCGAGCAGGGCCAGGATGATCCCGGCCCGGGCCGGCGGCGGCCCCGGCCAGACCCGGCTGGTCACCAGCGCCGCCACCCAGCAGCCGCCCACCACGGGACCCAGCCCGAGCAGCCGGCGGGCCGCCCGCCGGGCGGGGTTCACCAGGGCGAAGCCGGCCAGGATCTCCTCCGCCGAGCCGAACTCCTCTACCGCCGCCTCCGCCGCCGCGTCCGGAGAAAGGCCCCGGCCCAGATGAGACCGGTGCGTCTCGGCCAGCCCGTCGGCCAGCTCGTCCACGATCGAGGCCGGCAGCTGGGCGGCCAGGACCTGCAGGTAGTCGCTGATCAGGCGGGGCTCGGACGGGGGCATGCCCGTTCCTCCAGCGCGGCCGTCACGACGGCCGAGAAGTCCCGCCAGGCCGCCCGCCGACCGGATAGCGCCCGGACGCC
>DATBGO010000176.1:0-9741 GCA_036558005.1 Streptosporangiaceae bacterium | reverse complement strand
TCGGTCTACCCGGCCCTGCAGCAGCTGGCCGACGAGGGGCTGATCCGGGCGCAGGCCGACGACGGCGGCCGGCGCAGCTATCAGCTCACGGCTGAAGGCAGCAGTTACGTCGAAGCGCACCCGGACGAGGTCAGGGCGCCGTGGGAGGAGGTCGCCGGGGCGGTCGGCGACTCGGCCATCGAGATGCGCGACCTGCTCCGGCAGGTGGGCATGGCCGGCTACCAGGTGCTCAGCGCCGGCACCGCGGCGCAGGTGCGGCAGGCCTGCCAGATCATGGCCGACACCCGCCGGGCGCTGTACCGGGTGCTGGCCGCCGAAGACGACCGGGCTCAGGGCGACGCGGCCGGCTAGCGCCAGCGCCGCCCTGGCCCGGCCCGCGGCTAGGCTCATTGAGTACCTGTTATCCACCCAGCCCCCGCAGTGGAGGGAGTGAGAGTTTGACAGCGCAGACCGGGGCAGGCCCGGGCGCGGCGACGCTGGCCGGCCAGGAGCGGCCCCCCGGCTCAGGACCGGCCATCGTGGTGTCCGGCCTGACCAAGAAGTACGGGGACGTCGAGGCGGTCCGCGGCATTGACTTCGCCGTGGCCAGAGGCGAGACGTTCGGCTTCCTCGGCCCCAACGGGGCCGGCAAGACCACCACGATCAAGATCTTGTGCACGCTCGCCAACGCCACCTCTGGCACCGCCCTGGTGGGCGGCTACGACGCGAGCGCCCAGCGGGACCAGGTCCGGCGCAACATCGGCCTGGTGTTCCAGGACACCACGCTGGACAGCTACCTGACCGCGGAGCAGAACCTGCGCTTCCATGCCGACCTGTACGGGGTGCCCAAGAACGCGGTAGCGCCGCGGATGCGCCAGGTGCTGGACATGGTCGGCCTCTGGGACCGGCGCGACAGCCTGGTCAGCACCTACTCCGGCGGCATGCAGCGGCGGCTGGAGATCGCCCGCGGCCTGCTGCACGCGCCGCACGTGCTGTTCCTGGACGAGCCCACGGTCGGCCTTGACCCGCAGACCCGCTCCTCCATCTGGGCTTACATCAATGAGCTCAAGCGCCGTGAGGACATCACAATCTTCCTCACGACGCATTACATGGACGAGGCCGAGCATTGCGACCGGATCGCGATTATCGACCACGGCAAGATCGTGGCAATCGACACCCCGGAAGCGCTGAAGGCGAGCGTCGGTAAAGACCGGGTGCAGATTCACACCGCCGACGACGCCGCCGCTATCGCCGCGCTGGGCGCCCGGTTCGGGATCGAGGCCGCGATTCACGAGGGCGCGGTGACATTCTCGGTGGCTTCGGGCGAGGAATTCGTGCCGCAGCTATTCGCGGGCCTGCCGGTCCCGATCCGTTCCGTGAGCGTCTCCAGGCCGTCGCTTGATGACGTATTCATGTCCTATACCGGAACTACTATCCGTGACGCTGAGGCGTCCGGCGTCGACGGCATGCGCCAGATGGCGGCGCGCTGGCGGGCAGGCGGCAGGCGATGACAACACAGGCAACAACAACCTCGGCCGCGGACCAGGCCGCATTGGCGCTGGTTGATGACATCAGGGTCGCGGTACCCGAGCGAGGGCTGCGACACGACCTGCGCGCGGTCAGCATCGTCTGGCGGCGCGAGCTGATCAGGTTCCGCACCGACCGGCTACGCGCTGTTACCGCTTTGATCCAGCCGGTGCTGTTCCTGTTCGTCCTGGGCACCGGCCTGTCGTCGCTCGCCGGGCAGAGCATGCCGCCGGGCATCAGCTTCAAGACCTTCATCTACCCGGGCGTGCTGGCAATGTCGGTGCTCTTCACCGCCATTTTCTCGGCGGCGTCGATCGTGTGGGACCGGGAGTTCGGTTTTCTGCGCGAGATCCTGGTGGCGCCGGTCAGCAGGGCATCCATCGTGATCGGCAAATGCCTGGGCGGGGCCACAATCGCCACCTTCCAGGGCCTCATCTTCCTGATCCTGGCCGGGCTGGCCGACGTGCCCTACAACCCGGTGCTGATCCTGACCCTGATTGGCGAGCTGCTGCTGCTGTCGTTCACGCTGACCAGCTTCGGGGTGATGATGGCCGCCAGGATCAAGCAGTTCCAGGCGTTCATGGCCCTCACCCAGATGCTGGTGATGCCGCTGTTCTTCCTGTCCGGCGCGCTCTACCCGCTGTCCGGGCTGCCCGGCTGGCTCAGCGTGCTCACCCGGCTGGACCCGCTCACCTACGTGGTCGGGCCGATGCGGGACGCGGTCTTTACGCACCTGAACATGCCGGCCCTGTTCGAGCGGCACCTGGCGCCCGGCATCACCTGGGGCGGCTGGCTGGTTCCGCTGTGGTTCTCGCTCGGGATCGTCGCCGTGATGGGCATCGCAATGATGGGCGTGGCGATTGCCGAGTTCCGTAAGACCGAGTAAGGCTTGCCTAAAAAGATAGAGCGACGCCGGGTGGCTACGGGGGCAAACCACCCGGCGTCGCATTCATCGGCGCTCCGACGGGGGCCCGGAACGCCGGCACAGGTGCCCCGGCGGGGGACCAGAGCACCGGTAAGCATGTTACACCGAACCCCCCCCTTGTGCGTCAAGACCGGATTACAAGCGAATCTCGCCGGGCGCCCGGCCGATCCTCGCTGATCGGCCGTTTTCCGGTAGACCTTTTCCTATCCGGATCGGCTCGGCCGGCCAGACTCGCCGCTGTCGCCGGTAGCGCCGGAATCCCGCGGCCCGGCATCGCCGGCTGGCGCCGCGCCTTGCTGGCCGCCGGGCGGCCCGGAAAATCGTTCCGGCAAGTTAGGCCGGTACTCCTGGAAGCCACGGGTGTTGCCGGGCTCGCGGCCGCCATTGGCGAAGATCACCGCGAAGTAGGGGATGATGATCGCCCCGACCGCCGGGATCGCGGTCAGCCAGCCGGCCCCGTTGATGAACACGACCACGGCGATCACGAAGCAGACGAGCCGGATGCCCATCATGATCAGGTACCGGCGCTCCCGGTAGGAGATGTCGGCCGACCGGGACGGGCGCGCCTGCGTCACCAGCTGGGCGCGGTCCCGCCTGGGGTGACGGATCGCTCTCACCTTTCTACGGTATGCGCGCCAGGCGGCGGCGTCACCCCTGGCCCTGGCCGGGCCCCCAGCTGGTCCTGGCGAGCCCGCTGACGTCCGCCAGCGAGGCCGCGCCGGCCAGCGTCATCGAGTGCGCCAGATCGGCGGTCAGCCCGGTCAGCAGGGCCGTGACGGCCGCGGCGCCGCCACACGCCAGCGCCCAGAGGGCCGGCCGGCCCAGGAACACCGCGCCGGCCCCGAGCGCCAGCGCCGCCAGCACCTGGTCCCCGGTCCTGATCCCGCCGTCGAGGTAGGCGGGCGCGCCGTCATCCAACGCCCGCAGCGCGGCCAGCACCGGCGGCAGCGCCATCACCGCGGGGACCGCGCCGTCCAGCTGGCGGCCGCCGTGGTTGGACACGATCACCGCGGCCGCGCCGGCCGCCCGGCAGGCCCGCGCGTCGTCGCCGCGCAGCACGCCCTTGACCACCACCGGCAGCCCGCCCGACAGCCCGCTCAGCCAGCCGATGTCGGCGAAGGTCAGGTCGGCGGCCTGCTCGGACGCCGCCGGGTCGGCCAGCGGGCCGGTGTTCGCCTCCAGGTCGGCGTCCGGGATGACCAGGCTGGCGCTGTCGCGGCGCTTGCGGCCCACCACCGGGGTGTCGGCGGTCAGCACCAGCGCGGCCGCTCCGGCCGCCGCGGCGCGGCGGACCAGGCTGGCGGTCAGCTCCCGGTCCCGCATGATGTACACCTGGAACCACCAGGCGCCGCCGCCGGCCGCGACCGCCTCGGCGACCGCCTCGATCCGGCTGCTGCTGCGGGTGGACAGCACGAACAGCGCCCCGGCCCTGGCCGCCCCGGCCGCGGTCGCCAGCTCCCCGTCCGGATGCGCCAGCCGCTGGAACCCGGTCGGCGCCACGCAGACCGGGGTGGCCACCGGGGTGCCCAGCAGCCTGGTGCTGGTGTCGGCGGGGCGCGCCCCGGTCAGCACCCGGGGCGCCAGCCAGACCTGCCGCCAGGCCCGCTCGTTGGCCCGCAGGGTCCGCTCGCGCCCGGCACCCCCGGCGTAGTAGTCGTAGACAGCGGAGGGCAGCAGCTGCCGGGCACGCCGGTGCAGCGTTACGTGGTCAGGAATCACGATTGTCCAGTATGGAGGTAGCGATGAGTGACCGTACTTACCGGGTGACCGAGATCGTCGGCACCTCACCCGCGGGCATCGAGCCGGCCATCAGGGGCGCCCTGAGCCGGGCCGCGCAGACGCTGCGGCACCTGGACTGGTTCGAGGTGACCGAGATCCGGGGCCAGATCGTGGACGGCGACGTGGCCCACTTCCAGGTCGGGCTGAAGGTCGGGTTCCGGCTGGAGGACGCCTGACCAGGTCAGCTGGCCTGGCTGACCGAGGACATGTTGAACCCGTCGATCCGCAGCGGCGGCATCGCGGCCCGGACGAAGTCGTCGCTGCATTCGCGCGGCAGGGCCGGGACGGATGCGCCCGCCCCGGTGATCCTGGCCAGCATCTTCACCGGGCTCTCATTGAACCTGAAGTTGTGTACCGCGCCGGTGACCTCGCCGTTCTCCACCAGGTAGACGCCGTCCCTGGTCAGGCCGGTCAGCAGCAGGGTCTGCGGGTCGACCTCGCGGATGTACCAGAGGCACGACACCAGCAGCCCGCGCCTGGTGCCCGCCACCAGGCCGGCCACCGACTGCGAGCCGCCCGGCACCTCCATGATCAGGTTGTCCACCGCCGGGGTCACCGCCAGGCCGGACAGGCCCGCCGAGTACCGGGTCTGGACCAGAGCGGACAGCCTCCCGCCGGAGATCCACTCGGTCGGGTGCAGCGCGAGGCCGTTGTCGAACACCGACATCTCGCGGTCGGATGAATGCGCGATCATGAACGGCGCGCACTGCAGCCCGGCCGCGCCGGGATCGCCGCGCAGCGTCAGCGGCACGCTGGTCAGCTGCTCGCCGACCCTGGTGCCGCCGCCGGGCCTGCTGAACACCGTCCTGCCGTCGAGCGCGTCCTTCGCCCCGGCCGCCCAGTACAGGAAGATATACAGGTCAGCGACCGCCGAAGGGGACAGCAGCGTCTCGTACCGCCCGGGCGGCAGCGCCACTTTCCTGGCCGCCCAGTCAAGCTCGGTGGCCAGCCGGGCGTGCAGGTCCGCCACCGCGACGTCGGCGAAGTCGCGGGTGGCCGCCCCGGCCCAGGCGGACCTGGACAGGTCGGCCGACTTGGCGTTCAGCTCCGCCTTCCCTGACGGCTGGTCGTGCCGCAGCCGCAGCCCGGCCGAGTTGCCCAGGAACACCGACGTCATCGAGTGCTCGGCGAAGCCGTACAGCCTGCGCCCGGCGGCGCCGGCCGCATCGAAAGCGTCCCCAAGCTCGCTGGCGAACGCGCTGAACACGGCCGGGCCGGTGCTGGCGGCCGGGTCGTCCCAGCCGGGCCCCGCGGCCCGCGGGCCGGCCTGGCCCGCGCCAGCCAGCGGCTGCGCGTCCGGGGCCGGCGGCGCCGACGTCGCGGCCCGCTCGGCCTCGGCGACCAGCGCGGGGATCTCACCGGAGGGCACCCCGGTCCTGGACACGATGCCGGTGCTGGTGCCCCCGGGCCCGCCGCGCAGCGCGATCACCGTCAGCCGCCTGGCCCGGCTGACCCCGTTGGTGGTGAGCGTGTTGCCGGCCCAGCGCAGGTTCGCCGCCGAGCTTTCCTCGGCGATGACCACGCAGTCACCGCCGCGGGCAGCCTGCAGCGCCCGTTCCACGTCCTCTTGCGGGCCTGGCCGGGTCATGATCCCTCTTCCACCGTGTTGAGTATCCGCACGCCGCGCATCAGCACCGACGGGCAGCCGTGGCCGACCGGGGCGATCTGGCCCGGCTGGCCCTTGCCGCAGTTGAACGCGCCGTGCAGGACATAGGTCTGCGGCCCGCCGACCGCCTCCATGCTGTTCCAGAACTCGGTCGTGGTGGCCTGGTAGGCGACATCGCGCAGCTGGCCGGCCAGCCGCCCGTGCTCGATCCGGAAGAACCGCTGGCCGGTGAACTGGAAGTTGTACCGCTGCATGTCGATCGACCAGCTCTTGTCGCCGACGATGTAGATGCCGTGCTCGACGCCGCTGATCAGCTCCTGGGTGGAGGGCCCGGCGGCGGCGGGCTGCAGCGACACGTTCGCCATCCGCTGGATCGGCATGGTCAGGGGCGAGTCGGCGAACGCGCAGCCGTTCGAGCGGGCCAGCCCGGCCTGCCGGGCCATCCGCCGGTCCAGCTGGTACCCGGTCAGCACGCCGCCGGTGATCAGGTCCCAGGACTGGGCCCGCACCCCCTCGTCGTCGTAGCCGATCGTGGCCAGCCCGTGCTCGGCGGTCCGGTCGGCGGTGACGTGCATCACCGGCGAGCCGTAGCGCAGGCTGCCCAGCTGGTCCGGGGTAGCGAACGAGGTGCCCGCGTAGGCGGCCTCGTAGCCGAGCGCCCGGTCCAGCTCGGTCGCGTGCCCGATCGACTCGTGGATGGTCAGGAACAGGTTGGACGGGTCGATCACCAGGTCATACTTCCCGGGCCGGACCGAGGGCGCGGCCTGCTTGGCGGCCAGCAGCTCGGGCATCTCGGCCAGCTCGGCGGCGAAGTCCCAGCCGGTCCCGGTCAGGTACTCATAACCGCGCCCGGCGGGCGGGCCGAGGGTGCGCATGGTCTCGAAGCTGCCGTCCGGGCGGACCGACACCGCGGTCACCTCCGGGTGCACCCGGACCCGCTGCTGGATCGCGGTGGTGGCGCCGTCACAGTAGAACTTGCACTCCCTGGCCTGCAGCAAGGTGGCGTCGACATGGTCGACTCCCGGGTCGGCCAGCAGCTGCCCGCTCCAGCTGGCCAGCAGCTCGATCTTCTCCGCGGGGGCGACGCTGAACGGGTCGAGCTGGTAGGCCGAAGCCCAGCTGACCTCGCCGTAGCCGGGCTCGGCGGCCAGCTCGATCCGCTCGGTGCTGACCGCCGCCGCCACCCTGGCCAGCTCGACGGCGTCGGCGGCGGCCGCGGCCGCGGCGGCGGCCGACATGTCCGCCGCCGCCGCGAAGCCCCACGTCCCGTCGACCACGACCCGTACGGCCAGGCCGGTCTCGGCGCCGTCGAAGATCGTTTCCAGCTGCCCGTCGGACAGCGCGATCTGCTGGTCCCTGATCAGCTCGGCGCGGAAATCGGCGTGCTCGGCGCCCAGGTCGCGGGCCCGCTGCAGGGCGGCGCCGGCCAGCTCCCGCAGCGGGTATGCGGTGAATTCCGGGTCGATCCGCGCGACGTTATGGTCCACGGCTGGCAACCTATCCCACCCCCCGGGGCAGCCCCCCTGCCCGGTACGCTCGCCAGCACCGGACCGGCCGTGCAGCAGGCAGCGAGCGGTCCCCGAGCACGGACTGCGAGGTGGCCGCGAGCATGGCCCGATCCGTTCTGGTAACCGGCGGCAACCGGGGCATCGGCCTGGCGATCGCCCGCAGGCTCGCCTCCGGCGGCGACGCGGTGACCATCACCTCCAGGTCCGGGCAGGACGTCGACGGGCTGACCGTCGCCCAGTGCGACGTGCGCGACCTGGCCTCGGTGGAGGCCGCGTTCAGCGCGGCCGAGGCCGCGCACGGGCCGGTCGAGGTGCTGGTCGCCAACGCCGGGGTCAACCGCGACCAGCTGCTCACGCTGATGAGCGAGGAGCACTTCGCCGACGTGATCGACACCAACCTGGCCGGCGCCTACCGGGTCGCCAAGCGGGCTTCCCGCGCCATGATCAGGAAGCGGTCCGGCCGGATCATCTTCATCTCCTCGGTGGTCGGCCTGCTCGGCTCGGCCGGGCAGGCGAACTACGCGGCGTCCAAGGCGGGCCTGATCGGCCTGGCCCGCTCGCTGGCCAGGGAGCTGGGCTCGCGCGGCATCACGGTCAACGTCGTCGCGCCCGGGTTCGTGGCCACCGACATGACCGCGGCGCTGCCCGAGGCCAGGCAGCAGGCGATCCTGGACGGCATCCCGCTGCGCCGGATCGCCACCGCCGGCGAGGTCGCCGCGGCGGTGGCGTTCCTGGCCTCCGCCGACGCCGCCTACATCACGGGCGCGGTCATCCCGGTCGACGGCGGCCTGGGCATGGGGCACTGACACATCGGCTCATCACCGGCGAAGGGAAGCACGATGGGAATCCTCGACGGCAAGCGGATCCTGGTGACCGGGGTGCTCACCGACTCCTCGATCGCCTTCCACGTGGCGCGGCTCGCCCAGCAGCAGGGCGCGACCGTGCTGCTGACCGGGTTCGGGCGGCTCAGCCTGGTGGAGCGGGTGGCCAGGCGGCTGCCCGAACCGCCGCCGGTGATCGAGCTCGACGTCACCGACCCCGGCCAGCTGGCCGGCCTGGCCGGCCGGGTAGCCGAGCACGTCCCCGGGCTGGACGGCGTGGTGCACAGCATCGCCAACGCGCCGCAGTCGGCGCTGGGCGGCAACTTCCTGCACACCCCGTGGGAAGACGTGTCCGCCGCGCTGCACGTGTCGACGTACTCGCTGAAGTCGCTGGCGGTGGCGGCGCTGCCGCTGATGGGCCACGGCGGCGCGATCGTGGGGCTGGACTTCGACGCCAGCAGGGCCTGGCCCGCCTATGACTGGATGGGCGTGGCCAAGGCCGGGCTGGAGTCCTGCGCCCGTTATCTGGCCCGTGACCTCGGCCCGCGAGGCATCCGGGTGAACCTGCTGGCGGCCGGGCCGGTGCGGACGATGGCGGCCAAGAGCATCCCCGGGTTCAGCGACTTCGAGACGCTGTGGCCGCAGCGGGCCCCGCTGGGCTGGGAGCTGTCCGACCCCGAGCCGGCCGCGCGCGGCTGCGTCGCGCTGCTGTCGGACTGGTTCCCCGCGACCACCGGGGAGATCGTGCACGCCGACGGCGGCGTGCACGCCATGGGCGGCTGACCACGCGCGGTGACCTGACCGGCTGTCCTGAACGTGCCGGAATGCCCGGCCTCACCTGGTAATCCGCCCGTGTCAGGACGGGAAGTAGCGGTCTGATAAGCACGAGGTCACTGTCGGATCACGATTCGTCTGGTCCGCTCCCGTTCCCGTTCCCTGTTTGGCGCCGATGCTCCTAATATGACGCGACGGCTCGCCGATACGGCGTGTCGTCGCGCCGCGGGGCGGCCTTGCCTCCGGTAACTGGATCCGCGATCTAGAAACAGCGGAAGGATAGGGAGGAGGAGAGTGTCAATGCGGACACCCAAGCGAAGCTTCATGGCCCTCAGCGGCCTGGCAGCGCTAGCGCTTGTCGCAACCGCCTGCGGAAGCAGTTCGACGGGGTCTTCGACCGGCTCGGGCACGGGCTCGTCAGGCAGCACCAGCCTGACCAGCGGAGTGCAGGGCATCAACGCGGCCGGCACGCCGAAGTCAGGCGGGACACTCAACTTGCTCGGCGTCGGCGACGTCGACTACATGGACTACAACATCAGCTACTACACCATCGGCTACCTCGGCCAGCGGCAGTGGGTGCGCGGCCTGTACGCCTACCCGGCCGTCCCTGGCAAGACCACCACGCCGATGCCCGACCTGGCCACCGCGGCCCCGGTGGTCAGCAATGGCGGCAAGACCTATGCGGTCACGCTGCGCACCGGCGCGATGTGGGACACCAGCCCGGCGACCCCGGTCACCGCGGCTGACGCCGTGCTGGGCCTCAAGCGGTCCTGCAACCCGGCCCAGCCGTTCGGCGGCCTGCCGGACTTCATCGGCCTGATC
>DATBGO010000175.1:0-2440 GCA_036558005.1 Streptosporangiaceae bacterium | reverse complement strand
CCGCGGCGGGCCCGCGGCGGGCCGGGGTGTCGGCGTTCGGGGTCAGCGGCACCAACGCGCACATCATCGTGGCCGAGGCCCCGGCACCGGAGGATGCCGGGGTCCCGGAGACCCGCGGCGGTGACGGACTGCTGGCCGGGGCCCCGCTGGCGTGGCCGGTGTCGGGGCGGACCGCGGCCGGACTGGCGGCTCAGGCCGGCCGGCTGGCGCGGTGGGTGGCGGCCCGGCCGGAAGCTGACCCGGCCGATGTGGCATGGTCGCTGGCGACCGGCCGGGCTGGGCTGGAACACCGCGCGCTGGTGACCGGGGCCAGCGCGGCAGAGCTGGCCGCCGGGCTGGCCGCGGTGGCGGCCGGTGACCCGGCGCCCGGTGTGGTGACCGGGGTGGTCCCCCTGTCCGGTACAGGCCGGACCGGGTTCGTGTTCGCGGGGCAGGGCAGTCAGCGGGCCGGGATGGGCGCCCAGTTGCACGCGTGCTCGCCGGTGTTCGCGCAAGCGTTCGACCAGGCGTGCGGGCTGCTGGAAGCCGAGCTGGGTGTCCCGGTCGCCGAGGTGGTGCTCGGCTCCGGGGAGGACGACCGGGCGGACCAGACCCTGTACGCGCAGGCGGGGTTGTTCGCGGTGGAAGCGGGCCTGGTGGCGCTGCTGGCCGCGTGCGGGGTCACCCCGGACGCGGTGGCCGGTCACTCGGTCGGTGAGGTGACCGCGGCGTACGCGGCCGGGGTGCTGACCCTCGAAGACGCGTGCCGCCTGGTGGCGGCGCGGGCCCGGCTGATGCAGGCGCTGCCGGCCGGCGGGGCGATGACCGCGATCGCCGCCGCCGAGGCTGAGGTCACGCAGGCCCTGGAGGGGGTCGCCGGGGTGTCGGTGGCGGCGGTGAACGGGCCCTCCTCGGTGGTGGTTTCTGGTGACGCTGAGGCGGTGGGGCAGGTCGCGGGGGTGTTCCGTGACCGTGGGGTGCGGGTGCGGGGGCTGCGGGTCAGTCATGCGTTTCATTCGCACCGGATGGACCCGGTCCTTGGGGAGCTGGCCGGGGTGGCTGCCCGCCTGGCGTACGCGGTGCCGCGCATCCCGTGGGCGGGGGCGCTGACCGGTGAGCTGGTCAGTGAGCCGGGGGCGGGTTACTGGGCGCGGCAGGCACGGGAGCCGGTCCGGTTCGCTGACGCGGTGATGGCGCTGGCCGGGCAGGGCGTGTCGGTGTTCGTGGAGATCGGCCCGGACGGGACGCTGTCGGCGCTGGGCCCGGCCGCGCTGGGTGAGCGGGACGGCGTGTTCGTCCCGGTGCTGCGGCCAGACCGGCCCGCCGCGGCCAGCGTGCTGGCCGCGCTGGCCCGGGCGCATGTGCACGGGGCGGCGGTGGACTGGCCGGCGGTCTTCGGCGGCGGACGGCCGGTCGACCTGCCGACTTACGCGTTCCAGCACCAGCGGTACTGGCCGCCGCTCCGGCCGGCCCAGGCGGAGGTCGCCGCGCTGGGGCTGGGCCTGAACAATCACCCGCTGCTGGCCGCCGCGGCGGAACTGGCCGGGGGCCGGGGATTCCTGTTCGCCGGCCGGGTGTCGGTGCCGTCGCATCCGTGGCTCGCCGGACATGTCGTCGCCGGGCGGGTGCTGCTGCCGGAGACGGCATTCGTGGAACTGGCGGTGCGAGCCGGCGACGCTGCCGGGTGCAGCCGCCTGGCTGACCTGACCGTGACGACGCCGCTGGTGCTGCCCGGCCACACCGCGGCACACATTCAGGTCCTAGTCGGCGCCCCGGCGCAGGACGGGCAGCGGCCGGTGGAAATCTACGCGCGGGCCGAAGGCGCCGCAGTGGAGGATCCGTGGACCCGGCACGCCACCGGACGGCTGGCCCAAGCGGCCCCGGCGGGTGCCTTCACCGGGGCGGAGGACTTCACCAGGTGGCCGCCGGAAGGAGCGGACGTGGTTCCGGCCGGGCCGGAGCCAGACGGCGTGCGGGCGGCGTGGCGACGCGGCGCAGACGTGTTCGCGGAGGTGGCGCTGCCGGATGACGACGCGGCTGGCGCCGGGGCGTTCGGGTTGCATCCGGCGCTACTCAGCGCCGCGCTGCGGGTCGCGGAGCTGACCGGCGAGCGGGCCACGCCGGGCGCGGTGAGCCGGCCGCAGGCCTGGACCGGGGTGACGCTGCACGCGGCGGGCGCCTCGGTGCTCCGGGTCCGGTTGCGGCCGGGCGCCGGGGACACGGTAACGCTCGCGGCCGCTGACGACCAGGGCACGCCGGTGCTGTCAGCGGAGAAGGTGCTGCTGCTGCCGGTGCCGCCGGAGCAGCTGGCCGAGGCGGGCGATGGGCTGGCGGGCGCCCTGTTCGGCGTGGAGTGGGTGCCGGTCGCGGGCGGTGGCGCGGGCGCGGGGGATGACGCGGTGGCGGTGAGCGGCGTTGCGGATGGTGGCGCGGCGGTGGCGGATGCCGGTGGCGCGGTGGA
>DATBGO010000174.1:0-2533 GCA_036558005.1 Streptosporangiaceae bacterium | reverse complement strand
GGGAGCGGGTGCGGCGGGCGGGGGTGTCCTCGTTCGGGATGAGCGGCACCAACGTACACGCCATCCTCGAAGAACCCCCCGCGCAGGACGACGGCGCCCGGCCGCCCGTCCCGGCCGGGCTGGTCACCGGGGCGGTCCCGTGGGTGGTCTCGGCCCGGTCCGCGGACGGACGGGTGGCCCAGGCCGCCCGGCTGGCCGCTCATCTTGCCGCCCGGCCCGAGCTCGCGCCCGGGGACGTGGCCTGGTCGCTGGCGACCACCCGGTCGGTCTTCGAG
This sequence comes from Streptosporangiaceae bacterium, assembly GCA_036558005.1. Lineage (GTDB taxonomy): Bacteria > Actinomycetota > Actinomycetes > Streptosporangiales > Streptosporangiaceae > DATBGO01. Next base: position 2,258 of record DATBGO010000174.1, on the reverse strand, counting down.
CACCGGGCGGTCATGGTGGGCACCGGGCCGCAGGACCTGACCGCCGGCCTGGCCGCGCTGGCCGCCGGGGAGCCCGCCAGGATCGCGGCGTCCGGGCTGGTCGCGTCGGCCGCGGCGGCGGACCTGCGCAGGACGGTGTTCGTGTTCCCTGGCCAGGGGTCGCAGTGGGCGGGGATGGGCGCGGAACTAGCGGGGGTGTGCCCGGTATTCGCGGCCCGGCTGGCTGAGTGCGGGCGTGCGCTGGCCCCGCATGTGGACTGGGACCTGGCGGACGTCATCACCGGTGTGCCCGGCGCGCCGGGCCTGGAGACCGCTGATGTGGTCCAGCCGGTGCTGTGGGCGGTGATGGTGTCGCTGGCCGCGGTGTGGCAGGCGGCCGGGGTGACCCCCGATGCGGTGGTGGGTCACTCCCAGGGTGAGATCGCCGCCGCGACCGTCGCCGGGATCTTGTCGCTGGACGACGCGGCGCGGGTGGTGGCGGTGCGCAGCCGTGCGCTGTCCGGGCTGGGGGCGGTGGGCGGCATGGTGTCGGTGGTGATGCCCGAGGGGCGGGTGCGCGAGCTGCTGGGACGGTGGGGTGAGTCGCTGGCGGTGGCGGCGGTGAACGGCCCGGCGGCGATTGTCGTGTCGGGGGAGCCGGGCGCGCTGGCGGAGTTCGAGGCGGAGCTGTCGGCGCGGCATGTGATGCGGTGGCGGGTTCCTGAGAGTGATTTCGTCGCGCATTCGGCGGGCGTGGAAGGGCTCGCGGAAGTGCTGGCGGAGGGGCTGGCGGAGATCAGCCCGGGGCCAGGGCGGGCCGCGTTCTACTCGACGGCCTTGTCGCGGTGGATGGACGGGCCCGAGCTGGACGCGGGGTACTGGTTCGCCAACGTCCGGCAGACGGTCCGCTTCGCTGACGCGGTGCGGGTGCTGTGGGACGAGGAATTCGGGGCGTTTATCGAGGTGTCGCCGCATCCGACGCTGGAGCTGGCGGTGTCGGACACGGTGGAGGACGCGGGCGGTTCGGCGCCGGTGGTGAGCGGGACGCTGCACCGGGAGAGCGCGGGGGCGGCGCAGGTGCTGTCGGTACTGGCCCGGGCGTGGGCGCGGGGTGTGCCGGTCGACTGGGCGGCGGTGGTGGGCGGGGGGCAGCGGGCCGACCTGCCGACCTACGCCTTCGCCCGTCAGCGGTTCTGGCCGCGGGCCCGGACCGTCCTGGCCGCCGGCGGTGGTCCGGGCGACGGGGCAGGCCCGGCAGAGGAGCGGTTCTGGGCGGCGGTGGACGGGGGGGATGTGGCGGGGCTGTCGCAGGTCCTGTCGGTAGACGGGGGGCGGCCGTTTGGTGAGGTGCTGCCGGTGCTGGCGTCGTGGCGGCGGCGGGAGCGGGACCGGCTGGTGACCGAGGGGTGGCGGTACCGGGTGTGCTGGGGGCCGGTGTCCGAGCCGGATCCGGCGCGGCTGACGGGAGAGTGGCTGGTGGTGGTCCCGGCGGGCCGGACGGGCCGGGACGTGGCGGGGGCGTGCGTGGCGGCGCTGGAGGCTGGCGGCGCGGCGGTGCGGGTGGCTGAGGTGGCCGCGGCGGCGGGCCGGGAGGCGCTGGCTGGCCTGCTCGGTGACCTCGGGGTGCCGGTAGCGGGGGTGGTGTCGCTGCTGGCGCTGGATGAGGGGCCGGTGACCGGCTTGCCGGTGGTGGCGGCTGGCCTGGCCGGGACGCTGGCGCTGGTGCAGGCGCTGGGTGACGCCCGGATCGACGCGCCGCTGTGGGTGCTGACGTGCGGCGCGGTGGCCGCGGGGCCGGGTGAGGTGCTGGCCTGCCCGGTGCAGCAGCAGGTCTGGGGGCTGGGCCGGGTGGCGAGCCTGGAGTACCCCGACCGGTGGGGCGGCCTGGTGGACGTGCCGCCGGTGCTGGACGGCCGGGCCGGGGCCCGGCTGGTGAGCGTGCTGGCCGGGATCGGCGAGGATCAGGTCGCGGTCCGCGGCGGCGGCATCTTCGCCCGGCGGCTGTCGCGCGCTCCCCGGCTGCGCGCGGGACAGCCGTGGGTGCCGGGCGGAACGGTACTCGTCACCGGGGGTACCGGCGCGGTCGGCGGGCGGGTAGCCCGCTGGGTGGCCGGCCGGGGCGCTCCCCGGGTGGTGCTGGCCAGCCGGTCGGGCCCGGCCGCCGCCGGGGCCGCGGCCCAGGCGGCCGCGCTGTCGGAGGCCGGCGCTGAAGTTGAGGTGATCGCCGGTGACATCGGCGACCGGGATCAGGTGGCCGGGCTGCTGGCCCGGATCGGGGC
>DATBGO010000173.1:0-54450 GCA_036558005.1 Streptosporangiaceae bacterium | reverse complement strand
CCCCCACACAAGCACCGCTCCAGGGGGTGTGGGGGGCTGGTCTCCGCCCCCCACGCAAGCACCGCTCCAGGGGGTGTGGGGGGCTGGTCTCCGCCCCCCACGCAAGCACCGCTCCAGGGGGTGTGGGGGGCGGGTTCCCGCCCCCCACACAAGCACCGCCGGTGCGGTAGGCCGGCTGGCTCAGCTCAGCCGGCTAGCCGCGGTCAGGTGCTGCGCAACCATTTGGCGGTGAAGTTCTCGCCGCTGGTCAGCGCGCTGATGGAGTCCTCGTTGTTGCCGGCACTGTCCTGCATGATGATCTGGATCGGGCTCTGGTTGCCGATCGCCGATCCGTTGGCCAGGCAGCTGGTGAAGTTCAGCGTGCCGAAGTTGGCCAGCGGCAGCACGCCGGACTCTGAGGACGGGGCCTCGACGATGCACTCGGCCGAGGAGCGGGCCAGGCCGGACTGGTTCTTGGTCTCGGTCTTGGTCCAGCCCTGCGTGGTGTCCTTGAGCACCAGGGTGAAGGTGTTGGTCCCGCTGAACGTCACCGAAGCGGTGAAGTGGTCGCCGGCGTGGACGGTGTTGGAGAAGTTCACCGGGAACGCCGGGTACATCTCGTACCAGCCGTAGTACACCGGGGTGCGGCCGGAGCAGTCGACGTCGGTGCCGGTCTGCTCCACCGAACCGCTGTTGTAGCCGTCCAGCCCGACCCAGAAGCTGGAGTACTTGCTGCCGCTCGTGCAGGTGCCGGTGGGCTCGGTCCAGGCGCCAGACACCTTGGTGTAATGACCGTTGGCGCCGGAGCTGGCGTAACCGGACCAGTTGGTGCTGGTGACGGTGGTGTGGCCGACGCCGCGCACCTGAGCGTGCGGGGCGCCGGAGCGGACCATGGTGCCGCCTGGCTGGATGGCGGTGATGTGCGTGACCTGCGGCGCCATGGTGGCGGCCGAGGCCCCTGCGGCCGCGAGCACCGATCCGAAGACCAGGGCGATGGCGGCGAGGGGAACGGACCAGCGACGTGACATACGGACTCCTTTGGCCGATGGGCGGGGGCAGTCGGCGCATATCCGCTTTCGCGGAGTATTCACGCAACTGCGTGGCGTCGCGGAGAACGTAACTTGGCCAATAGTCACCGTTAAACAAAGAAATCGTAAAGATTGGGTATATCATCAGCGTGTCCCGGCGGCCGCGGCGGGCCGCCGGGACGCCACTGGCCGGCTATCCCGGCGCGGTCACTTCTTCCGCAGCCAGCTGGCGGTGAAGCTGGTGCCGCCGGTCAGGGTGCTGACCGAGTCCTTGGCCACGCCCTTGTTGTTGACCATGGTGATCTGAATCGGGCTCTGGCTGCCGATCGCCGACCCGTTGGACTGGCAGCTGCTGAAGCTGACCGTGCCGAAGTCGGCCAGCGGCAGCACGCTGCCCGAGGACGGGGCTTCGACGATGCACTCGGCCGACGACCGGTCCAGGCCGGACTGGTTCTGCGTCTCGGTCTGCGTCCAGCCCTGGGTCGCGTCGGTGAGGCTCAGGGTGAAGGTGGAGGTGCCGCTGAACGTCACCGACGCGGTGAAGTGGTCGCCCGGGTGCACCGGGTTGCTGAAGTTCACCGGGAACGCGGGGAACATCTCGTACCAGCCGTAGTACACCGGGGTGCGGCCGGAGCAGTCGACGTCGGTGCCGGTCTGCTCCACCGAGTCGCTGCTGTAGCCGTCCAGGCCGACCCAGAAGCTGGAGTACTGGTTGCCCTTGGCGCAGGTGCCCGACGGCTCGGTCCAGGCGCCGGACACGCTGGTGTACTGGCCGTGGCTGCCATCGCTGGCGTAACCCGACCAGTTCGTGCTGGTGGCCGTGCTGGCGCGGGCGCCGGACACCCGGGCGCGGGCGCCGCCGCCGGCCCGGATCATGATCCCGCCGGGCTGCGCGGCGTGCTGGACCCCGGCGGCGTGCGGGGCCGGGGTGGCCGCCGCCGCGCTGCCCGCCGCGAGCAGGGATCCGGTGACGAGGGCGAGGGTGGCCAGGGGTGCGTACCAGCGACGTGACATGCGGGCTCCTTAAGCCGGGGGTCCGCGCGGGCAGGATGGTCCCGTTTCGGGGGTGTATTCACCCAACTGCGCGGCGTCGCGGTGACCGTAGCCTGGCCAAAGGTCAACCTTAAACGAAGAAATGGTAAAAATTCGCAATATCATCGGCTCGTCGTACGTTCCGGAAATGTGCCGGGCAGCTCCTGTCAGCGCTGCCCTGGCTGCCCCGGACGCGGCCGGGGCGTAGCGTGAAAGCCCTGCGAGCCGTTCGAGGAGACGCCTGTGCCGCCTGCTGCCGTGACGCCGGTCAACCGCTTCGCCCAGACCCTGTTCACCCCGCTGCCGCAGCGTTACGACCGGCTCGCTGAGCTGCTGTCGATGGGCCAGAACGCGAGATGGCACCGGGCCATGATCGACAAGGTGGCCCGGGGCCTGGGGGGTGGGCTGAACCCCCCAGAAAAGCACAGCCACATCCTGGATGTCGCGTCCGGGACGGCCGGCGTGGCGCTGCAGCTGGCCGACCGCACCCAGGCCAGGGTGGTCGCCGTGGACCTCACCGAGGAGATGCTCCGGCAGGGCCAGCGCAACGTGGCCGCGGCCGGCCGCTCGGACCGGATCAGCGTGACTCTCGGCCGGGCCGAGCAGCTCCCGTTCGCCGACGCCTCGTTCGACGCGCTGACCTTCACCTACCTGCTCAGGTACGTCGATGACCCGCAGGCCACGCTCACCGAGCTGGCCCGGGTGGTCAAGCCGGGCGGACAGGTCGCGAGCCTGGAGTTTTTGGCCCCGCCGTCGCGGTTCTGGCGCCCGCTGTGGTGGCTGTACACCAGGCTGGTGCTGCCGCTGGGCGGGCTGCTCACCGGCGGGCCCTCCTGGTTCGGCGTCGGCCGGTTCCTCGGCCCCAGCATCTCCCGGCACTACCAGCGCTATCCGGTGCCGTGGACCGTGCAGGCCTGGCAGCGGGCGGGCTTCGCCGAGGTCGGGTTCCGGGTCATGAGCCTGGGCGGCGGGCTGGTGATGTGGGGAACCCGGGCAGGTGGCTGACGCCCGCGCGGACAGCCCGCCAGACCCCGCGGCGCCAGGCACGGCCAGGCCGGCGTACTACGCTGCCCGGCCCGGCGGCTGGCGGGACTGGTGGACGCTGCTGCATCCGCCTTACACCGCCTGGCACCTTGCGTATGTCGTGGTCGGCGCCTGCCTCGCCCCGAGGGTGAGCCTGTCCGCGCTGCTGGCCACGCTGATCGCGTTCTTCCTGGCGGTGGGGCTCGGCGCGCACGCGCTGGACGAGCTGAACGGGCGCCCGCTGCAGACCCAGATCAGCTCGCCCGCGCTGATCGCGGTGACCGTGGTCAGCCTGGCCGGGGCGGTGGCGCTCGGCGCGGTCGGCATCAGCAGGGCCGGCTGGGGCCTGCTCCCGTTCATGATCATCGGCCCGGTCCTCGTCGTCGCCTACAACGCCGAACTGTTCCACGGGCTGCTGCACACCGACCTGGGTTTCGCCGCGGCCTGGGGCGCGTTCCCTGTGCTGGTCGCCTACACCGCGCAGACGGGCCGGCTGGCGATCGGCCCGGTGGTGGCGGCCGCCGCGGCACTGGCGCTGTCGGCGGCGCAACGCAGCCTCAGCACCCCGGCCCGGCTGCTGCGGCGCAAGACCGCGCTGGTCAAAGGCGAGATCACGCTGGCCGACGGGCAGGTCACCGCGATCGACCGCGCGGCGCTGCTGGCCCCGCTGGAGCGGGCGCTGCGGGCGATGTCCTGGGCCATCGTGCTGCTCGCCGCCGCCATGGCGCTCGCCCGGCTGACCTAGCGGGCCCGGCGACCCGCGAAGCCCCTGGCTTCTTCATCCAGGCCGGGAAAACCGCGGCCGGCCACGAAAGCTCACCAGGTGAGCAAAGCCCCAGATAAACGCCAGGCGAATGTCGGTCACGGCGGCAGCGGCCGGGCAGGATTATTATCGGCTTACTTCCGTTCGTTCTCACTATTACGCCTGGGGCAATGAGGACTCATCGAAAACTGAAAGCGCGCTACCTACCCCGGCATAACGCCGCGAGGCGGGCCAGATTAGCCGGCGGCCCAGGCCAGCGCGGGTTCTGGGCGGCGGCCGCCGCAGCCGGGGTGGCGGTGTCTGCCGGGCTGGCGGCGAGCATGCTGGCTGGCGTGCTCCCGGTCCCGGCGACCAGCGCGGGGACGGCCGGCTGCGGCGGCCAGCGAAGCGCCCGCTGCCCGGAACATGGTTCCGCCGGGCTGCCCGCTCGCCGCGCCGCCGTCTACTCTGGCGCCGGTTACGGGTTCCGCGGCCCGAGCGCGCTGGCCGCGGGAATGCGCCGGCTATTCATCTCTAATGTCCTCGGCAATTCGGTCACCGAAATCAATACCGGCACCGGCAAGCCAGCCGCGAAGCTGGCGTCCGGGCACTACGGCTTCAGCGCGCCCAACGCGCTCACCCTGGGCCAGGGCAGGCTGTGGGTGGCAAATGTCCCGGGCAATTCGGTCACCGAGCTGAATGCCCGGACCGGCGCGCTGATCCGGACCCTTTCCGGCAGCGCCTACCATTTCGCCGGGCCGTGCGCGCTGGCGCTGGCCGGGCGGCACCTGTGGGTGGCCAACGCGCAGGGCGACTCGCTGACCGAGATCGACGCGGCGACCGGCGGCCCGCTGCGGCTGCTGTCGGGCCCGCGCTACCGGCTGCGGGACCCGTACGCGCTGGCCGTCGCGGCGGGCCGGCTGTGGGTGGCCAGCGCCGGGAGCGATTCGGTCGCCGAACTGGCGGCCGGGACTGGCCGGCTGATCCGGGTGATCCCGGCCCGCCGGTACCGGCTGCGCGACCCGAGCGCGCTGGCCGCGAGCCGGTCCCTGGTGGCCGTGGCCAGCCAGGCGAGCGACCGGGTCGCTGAACTGGACGCGCGCACCGGCGTGCTGGTGGCGACCTGGTCCGGGCGCCAGATCGGGTTCGCCGCACCGTCGGCGGTGCTGCTGGCCGCGGGCCGGCTGTGGGTGGCCAGCGCGGTGGGTGACGCGGTCACCGAGATCGACACCGGCACCGGCGCGGCCAGGACCTACGCTGGCCGCCGCTACGGGTTCGGCAGTCCCGCGGCGCTGGCCGCGGCCAGGAGGGGCATCTGGGTCGCTGACCTGAACTCTGACTCGGTCACCGAGCTGGCGGCGGGCCCGGGCCCCGCCGCTGCGGCTACAGCGCCTCGCGGCGCTGCAGGTAGGTCAGCGCCGCCCAGCCCACCGGCACCGGCAACCAGAACGTCAGCGTCCGGAACAGAAGCACGGCGCTGACCGCGGTGATACCGGGCAGGCCCGCGGCGGTCAGCCCGGCTGACAGCGCGGCCTCGACCGCACCCAGGCCGCCGGGCGTGGGGATGACCGAGCCCAGCGCGCTGCCGGTCAGGTAGACGAGCGCGATGCTGACCAGCGGCACCGAGCCGCCGAGCGCCCGGACGCTGGCTTCCAGGCACAGGATGTAGGCGGTGGTCAGCAGCAGCGCCCCGCCGACTCCCTCGGCCAGCTTGGCCGGCCGCTGGGCCAGGTCGAGCAGCCGCGGGATCACCTGGCTGAGCGTCGGTGCCAGCCGGGACCGCAGCATCCGCCTGCCCTGAGGGAAGGCCAGCACCGCGAGCGCGACCACGGCCACCGCCGCGACCGCGAGGTAGACCCAGCCAGGCGGGCTGAGCCCGCGGGCGTGTGAGCTGCCCGCGAGCGCGGCGAAGACGATCAGCAGGATCGTGTGCAGCCCGAACGCGATCAGCTGCGCGACCCCGACGCTCGCGGCGGCGTCGGCTGGCGCGACACGGGCCCGGCGCAGGTACCGCAGGTTCAGTGCGACGCCGCCGACCGCGGCGGGGGTGACCAGGGTCACGAACGACGCGGCCAGCTGCGCCAGCAAGGTCCGGGTCAGCCGCAGCCGCTCGGGCACGAACCCGGTCAGCGACCAGGCCGCGCCCAGGTAGCTGACCGCCGACAGCAGCAGCGCGACCGCGGTCCACAGCCAGTTGGCGTGCCGGAGCAGGCTGCCGAGCCGCACCCCCTCGAACTGGCCGACCAGGATGTAGACCGCCACGATGGCGGCAACCAGGGTGATCAGGGTCCGCGGCCGGACCCGTTCCAGCTGGGCCGGGGCCACCTCGTGCTCGGCGGACGGGGCGAGCAGCTGCTTGCGCAGCGCCGGCAGCACGTCCTTGCGCTTGCGCAGCGCCGTCCTGGTGGACCGGCGCAGCGCCACCGGCTGCAGCAGCGGCACCACCGCGGCCAGCTCGCCGGCGCCCACCCTGGCCTGCGCCTGGCTGGCCGCCCGGTCCGGGCCGACCAGCAGCGCGAGCTCGGCGAGCAACTGGGCGAGGTCAAGGCGCAGCTGCAGGTCGCTGGCGGCCACGTCGCCGTTGCCCGGCTCCAGCAGCATCACGTCGCCGGCACCGTCACCGCCGCTGCCCTCTCGCAGCAGCAGGATGCGGTCCCCGGTGAGGGCGCGGTGGGTGACCCGGTGCGCGTGCAGCTGCAGCACCGTGTCCCAGACCCGGTTCACCTCGCCGTCGGTCAGGGTCGAGTTCAGCTGCGCCAGCGTGACCCCGCGGTGGTGCTCGTTGGCCAGCACCACCGCCTCGGGGCCGGCCCGGACCAGGGCCCGCAGCCGGGGGGTGCGCACGCCCGCCTCCTCCGCCGCGTAGGTGAGCAGGGCCCGGTGCTCGACCGCCCGCTGCACGGTGAACGGCGCCAGCCGGGACACCTGCGCCTTCAGCCGGATCCGGCGGTAGAGCCGGTAGAGCACGTCGGCGGCCTGCTGGTCCCGGTCGAACACGGTGAGGTCGAGCCGGCCGCCATCCGCGGTGACCGCCGTATACCGGCGGGTATCGGTGCTGTCGTCCCAGATCCGGCGGATCTCGGTGAGCGGGGTGCCCGCCGCGCCCAGCGCGGCCGCGATCGTCTCCGCCGACGGCCGCTCCGATGCGGTGCCGAACGCGTACCGCAGCCCGGCCCCGATCGCGGTCCCGGCCAGCAGCGCGATCAGCAGCGACAGCACGTTGGCGTGGTCGTTGGCCACGCTGGCCAGCGCGTAGAAGCCGATCGTCAGCCAGAACGCGGTCCGCCAGCGCTGGCTGCCGGAAAGGCTGATAACCGTCACATACGCCGCGAGACCGGCCAGGTAGCCATCCAGCGAGGCGCCGTGCCGCCCGGCCCTGGCCGGCGCCAGCGCCTGGTACATCTGGGTCAGTGCCTGCTGGCGCAGCGCCAGGTTCAGCCCGGCCACGACCGCGATCGCCACGGCGGCGCTCAGCACGGCCTCGGCGAGCCTGCGCGGCTGCCGCCGGATGACGAGCCGGACCGCGAGCGCCACCGGCAGGGCCAGCAGCGCGATGTGCGCCGCGAAGCCCATCACCCCGAGCAGCACGGCCGGCACCCGCCTGCTGGCGTGCCCCACGTCGAACTCAACCCCGGTGGCGGTGGCCCTGGCCAGCAGGCCAAGTCCGGTCAGCAAGCCGATCTCGACGCAGGCGATCAGGCAGCGGAGCAGGTCAGCGGGCAGCCGGATGCGCGGCTCCAGGTGATCGTCGATCACGAGCGCGCCAGCCGCGCCGGGCCCGGCCGCTGGCGCGCGGCCCGATCCGGCTGACGACAGCTCAGGCTGCTCCTGGGTCACGAAACAGATCGTTTCACCCGCCCGCGGTGATCCTCGCAGCAGGCGGCCAGATCAGCCGGTCAGCGCGGCGTCCAGGCTGGCTGAGACTGCTTCCCGCTGACCAGCTTGTGGTAGAGCGCGGCGGTCTCCGGGTGCGGCTCGCCGTCGGGCGCGATGTCCGCGATCGCGTCCATGCACCGGCTCCAGGCGTCCCGGACCCCGGACAGGTTCCCTGCCGCGTACTCGGCCCGCATCAGGGCCCGCCACAGCTGCTCGGCGGTCGCGTCCCCGGCCAGGCCGGTCCTGGCCGCCCTGGCTGAGGCGGCCGGGTCGGCGGACAGCTCCAGCCCGGCGAGAGCCTCGGCGGTGTCCACGATCTGCGCCCGCACCGATTCGGTGAAGGCCAGGTCGAGCCACCAGTGGTAGCACCCGGTGAACGGCTGGCCGCGGATCAGCGACAGCGCGTCCCGCAACTGCTGCGGGTCCTGGCCGCGCAGGCCGCGTCCGGACCGCTCCTCGAACTCGGCCCAGTCGAACTTCGCGTCCGGGTGCAGGGCGTACTGGCCCGAGCCCAGGTGCTCGATCCATTCCCGGCCGCCCGGCGCCCGGCCCAGCTGCCGCCGGGTCCTGACGATCAGCTGGCGCAGCGAGTCGGTGGGCTTGGGGTGGTCGGGGTCAGCGCCGAGCAGGTAGCACAGCTGCTGGTTGGACAGCCCCCCGGGGCCGTTCATGGCCAGGGCCAGCACCAGCTGGCTCTGCGCGGGCAGCAGCGCGGCGGGCGAACCGTTGATGGTGAAGGTGCCCAGCACGCCGACCCGCAGCACGGCGTCCCGGCCGAGGCCGTCCCGGTGCTGGCCATCCCGGTCCTGGCCGGGTGGCTGCTCAGGCTCGCGGCCGCCGGTCACCAGCCGCAGCGTCGGCGCGGAGTGCGGCGGCCGGCCCTGGCTGCCCGGCCCGGGAACGCCAGGCCCTGGGACGCCGGGCTCGGGCCGGTCCGGCAGGTCGTCCGCTTCGGCCAGGCCCGTGCCCGTCTGGCCCGTGCCCGTCAGGCCCGTGCTCGTCAGGCCAGCGTCCGCCGGGCCGGAGTCGGCCAGGCCAGGGCCACCAGCCAGGCCCGGGTCACCGGTCTGCGCACGCTCCCCCGCCAGAGCAGGATCCTCCGTCAGGCCGGAGGCGCCGGCCTGGTACGGGTCTTCGGCCAGGTCCTGATCGGCGGTGTCGAGCCAGCCAGGCAGCTCGGCGAGCAGGTCGCTGGCTGGCTCGGGCGGCCAGGACGACCCGTCGTAGGGCGGCGCGTCGGCGGGCACGTCCCGCAGGTCACCGGCGATCGTGAACATGCTGCCCAGCGCCCGGTAGTCGGCCTCGGTCAGCGGCTGCGGCCAGGCGTCCAGGCCGGGCGGGCTGATATGCGCGACCATCCCGCCTGGCTGACTGTGGTCGGCCGACAGCTCCAGCACCGACACCGGCGGGTGCCCGCCGGGGACGTCGGTGCCGCCCGCCACCAGCGCCGCGATCCCGCCCGGGTCGCTGGCCAGGTCGGCGACCAGGGCGAGCTGCCCGGCGGTCGGCTCGTCCCGGCTGATCAGCAGGGTCAGCGCCCAGTCCTCGTCACCGGGCTGGGTCAGCCGGCGGTGCCGGATGTCCGCCAGGCCGGACTCGCCCAGCCTGCGCCGCAGCACGACGGCCTTAGACGCGAGCAGGTCCAGCGCCTCCTCCAGGCTGGCGCAGCTGGTGGTCCGGCCCCCGACGGCGTCCAGCTCGGGGAAGCCGACCAGGATGAGGTCATACCAGCCGGCCAGCTGACTGGTGGCCAGCTCGGCGGCCGCCGTGGTCAGCACCCGGTCGACCAGGTCAGCTGGCCCCTCGGCGGTGGTCACCCGCAGGTACTCCGGGTCGAGCAGCAGGTACCCGTCGTCCTCGTCCACCCCGATGGTGAACAGGCCGGGCATCAGGTCGCCGGCCTCGGCGGGCTCGAACGGGAAACTCGGCGCCTGCTCAGGCAGGGCCAGCCGCCAGGCCCGTCCCTGCCGGCCTCCTGGCACGGTGAACGGCGGTGGCGGCGGCTCGATCGCCGGGCTGGCCAGCAGCACCTCCATGCCCGTGGGCAGCAGCCTGATGCCGGTCAGCTCCGGCAGCTGACGGCCCGATTCGAGCAGGCTCACGCCGAGGTCGCTGAGTGCCGCCCGCAGCGCCGTGGCGGGCTGGACCACCATCGTGGCCGCGGTCCGCAGCCGCTGCTCGGCGACCACCACCGGAGCGCTGGCCGGCAGCGGGATCCGCCGGCCGGCCCGGCGGGCCTGGCGCTGCCGGTGCCGCATCCCGGCGAGCATCACGCCCGCTCCGCCGGCCAGCATCCCGGCCGCGAACACGGCCAGCTGCGGGATCGCGGCCGGCTCAGGGACCCGGGCACTCGCCACCGCCGTGCGCGCCGTTTCCGGCAGCGGGGTAGCGCCGCCCGCCTGGCTGTTCCCCGCATTGGCACCGCCCGCATTGGCACCGCCCGCAGTGGCAGGCGAGGCCGCTCCAGGCGAGGCCGCTCCAGGCGCAGCCGCGCCGGCCGTGGCGGGGCCGGCTGACTGCCCGGCGCCGTGCCCGGCCTGCTGGCCAGTCCCGGCGCCGTGGTGCGGCGAGCCGAAATGCCGGTCGCCGGCCCGGTGCGCCGGGTGCCCGGCGGCCGGGCTGGCTGACTGCGCCGCGGCGTGCGCGCCCGCGCCGCCGGGCAGCTGCAGCACCCAGCCGGGCCAGATCACCGACGGATCGGTGAAGGCGGCGCCGTGACCCATGTCGTGCCCGAGGTTCAGCCTGACGATCTCCTGGTACCGGTCGCCGGCCCCGAGGTAGTGCTGCGCGATCGTCCAGAGGCAGTCGCCCGGCCGGACCGTGACCAGCTGGTAAAAGGCCATGTTCATCACCTGGGGATCGGGCGCGGCGGCGGCCTCCTGGCCGGCCGGGGCCGCCGCCTGGGCGAAGTCGGTGAGCACGGCCTGCTCAGGCTGCGGGCTGGTGTGCGCTCCTGACGGGGCCGCGGCGGCCGGAGCGGCCGGCGCCGGGCTGGCGACGACGCTGGCCGCGGCGGCGGGAACCATCAGGGTGGCGGCGGGCTGGCTGCTGAGCGCCACCGCGGTGAAGGCGACCAGCCAGCCGGCCGCGTTCTGCAGCCCGCCGAGCCGGAGCCTGGGCGCCTTCCGGCCGCGCAGCACGGCCTGCGCCTCGGCCAGGACCGCGACCGTGAACAGCGCCCAGCCGATCCAGCTGATGTCCCGCACCGCGGCCAGGAAGATCGTGCCGTTGTCCTGGTGCAGCAGCGCGTGGCTGACTTGGTGCCAGCCCGGCAGGTGCCCGGGCAGCGGGTCGCCGCCCGCCTGGTACAGCACCAGCGGCAGCCCGATGACCAGCGCGACCAGGATGACAAGCGCGGCGGTGCCGCGCACCGCCCTGGCCAGCCGCCCGCCCTGGCCGCTCATCGGCCCGGTCCTGTCACCCCGGTCACCAGGGACGCGGTGGCAGAGCCGGACCCGGATACCGTGTCGATCCCGATGATCGACAAGATCCTGGTGGGCTGGGTGACCGACACGGTCACCCGGATGGACTGCGCGCCGGCCGGCGCCGCGGAGCCGGTGAAGCCCTGGCTGGCCACGGTGGCCAGGTAGGCCTGCGCGGCGGCGACGGCCTGGCTCTGGTCGACGGTGAACGTGCCGGTTGAGTACGCGGTGCCCTGGTCCACCATCCCGGCGCCGGCCCGGGCCGCCTCCTGGGCCACCGCATTAGCGTTCTCGGCCGCATTGAGCTTGGCGCCGCCGTCTACCACCAGCCCGGCCAGGGCAAGCAGCGAAACAGTCAGGAGAACGAGCATCAGGCTCAGTGAGCCGCGCTCGCTGTCATCAGGCGCCAGGCAGCCATCGGCGCCGAGCCGACGGCCTGGCCTGCGTGCTAATCTCATCAGCCGCTCCCAGTGGCCCGGCCTGGGGGCCGGGAATTATTGGCCAGATACTGGACCTGGCCTGTGACAGTCACTGTGACATCACCGGCCCCGGAAGGGATCAAGCGGTGAGGTGAACGTGTAGGTGAGGGTCCTGCTGCCTGGCAGCCCGGGAACGACCAGGTCAGACAGCGGCACCGTGCAGCTGACCGTGGCGCTGACCTGCGCGGGCTGCCCCAGCGGGACGCTGAACCCGCTGGTGTCGAGGGTCACGGTCGGCGTGCAGTTCAGCCCGTCCTGGCCGAGCGCGGTCTGCGCGCTCGCGGTCGCGGCCGCGATCGCCTCGCCCGGGCTGCGCGCGATCGAGGCCTGCCGGGCCGCGTCCCTGGCGGCGGCGTCCACAGAGCCCTGCGCGACCGCGGTCCGCCCGGCCGCGATCGCCAGCCCGATGAACGCCAGCAGGACCGGGGCGATGATGACGAGCTCGAGCGCCGCATCACCGGCTTGCCGGTCGCGCTTCCTGCGCATTTCCCGTGCCTTTCCTGTGCCAGGCCCGCGGCGGTCAGGCCGCGAGCAGGGACCACCCCGCCCGCGGCCTGCGCCTAGGGGGTCGTGAATTGCTCCACCGGGCCCTGCGCCACCTGGGTGACCCGCCAGTGCACGCCCGGGATGATCGACACCGCCTGGCCCTGGACCTGGACCTGGATGGTCTGCGCCGTGCTGCCCAGGTCGTTGGCGGACGGGCCGAGCAGGTACCCCGAGCCCGCCGACCTGGCGAACGACACGGCAGCGCCCGGTCCCGCGCCCAGCGGCGCGCCCTGCACCCTGGCCGCGTCGACGCCCTGCCGGGCCGCGGCGAGCGCCGTCTGCCTGGCCAGGTACCAGAAGCTGGCCTGCAGGACGGTCAGGATCGCCAGCAGGAATGCCGGGAACACGAGTATGTAGCTCAGTGACAGCGCCCCGGCGTCCTCGCCAGCCTGGCCGCGGCCTGGCATCAGGGCAGCGACGAGCCGGCCGACTTGATCGCGCCCGAGATCAGCGCGGCGGCGATCCCCGCGGCGGCGACCAGCGCCACCGCGATGACCACCCATTCCAGGCTGAGCGCGCCAGCGTCGCGCCCGCCGCTAAGCACCGCCCGGGCCCTGGCCCGGACGCGGTCAGCCAGGCAGCTGACCAGGAGCCACATCCCAGTCATGACACTTCCTCCGTTCGGCTAGCCGGGCTACCCGGCCACGAATGTGCGGTAGACGATCGGGAAGATCAGCAGCAGCAGGAAGCCGATGGCCAGCAGCGCGATCGGGACCACCATGGTGGTGCTGCGCGCCCCCGCCTTGGCCCGGTCGGCGGCCAGCGCCTCGGCCCGCATCGACGCGGCCCGGGCGGCCAGGGTCTCCAGGATCCTGGCGCCCTCCTGGCCTGCCACCTCGGCGATGTCGGCGATGTCGGCCAGTTCGCTCACCCCGGTCTCCGCGGCCAGGTCAGCCAGCGCGGTCCACGGCGCGCGACCGGCCCGCCTGGCCTGGTCCAGCGCCATGGTGATCCGCTCGAACGCCCAGCCGCCGCCGATCTCGGCGGCTGCCTCGAGCGCTTCGGTGGGTGCCGCGCCCGCGCCCCGCTCCAGCGACACCAGGTCCAGGTAGCTGGTCAGCGCGTGCCGGAAATCGGCCCGCTTCTCGGCCGCGTTGACCCTGGTCACCAGGTCCGGCGCGAAGAACAGCGCGGCGCCGCAGGCGACCGCGCCGAGCGCGGGCAGCGCCCACGGCAGCCGCAGCCCCGCCAGGCTGGCCAGGCTGCCCAGCACGGCGGGCAGTGCCAGCCCGAGCACCCCGCAGCCGACCTTGCTGGCCAGCCAGCTGTCCCGGTCCTGGCCGAGCAGCGCGAGGTCGGCCGACGGCACCGGCACCCAGGGCAGCTCCGCGGCGACCCGGCGCGCCAGCCCGCTCGCGGCGGGCCCGGCCGCGGGCGCCGCGCCGACATCGAGCCGGGCCAGCGCGGCGTCCAGCCGCACCTGGGCCGGCATGAGCTCCCTGACGATCAGGAAGATGCCCGCGCCCGCGAGCACGCCGGAGGCGATCAGCCACAGGTTCACCGCAGCCCCCCGAAGGCCGGCTGGTCCGCCGCGGCGTCCTCGCCGCCCCGGCGGCCCTGGTGGTTCAGGAACCGGCCAGGGGCCGGGATCGACCCCAGGTGGTGCAGCCAGGACAGCCCGCCCGCGTACAGGCCCGCGACCAGCGCGAGGACGACCTCGCCGGCGAAGGTGCCGTACGGTGCGGAGTAGCCGCGGTTCAGCATCGCGAACACGGTGAACCCGGCCACGAACACGGTGATCCAGCGGACCGTCGTCCGGTGCTGCGCCCGCTCCGCCTCGATCTCCCGCCGCGCCGCCACGTCCCTGCTCAGCAGCCCGGCCAGCGCGTTCAGCACGTCCCTGACCGCGCCGCCGCGGCGGCCGGTCGCGATGATCAGCGCGGCCGCGATCCGGTCCCCGGCCGGGTCGTCGACGTCAGTGGCGAACTGCCGCAGCGCTGCCTCGGCGCCGGTCCGCGCGGACAGCCGCCTGGCCAGCGCCTGAACCGGCCCGGCGATCGCCGCGGGCGCGTTGCGGGCACTGGTCTCGATCGCCTCTTCCAGCCCGCGGCTGGCGGTGAGCATGTCGGCGACCCGCCTGATCCACTGCTCCAGCCCTTCCAGCATCGCGGTGCGCTTGCGCTGCCCGCCCGAGAAGGTGAGCCGGGGCAGGAACACGATGCCCACCGCGACCGCGATCGCGGCGACCGGCCACCGGGTCACCGCCAGCACGGCCAGCCCGGCCAGCACGCCGATCAGGATCCGCCGGCCGCTGCCCGACAGCCCGGCCCCGCTGCCCAGCCGCTTGCGCGGCGGGGTGCCCGGCGGCGGCTGCCGCCGCAGCAGCTCAGCGACCAGCAGCACCAGGCCGCAGGCGATCGCGGCGCCGCCCAGCGCGGCGAGCACGATCATCGCCAGCCCCCGGCCCTGGCGATCGCCCGGTGCTGGTCCAGCAGGCCAGGCTCGAAGCCGGCCGACACCAGCTTCGTCAGCAGGGCCGGCGAGGGGGTGTGCGCGCCGACCGCACGGCCGCCCGGGCCCTCGGGCAGGAACAGCCGGTTGACCGCCGGGCGCTCGGTGTCGCCGGGCGGCATGACTTCGAGGATCTCCGACACATACCGGACGGTCCGCTTCCCGTCGTGCCGTTTGCGCACGTGCACGACCATGTCGATGGCCATGCCGACGAGAATGTGAATGGCCCGCTCGCCGAGCGCGAGCCCGCCGCGCAGGGCGAGGATCAGGATCCGGTCGAAGACCTCGCCGGGCGAGTTCGCGTGCAGCGTGCACATCGAGCCCTCCTGGCCCGAGTTCATCGCCTCCAGCATCGGCATGATCTCGCCGCGCCGGACCTCGCCAACCAGGATGCGCTGCGGGTTGTGGCGCAGCGCGTGCGCGATCAGGTCGTGCAGCGAGATCTCCCCCGCGCCCTCGGAGTTGGCCTCCCGCGCCTCGAACGCGATCACGTCCGGGTGCTGCTCCCGGCCGTGCAGGAACAGCTCGTACTCGGTTTCCAGCGTGGCCAGCCGCTCCCCCGGCGGGATCTCGCTGGCCAGCGCGCGCAGCAGGGTGGTCTTCCCGGCGTTGACCCCGCCGGTGACGATCATGTTGCACCGGCTGCGCACCGCCGCGCCCAGGAAGCTGGCGACGGTCGGGTCGATGCTGCCCAGCTGGACCAGCCGGGCCAGGTCGACGTCCCGCTGCCCGTGCCGGCGCAGCGACACGCACGGCCGCGGGGTCACCGACATGGTCGCGGTCATCCGGGTGCCGTCCGCCAGCGCGACGCTGACCAGCGGGGCCGCGGACGAGAAGTCCCGCGAGGTCTGGCCGCCGCGCATCGCCCAGTTGCGGATCATCGCCAGCAGCTCGTCGTCGCTGGCGGCGATCGGCGGGCCGGCCACCCGCTCCCCGGTGGAATACGTCACCCACACCTGGTCGAAGCCGTTGACGTCGACGTTCTCCACCTGCGGGTCGCGCAGGTAGCCGGCCAGCGGCCCCAGCCCGTACCGCTGGTCGTAGACCGCCTGAGCCAGGGCGTTGCGGTCGGCCGGGGTCGGCACCACCGCGCCGGCCCTGGCCTGCCGCTCGGACCAGACCCGGATCGCCTCCCGGATCAGCGGGAACACTTCGTCGGGCTCGGCGCCGTCGTCGAGCCGGCCGGCCACCATCGCCAGCACCTCGGCCACCGCGCGGCGCAGCCCGGCCTCACCGAGCCCGGGGGCCGCCTGCGGGCCGATCCCGGTCCGCGCGGCCACCGGCGCGGGCAGCGGCTGACCGTGCCGGAACGCCGGGGGCGGCCACTGGAACTCGCTCATGACGCCGCGCTTGCCCTCGGTGTCCGGGTGGAGCGGTGCTGGCCGGGCTGGCCGCCCTGGTGCCCGTGCGGGGCCTGCTGGCTGCCCAGGTCCGCGGCGCGGCCGGCCCCGGCCGCGCCGCGCAGCGCCCTGACCGCCCCGCCGGCCGCGCGGATCAGCGGCCGCGCCGCCAGCCCGCGGCGGCTGCCCGCCCCGTCCGATAGCACGGCGGCGGTCTTGCGGTCGTGCGGCAGGGCGCCGGCCACCGCGACGCCGAGCGCCTTGCCGATCTCCCTGGGCGAATGCGTCCCCTCGCCCACCAGCAGCAGCGCGATCCGGTCCTGGCCGCCCATGATCTGGGCCAGCATCTCGACCCGGGCCCTCGCCCTGCTGACCTGGCGCAGGTACGGGCGCAGCACCAGGACCGCGACGCTGGCCACGTTCAGCACGTACGGCGGCGCCACCGCGTCCAGCCGTCCGCAGTCGGCGATCACGTCCGCGGACAGCCCGGCGAGCGCGGTCGCCAGCACCGGCCAGGCCGGCGCCAGCCCGGCGCCCTGGCGCGGGTCGGACACGCCCGCGAGCAGCAGCCGGCTGCGCTCGTCGTCCAGCTCGATCAGCTGGTGCCAGAGCGCGGCGGTGGCGGCGTCGGGACTCTGCCCGGCGGCGAGCGCCAGCGACACGATCCCCTTGGTCGCTGGCAGGTGCCCGGCGAACAGCCCGGCCAGGACGTCGCCGCCGCTCGGGTCGCACTCGGCCAGGATGACCTGGGACGGCCAGCTGAGCGTGAGCGCCAGCGCGGTGGTGGTGACCCCGGGCGACCCGCCCGCTGATACCAGGGCATACAGGCTCACCGGGAACTCCGGCTGGTCACGATCAGCTCGATCTGGCCAGTCGACTCCTGCTTCGCCAGCGAATCGCCGGACGCGGACGAGACCAGGAGGTCGACCACGTCGAACCCGTCCTGGTCCGGGACGGTATCGACCGCCTGGACGATGCCGGGGACCGGCTCGGTGAGGACGACCGGGCCGCCGGACTGGGCCTGGCCCTGGTATCCGGGCGTGCCGGTGACCAGCACGTGATCGCCCGGCTGCAGCCCGCTGGCGGGCAGCGACTGCGGTTTCAGCGGCAGCGAGACCAGCACCTGGCCCTTGCCCGGCGGCAGCGCCGTGGTCAGCTCCGACGGGGCGAGCAGCGTGCCGGGCCGCAGCGTCACCGCGGCGGTCAGGCCGACCACCTGGCTGAGCTGGCGGGCCGGGATGGTGTGTACGCCGGGGCCCGCGGCGACCGTGGTGGTACCGATGTCAGCGGAGGTGATCTGCGTGCCGGCCGGGACCGACACGGTGACCATCAGCACCGGCACCTGGTGGTTGGCCCGCTGGTACAGCGCCGCGCTGGCCAGGATGCCCGCCCCGATCAGGGCGATGGCCAGCGCGATCATCGCGGGCCTGCGGCGGCGCGGCAGCCCGCGCAGCTGGCCGGGCCTGGCCGCGCCGTTGCCGCCTGGCCCCAGCTGGGGCTGGAACGCGGTGCCCAGGCCCGGTCCCTGGCCGGTGTCGCTCACCGCGAGCCCACCAGCGCCTGGCCCTCGGCGACCGGCAGCGTGAAGTCGGTGTGCATCACCAGCGGCGGGTTGACCTGGCCGCCGGTGTTGCCCGATCCGTGCCAGGTCGCGGTCCAGGTGACCGACACCGACGCGGCGTAGACCGAATCCGGCTGCTGGGCGGAGGACTGCTGGTAGGTGTAGGTGCAGTCGGAGTGCTGCCCGCTGGCCGGCAGCGCCGGGTTGTAGGGCGTGCCGCTGCCGCGGCAGCTCACGCCCGGCAGCCCGCCGCCCGGTGAGAAGGTCAGCTGCCCGGGGACGGCCTTCACGGTGGCGAAGACCGGCCCGACCGACACGGTCACCGTGACCGGGCGCATCTGGCCGCGCGGCACCCAGAACCACTCCGGCAGCCCGACCAGGGCGTCGTGGCCGCGCGGCGGGGCCAGCTGCACCTGCGGCGCGGGCACGTTCAGCTCGGCCAGCGCCCACTGCAGCAGTTCCTGCGGGGTCACCCCGGGAGCCGCGGTGGTCGAGCCGACCGGGACCAGCACCAGGCCGTTCGGCATGCCGGGATTGAGGATGGAGGAGCAGACGAGCCGCATCCAGACCTTGCCCTTGGGTGCGGGATACGGCGGGGTCTCCCCGTTCAGCGGCTCAATCTGGCAGCCGGAGTGCAGGTTCAGCCCTCCGCCGCCGCCCCCGCCGCTGCCGGGGCCGCCGGGCGAGCGGCCGCCGTTGCCGCACACGATCTGCCAGCCGGACGGGGTCCGGACCGCTGAGCACCCGGGCGGCGCGGTCGCCGCGATGGCCTGGGTGCCTACCGCTAAAACCAGCGCGGCCGCGGCCGCGGTGATCAGGCTGACCTGCTTCAGGGCTCGCATGGTGCCACCACCGGGACTAGGTTGCTGACCAGCCAGCGGTGCCCTGTGAGCACCAGGTCAGCGTAGTAATTAGCGTGTGAGCTGCCGAAACTGCGGGAGTAGACGGCGCCGGTGCGGGCGCTTGCCAGGCCCGCGTGGCTCAGGTCGACGCAGTCGTGCACGACCGCCCGGCTGCCGGTGACCTTGACGCTCTGGATGTGCAGCACCGGGCTGCCGGAACTGACGGCGTGCCTGGCCCAGTCCGGTTCCAGCGCGGCCAGCACCCCGGGCAGCGCGGCCGGGGTCATGTACCTGGCCAGCAGTTTCCTGGCCGCGGCCGCGTTCCCCGCGTCGACCGCCGCGGTGTTCGCCTGCCAGTAGCCGGTGTAAGCGGTCAGCACCTGCTCGCGCGCGGTCAGCTGAGGGTTGGCCAGCTCAGCGGCCTGCGCCGCCTTGTCGTGCTGCCGGGCAGGCAGCACGACGCTGCCCTGGCTGGCACAGCCGACGGCTGCCAGCGCCGCCAGGCAGGTGATCACGCCGGCCAGCCCCCGCAGGGCGGGCCAGGCTCCGCGCCCTAAGAGGCCCGAAGCTAACCGGCGACTTGCCCCAAGACGCCAAGACATGCGCTGTTGTGCTCCCACTCACCAGTAATCAGTGCGTCTGACCGCCGTGACAGCATTGCGCACATCACTGCCCGCGCACAAGCCCATGCAGAATGAAACTTTGCCCGCCTCTGCCTGCCGGTTCTGGCCCAGGATCGGGCTGCTGCGGGTGACCGGCCGGCCACCCGCCGGCTACCGGCTGCGGCCGCCGGACGCCGCTAGATCACTCCCATTTACTGTTTGCCGCGAGCGGGCCTAGCATTCGGCACGTGGCGGTCGTCTTCGATATCACGAAACGCCTGCTAGTCGGGCGTCCGATGCAGAGCGGTCAGCTCGGGCACACACTGCTGCCGAAGAAGATCGCGCTCCCGGTTTTCGCCAGCGACGCGCTCTCCTCCGTGGCCTACGCCACCGAGGAGATCCTGCTGGTGCTGTCCGCCGGCGGGATCGCGCTGTTCTCCTACACGCCGTGGGTCGCGCTCGCGGTCGCGGTGCTGATGCTGGTCGTCGTCGCGTCCTACCGGCAGAACGTGCACGCCTACCCCTCTGGCGGCGGCGACTACGAGGTCGCCAGCACCAACCTGGGACGGCCGGTCGGCCTGGTGGTGGCCAGCGCGCTCATGGTCGACTACACGCTCACCGTCGCGGTGTCGGTGTCCTCGGGGGTGGCCAACCTGGCGTCCGCGTTCCCGGGCCTGAACTCCCAGGTGACACTCGTCGCGGTCGTGGTGGTGGCGGTGATCGCGGTGATGAACCTGCGCGGCGTGCGGGAGTCGGGCACCGCGTTCGCGATCCCGACCTACTTCTTCATCGGCGTGGTCGGGCTGATGATCGTCTGGGGCGTGGTCAAGCTCGCGCTCGGTGACCAGCTGCGGGCCGAGAGCGCCGGCTACCAGATCAGGGCGGTGCACGAGTACAGCGGGCTGGCGCTGTCGTTCCTGCTGCTGCGGGCGTTCTCGTCCGGCTGCACGGCGCTGACCGGGGTGGAGGCCATCAGCAACGGGGTGCCCGCGTTCCGCAAGCCCAAAAGCAAGAACGCCGCGACCACGCTGGCGCTGCTGGGCGGGATCGCGGTGTCGATGTTCGCGGGCGTGACCGCGCTGGCGCTGGTCAGCCACGTGCACGCGGGCACCGCGGCGGACCTGGTCGGGCTGCCGGCCGGCGGCACCCCGCGGACGGTCATCGCCCAGGTCGGGCGGGCCGTCTTCGGCGGCTCGTCGCCGCTGTTCTACCTGCTGCAGCTGGTCACCGCGCTGATCCTGGTGCTGGCGGCGAATACCGCGTTCAACGGGTTCCCGGTGCTGGCCTCGATCCTGTCCAGGGACGGGTACCTGCCCCGGCAGCTGCACACCCGCGGCGACCGGCTCGCGTTCAGCAACGGCATCCTGCTGCTGTCCGGGTTCGCGATCTTGCTGATCGTGGTGTTCCAGGCTTCGCCGACCCGGCTGATCCAGCTCTACATCGTCGGCGTGTTCGTGTCGTTCGTGTGCAGCCAGACCGGGATGATCAGGCACTGGAACCGGCTGCTGCGCTCGGTCACCGACCGGGCGGCCCGGCTGCACATGATCAGGTCCAGGACGATCAACACGGTCGGCGCCTGCTTCACCGCGGTGGTCCTGGTCATCGTGCTGGTCTCCAAGTTCGCCAGCGGCGCCTGGATCGTCGTGGTGGCGATGCCGGTCATCTGGCTGACCATGCGCGGCATCCGGATGCACTACGACTCGGTCGCGCTGGAGCTGACCCCTGACCCGGCCAGGATGAGCGAGTCGGTCACGCTGCCGGCCAGCAACCGGTCGATCGTGCTGGTGTCCAAGCTGCACCTGCCCACGCTGCGGGCGCTGGCCTACGCCAGGGCGACCAAGCCGAGCAGGCTGGAAGCGATCACCGTCGAGGTGGACCCGGACGAGACGCGCCGGCTCAGGGAGGAATGGGACCGCAGCGACCTGCGGGTCCCGCTGATCGTGGTGGACTCCCCCTACCGGGAGATCACCCGGCCGGTGATCGAGTACGTGAAGCGGATCCGGCGGGAGAGCCCGCGCGACATCGTCACCGTCTATATCCCCGAGTACGTGCTCGGGCACTGGTGGGAGCAGGTGCTGCACAACCAGTCGGCGCTGCGGCTCAAGGCCAGGCTGCTGCAGCAGCGCGGGGTGATCGTCGCCAGCGTGCCCTACCAGATGCGCTCGGCGCGGCTGGGGCCGCCGCCCGTCTTCCCGGCTGGCCCGTCCCGGGCCGCTCCCGCGGGCGCGCCTGGCGGCGAGGCCGCTGGCGGGCCTGGTGGCCGGCCGGCCGACAAGGGGCGCCAGCGCGGGGCCGAGCGGCGGGCCGGCCGCCGGGACTGGCCGGCCCCGCTGCGCCGCCTCACCGCGGGCCGGGACGCGCTGCACGCCGAGGAACTGCAGGCTGAGCTGCACGCGGAGCTGACCGAGGTCAGCGTCACGCCGATCGCCGACTGCGCCGACCGGGCCCGGGTGGACGTGGCGGGGACGCTGCGCACCGTGACCCTGCGCCCGCGCGGCACCAGCCTCACCATGGAAGCCGACCTGTGGGATGGCACCGGCAGCATCAAGCTGATCTGGCTGGGCCGCCGGGACATTCCCGGCATCGAGCCGGGGCGCCGGCTGATCGTCCGCGGCCGGATCGCCCGCATCGACGGTGAGCGCACCATGTATAACCCGGTCTACCAGCTGCGGCCGCCGGCCGCCGGCTAGGGCTGGAACCGGTACCCCATCCCGGTCTCGGTGAGCAGGTAACGCGGCCTGGACGGGTCAGCTTCCAGCTTGCGGCGCAGATGCGCGATGAAGACCCGCAGGTAGTTGCCCTCGGTCTCGTACCCGGGACCCCACACATCGTGCAGCAGCTGCTTCTGGCTGACCAGCCGGCCCCGGTTGCGGACCAGCACTTCCAGCAGCTGCCATTCGGTCGGGGTCAGCCGCACGTCGCCGCCGGCCGTGGTGACCCGCTTGGCCGCCAGGTCGACGGTGAAGCCCGCGGTGGCGACGACCGGCTCGTCCGGGGCCGGCGAGGCCCTGCGGACCGCGGCGCGCAGCCTGGCCAGCAGCTCGTCCATGCCGAACGGCTTGGTCACGTAGTCGTCGGCGCCCGCGTCCAGGGCGGCTACCTTCTGGGCTTCCTGCCCCCAGGCGGACAGCACGATGATGGGGGTGGACGCCCAGCCGCGGACCCCCTTGATCACCTCGGTGCCGTCCATGTCCGGCAGCCCGAGGTCGAGGATCAGCACGTCCGGCCGGTCCCTGGCCATCGCCTCGAGCCCGGTTCCGCCGTCGGCGGCGGTGCTGACCTCGTAGCCGCGCGCCGCCAGGTTGATCCTCAGGGCCCGCAGGATCGGCGCCTCGTCGTCGATGACCAGGACTCTGGTCACGTGTCGGCCGCAACCGCCGGGCTGGCCGACCGGCTCGCGGCCGGCAGCACAACCTCGATGGTGAGCCCGCCGCCGGGGGTGTCCGCGGCGACCACCGAGCCGCCCATGGTGTCCAGGAACCCCTTCACCACTGCCAGGCCGAGGCCCACCCCGGTCCCGGTGCCGCGGGCGGTGAGCCGCTCGAACGGCTCGAACATCCGCGCCTTCGACTCATCGGGGACCCCGGGGCCGTAATCGATCACTTCGAGTACCACGGTGTCGTCTGCCTCCCTGGCCTGCAGCACCGGCGGCTGCCCGGGCGGGGAGTAGGCGAGCGCGTTCGCGAACAGGTTGGCCAGCACCCGCTCCAGCAGCCCGGGGTCGGTGCGGACCAGCGGCAGGCCGTCAGGCACCGCCAGCTGGACGCTGCCGCTGGCGTCCAGGCCGCGCAGCGCCACCGGCGCCACCTCGTCGATCGCGGTCGGCCGCAGGAACGGCCGCAGCGACCCGGCGGCCAGCCGGCTCATGTCGAGCAGGTTCCCGATCAGCGCGTCCAGCCGGTCGGCGCCCTGCTCGATCGTGGCCAGCAGCGCCGCCTCGTCGGCCGCTGTCCACTGCACGTCGGTCTGGCGCAGCGTGCTGACGCTGGCCTTGATGGAGGCGAGCGGGGTGCGCAGGTCGTGGCTGACCGCGGCGAGCAGCGCGGTGCGCATCCGGTTGCCCTCGGCCAGCGCCTCGGCCTGCGCCGCCTGGGTCCGCAGCCGGTCCCGGTCCAGCGCCGCGGCGGCCTGCGCGGCGAACCCGTCCAGCAGCCTCGTGCTCACCGTCCGGTCCTGCCCGGCGATCGCCAGCGTCAGCCCCGGCCTGGCCAGCACCCGGGTGACCGGCGCACCTGCAGGCGCGGTCCCGCTGACCGCGACCCTGACCCACTGGCCGCCGGCCCGCTCCAGCAGCACGGCGCTGCCGCCGCAGGTCCCGGTCAGGTTGTCCAGCACCCCGGCCGGGGTGTCGGCGCCGCCGAGCACGGTCTGGGCCAGCGCGAGCAGCCGGGCCGCCTCCTCGCCGCTGCGGGCGGCTTGCTGGGCCCGGTGCGCCGCCAGGTGCACCACGCTGCTGACGGTGACGGCCACGGTGATGAACAGCAGCAGCGCCAGCAGGTTCTGCGGGTCGGCGATGGTCAGCGTGTGGATCGGCCGGGTGAAGTACCAGTTCAGCAGCAGGCTGGAGGTGACCGCGGCGAGCACGGCCGGCCAGAACCCGCCGACCACCGCGACGACCACCACGGCGACCAGGTAGACCAGCAGGTCATCAGCCAGGCCCAGGTGCCGCTGCCAGGCCACCAGCCCAGCGGTGACCAGCGGCAGCCCGGCCACCAGGATCACGCCGGCCAGCAGCCTGCGCCCGCCGATCCCGCCAGACAGCCCGCGCGCCCAGCCCAGGCACCGCCCCGCCAAGCTGCCCGCAGACACCGCCGCCCGCCCAGCCACACCCGCCAGCCCTCCGCCAGCCCACCCAGCGGCCACCATCCCGGCAGCCACCCCCCCGGCGGGCGCTGTCCCGGCAGGCACCTCCTCGGCGGGCGCTGTCCCAACCCCGGCGGGTCCTGTCCCGGCAGGCAGCTCCTCGGCGGGCGTTGTCCCAGCCCCGGCGGGTCCTGTCCCGGCGGGTCCAGCCCCGGCGGACGCCGACTCGCCTGGCCCCAGGCGGGCGGGCACTGGCCCCGCGGCAGGCGCGGCTGCCGCGGGGCCAGGCTCTGATCTGGCATCAGCCCCTGGCGCGGCGCCAGTCGCAGCGGCGGTCAGCTCGTCGGGCGGCCACTGATCCTCGGGCTCGTCCACAATCAACAGTCTGACCGATGCCGACCGCCAGCGCACCACCTGGCCTGCTGCTATCCCGGCCAGGCAGCAGCCGGCCAGCACCACGACGGCCCGCACCGCGACCGGCCCGGTGAGCCGCAGCTGCGCGTAAGGCGCGGCGGAGAACCCCGCCACCGTCAGCCAGCCGATCCCGCCGAGCAGCAGCCCGACCGCGGGCTCGGCCAGCAAGGCCCCGCAGAAAACGACGATCCCGGCGAGCACGAGCACCCCGAGCCCGTTCAGCCCGCCGTGAGTCCCCGCGGCGATGGCGCCGGTCAGCAGCAGCCCGGCACACCCGGCCGGCAACACGAGCGGCGCGGCCAGGCCCTGCGGCTTACCAGTGGAAGTCATCTCAGCTTCCAGTGGACCCCACCAGAACCCGGATCCCGCCGATCTTGACAGGACGTTAACGCCCCGGCCCCCGATCTTCACGCATCCTTAGCAGCCACCCCGCCCCGCACCCGTACCGTTCCCCGCCCCCGCACCCCGCCCAGCCCCGCTCCAGCCCGGGCCTCGCCCTCGCCGGGCCTCGCTCCCGCCCGGGCCTTGCCTGAGCCCTCAGTCACATTCACCTCAGGTCCAACACCCAGCTGTGGCCGGCCTGGGTGAGCGCCCTCGCCCAGGCCCCTGGTCAAACCTCCTCTGACCCGTCAGCCACATGCACCACGTGACGCACACACAGCCCGCGGCGGGCCGGCGATTTTTAGCGGCTATGTCCCAGCGCTGCTGCTGTTACAGCAGCAGATGGACATTGCCGCCAAAAACCTCGCGTGCCGTGCGCCGAAGCTAACCCGACATATATCGGCTTAGCCGGCCGGGGCGCCGGGCTACTCCGATGGGGATGCGGCCGGGCCGATCTTGACGACATCTATGCAGCGGCCGGTCTGGCGCGGATAATGGTCGGTCAATACTTCTCAGCTGCGCTGCCGGGTCCCGCTCACCCGGTGCGGCGCCAGTACCCCGAAAGACCCCCCGCTACCCAAGCCCCGCACGGCTGTGCCGCGCCAGGTGCTGGCGCGCACGCTAGTCCGAAAGGAATGTTGATGCGCTCAACATCTCGGGCTCTGGCCCTATTAAGCGCTGCCGGGCTGCTGGTCCTCAGCGTCAGCGGGTCAGCCGCAGCGGCGCCGCCGCCGCACCGCCTCTTCCAGGGCAAGCCATCGGTCCTGACCGCGTCACAGGCCGGGCAGCTGGCAGCGGGCGCGACGCATCGTTCGATCATCATCTTCAAGAACCAGCTCACGAACCTGCCCGCCGCCGGCGCCACCGCGAAGCTGCGGATGCAGGCCGCCCAGGCCGACCAGGCCGGCGTCAAGGCTGAGCTAACCCAGTTGCACGCCCGCAACATGAAGAGCTTCCAGATCATCAACGCGATGTCGGCGACCATCTCGCCGGCGGAGACCGCCCGGCTGCGGGCCAACCCGGCGGTCGAGGCGGTGGTTCCCGACGCCATGCGGGAGTTCGCCCCGCTGGGCGGCGGCCCCGGCGCGGCGGCCGCAGCCAGTTCTGGCCCGGCGGGCCGGCCCGCTGCCCGCGCAGGCACCGCCAGCCCGGCGCTCGTGCAGCCGATCTGCCCGGCCAACCCCGCCCAGCCACAGATCGAGCCGGAGGCCCGGGAGGTGATGAACGCCGACGCGGCCGAGCAGATCGCGGATGGCGCCGGCGTGAAGGTGGGGATCATCGCGGACGGCATCGACCCGGACAACCCCGACCTCATCCGGGCGAACGGCCAGCATGTCATCTTCGACTACGAGGACTTCAGCGGGTTCGGCGTGGGCGCGCCCACCGACGGCAGAGAGGCGTTCCTCGACGCCGGCACCATCGCCTCGCAGGGCAACCAGACCTATGACCTGTCTGGATTCGTGAACCCGGCACACCCGCTGCCCCCTGGCTGCAACATCAGGATCGAGGGCCTGGCACCGGGCGCGAGCCTGGCGGTGCTGAACGTGGGCGGCAGCAACCCAGGGTTCTTCGACTCGCAGATCATCCAGGCCATCGACTGGGCCGTCCTGCACGACCACGTCAACGTGCTGAACGAGTCCTTCGGCGCTAACCCGGTTCCCGACACCCAGACCGACCCGGCCGCGCTGGCCGACCAGGCCGCGGTGGCCGCGGGGGTCACCGTGGTGGTCAGCAGCGGTGACGCGGGCCCGTTCAACAACACCGGCTCGCCGGCCACCACGGCCGGCGTGATCGCGGTGGGCGGCACGACCACCTTCCGGGTCTACCGCCAGACCACCAGGTACGGCACCCAGCTGTCGCCCGGCGGCTGGGAGGACAACAACATCACCGCGCTGAGCTCGTCGGGGATCAGCCAGGTCAACCCCGCCACGGTGACCGTGGTCGCGCCTGGCGACCGCGGCTGGTCGCTGTGCAGCAGTGACCTGACGCACTTCTTCGGCTGCGCCGACGCCGACCACGGCGCGAACCCGCCGCCGATCTGGGCCGCGGGCGGCACCAGCGCGTCGGCACCGGAAACCTCGGCGACCGCCGCGCTGGTCATCGAGGCGTACAAGAACAGCCACGGCGGCGCCGCGCCGTCGCCGGCCCTGGTCAAGCGGATCATCGTCAGCTCCGCCGCCGACCTCGGCGCGCCCGCTGACCACCAGGGCGCGGGCCTGGTCAACTCGCTCAAGGCCGTGCAGCTGGCCGAGTCGATTCACGCCAGCCCGCACGGCAGCACGCTGCTGCTGAACAAGACGAGCCTGAAGGCGACCGTGACCGCGGGCCACTCCCGGACGTTCAGCGTCACCGTCACTAACGACGGCACCGGGGCCCAGACGGTCACCCCGACGGTCTCCGGCAACCCGACCACGGTCTTCGATGACACCGGCGCCGTGACCCTCGACGCCACGAGCCCGACCTACATCGACGGAGAAGGGAACACCGATTCCTACGCCGAGCACTCCTTCGCCGTACCGGCCGGCACCGACAACCTCAACGGCGACATCACCTGGCGTGCGGCGACGGCCGGCGGCGCGGCGTTCGAGACGCTGTTCGACCCGCAGGGCCGGGTCGCCGCGTACTCGCTGATCGGCGCGAACCGGAGCGGCTTCGGGCACGTCGAGGTGCACCAGCCGCTGGCCGGCAGCTGGACCGCGGTGATCTTCACGGTCGACAACGCGGCCCAGTACACGGGCCCGGTCCAGTTCAGCTTCAACACCGTGCGCAACCACACCGCGGGGTCGGTCTCGCCCGCGTCGGCCACGCTCGCACCAGGGCATGCCCGCACGTTCAATGTGACCGTCACCGCCGGCCCGGCCGGGGATGAGGATCTCAGCCTGCACCTGGACACCGGGAACCACCTGGGCACCAGTGGCGGCAGTAGCGACGGCAGCCTGCCGATCATCATCAGGTCGCTGGTCCCGGTCGGCTCCGGCGGCGGCTCGTTCGCCGGCCACCTGACCGGCGGCGGCAGCACCGGCAACTCCGGCCAGGAGTTCGCCTACCAGTTCAAGGTGCCCTCGGGCAAGCCGTCGCTGAACGTCGGCGTCCAGCTCGCGGACCCGGGCTACAACCTGGACGGGTTCCTGGTCGACCCGGCCGGCCAGCCGCTCGACGCCCAGTCGTCGGCGCAATTCGACGCCAGTGACAACCTGCTCGGGTTCGGCCCGGCCATGCAGTTCTTCCGCCGGACCCCGGCCCCCGGGCTGTGGACGCTGGTCCTGCTCGTGACCGGCCCGGTCGACGGGACGCACCTGACCGAGCCGTTCACCGGCTCGATATCGTTCACCGGGCCGGCGGTGACCCGCAGCGGCATACCGGACTCGGCGACCAGGGTGCTGCGGGCCGGCCAGCCGGTCACCGCGACCATCACGGTCAAGAACACCGGCAACAGCAGGAAGGACTTCTTCACTGACGCGCGGCTGGCCGGCAAGGCACCGCAGTCGCTGCTCGGCTCGGACGTCAACAACGTGCCGCTGCCGCTGTCGTTGTCCGCCCAGCCGGACTGGCTGATTCCGACCAACACCAGCCGGCTCACCGTGGCCGCCCAGGGCACGGTGCCGATCACGATGGATGTCTCCTGGCTCTTCGGGGACCCGGACGTGCTCGGCAGCTCGGCCGGCAACGCCTCGGTCGCGGCCCTGGCCGCGCCGGAGGTAGCCCCCGGCTTCTTCTTCGGGCTGCCCGAGGCGACCGGCCCGTTCGCCGCGCACACCACCGGGACGGTGAACCTGGCTGCGGTGGCCAACACCAACCCGTTCGACTCAGCGGTGTCCGCGAGCAGCGGTGACGTCTGGGCGTTCAGCGTGGACCCGAACGCGTCCTACACGCCGCTGAGCCTCGGACCCGGCCAGAGCGGCACCATCACCCTCACCTTCATCCCGAATGCGCCCAAGGGCAGCGTGGTCAGGGGCTTCATCGGGGTGGACACGTTCAACCTCGTCACCGACTCCGGCGACGAGCTAGTGAATATCCCCTACACCTACAAGGCCGGCTGACTTCAGCCCCCTTGGCGCGGCCAGGGCGCGGCGCAGACCGCGCCCTGGTCGGCGCCGGAGACCAGGGCGGCGTACTTGGCCAGGACGCCGGTGGTGTAGTGCGGGGCGGGACGCTGCCAGGCCTGGCGGCGGCGGGCTAGTTCGTCGTCGCTGACCAGCAGGTCCAGCCGCCGTCCTGGGACGTCAAGCAGGACCGGGTCGCCGTCGGCGACCAGGCCGATCGGGCCGCCGTCGAACGCCTCGGGGGCGACATGCGCCACGCACGCGCCGAACGTCGCTCCCGAGAACCGGCCGTCGGTCACCAGCACCACGTCCCGGCCGAGCCCGGCGCCCTTGATCGCGGCGGTGACCGCGAGCATCTCCCGCATGCCAGGCCCGCCCTTGGGGCCCTCGTACCTGATCACCAGCACCTGGCCGGCCGACACCTGGCCGGAGGTGACCGCCGCGAAGCAGTCCTCCTCCCGCTCGAACACCCGGGCGGTCCCCTTGAACCGGAGCGTCTCGATACCGGGAACCTTCACCACCGCGCCGCCAGGCGCCAGGCTGCCGAGCAGCACCGCCAGCCCGCCCTCGGCCCCGATCGGGTCCTTGACCGGCCGGACCACCTGACCGTCCGGCTCCGGCGCGTCGGCCACGTTCTGCGCGAGCGTGCGCCCGTTCACCGAGATCGCGTCGCCGTCCAGCAGGCCAGCGGACAGCAGCTCGCGCAGCACCACCGGCAGCCCGCCGGCCCGGTCCAGCTCGCTCATCACGAACCGGCCGCCCGGCCGCATCGAGGCGATGTGCGGGGTCCGCCTGCTGACCGCGTCGAAGTCCGCCAGGGTCAGCTCGACCCGCGCCTCGGCCGCGATCGCCAGCAGGTGCAGGACCGCGTTGGTCGAGCCGGCCGTGGCCATCACCACCGCCGCCGCGTTCAGGAAGGCCGCCCTGGTCATGATCTGGCGCGGGCGCAGCCCGGCGGCCAGCGCCGCGACCGCGGCCGCGCCGGTGCGCCGGGCCAGCTCGGTGCGCTCGGCGGACACCGCGGGCGGGCTCGCCGACCCGGGCAGCGCCATGCCGAGCGCCTCGGCGCAGGCCGACATCGTGTTGGCGGTGTACATGCCCGCGCACGACCCGGCGCCCGGGCAGGCGGCCCGCTCGATCGCGAGCACGTCGGCGTCCGACATCTCCCCCGCCGACTGGGCCCCCACCGCCTCGAACACGTCCTGGATCGTGACCGCCCGGCCGCCAGCCCAGCCCGGCAGGATGGTCCCGCCGTACAAGAACGCGGCGGGCACGTCCAGCCGGGCGCAGGCCATCAGCATGCCGGGCAGCGACTTGTCGCAGCCGGCGATCGCGACCAGCGCGTCGAACCCCTCCGCCTGCACCATCAGCTCGACCGAGTCGGCGATCACCTCCCGGCTGACCAGGGAGGCCTTCATCCCCTCGGTGCCCATCGAGATGCCGTCGGAGACCGCGATGGTGCCGAACTCCAGCGGCACCGCGCCGGCCTGCCTGATGCCTTCCTTGGCGGCGCCGGCCAGCCCGTTCAGGTGCAGGTTGCACGGCGTGACCTCGTTCCAGGACGAGGCGACGGCGACCTGCGGCCGGGTGAGGTCCTCCTCGCTCAGCCCGACGGCGCGCAGCATCGCGCGGGCGGGCGCCCGGGCCGGCCCGGTGGTGAGCGGGCCGGAGCGCGGGCGGGGCAGCTGGCTGGTCATGTGGTCTCCGGAATCGGTCAGGCGGTCAGGGACAGGGAAAGGTTCAGGTCATGCGGTCATAGCGGGCTCGGGCACCCGGGCGCCAGCCCGCAGCAGCCCGAACGCTACGCCGTCCGCGAGCGCCTCCCAGGAAGCGGTCACGATGTCGTCGGAAACCCCGACGGTGGTCCATTCGCCGTCGTGATCGGCCGAGGTGAGGATCACCCTGGTGACCGCGCTGGTGGCGGCCCGGCCGTCCAGGATGCGGACCTTGTAGTCGGCCAGGCGGATCTCCGCCAGCTGCGGGTAGCTGCCCGCGAGGGCGCGGCGCAGCGCCTGGTCCAGGGCGTGCACCGGGCCGACTCCCTCGCCGACGGCGACGACCCGGTCGCCGCCCAGCCGCAGCCGGACGATCGCCTCGCTCCGGTCGGCCGCCGCGGCCCGCTCGATCACCACCCGGTAGCTGTCCAGCTCGAACCAGGCCGGCAGCGCGCCGGCGATCCGGCGGACCAGCAGCTCGAACGAGGCGTCCGCGGCCTCGTAGGCGTAGCCGCGGTGCTCGGCCTGCTTGACCTGGTCCAGCACCGCGCTGGCCAGCTCGGGGGTCAGGTCCAGGCCCAGCTCGGCGGCCTTGGCCAGCACGTTGCTCCGCCCGGCCAGCTCGCTGACCAGCACGTGCTGCTGGTTGCCGACGGAGCCGGGGTCCACGTGCGCGTAGGCGTCGGGGCGGCGGGCGATCGCGGAGGCGTGCAGCCCGGCCTTGGTGCTGAACGCGGCCGCGCCGACGTAGGGCTGGCGGGCGGCCAGCGGCAGGTTGGCGTACTCGGCGATGGCCCGCGCGGTCGCGGCCAGCGCCGCCAGCCGGCCCGGCGGCAGCAGCTCGTGCCCGCGCTTGAGCTCCAGGCTGGCGATGACCGAGAACAGGTCGGCGTTGCCGCACCGCTCGCCGTAGCCGTTGGCGGCGCCCTGCACGTGCACCGCGCCGCCGGCCACCGCGAGCACTGAGTTGGCGACCGCGCAGGAGGCGTCGTTGTGGAAGTGCACCCCGATCCTGGCCGCGGCCCGGCCGGTCACCTCGGCGAGCACCCGGGCGACGTCGTCGGGCAGGGTGCCGCCGTTGGTGTCGCACAGCGCGATGGTGTCGGCCCCGGCGCCGGCCGCGGCGTCGAGCACCGCGAGCGCGTAGCCGGGGTCGGCCCGGTACCCGTCGAAGAAGTGCTCGGCGTCGAAGACGACCCGGCGGCCGGCCGCGGCCATGAAGGCGACCGAGTCGGCGACCATCGCCAGGTTCTCCTCCCTGGTGGTCCGCAGCGCCTCGTCGACGTGCAGCGTCCAGGCCTTGCCGACCAGGGTGACGACGGGGGTGCTGGCGGCCAGCAGCGCGGCCAGGCTGGCGTCGTCCTCGGCCCGGCGGCGGGGCAGCCTGGTCGCGCCGAACGCGGCCAGCGTGGCGTGGGTCAGGTCAAGCTCGCCGGCCCGGGCGAAGAACTCGGCGTCCTTGGGGTTGGACCCGGGCCAGCCGCCCTCGATCACGTCCACGCCGAGCGCGTCCAGCGCCGCCGCCACGTGCAGCTTGTCGGCGACGGTCAGGTCCAGCCCGACCTGCTGGGAGCCGTCGCGCAGGGTGGTGTCGTAGATCTCGACCTTCGGCCCAATCATGCCGCCGCCCCCGTCCCGGCGGCGAGCGCCTGGCGCAGCGCGGCGTGCCAGCCGGCCGTGGTGCCGGGCGGCCCGGCGGCGAGCACCGCGGACACCGCGGCGTCCAGGTCCGCCCCGGCGGCCTGCTCGCCGAGCTGGTCGAGCATCAGCGCGGACGACAGCACCGCGCCGGCCGGGCTGGCGGTGCCGGTGCCGGCGATGTCCGGCGCGGACCCGTGCACCGGCTCGAACACCGACGGGCCGGTCCGGTCCGGGTTGAGGTTGCCGCTGGGCGCAAGCCCCAGCCCGCCGGTCAGCGCCGCGCCCAGGTCGGTGATGATGTCGCCGAACAGGTTGTCGGTGACGATCACGTCGAACCGGCCCGGATCGTCGACCAGGTACAGGCAGGCGGCGTCGACGTGGGCGTAGCTGAGCTCGACGCCGGCCTGCCCGGCCACCTCCCGCGCGGTGCGCTGCCACAGGTCGCCGGCGTGCACCAGCACGTTGGTCTTGTGCACCAGGGTGAGCCTGCCGCGGCGGCGGGCGGCCAGCGCGGCGGCGTAGCGGACGCACCGCTCCACCCCGGCCCTGGTGTTCAGCGACTCCTCGGTCGCGGTCTCGAACGGGGTGCCGCGGTGCACGGCGCCGCCGGCCCCGGCGTACAGCCCCTCGGTGTTCTCCCGCACGATCACCAGGTCGAGGTCGCCGGGGGCCAGCCGGGAGACCGGCCCGGGCACGCCAGGGCGCAGCCGGACCGGCCGCAGGTTCACGTACAGGTCGAGCTCGGTGCGCAGCCGCAGCAGCAGGCCGCGTTCCAGCACCCCGGGCGCGACCTGCGGGCTGCCCACCGCGCCGAGCAGGATCGCGTCGTGCTCGCGCAGCGCGGCCAGCACGCGGTCGGGCAGTACCTCGCCGGTGGCCAGGAAGTGCCGGGCGCCGAGCGGGTAGGACTGCCAGTCAACGCTGAAGCCGTGCCGGGCGGCCACCGTGTCGACGCAGTCCCTGGCGACCTCGGTCACCTCCGGGCCGACGCCGTCGCCGGGCAGGTGCGCGATCGAGTACGTCATGGCACCCGCACCTCGCCGGCCGCCGCGGCCGCGACGGCCGGCTCGCGGGCGCCTGCCGCGCCCGCCCGGATCAGGTTGTTGACCGCCTGCAGGTAGGCACGGGCCGAGGCCTCGACGATGTCGGTGCCGACCGCCCGGCCGGTGACCCGGCGCTCGCCCAGCTGCACCCCGACGGTGGCCCCGCCGAGCGCGTCGGTGCCGCCGGTGACCGCTGACACGTGGAACTCGATCAGAGCGGCGTCGACCCCGGTGGCCCGGGCGATCGCGGCGCAGGCCGCGTCGACCATGCCGTCGCCCATCGCCGACTCCTGCACCACCTCGCCGCCGGCCGACAGCGCCACCGTGGCGGTCGGCGAGAGCGCGCTGCCCCCGGCGGCCTGCAGCCCGACGAAGGTCCAGGTCTCCTCGTCGGCCAGTACCTCGTCGGCGACCAGCGCCTCCAGGTCGGCGTCGGTGATGGTGGGCTTGCGGTCGGCCAGCTCCTTGAACCGCCCGAACGCCCGGTCCAGCGCGCCGGAGTCCAGCGAGTAGCCCAGGTCGGACAGGGCGCTGGCGACCGCGTGCCGGCCCGAGTGCTTGCCGAGCACGATCCGCGACCCGTCGTAGCCCAGCTCGGCCGGGTTCATGATCTCGTAGGTGGTCCGCTCGGACAGCACGCCGTGCTGGTGGATGCCTGACTCGTGGGCGAACGCGTTGGCGCCGACCACCGACTTGTTCGGCTGCACCGGGTAGCCGGTGAGCAGGCTGACCATCCGGGAGGTGCGGGCGATCTCGCCGATGTTCACCTCGCTCTCGAAGCCGAGGGTGGCGCCCCTGGTGCGCAGGATCATCACGACCTCTTCCAGCGAGCAGTTGCCCGCCCGCTCGCCGATGCCGTTGACCGCGACCTCGACCTGGCGGGCGCCGGCCGCGACCGCGGCCACCGACGAGGCCACCGACAGGCCCAGGTCGTCGTGGCAGTGCGTGCTCCAGGTCACCTCCGCGGCCCGCGGCACCTCCGCCATCAGCCAGCTGACCAGGGCGGCGTACTCTCCGGGCACCATGTACCCGACGGTGTCGGGCACGTTGCAGGTGGTCGCGCCCGCCTCGATCGCGGCAGTGTAGATCTCGCGCAGGAAGTCCGGGTCGGACCGGGTCGCGTCCTGGGCGGAGAACTCGATGTCGCAGCGGTAGCCGCGGGCGTGCGCCACCGAGCCGCGGACCGACTCGAGCACCTGCTGCGGGGTCTTGTGCAGCATGTGCTCCATGTGCACCCGGCTGGTGGACTGGAACACGTGCAGCCGGGCGTGCTGCGCGGGCGCGAGCGCGCCGGCCGCCTGGTCGATGTCGGCGGGCACCGCCCGGCACAGCGCGGCGATCACCGGCCCCTTCACCTGCTCGGCGACCCCGCGCACCCCGGCGAAGTCACCGGGTGAGGCGGCCGGGAAGCCGGCCTCGATGATGTCCACCCCGAGCCGGGCGAGCTGCTCGGCGATCTCCAGCTTGGCGCGGGCGTTCAGGTTGATGCCCGGAGCCTGCTCGCCGTCGCGCAGCGTCGTGTCGAAGATGCGTACGTGGTCTCCCATCAGTGCACGTCCTCTCGGTCGGACGGGGCGTCCAGCCAGCTCATCATCTGCCGCAGCGGGCGGCCGGTCCGCTCGATCTGGCTGTCGGCGGCCGCGGCCCGCAGCTTCTCGAATCCGGGGCGGCCGCGGTCGTCCTCGGCGACCCACTCCCTGGCGAACTCGCCGGACCTGATGTCGGCCAGCAGCCTGGCCATCGCCTCCCGGACCGGCGCGCCGATCACCTGCGGGCCCCTGGTCAGGTCGCCGTACTCGGCGGTGTCGCTGACCGAGTACCGCATCCAGCCCATGCCGCCCTCATACATCAGGTCGACGATGAGCTTGAGCTCGTGCAGGCACTCGAAGTAGGCGACTTCCGGCTGGTACCCGGCCGAGACGAGCGTCTCGAAGCCGGCGTTCACCAGCGCGGTGACCCCGCCGCACAGCACCGCCTGCTCGCCGAACAGGTCGCTTTCGGTCTCCTCCTGGAAGGTGGTCACCAGCGCGCCCGCCTTGGTGCCGCCGATCGCCCTGGCGTAGGAGCGGGCCAGCTCCCATGCCTTGCCGGTGGCGTCCTGGCCGACCGCGACCAGCACCGGGGTGCCCTGGCCCGCCTCGAACTGCCTGCGCACCAGGTGCCCGGGCGCCTTCGGGGCGACCATGGCCACGTCCACCTCCGGCGGCGGGGTGATGTAGCCGTAGTGGATGTTGAACCCGTGCGCGAAGAACAGCGCGTCGCCGGGCCTCAGGTTCGGCTCGATCGCCTCGGCGTACAGCGCGCGCTGGGTGGTGTCCGGCGTCAGCACCATGATCACGTCGGCCCACGCGCAGGCGTCCGCGGGCGCGTCCACGGTGAGGCCGGCCGCCTGCGCCCGGGCCAGGGACCTGGACTGCCCCGGCAGCCCCACCCGGACTTCGCAGCCCGAGTCGCGCAGGCTGAGCGCGTGCGCGTGGCCCTGCGACCCGTAGCCGAGGACGGCGACCTTGCGGCCCTGGATGAGGCTGAGGTCGGCGTCGGCGTCGTAGTAGATGGTGGCCATCGTCAGGAACGTCCTTTCAGTCGGGTCAGTCAGGTTCAGGCGGCGGAGAACGCCCGCGCGGCCGGCTCGGTGTCAGCGCTGACCCCGAGGACGGGTTCGGTGATGGTGGCGCTGCCGCGGGCCAGCGCGACCCGGCCGGTCCGGACCAGCTCGCAGGTGCCGTAGCTGTCCAGCATCGCCAGCAGCGAGTCGAGCTTGGCCGGGCTGGCGGTGGCCTCCAGCACCAGCGTGGTCGGGCTCATGTCGACCACGTTCGCCCGGAACACGGTGGCGACCTCGAGCAGCTGGCTGCGCAGCGCCGGCTGGGCCCGGACCTTGATCAGCGCCAGCTCCCGCTCGACCGACCTGTCCTCCGCCAGCTCGGCGACCTTGAGCACCCGGACCAGCTTCTCCAGCTGCTTGGTGACCTGCTCGACCGGGGTGGAGGCGCCGTCGACCACGATCGTGATCCGGCTGACGCGCTGGTCCTCGGTCGGCCCGACGGCCAGCGAGGAGATGTTGAACGCCCGCCGGGAAAACAGGCCGACCACGTGGGACAGCACGCCGGGCTTGTTCTCCACCAGCACGGACAGGGTGTGTGTGCTCATCGCGGGCTCATCTCCCTGCGCGCGGCCGCGCGCTGCTCGTCGTCGCTGAATTCGGGGCCGAGCACGATGTCGTCGTTCGGCCGACCCGCCGGGACCATGGGGAACACGCCCTCCCGGTCGTGCACCCGGAAGTCCACGACCGCCGGGACGCCGGTGACCGCGAGCGCCTTGTCGAGCACCGCGTCGACCTCGCCGGCCCGCTCGCAGCGCAGCCCGACGCAGCCGTAGGCCTCGGCCAGCTTCACGTAGTCCGGGATGGCGGTGCCGAGCTCGACCTCGGAATAGCGTTCCTCGTAAAACAGCTCCTGCCACTGGCGGACCATGCCGAGGAAGCCGTTGTTGAAGATCAGCACCTTGATCGGCAGGCCCTCGATCGCGCAGGTCGCCAGCTCCTGCGCGGTCATCTGGAAGCAGCCGTCGCCGTCGATCGCGACCACCAGCTCGCCGGGGCGGCCGACCTGCGCGCCCATCGCGGCCGGCACCGCGAAGCCCATGGTGCCCAGCCCGCCGGAGTTGATCCAGCTGCGCGGGCGGGTGAACGAGAAATGCTGGGCGGCGTGCATCTGGTGCTGGCCGACCCCGGCGACCACGACCGCGTCGCCGCCGGTCAGCGCGGACAGCCGCTCGACCACGTACTGCGGCTTGAGCGGGCCGCCTGCGGCCTGGGCGTAGCGCAGCGGGAACCGGCGCTGCCAGGACCGGGTCAGCTCGACCCACCCGGCGGTCGCCGGCGGCCCGCCCGCGGCCACCAGCCCGGCGAGCTGGCTGACCAGCCCGGTCAGCACCGCCTTGAGGTCACCGACGACGGGCACGTCAGGCACCCGGTTCTTGCCGATCTCAGCCGGGTCGATGTCGGCGTGCACCACCTTGGCCCGGGGCGCGAACGCGGCCAGCTTGCCGGTCACCCGGTCGTCGAACCGGGCGCCGAGCGCCACCACCAGGTCGGCTTCCTGCAGCGCGGCGACCGCCGCGTAGCAGCCGTGCATCCCCGGCATGCCCAGCGCCAGCGGGTGGGTGTCGGGGAACGCGCCGCGGGCCATCAGCGTGGTGGTCACCGGCGCCTGCGCCAGCTCGGCCAGTTCCCGCAGCTCGGCGTGCGCCCCGGACTTGATCACGCCGCCGCCCGCGTACAGCACCGGGCGGCGCGCGGCGTGCAGCAGCGCGGCGGCCTCGGCGATGGCGGCCGGGTCGGGGTCGCCGGGCACCTGGTACCCGGGCAGCGCCATGGCCGGCGGGCAGGACCAGGTCATCTGCGCCTGCATGATGTCCTTGGGGATGTCCACCAGGACCGGTCCCGGCCGCCCGGTCGAGGCGACGTGGAACGCCTCGGCGATCGCCGCCGGGATCCGGTTCGCGTCGGTCACCAGCTCGTTGTGCTTGGTGATCGGCAGCGTGATCCCGGTGATGTCGGCTTCCTGGAACGCGTCGGTGCCGACCAGGCCGCTGGGCACCTGGCCGGTGATGGCCACGATCGGCACCGAGTCCATGTAGGCGTCGGCCAGCGCGGTGACCAGGTTGGTGGCACCAGGGCCGCTGGTCGCCATGCACACGCCGGTCCGCCCGGTCGCCCAGGCGTACCCTTCGGCGGCGTGCCCGGCGCCCTGCTCGTGCCGGACCAGGATGTGCCGCAGCGAGGAGGAGACCAGCGGGTCGTAGGCGGGCAGGATGGCGCCTCCGGGCAGCCCGAAGACGACATCGGCGCCCTGCTCTTCGAGGCTGCGCACTAGCGCCTGCGCTCCGGTCAGCTGCACGGGACTTGCTCCTTGGGTTGAGGGCTGAAGGGTGGCGGTCCAACAAAAAACCTCCTCGCCGTCGTGGCGTAGGAGGTGAGCGCGAGCCCTGCGTGCGGGCTCGCGCTACGTGATAAGGAGTACCTGAACCTTGGCGATGCGCATCGTCGTCTCTCTCGGTGAAGAAAGCTGTTTCCTTAGTTAGGGCACTATAGCTGACTCGCCCGCCGCATGCACGCTGGCCTGGGCAATCGCCGGCAGCCAGGGCGGCCGGGCCGCCTCGTAGGCGGTGATCGCCACGGCACGGCGCAGGGTCAGCGCGACGTCGTCGAGGCCCTCCATCAGCCGCCACCGAGCGTAATCAGCGAGCTCGATCGGGGCCTGGAAGCCCGCCGAGGCGACCTCCACGGTGCGCTGCGCGATGTCCACGACGACCTCGGCGCCCGGGTCGGCGGCCAGCAGCCGGAAGAGCGCGGCGACCTCCGGCTCGGCCGCCTGCGCGGGCACCAGGCCCGAGCTGACGCAGTTCCCGCGGAAGATGTCGGCGAAGCCGGGCGACACGACCGCCTGGAAGCCGAAGTCCTGCAGCGCCCAGACGGCGTGCTCCCTGGACGAGCCGCAGCCGAAGTTGGGCCCGGCGACCAGCACCCTGGCGGTGCCGGCGCCAGGCTGGTTCAGCGCGAACGCCGGATCGGACCGCCAGCCGCCGAACAGGCCCTCGGCGAACCCGGTGCGGCCGACGTGCTTGAGCCAGGACGCCGGGATGATCTGGTCGGTGTCGACGTTGGCGCGCTCCAGCGCGACGGCACGGCCGGCCACGCGGGTTACCCCGGGCATCACAGGTCTCCTGGCAGGGTGAAGTGGCCGGCCACCGCGGTCGCCGCGGCCACGGCCGGCGAGACGAGATGGGTGCGCGACCGCGGGCCCTGGCGGCCCTCGAAGTTGCGGTTGCTGGTGGACGCGCACCGCTGGCCGGGGCCGACGGTGTCGCCGTTCATCGCCAGGCACATCGAGCAGCCGGCCGACCGCCACTCGAACCCGGCGTCGGTGAACTGCTGGTCCAGCCCCTCGGCCTCGGCGTCGGCCTTGACCTGAGCCGACCCGGGCACCACCAGGGCACGGACGCCCGCGTGCACCCGGCGGCCCCTGATCACCTCGGCGGCTGCGCGCAGGTCGCGCAGCCTGCCGTTGGTGCACGAGCCGATGAACACGGTGTCGACGGTGATCTCCCTGATCGCGGTGCCCGGCTCGAGCCCCATGTACTCCAGCGCCCGGCTGGCCGCCTGCTGCTGCGCCGGGGTCGCGAACGACGCCGGGTCGGGCACCTTGTCGTCGATCGAGACCGACTGCGCGGGGCTGGTGCCCCAGGTGACGGCGGGCCGCAGCGCCGCGGCGTCGACGATGATCTCGTGGTCGAACTCGGCGCCGTCCTCGGTGCGCAGTGCGCGCCAGTCGTCCAGCGCCTGCTCCCACAGCTTGCCGCGCGGGCTGTGCCTGCGTCCTTCCAGGTAGCCGAAGGTGGTGTCGTCGGGCGCGATCATGCCCGCCCGGGCGCCGCCCTCGATGGACATGTTGCAGACGGTCATCCGGCCCGCCATGGACAGGGCGCGGATCGCGGCGCCGCGGTACTCGATGACCGAGCCGACGCCGCCGCCGGGGCCGAGCGCCCTGATGATGCCCAGCACCAGGTCCTTGGCGGCCAGCCCGGGGGCGAGGTCACCCTCGACGGTGACCGCCATCGCGGCCGGCCTGGCCTGGCGCAGGGTCTGGGTGGCCAGCACGTGCTCGACCTCGGTGGTGCCGATGCCGAACGCCAGCGCGCCGAACGCGCCGTGGGTGGAGGTGTGGCTGTCGCCGCAGACCACGGTCATGCCCGGCTGGGTGAGGCCGAGCTGCGGCCCGATCACGTGCACGATGCCCTGGTCCCTGCTGCCCAGGCCGTGCAGGGTCACGCCGTGCGCCTGGCAGTTGCGGCGCAGCCGGGCCAGCTGGGCGGCGGCCAGCTCGTCGGTGACCGGGCGGTCCTGCCCGGTCGTCGGCACGTCGTGGTCCTCGGTGGCGAGGGTCAGGTCCGGCCGCCGCACCGCCCGGCCGGCCAGCTCCAGCGCCTCGAAGGCCTGCGGCGAGGTGACCTCGTGCACTAGGTGCAGGTCGATGTACAGCAGCGGCGGCTCGCCGTCGGGGCTGACCACCACATGCCGGTCCCACACCTGGTCGAAGAGGCGTCCGGTCACGGTCGCGGTTCCTGTCTCAATGCTCTTGTCTCAAATAATGAGATACGCTGTCCAAGGTATGAGCACACTACGCCCGCCGGGCCCCGGCCGCAAACCAGCCGCGGTCGGCGTCCTTGACCGGTCGGTCGCGCTGCTGGAACTGCTGGCCGACGGCCCGCGGCCGCTGCGCCCGCTGGCCGAGGCGAGCGGGCTGCCCCGGCCCACGGCGCACCGGCTGCTGGTCGCGCTGGAGTCGCACGGGCTGGTGGCCAGGACCGCGGACGGGGAGTTCCGGCTCGGCCCGCGGCTGGCCGAGCTGGCGGCGGCCGATCCGGGAATGCAGCTGGCCGTGCTCGCCGACGGCGTGCTCACCCGGCTGCACGCCGCGACCGGCGAGAGCACCCAGCTGTATGTCCGCTCCGGTGACCGGCGGCTGTGCGTCGCGGCCAGGGACGCCGGCGCCGGGCTGCGCGACAGCGTGCCGGTCGGCGCGCTGCTGCCGCTGGACGCGGGCTCGGGCGGGAAGGTGCTGCTGGCCTGGTCCGGCGACGCGGACCGGTTCCCCGCGGTGCCGGCCGCCGAGCTGGCCGCGGCGCGCCGCCGCGGCTGGGCGGCCAGCATCGCCGAGCGCGAGCCAGGGGTGGCCAGCATCAGCGCCCCGGTGCTGGCCGGCGGCAGGCTGCTCGGCGCGGTCTGCGTGTCGGGCCCGGCCAGCCGGATCGGCCAGGCGCCAGGCAGGCGCCTCGGCCCGGCGGTGACCGCCGCGGCCGCCGAGCTGGCCGCCCTGGCCAGCCCGCAGTGCTAGCTCGCCCAGCGCTAGCTAGCACAGCAGTAGCTAGCACAGAGCCGCAGGCCGGCTAGCACAGCCGCTGCATCCAGCCGTAGGGGTCGGGGCGGCTGCCGTGCTGGATGCCCAGCAGTTCGGCCCGCAGCCGCCGGGTGACCGGTCCCGGGCTGCCGTCGCCGACGGCCCATTCCCGGCCCTTGCCGCGGATGGTGCCGACCGGGGTGATCACCGCCGCCGTCCCGCAGGCGAACACCTCGGTGATCTCGCCCGCCCGGCAGCCCGCCTGCCAGTCCGCGACGGTGACCGTGCCCTCCGCCGCCGGGATGCCCAGGTCGGGGCCGAGCTTGAGCAGCGAGTCCCTGGTCACGCCGGGCAGCAGGGTGCCGGTCAGGGCCGGGGTGACCATCCGCGCGTCCGGCCCGGAGCCGTACACGAAGAACAGGTTCATGCCGCCCATTTCCTCGACCACGCTGTGCCCGGTGGCGTCCAGCCACACCACCTGGTCGCACCCGTTCCGCTGTGCTTCCAGCTGGCCGGCGAACGCGCCCGCGTAGTTGCCGCCGCACTTGGCCGTGCCGGTGCCGCCCGGCGCGGCGCGGGTGTACTCCTCCGACAGCCAGACCGACACCGGCTGCACGCCGTCGTTGAAGTAGGCCGCCACCGGCGAGCCGATCACGGTGAACCGGTACTGCGCGGAGGGCCGGTTGACGCCCAGCCCGACCTGCGTCGCGATCATGAACGGCCGCAGGTAAAGGCTCTGGCCCTCGGCCGCGGGCACCCAGTCCCTGTCCTGGCTGACCAGCAGCCTGACCGCCTCGGTGAAGGCCGCGCCGGGCAGCGCGGGCATCGCCATCCGGGCCGCGGACCGGCTGAACCTGGCCGCGTTCGCGTCCAGGCGGAACGCCGCGATCGCGCCGCCAGGCTGCCGGTATGCCTTCAGCCCCTCGAAGATCTCCTGGCCGTAGTGCAGGACCGCCGCGGCGGGATCCAGCGTTATCGGGCCGTAGGGCTCCAGCCTGCCGTCGTGCCAGCCGCGCCCGGCCGACCAGTCGATGCTCACCATGTGGTCGGTGAATACCGAGCCGAAGCCAGGTACCGCCATCAGCTGCTCCCGCCGCGCCGCCGGGACCGGCTGGCTGGCGGGGCGGATATCGAATCCGATGGCGGTGTCCTGGCTCGGTGTCATCGCAGGTCTCTCTCCCCTGTCGGGTGCGGCGGGCCGCACGGCCGGGCTAATCCTCGGGTTCCTGGGCCGGATCGCCGCCGTTGTCCCGGCGGTCCAGCGCGACCTGGACGGCGCGCCGGGCGCGCCGGGCGGCCTCGCCGTCCGCTGGCGGGGTCCA
The DNA here is from genome assembly GCA_036558005.1 of Streptosporangiaceae bacterium. GTDB lineage: Bacteria > Actinomycetota > Actinomycetes > Streptosporangiales > Streptosporangiaceae > DATBGO01. The sequence goes on along the minus strand of DATBGO010000173.1, from coordinate 12,264 downwards.
GGGATACATGTCATACATGGGGCGTTCTCCTGATCAGGTCGGCGATGTCGGCTGTCAGGCAGTCAGCTGGAGGCCGGCCGGCGGCTGGAGGATTTCCCGCGGGCCAGCGCGGCCGGCCGCAGGCCTCCTGCGGCCGGGTGGATGCGCTGGGCCCGGTCAGGCGTCCCGGGGAGAACCTCACGATCACGGCCAGCGCCTCATCCCGTAGCGGGTCGCTGGCCTGCCTGATCAGGTCCCGCTACGGCCGCTAAGGATTACCAAGCGCCGCATGATGCCTGCGATGGTAACGCATTCGCCCCCGGCGGCGCCGCCCCGCCCCCGGGCGCGGCGCCGCGGCCTGGCCCGGTCAGCTGGCCGCCGGGCCCAGGCAGACCGCCGCCTCGGCGGTGTAGGCGAGGAAGGTCAGCGTCTCCTGCAGGTACAGCTCCACCTCGCTGGCCGAGTGCGCGGCGTACCCGATCGCGACATCCTGGCCGAGCCGCAGGTCGAAGTCCCCGCCCCTGGTGGTCGCCACGATCGCCCCGTCGATCGCCGGGGCCCACACGATGTCCGCGCTGATCAGCCGCTTGATGTGCTCGATGAGCGGGTAGCCGTGGTCGCTGGTCTCGCTGACCGCGGTATAGGCGTCCGCGCTGAGCACCACCGAGTACGGGCCGGTCACCCCGGCCACCCGCAGCTCGCTGAGCGCCTGCGCGATCGCCTCGGGGTAGCCGCGCGGGTCAGCCGGGAGCGTCAGCGCCGGGTTGGACGACGCAGGCCGGATGCCGGTGATGCCGGCCGCCGGGTAGCCCTCGAAGATCGCCCGGTCCTCGGCGAACGCCAGCTGCCTGGCAGCGTCCTTGACCGGCTGCCAGTCGCCGTCCTGGGCGCCCCTGGCCACGTCGTCGATCTGCCCCCGGTCCAGCGCGAACGAGGCACGCAACTCGACCAGCGGCACGGCCAGCCGCTGCCGGGCGACCACGCCGGCCCCCGGCGGGTCGATGTCGCGCAGGTGCCCGGTGCCCACCGCGGACAGCGTCTCGCCGGCCGGGCCGTTCACGTCCACCAGCCGGCGCCCGGCCAGGTGCCGCCTGAACGTGCGCGCGGCCTCTTCCTCGATCTGCGACCAGGCCTCGGCTGAGACCGGCGCCAGCTCGCGGTGCAGGTTATTCATCCTGGCATGCTCCTCTCAGACTGCCGATCTCCAGTCTTCCGTCCCGGCCCGGCAGCCCGCCGCCGGCGGGCCCGCCGGCGGCCGCGCCGTCGTCGGCCAGGCCCTCAAGGACCGGCACCGGCGGCACGAAGAACAGGCCGCCCGTCACCGCCCGGCTGAAGTCCAGCAGCTGGTCATAGTTGCCTTCGGGGTCGCCGGCGAACATGTTCACCAGCATCTGCTCGATCACGGCCGGGGAGCGCGCGTACCCGATGAAGTACGTCCCGTACTCGCCGGCCCCGGGCGAGCCGAACGGCATGTTGTCCCGGACGATCTTGATCTCCTGGCCGTCCTCGACGATGGTGGTCAGCGCGTTGTGCGCGGAGGCGGGCTTGACCGCGTCGTCCAGCTCGATGCCGGACAGCTTGGCCCGGCCGATGATCTGCTCCTGCTGCTCCACCGGGAGCCGGTTCCAGGCCGCCAGGTCATGCAGGTACTTCTGCACGATCACGTAGCTGCCGCCGGCGAACTCCGGGTCCTCGGCGCCGATCAGCGTCGCGTCGGCGGCCGCCTGCCCGACCGGGTTCTCGGTGCCGTCCACGAAGCCGAGCAGGTCCCGCTCGTCGAAGTAGCGGAACCCCTGTACCTCGTCGGTCACGCTGACCGCGCCCGCGAGCCTGCTCATGATCTGCGCGGCCAGCTCGAAGCACAGGTCCATCCGGCTGGCCCGGATGTGGAACAGCAGGTCGCCCGCGGTGGCGGGGGCGTGCCGGTCCCCGGCCCTGATTTCGCTGAACGGATGCAGCCCCGCTGGCCTGCCCGGTCCGGCCAGCCGGTCCCACCCGGCGGCGCTGATGCCGGTCACGCAGCTGAGCCGCCCGGCAGGCTCGCGGAACCCGACCGCGCGGACCAGCCCGCCCAGGTCCCCGGCCAGGTCACGAACCCGCCCGGCGCAGTCCGCGCCCTGGTTGATCACGGCGACGAGGAAGATCGCGGCGCTGGTCAGCCGGGCGAGCACCGCCTGCGGCTCGGCCCGCGCCGCGGCAGCCGCGTCAGTCGGCATGCACCCACCCATCCCCCGCCAGCGTCAGGCCATTCAGGTTTCGTACCCGGCACGCTATCGCACCGCCGTGATCGCGGCCGGAACGTACTCCACCGTCACCGGCAGGTGGTCGGAGGCCTGGCAGGCACGACCGGAGGACTCGACGTGATGCGCCCGCAGCGAGCCGGTCACCGGGCTGGTCACCCGCACGCCGTCGATCCGCCGCCGGATGCCGCGCGCGCCGTAGTTGTCGCTGGGGTGGTGCCCGGCGGTGGGCTGCCAGGGCGCCCCGATGACCGCGGCGGCGTCGTGCAGCCCGCCGGCCCACAGCACGTCACCCGGCCGCCGGTCGGCCCGGTGCCGCCGCTGCCCGCGCTCGTCGTAATCCCACTCGCACTGGTGGATCAGCTCATCGAACCAGCCGATCCCGGCATAGGGGTCACCCGGCTCGTACAGCACCCACTCGCCCCGCTCGGTGTCGTACACCCGGTCGGCGCTCTCGGTGTTCCAGTCCGCGCCGACCAGCACCGGCAGCCCGCCGCTGTTGGTCACCGCCGACACCAGCCGCTCGTTCTGGTCGGCCCGCAGCCGCCTGCCGAACGGGGTGGCGTGGTGCGCGGCGTGCCGGACCTTCGTCCCGCCCAGGTCCAGGGTGACGCAGGCCAGCGAGTGCCAGAAGTCGCCGCGGCCGTAGCTGCGCAGCGAGCCGGGCACCGGCTCGATCCCCGGACGCCACAGCAGCGCGAGGTGGTACCCGCGGCTGCCCATCGCCAGCGTCGTCCGCCTGGTGCCGCCGCCGGGCCCGGGCACCGTGCATTCCATCCCGAGGTCACCGGCCAGCTCCCGGAGCCGGGACTGCGCGGTCCGCTGGTCGTTCGCGCGGATTTCCTGGACCGCGAGCACGTCGGTGTCCAGCGCCCTGGCCGTCTGCACCGCCAGCCGGTAGTGCTCGCGGCCCGCGGCCGAGTCGTCGGCGAACAGGTCCAGCATGTTGTAGGTGGTGAACAGGACAGAGCCAGGCGCGGTCCGGGGAACGCCCACAGCAGCCTCCGATCCAGCGCTCGGGTGACGGCACGGTTCAGGTAACCAGCCCGGCACCGGCGGCCGGCCGCCGGGTCATGAGATTTTTACCTGCCTAACATGTGTTCAGAGCAGCGCGTAGCGAAGCGCCGCCCGAGCCGGGGAAGGACCATGCCCGCGATTACCCAGTTGCTGCCTGCCCCCGACGAGCTGCGCGAGCGCGCCATCGACAGCCTGACCAGCTGCGGCGTGCAGCCGGACGCGCTGGCAGGCAGCCAGCGCTCGATGACCCCGATCCTGGGCACCGAGCTGGCCCGGGTCCGCTGGGTCAGCAGGCAGCAGGCGCAGGACGCGGTCGGCCGGGCGGCCGGCGCGTTCGCGAGCTGGCGCCGGGTGCCGGCCCCAGAGCGCGGCGCCCTGGTCAAGTGCTTCGCCGGGCTGCTGTCCCGGCACCAGGCCGACCTGGCCAGGCTGGTCACCCTGGAGGCCGGGAAGACCGGCCCGGAGGCGCTCGGCGAGGTCCAGGAGATGATCGACGTCTGCGACTTCGCGGTGGGCCTGTCCCGCCAGCTCTACGGCCGGACCATGCCGTCGGAGCGGCCCGGGCACCGGCTGATGGAGACCTGGCACCCGCTGGGGGTGACCGGCGTGATCACCGCGTTCAACTTCCCGGTCGCGGTCTGGTCCTGGAACACCGCGATCGCGCTGGTCTGCGGTAACCCGGTGATCTGGAAGCCGTCGGAGCTGACCCCGCTGACCGCGCTGGCCTGCGGCGCGCTGCTGGACCAGGCCTGCGCGCAGGCGGGCGCCCCGCCGCAGCTGAGCCAGGTGCTGCCGGGCCCGGCCGAGGTGGCCGCCGTCCTGGTGGACTCCCCGGCGGTCGCGCTGGTCAGCGCCACCGGCTCCACCCGGATGGGCCGCCAGGTCGGGCCGCGGGTCGCCGCCCGGCTGGGCCGCTGCCTGCTGGAGCTGGGCGGCAACAACGCGGGCGTGGTCACCGCGTCGGCCGACCTGGAGCTGGCCGCGCGGGCCATCGTGTTCGCCGCGGCCGGCACCGCCGGGCAGCGATGCACCACGATGCGCCGGGTGATCGCGCACGCCAGTGTCATCGAGCCGCTGATCGAGAGGATCAGCTCGGCCTATGAGCAGCTGCCGGTCGGTGACCCGCAGGACCCGAAGACCCTGGTCGGGCCGCTGATCCGGGAGCGCGCGCACCGGGAGATGCAGTCGGCGATCGCCGAGGCCCTGGTGGCCGGCGGGGTGGTCAGGGCCGGCGGCGACCGGCTGCTGGCCGACGCCGCCCCGGCCGCCTTCTACGTCCAGCCCGCCCTGGTGCAGATGCCCGGCCAGCACGCGGTGGTGTGCAGGGAGACGTTCGCGCCGGTCCTGTACGTGCTGGAGTACCAGGACCTGGACGAGGCGATCGGGCTGAACAACGCGGTGCCGCAGGGCCTGGCCTCCAGCATCTTCACCGCCGACCAGGGCGAGGCGGAGCGGTTCATGGCCGCCACCGGGGCCGACTCCGGCATCGTCAACGTCAACATCGGCACCTCGGGTGCTGAGATCGGCGGGGCGTTCGGCGGCGAGAAGGAGACCGGCGGCGGCCGCGAGTCCGGTTCCGACGCCTGGAAGGCGTACATGCGCCGGGCCACCAACACGGTCAACTATTCGGGTGAGCTGCCGCTGGCCCAGGGCGTGACGTTCTCGGTGTAGCGACCGCGGGCACGATTCGTCCGGCGGCGAAGCTTTGGTGCCCTACTGTCTTGCACGCCCTCAAATGCTTCATAATTCGCTATATCAGAAATAAAGGTAAAATGATGATATCAACGACTAAACTCGCGACGTCCCTGGGAATGGCCTCCCTCCTGGCAGCGTCCCTTGTCTTCGCCGCGGCCCCGGCGGCCTTCGCGAGCTGCACCACCCAGCCGAGCATGAGCATCCGCGAGCTCCACTCCCAGGGATTCTCCGACGTTGACGGCACACTCGTTTCGGACCCGTGCGGCTTCGGCGTCGAGGCTGGCCTGGAAGGCCCGGACGGCTCACCCCGGGCCTGGGGCAATGACGTCACGAACATCGGCGGTCACTCGCTCACCGGGTTCATCCCCGAAAGCTCCGGCAATCACCACGGCATGCGGTACTTCGACTTCGCCAGCAACAAGTGGAACTACGTGTGGAATGACTAGCCCCCGGCCCGCGCGCCCCTGAGCTACCCGCCCGGGCGTCTCCTCCCCCCTGCGCCCGGGCGGATACCGGCTCGCCGGCGTCATCGCGCAGGCATGATTCGCCCGGCGGCGAAGCTTGGGCGTCGTATCGTTTCGGCCATGACCAGCGCACGGCAGCCGGCCGGCCAGGGCGGGCCGGTCCGGCAGGCCGCCGGGCTCGCCCGCTCAGGGCCCGGCGGCGAATGGGTCGCCTGCCGGTACGCCGACGTGCAGGCCGTGCTGTGCGACGACCGGTTCGGGGTCGACCCGGCGGCCCCGGGCGGACCCGCCGGGACGATCTCGTGGCTGCGGGCATCGGTCTCCAGGTTCGCGAACGGGGGCGAGCACCGGCGCCGCCGGGCGCTGGTGCTCGGCGAGCTTGCCCGGCTCGACCCCAGCGCGCTGGCGGTGGGCGTCCGCCAGCGCGCCGGAGCCGTGCTGGGCGCCGTCGGTCAGCCGGGTGACCGGGCTGACGTGATGGCCCTGCTCGCCCGCCGGGTGCCGATGGCCACGATGGCGGCCGCGCTCGGGGCCCCCGACCCTGGTGGCGCCGCGGCGGCGGCGATCGATGCCGCCGCGGCGTACTTCGGCGGCGCGGGCGAACGGGCGCGGCAGGCCGCCGACGCCGGGACCGCCGCGCTGGCCTGGCTGCTCGGCCCCGGCAAGGAGGACCTGGTCGCGGCCAGGATCAGCCTGCTGGTGCAGGCCTGCGACGCGGTGGCCGGGCTGATCGGCGAGTCACTCGCGATCTTGCAGGACGCCCCGGACGGGGCCGGCTGGCCGACCGAGGCGGTGCTCACCGAGGTGTTGCGGTACCGCCCGGCGGTCCGGCTGAGCCGGCGGGTGGCGCTCGACCCGGTTCGGCTGGGCGGTGGCCGGGGGCAGCCCGCCGACGTGATCATCTGTGACCTTGACGCGGCCAACTCCGACCCGGCGGTGTTCGAGGGACCGGGCCGGTTCGACCCGGCCAGGCCCGGGCCCGCCAGCCTGACCTTCGGGTACGGGCTGCGGCCCTGCCCGGCCCCGGCGCACGCGCTGGCGCTGGCCGGCGGGGTCGTCGACGCGGTCAGGACGGGCTGCGAGTTCCTGCCCGGGCAGCGGATCAGCTACGAGCCCCAGGCGGCGCTGCGGATACCCCGCCGCCTGGAGGTCATTCTCCGCTGAGCCATTCCCCTGAACCACCCGCCCGGGCGTCTCCTCCTCCACCCGCGCCCGGGCGGGTACCGTGCCCGGCCGTCACCAGCCGTAGATCCGGGGCGGCAGGCCCAGCGGGAGCTGACCCGGGCCGGCGTGCGCGATCATCACCACGATGTCGTCCGGGTCGCGTCCTTCCACCACCGTGACATCGCCGCTGGAGCGGGTCCCGGTCAGCGCCGAGCGGTCCCGCAGCGCCTGCTCGGTCTGGCGGGCGGTGTCGTCCTGGCCAGCCAGCCAGATCAGGTACTGGACGCCCACGCTGCCGAGCGGGTGCGGCGCGTGCGCGCCGATGGCGCGCAGCACCAGCTGGGCTCCCTCGCTGCTGACCAGCAGTGCGGCAGTAGGGCTGCGGTCGGCGACCGCCAGCGGGAGCACGCCGGTGTAGAACTCCACCGACCGGTCCAGGTCACGCACGAACGTGACCGCCGAGCTGAGCCGTGCGGCATCGGGCATCTGGCTGCTCCCTGAGGTGCTAGTCGTCCTTGACGGTCATACCCATGGCGTGCGCGAGCAGCGGGGCCAGGCTGACCAGCTGCGCCGAGCTGACCACGGCCCCGCGCAGGCAGCCGGAGTCGATGATGATGCCCAGCTCGGCGCCGCGCAGGTCAGCCTGGTCCAGCCGGGCACGGCTGAAATCGGTCCTGGCCAGCCGCGACCCGGGGAACGCCGTCCTGGTGAGCTGGGCTCCGGCGAAGTCGCAGTCCAGCAGCTCGCAGTCCTCGAACCTGACGTCGGTGAGGACGGCCTCGCGGAAGTTCACCGAGTCGAGCTTGCAGCCGCGCAGCACCACCCGCCGCAGTTGCGCGCCATATGCCTCGACACCCGCCGCCAGGCTTGCTGAGATAGTCGCGTCCACCCAGTCGGTGCCGGCCAGGCTCGTGGTGACCAGCCGCGCATCGCTCAGCCACACATCGCTCAGCCGGGCCCGGTCCAGCCGGCCGCCCTGAACGGTAACGCCGGTCAGCGCGCACTCGATGAACCGGGCGTTCACCGCCTGCGGCTCGGCGAAGGTGAGCTGGTCGAAGTGCAGGCCGTCGTAGACGGCATCATGCGCCAGGTCACCGCCGGCGGGCCGCAGCTGCGGCGCGAACGGAAGGTCGGCGAGCTCATGCCAGTCCACCGCTCCATTATCCGGGGCCGGCTGCGGCCAGCCCTGGCTGTTCCCGCACTCGCCGCCGCGCTGGCCGCCGGCGGGCTGGCCGGCTGCCAGGCGGTCAGCGCGGTCAAGAAGGCCGGCCAGGACGTGGCCCGCAACAAGGCGACCATCGACACCTTCGCCGCGCAGCTGAAGACGAGCGTGTCGAGCACCTTCGTGGCCACGTACGTCACCACCGGCAGCCCGCCGTCCACCATCGTGTACGCCACCCGCCCGCCCGGCCAGATCGCCTTCTCCGACACCCGCCAGGGCGGCGGGCCCGCAGCGGCGCGGCTGCACCTGGTGGTCAACGCCGGCGGGGCCTTCTCCTGCCAGCCGCCGTCCGCGGACCGGCCCCGGTGGTCGTGCCGCAAGCTCGCCTCGGTCCGCAACGCCACCGGGAACGCGATCCTCGCTTACTACACGCAAGCGCACTGGCTGGCGTTCCTCAAGGGAATCTCGCTGGCGGCCGGCCTGGCCGGGGACGTGGTGTCGACCTCAAAGCACACGGTGCACGGGTTCGCGATGAACTGCCTGGACTTTCACGTGCCCGCCATTCCCGGCAGCAGCCGGATCTGCACCACCAGCCAGGGCGTCCTCGGCTACGTCAAGGTGGCCCCGAATGCGGCCGGCTTCGAGCTCACGGCGTACTCGACGTCGCCGCCCGCCAGCCTGTTCCGGCTGCCGCCGGGCGCCACGGTCACGACACCGGGCCGCTGACCCCGGCCCGCCTGGCGGTCACCCGCTGGGCACCGAGGGCAACCAGGCCCAGCACGCTGACCGCGGCGCCGTAGCCCAGCGTGGTGCTGCGCAGCCCGAACGAGGTGCTGGCCAGGCCCGCCAGCACGGTCGGCAGGCTGAGCGACAGGTAGGCGATGACGTAGCCGACGGCGAACAGCTCGCTCCGCTCGCCGGGCCCGGCCATCTGCGATAGCGCGCCGAAGGAGCCGAGGAAACAGGCGCCGAACCCGACGCCGGCCACCAGCGTGCCCGCGCCGGCCAGCCCGGCCGACCCGGCCTGCACCCCGCCGAGCAGCACCGCGGTGCCCGCGATGAACACCACCGCGCCCATGGTCAGGATCCGGCCGGCCGGCCAGCGCCTGACCGCGAAGGTCGTGACCGCGCCCGCCCCGCACAGCAGCGTGACCACCAGGCCGCCGATCAGGTGGCTGGTCAGCCCGAACAGGCTCGCCGCGTCGGAGGGGCCGAGCGAGAAGAACAGCCCGCCGAGCGCCCAGCAGGAGACCGTGATGGGGACCAGCGCGTAGAACTCGGCCCGCACCCGGGCCGGGACGGCCAGCCTGGGCGCGAGCGAGGCCACCGCGCCAGGCCGCCGGGCCGCGGTCTCGGGCATCACGGCGACCGCCACCGCGGCGGCGGCCATCCCGGCCAGCAGCAGCGCGTACACCAGCCGGGTCGGGGCCGGGGCGAACTGGATCAGCGCCCCGCTGCCCAGTGACCCGAGCGCCAGGCCGGTGGTCGGCACGATGCTGTTGATCAGCCTGGCCCGGCCCGGCGCGTGCGGCGGGTTCAGGTCGACCAGCGCGGCGCCGAGCGTGGTGATCGCCGCGCCGGTGGCGACGCCCTGGACGAACCGGGCCAGCAGCAGGACCGGCACGTCAGCCGCGAGGAGGAACAGCACCAGCGCGGCCGCCTCCAGCCCGATCGCCAGGCCGAGGACCGGGCGCCTGCCGACGTGGTCCGACAGCGCCCCGAGCGTCAGCAGCGCGCCGATCAGGCCGATCGCGTAGACCCCGAAGATCACCGTCAGCATCGTCGCGGAGAATCCCCATTCCTGCTGATAGACGACATACAGCGGGGACGGCGCGGCGGATGTCGCGGTGAACAGCAGCGCGATGGCGGCGATCGCGGCGAACGCGAGCGGGCGGGACAGCCGGGCCCGCGAGCCGGCCGGACCCTGGTCGCCGCCGGGACGGATACGGGGGTTGCGGGCTGCGCTGTCCTGGCCGGGCCAGGGCAGTGTTCTGAGGGAGGTCATCGGGCCTTTCCTTCAGCTGGGCCAGCGGGCGCCGGCTGGCAAGATGTGAACAGACTAGTCTGTCTGGATCTCTCGACACTAGACAGACCGGTCTGGTAATGTCAAGTCATGACAGCGATGACGCCCGAGCGCACCTCCGCTCGCGAGCGGCTGCTCACCGCGGCCAGCGAGCTGTTCTACGAGGAGGGGGTGCACAGCGTTGGCATCGACCGGGTGATCGAGCGGGCCGGGGTGGCCAAGGCCACCCTGTACAGCGCGTTCGGCAGCAAGGACGAGCTGATCCGGGCCTACCTGATGCGCCGTCACCTGGCCTGGCGCGAGCACCTGGCCAGGGAGCTGGCCAGGTACCCGACGCCGCGCGAACGGCTGCTCGGGGTGTTTGACGTGATCGGCGAGACGTTCACCGTCCCCGGGTACCGCGGCTGCGCCTATGTCAATGCCAGGGCCGAGTCCCGTCCCGGCAGCCCGGTGGAAGAGGTCTCCGACCTGGCCAGGGGCTGGCTGCGGGCGCAGTTCGCCGAGCTGGCACGGGAGGCGGGGGTAGCCGGGCCCGGGCCGCTGGCCGGCCAGCTGGCGCTGCTCTACCACGGGGCGGTGAACGTGGCCGCGATGGACCGCGACCCGGCCGCCGCCGCGCTGGCGCGCGGCATCGCCGCCACCCTGCTCGACGCGGCCGCCACCCCGGGCTGACCGCGCCGCGCCTCGCCATTGCGGGCCGCCGCCCGCGGGAATGGCCGCGAGGAAAGTAGCGAAACAGCCGCCAACCGCTGATATCTGTATGGCGTCATATCTGCCAGGAGGCCACGATGACCCGTACCCGGCTGTTGTTCTGCGTAATAGCGCTACCCGTCACCCTGCTGGCGGCCGGCTGTAGCTCGTCCGGTCACCCGGTCAGCGCGGCCAGTTCGGGCCCCGCCTCGCCGTCCGCCGCTCCCACCTCGAGCGCGGCCGGGCCGGCCACCCCGACCAGCACCACGTTCTCGGCCGGACCGGCCACGCCCGTCGCCAGCCCGACCGCGCCGAGCCCGGTGACCGCGTCCTCGCCCGTTCCCTCCCCCACGGCCACCGCGAGCCCGCTGACCTGCGCGGCCATGGCCAAGCACCGGTTCATCCACGTGACCGCGGTGACCTCGGCGGGCGGCGGCGCGCTGACGCTGACCGGCAACCGGGCCACCCTGGTCTGCGGCGGCCTGGACGACTCCCACTACAACGTCGCGTCCGGCACCGAGACCGGCCACGTCGTGGCGGGCGCGTCCATCACGGTCTTCCCGGTGAGGCTAGGGCACCCCAAACCGATCAGCGAGGCCAAGCTCGCCAGTTACCTGGCCACCGATGACGACACCAAGATCTTCCTGATCACCGGCCCGCTGACCGCGATCACCGCGCTGCAGGAGCAGTTCCACCCCTAGATCGTTGATCGGGGTTTCGTGGCTGCTGGGAGGCTTGTGCCGTGACGGGTCAGGCGATGCAACCGCGTTGCTGTGTCCGCGGGCCGTCCGCGTCGGTGCTGGCGTTGAGTTGTCTGTCCGCACTGCCTGTCTTATACCGCATGTGGTGTGCTCGCGTTTCGCTCGCAGCAGCGTTGCGTCAGCGAACCCGTGGCGGGCGCCGATCACGACTGACGTGTTCGCTCGGTTTAGGCTGGCGGTTTGAGCCTCGACATTCCTGACCGGGTCCGCGAGACGCTCATAGCTGACGGGAACGAATCCTGGCTGGATGAGCTGCCAGGCGTGGTCGAGTCGCTGGCCCAGGAGTGGTCTTTGATGATCGGGTCCAGCTTCGCGGGCGGTCACGTCGCCTTGGTCGTCGAGGTGACGCTGGCTGACGGAACTCCGGCGGTCCTCAAGGTCGGTGTGCCAGGCCGGGACGTCGGGCAGGAGGCCATGGCGCTGCGCCTGGCGAACGGAGAGGGATGCGCCAGGCTGCTGGGCGAAGACGTGAGCCGGCAGGCCCTTCTGCTGGAGCGCCTTGGGGCTCCGATGTACGACATCGTGGCCGACCCTGTCCGCCGCCACAACTTGTTGTGCGAAGCGGCGGTTCGCCTGTGGCGTCCGATCGGTCCCGGCATTGACCTTCCAACCGGCGCGAAGCTGGCTGAGCAGTACGCCGATCGGCTGCCAAGACTATGGGAGCAGGGGGGGGCGGCCGTGTTCGCGGGCCACTGTGGCGGACGCGCTGGATTGCATGAATCGTCGTCGCCTTGCCCACGACGATCGGTCCGCGGTTCTGGTCCACGGTGACATCCACGAGATGAACGCCCTGCAGGCGAGCGACGGCAGCTACAAGCTCATCGATCCAGCCGGGCTGCGGGCCGAACCCGCGTGCGACCTCGGCACCATCGTGCGTTGCACCCCGGACCTCGGCGATGACCTCTGGGCGCGGACCGAGCGGCTGGCCTCTCGCACGGGCGTGGATGCCACCGCCATCTGGGAATGGGGAACCATCCACCGAGTCGTCAGCGGCGTCTACGCCTGCAGTATTGGCTTTCAGCCCTTTGGCGACCTGCTGCTGGCCGAAGCGGATCGCCTCACGGCGTAG
>DATBGO010000172.1:0-28604 GCA_036558005.1 Streptosporangiaceae bacterium | reverse complement strand
CGTGGTCCCGCCAGGCCGCGATCGACTCCTCATCGGCCCAGTAGGACACCGTGATCCCCAGGCCGCCCTCGGTCCGCGCTGAGTCCACGCCGAGGAAGCCCGGCTGGCCTGCGGCCAGCGCCAGCATCCGCTCAGCCTGCTCGCCGTAGCCGTTGTCACCGGGCGTCCGGGCCGAGCTGAACACCACCGCGTAGTACGGCGGGGCGGGCAGCGCGGCAGGCTGGGGACCGGTCATGACGTCCTCCGGCAGGGTCAGGCGCGGCAGCGGGTCAGTCCGGCCAGTCTGCCCCATGCGGCGAGCGGCGCCGCAAGTCGTCCCGCACGTCGCCGCCCAGCCGGTGGGTCTCGCGGCGGTTCAGTGCCGCGCCCGCCACCGCGCCGGTCAGCAGCGGCCCGACCGACACCGCGCTGCGCCCGGCCCGGACCAGCAGCCGCCGCTGCAGCCGCCGGCGCAGCGGCGACCCGACGGCCACCACGATGCCGGCCGGCGCGAGGCTCACGCCGCGCCGGTTCGCCCAGGCGGACACGTAGGCCATCGTCCGCTCGGTCACCGGGCCGGACGGGCGCATGCCGTACACCTCGTGCAGCTCGGCCACCAGCTTGATCTCGATGCCGACCATGGCCAGCGTCTCCACCACGACCTCGACCGGCATGGCCGGCAGCGGCAGCACCATCGACATGCCCGCCGCCGCGCCGACCGCCATCGAGGACCGGGCGGCGCCGTGGATCAGCGCGTCGGCGAGTTCCTCAGGGGCCGCGCCGGGGAACTGCGCGCGCAGCGTGTCCCGGTCCCTGACCGGGATCCGCGGCGCCATGGCCAGCACCTCGGCAGTCAGCCACCGGGTGCCCGAACGCGCCCCGTAGCGGGTCGCCTGGCTGCTGCGCCGGGCCAGCCGGGCGATCGCCGCGGACACCCGGCGGCGCCGGGACGGGCTGGTGTCCTCGCTGATCTCGCCGACCAGCTCGGCGACCTCGGCGGGCAGCTCCCGCGGGCTCAGCTCCGCGCCCGGCCCGGCCCCGCCGTCGCCGGGCGGGCGGTCAGGAGTGGCCTCCGGCGGCGGGCCGCCGGAGCTGCGGTTGCCTGGCTGGTGCCGGGATTCGTCCATCTGATTGGGCTACCCCCGGATGGCTTTGGTACGCCCGGTTTCGGATGCGTGCAGGCGGGCACTTGGGTGGCAGCGCTTTAAGTGAGGCTTTCATGGCTTATAGCAGCCTGAATGCACAGCGGCGGGGCCCTGCGGCAATTCGTCACGGGCTGCCCGGCCAGACACAGACTTGCAGGCAGCGGCAGATGCCGCGATGACCAGGAGGCACCGGTCATGGCGATGGGAAAGACCCGCGAGGAACTAGGCAAGACTGTCGAGGCGCTGGCAGCCAAGGCAGACGTGAAGGCCGCGAAGGAGAAGGTCGTCGAGCTGTCCGGGCAGCTGCCCGAGCGGGCCGGCCAGCTGAAGGACCAGGTGGCCGCGCAGGCCGGGGCCGTCAGCAAGCAGCTTGCCGCGAAGGCCGCCGAGGCGAAGCAGGCGGTGGTGTCGGGCTCCGGGCCAGTCCGCGAGCAGGTCGCCAGCCAGGCGGCGAAGGCGACCGCGACGGTGCGCGAGGCCGCTGAGTCGGCACCGGAGCAGGTGCAGCGCAACGCCAAGCGGCTGGCGGCCGTCGTCGGCGCCGCGCTCGCGGCGCTCTGGCTGCTGCTGCGCCGCCGCGGCGCCAAGCAGGACAAGGACTGAGCCGGCCGGACTGGCCGCGGGCCGCCCCGGGCAGGCCGGGCACCGGTCCCGCGGCCGCTGGCGGCTGCCCGCGCGAGTGAATGTGCCCAGCGTGGCCGGGGTATGGCCCGTCCTGCAGGGTTTCAGCGGGAAGACGAGGCGGCGATGAGCAGTCCCGGCGGGGTGCGCTCCTGGCTGGCGGCCGGCCAGCGGGCGGCGAAGGAGTCCCGCCTCGACTTCCTGCCCGACCGGGCGGCGACGCTCACCTACTACGGCGTACTGGCGATCTTCCCCGGCCTGCTGGTGCTGGTGTCGCTGCTCGGCCTGATCGGGAAGCAGGGCACCCAGTCGCTGATCAACGACGTGGCTGACGCCGCGCCGGGCGCGGTGCGGCACACCTTCCTGGACGCGGTGAACCACCTGCAGCAGAACCAGGCGTCGGCGGGCACCGCGGCGGTGATCGGGCTGCTGGCCGGGCTCTGGTCGGCCTCCAGCTACATCGGCGCGTTCATGCGGGCAGCCAACGGCATCTACGGCGTGCCCGAGGGGCGCCCGTTCTGGAAGACGCTGGCGATCCGGGTCGCGCTCACCGTGACCCTGATCGTGCTGCTGATCGCGTCGGCGTTCATCGTCGTGGTGACCGGCGGCATCGCCAGGCGGCTGGGCGACCTGATCGGCGCCGGCTCGGTGGCGGTCACCGTGTGGGACATCGCCAAGTGGCCGGTCCTGCTGTTCTTCGTGATCCTGATCCTGGCCATCTTGTACTGGGCCAGCCCCAACGCCAGGCAGAAGTTCCGCTGGTTCAGCCCGGGCAGCCTGATCGCGGTCCCGGCGTGGCTGATCGCCTCGGGCCTGTTCGCGCTGTACGTGGCGAACTTCGCGCACTACAACCGGGTGTACGGCAGCATCGCGGCGGTGATCATCTTCCTGATCTGGCTGTGGATCTCGAACCTGGCGGTGCTGTTCGGCGTCGAGTTCAACGCCGAGATGCAGCGCGGCCAGGCGATGGCCGACGGGTCGCCGCCCGAGTCGGGCCGGTTCGCGCAGCTGCGCGACACCGCCAAGCTGCCCAAGCAAGGCGCCGGCGAACAGCGGGCCGCGCAGCAGCGACCTGGTGACGAGCGGGCCGGGAGGCCCGCAGAATAAGAACCTTCAGCGCAGCGGGTCGAACGGGGCGAGCACGGGCGGCATGGCGCCGGTCGCGATCTGCTCCGCGAGCAGCCTGCCGGTCGCCGGGCCGAGGGTGATCCCCCACATGCCATGCCCTCCGGCCACGAAAACCCGCTCCGACCTGGTCTGGCCGATCACCGGCAGCCCGTCAGGGGTGACCGGCCGCGGGCCGGCCCATTCCTCGGTGCGCGGCCCGGTCCCGGCCTCGCGCAGCAGCGGCCGGATCGACGCGGCCATCAGGTCGAGGCGGCCCGGCCTGAGCGGGGCGCCCGGCGGCCGCAGTTCCATGATCCCGGCGATCCGCACGGCGCCGCCGGGCCGCGGGGTGCAGGCCAGCCGGGCCGCGGGGAAGTAGACCGGGCCGCGCGGCGCCACCGCGAGCCGGACCGCGTAGCTGTACCCGCGGCCGGACTGCACCCGGGTGCGCACCCCCAGCGGCCGGGCCAGCCCGCCGAGCCAGGCCCCCGTCGCCAGCACCACCGCGTCATGGCGGGACTCGCCGCCGCCGTGCCGCAGCAGCACCCCGCCGGCGGCCGGCGTCACCGCGGTCACCGGCTGCCGCTCCTGGATGACCCCGCCGCGCTCGCGCACGCTGGCGGCCAGCGCGGCGGCGAGCGCGCCCGGGTCGATGTAGCGCTGGCCGTGCAGGACGACAGCGGCGCGCACCTCGTCCGACAAGGCGGGCTCGGCCCGCTGGATGGCCGGCCCGTCGATCAGGTCGAAGTCCGCCGCGCCGCCGCAGCCGGTGATCTCGCGCAGCTCGGTCACCAGCGCGGCCCGCGCGGCCGCGGTCCGGTAGGCGGCCAGCAGCGGCGTGGCCTCGGCGGCCCGCGCCGTGACCCCGCCGCTGGCCAGCGCGTCGTAGCCGGCCAGCGCCTGGCGTGACAGCCCGGCCAGCCCGGTCATCGCCAGCCGCCAGCGCCGCGTGGTGCAGTGCCGGGCGAACTGCCACAAGAACGCGGCCAGCCCGGCATCGGGCCGCGGCGGCACCGACACCGGCGACCCCCGGGTGACCAGCGCGGCCAGCCCGGCCCGCAGGATGGCCGGCTCGGGCAGCGGCGCGGCCAGCGCCGGGGTGATCCAGCCCGCGTTGCCCCAGGACGCGCCGGCCGCCACCTGGCCCCGGTCAAACACGGTGACGCCGATCCCGTACTCCTGCAGGAACCAGGCCACGCAGAGCCCGGCGATCCCGGCGCCGGCCACCGCGACCCGCCCGGGCCGGCCGGCCATCCCGGCGCTGCTGCTCATCGCGCGCTGACCTCAGCCCAGCCGGAACCCGGTGCCGAGCGGGTCGCCGGCGTCCAGCACGAACTGATGCAGCCCGGTCATCGACGCGCTGCCGGTGACCTCGGTGGCCACCGCGTCCGGCCGGCCGGCCCGGGCCGGGCCGGTGATCCGCGCGCTGAACCGGGTGCCGATGATGCTCTCGTGCACCAGGTCCTGGCCCTCCGCCAGGCCGTGGCCGGCCAGCAGCGCCAGCCGCGCCGAGGTCCCGCTGCCGCACGGGGACCGGTCGATCTGCCCGTCGCCGAACACGGTCACGTTGCGCTGCACCAGGCTCGCTCCCTCCGGCGGCAGCTCCTCGTGCACGATCACCCCGTAGATGCCGCTCAGCCGGCCGTCGCTGTCATGCCGTGCCGCCCCGGCCGCGTCGAGCTGGCGCTGGATGGACCGGCCGGCCTCGATCAGCCGCGGCAGGTCGGCGGGGGTGACCGACAGGCCCAGCGACCCGGCGGGGACGCTGGCATAGAACGCCCCGCCGAACGCTATGTCGGCGCTGGCCTCGCCGCCGGGCGTGCTCACCCGCACGCCCCGGCGGTGCACCCAGGCGGGCACGTTGCCGAAGCTGACCGGCCCGGCCCGGCCGCCGTCGCCCCGCCGGACCCGGACGCTGACCCGGCCCGACGGCACGTCGATCGCGAACCGCTGCGCGCCGCCGGGCACGATGCCGGCGTCGGCCGCCCAGGTGGCCAGCGCGATCGTGCCGTGGCCGCAGGCGGTGGAGAAGCCGGACTGGTGGAAGAACACCGCGCCGAACTCGGCGCCGTCGTCGTCGGGCGGGGTGACGAAGCAGCCGTACATCCCGGCGTGCCCGCGCGGCTCTTGCACCAGCAGCGCACGGATGTGATCCAGCCGGGCGGCCGCCTGCACCCGCCGCTGCGCCACGGTCGCGCCGGGCAGGGCGGGGACGCCGCCGGTGACGATCCGGAACGGCTCGCCGGCGGTGTGATAGTCGACCGCGGCGACCAGCGCGGTGGCCGGCGGCCCGGTCACCGCGGGCCAGCTCCTGGCCGGCCGGCCAGGCCGTCATCGCCGGGGATCGCGCCGGCCTGCCGGGCCCGCCGGACCGCCAGCTCGCACACCGACCAGTCCTGCGCGGCGATCCCCACCGACTTGAAGATGGTCAGCCCGCCGGCCGGGGTGACGGCGCCCCCGGTCACCAGGCTGCCGATCTCGACCAGGTCAGCGCGCCGCAGGTAGCCCGCATCCAGCGCGGCGACCAGGTCGCCGGCTTCCGCCAGTGCCGCGGCCAGCTGGTCGATCACCACGATGGCGGCCTGGCCGAAGGACTGCGCCGGTATCTCGCGCATGTCCAGGCGGTAGGCGCCCACGGCGTTGACGTGCGCGTCCGGCCGCAGGTCAGCGGGCTGGAACAGCGGCTCGGTCGCCCGGGTGGCCGCGCAGATCACGTCCGCGCCCGCCACCGCCTCCGCCGGGCTGCGGGCCGGCCGGGCGGCCAGGCCCGGATGGCTTGCTTCCAGCTGGCCGCACAGTTCCTCGCTGCGCTCCCGGCGCCTGCTGTACACCAGGACCTCGCTGATCGGCCGGGCCGCGCACACGCCGGCCACCTGGTCGGCGGCCTGCCCGCCGGCCCCCAGCATGGCCAGCACCCGGCTGGCCGGCCGGGCCAGCAGCTGGCTGGCCAGGCCGCTGGCCGCGCCGGTCCGCAGCGAGGTCAGCGCGGCCGCGTCGACCAGCGCGGCGATCCGCCCGGTCGGCCCGTCGATCCACAGCACCGATCCGCCGATGCTCGGCTGGCCGCCCGGCCAGCCGTCCGGCTGCACGCTGATCACCTTGATCAGCCCGCTGCCGGAGGAGTGCTCGGCCGGCATGATCAGCACCCGTTCCCTGGACAGCGACGACCGCAGCGGCCCGGTGACCTCGCCCGCCGCGGCAGCGGCGAAGGCGCGGCGGCTGGCCTCGATCGCGTCGGCCATCGGGACCAGGCTGCGCAGCAGGCCCGCCCCGATGATGGCCGGGAACTCGGCGGTGGCCTGCGCGCCCGCGCCGACGCTCACAGGTTCGCCGACTCGGCGATGCCGGCCCAGATGCCGCGGGTGTGCTCCAGGTGGTGGGTGGTCACCGAGGCGACGCCGGCGGCGTCCCGGCGGCAGATCGCCTCCAGCATCTCCCGGTGCTCGCGGGCCGACTCGCGCAGCTGGCCGCGCTGGGCCAGCATCGGCAGGCCGTACAGCCGGGCCTGGTCGCGCAGCCGGGACACGATCTCGACCAGGCGGCTGTTGCCCAGCGTCGCGAGCAGCCCGAGGTGGAAGTCGCGGTCCGCGGCCAGGAACCCGACCATGTCGCCGTCCTGGGCGCGCTTCTCGATGAGCTCGGCCAGCTCGAGGAACCGGTCCCGGTCGGCGTCGCTGATGCCGCGCCTGGCCGACTCCTGCGCCGCGGGCACCTCCAGCATGAGCCGGATCTCGAAGATCTCGTCCAGGTCGTGCGGGGACAGCTCGACGACCCGGAACCCGCGGTTGGGCACGGCCTCGACCAGCCCGTCGGCGGTGAGCTCGAGCATGGCTTCCCTGACTGGCGTGGCGGACACGCCGAGCACCGCGGCGAGCGCGGGGGCGGAGTAAATCTCGCCCGCCACGATCTCGCCGGTGACGATCCGCATCCGGATCGACTCCTTGGCCAGGGAACTGAGGGTGCTTGGCCGCACCAGATCCTGGCCGGCCAGGCCCTTATCGCGCACCGCGGGTCCTCTCCAAGGCGTGGGTAACGTCATACTGCGTCATACTGCACGATCCCGCCGGGCAGCGGTGACCCGGCTTCCCCCCTAAGGCCCGGCGGCCGCGTGGTTGCTCACCGCGATCTGGGTGAGTGATATCGAACTGGTCGCGATGTCCATCGCGTACCTGGTCACGGTCGGCGCCGTGATCACGATGTTGCGGCCCCAGATGTAGGGAACCCAGGCCATCACGCTGGTCATCATCTGCTTGTCCAGATTCGACCAGCAGGTGTTACGCGGCGCGGCAGTCAGCGCCTCGCAGGTATTGATCAGCTTGTCGACGCTGGGGATCCCGCCGGCCGGGTAGGGCACCTTGTAGCTGGCCGCCTGCGCCCTGGTGAGGCCGACCAGCGAGTAATTGCAGCACGACACCGGGCCGGACAGGGCGGCCGAGCCGAAGTTCGGCTGGGCGAAGCTGAAGGTGCCGGTGTAGTCCGCGTACCCGCCGCCCAGCGCCGACATCGGCTCCAGGTCCTTGATCGTGAACAGCGCGGTGAACGCGGTGGTCACCGACAGGTCGCGCGGCACGATCTGGATGCCGATCTTGGCAAGGTCGTTCTGCACCTCGGTGTCGATGGCCGCGAAGCTGGAGATGTTGATGAACGCCAGGTTCTTGCAGGCCGCGGCGTCGCACTTGCCGTCGTGGTTGGCGTCATACGGCGACAGCTTCATCTCGCCCTGCGCCTTGGCCAGGTCACCGGCCTCGCCCGGGGTCCGGTACGGGTCGTAGGAGACGGGCAGCCCGCCGGGCAGCGTGTCCGGCATGATGTGGGTGGCGATCTGGTAGTGCGAGGTGCCGCCGAGCGCGCGCAGCATCGCGCTCTTGTTCAGCACCCAGGCGACCGCCTTGCGCACGTGCACGTTGGTGAACGGCGCGACGTCGAGGTTCATCGTGATGTCCTCGACCTGGTTGATCGGGTCGGAGTGGAACTGGCCGCGCAGCTGCGGGCTGCGCAGGTACTGCTGGGTGGTCACCGCGGGCGGCGGGTCGATCATCGACCCGTCCAGCTGGCCCTTCTGCACCTTGGCGAAGATGTCGGCCACGTTGGGGTCGACCGTGATGTCGGCCCCGTTGATGTAGTTGGCCCTGGTGGTGTCGGTGGACTGCGCGTAGTTCGGGTTGCGCACCAGGGTGATGTGGCTGGTCGGGTCGAAGCCGGACATCGCCTTGATCGCGGCGCAGCTGCTCGCGTCCACCGCGTCCGAGCCGGCCAGCATGTAGGGGCCCGACGAGATCAGGTCGCGGCCGTAGGTGCCGGGCTGGGTGAAGCACCTGCCCACCTCGGGCGGGATCGGCGCGGCCGCGGGCATCGCCACCCGCTGCAGGAAGTCGCCGGTCGGCCGGGTCAGGTGGAAGATGATCGTGTTCGCGTCCGGGGTCTGGATCCCGGAGATCTTCGCCTTGGCGTTCTTGGCGGTGCCGGTCAGGCCGCGGATGATGCCGTCGTAGTAGTAGCCGTACTGCGGCACCAGCGTCGCGTCGTTGATCCGCTGGAACGCGTACGCGATGTCGTAGGAGGTGACGGCGCGGTTCACCGGCGGCGCGTACGTGAGGCCGGGCTTGAGGTGGAAGGTGTAGGTCAGCCCGCCGTCGGTCGGGACCGGGACGCTGGTGGCCAGGTCGGGCTGCAGCTGCAGCCCGGCCGGGCCGTTCACGTGCCGGAAGCCCACCAGGGTGCGCAGCGTGGCGTCGTAGACCGAGTAGGCGAAGCCGATCTGGGTCTCGCCGGTGGGGTCGAGGTTGTCGGTCAGCCCGAAGCTGGACACCGCGGTCCGGTAGACGCCGCCCCTGGTGACCTTCGCGGCGGAAGCGGACGCGCCCGGGCTGCCCTGGCCGGCGGTGCTGCTGCTGGCGCACCCGGCAGCGAGCAGCGCCGCGGTGAGCAACGCGGCCGCCGCGGCGGCTGGGGACCGGCGGGGATGCTTGTCGCCTGTAGTCATGGCCCTACCTCGCTCATCAGTCATAACGAATACGCGGGTCCACGTACGCGTAGAGAACGTCCACGATCAGGTTGGCCAGCATCACCGCGACCGCCGCGAGCAAGGTGACCGCCAGCACCGAGGGAATGTCGTCGGCGAGGACGGACTGCACCGCCCACTGGCCGACCCCGTTGAGGTTGAAAACCGTCTCGATGATCACGGTGCCGCTGACCAGCGCGGCCAGGTCCATGCCGAACATGGTCAGCGTCGGGGTCAGGCTGGCCCGCAGCACGTGCCTGGTCAGCACCCGGAACTCAGGCAGGCCCTTGCCGCGCGCGGTGCGGATGAAGTCCTGGTGCAGCGTGTCCAGCACCGAGCCGCGGGTCATCCGCGCGTACCAGCCCGCGTACAGCAGCGCCAGCGCGGTCCACGGCATGATCATGTGGCCGAGCCAGCTGAGCACCCCGTACCGGCCCGGCGAGTAGTAGCCGGTGCCGTCGGCGATCCCCAGCTTGTACCAGAACAGCCACAGGAAGACCAGCGCCAGCCAGAACACCGGCGCGGACACGAAGAACAGCGCGAACCCCAGCGACAGCCGGTCCCAGACCGAGCCGCGGGTGACCGCGGAGATGACGCCGACCGGGATGCCGATCGCCAGCCAGATGACCGCCGCCCCGGCCGCCAGGGTGACGGTGATGACGACCCGCCCGGAAATCAGCGCCAGCACCGACGAGTGGTTCACGTAGGAGAAGCCCAGCCCGGGCCAGCCGTACCGGTCCCCGGTGACCAGCCGCCTGACGAACAGCAGGTACTGGACCCAGACCGGGTGGTCGAGCCCGAGGTTCTGCTGCACCGTCGCGACCAGCTGCGGGGTGGCCTCCTTGCCGGCGAACAGCACCGCCGGGCTGACCGGGGGCAGCACGAAGTAGATGACGAACGTCAGCGCGGTGATCACCAGCAGGGTGACCACCAGCCACAGCATCCGCCGGATGAGGTAACGCCACATCCGGCTCAGCCCCCGATCGCATCGCGCAGCCCGTCGCCGATGATGTTGAACGAGAAGGTGATCAGCAGCAGCAGCACGCCGGGGAAGAGCATCATCCACCAGGCATAGGTGAACAGTGACCCGGCGGTCGCGTCGGCGATCATCCGGCCGAGCGAGGGAGTGGACTGCGGCACGCCGACGCCCAGGAAGCTCAGCGCCGCCTCGAACAGGATGTTGCCGGGGATGATCAGCGTCATGTAGACGATCACCTGGGCGGTGAGGTTCGGCAGGATCTCCCTGAACATGATCGTCAGGTGCGAGGCGCCGAAGCCGCGGGCCGCGTTGACGAACTCGGCCTGGCTGGTGACCAGCGTCTGGCCGCGCACGATCCGGGCGATGTAGGGCCAGGTGAACAGCGCGAGGATGATCACCACCAGGCCGATGCCGGGCTGGATCGTGCCGCCCAGGCAGCCCCTGGCGGAGATGGCGCAGACCGAGGAGATGCTGATCGCGAACAAGATCACCGGCAGGGCCAGGAAGATGTCGGCCCAGCGGGAGATCAGCGTGTCCACCCAGCCGCCGAAGTACCCGGCCGCCAGGCCCACGGTGACGCCGAACGCGGTGGCGATGGCCGCCGCCAGCAGCGAGATGAGCAGCGACGTGCGCAGCCCGTACAGGCAGCGGACGAACACGTCCCTGCCGTCCTGGTCCACCCCGAAGAAGAACCGGGAGCCCGGCCCGGTCGGCAGGCCGAGCTGGGGGCTGAGCTGGCCGGGGAACAGCTGGTTCGGCCCGTGCCCGCTGAGCATGGCGAACAGCGGCGCGGCCAGCGCGATCACGGCCAGCGCCGCGGCCATGGCCAGGCCGGTCGTCGCCCACCGGTCGGCCCGGAACCTGCTGATCAGCTGCTGCAGCTGGTCGCGGCCGCCGATCGGCGCGGCGGCCGCCTCCGGCGCTCTCGCGCCGCTGGCGACCGGCGCGGTCATGGCGGCGGCCCGATCGAGGAATCCAGCAGCCGCCGGAAGTTGCCGCCCATCACCGCCGCCGTGTCTTCCTGGCTGAACCCGCGCCGCTCCAGCGCGCCGGCCAGCGCGGGCAGGTCAGCGGGGCCGGCCAGGCCGGGTATCGCCGCGGCCAGGTCACAGCCCTCGACGACGTGACTGCCCGGGTACAGCGCCCGGGCCAGCTGCCTGGTGAAGTCGGGGCCGAGCCCGACATGCCCGATCCCGGCCACGCTGGCCGCGTGCTCGATGTGGTCGATCACCGCGTCGACCGAGCCGGGGCCCGGGCCGACGAAAGCCGGGTAGAAGTTGATGCCGATCACCCCGCCGGTGGCGGCGATCGCCCGCAGCTCGGCGTCGGGCAGGTTGCGGTGGTGCTCGTGCACGGCCCGGCAGGAGGAGTGCGTGGCCAGCACCGGGCCGGTCGCGAGGTCGAGCACGTGCCGGGTGCCGGCCAGTGACAGGTGGGACAGGTCCACCAGCACGCCGGTCTCCTGCATGACCTGGACGGCGCGGACGCCGAGCCGGGTGAGCCGCCCGTTGGTGGCGTCCTCGGCGCTGCCGTCGGCCAGCGAGTTGCGGCCGAAGTGGGTGAGCGACGCGACCCGGACCCCGAGCCTGGCCAGGGTGCGCAGCAGGCCGGTGTCCGGCCCGACCGCGGGGCAGCCTTCCAGCGCCAGCACGATCGCGATCCGCCCGCTCGCCAGCGCGCGCTCGACGTCGCCAGGGGCCAGGCACAGCATCAGCTCATCCGGGCAGGACCCGACCGTCGCCAGCGCGGTCTCGATCATCCGCAGCGTCTGCCGCAGCGCCAGTTCCGGCTGGAACTCCTCGTCCACGAACACCGGGAGCACCTGGATGCCGACCTGGCCCGCCTGCAGCTGCGGCAGCCAGTCGCGGCGGAAGTAGCCCTCGTCGGCGGCGAAGTGCTGGACCGCCATCAGCAGGTCGTTGTGCGCGTCGGCCACCGGCCAGGCGGGCCGCGCTGTCATCGCCGCCCGGCCGCATCCGGCCCGGAGCTCGCGGGCCAGGGATAACGCCACTTATGGCGATGTACCATGTAATATATCGTATGTCGCATGCGACATAGCGGTCAAGCAGGACGGGAGCCGGTCCCGGCCTGCCGGCCCGGCGCGGCAGCGGCCCGTTAACCTTGGTCGTGGCGCTACCGCGCCTGGTCAGCCTGGAGGCAGCTATGGCGTCGCGTGTCGAGTCGGTCCAGACCACGGAGGGCTCCTTCGACCTGCCGGTCTGGCTCCCGGCCAGCCCGGCCGGGCCGGGCCTGCTGCTGATCCAGGAGATCTTCGGGGTCAGCGACTACATCAGGGCCGTCGCGCAGGACCTGGCCGGGCTCGGCTACGTGGTGGCGGCGCCGGACCTGTTCTGGCGGCTCAAGCCCGGCCACGACGCCGTCCACGACGAGGCCGGGCTGGCCGAGTCGCTGGAGCTCGGGCAGCGGTTCGACTTCGGCCAGGGCGTCGCCGACTCCGCGGCCGCGCTGCTGGTGCTGGCCGGGCTGCCCGAGACCGAGGGCGGCACCGGGGTGATCGGCTTCTGCCTGGGCGGGTCGATCGCCTACGTCCTGGCCGCGCGGCCGGACCTGACCGCGGCGGTGTCGTTCTACGGCTCGGCCGTGCCCGGCGACCTGGCGCTGCTGGAGCAGATCGAGATCCCGCTGCAGTTCCACTTCGGCGGCGCCGACCCCTACATCACGCGCGATCAGGTGCGCGAGGTGGAGCAGGCCAGTGCCGGGCGCCGCAACGTGGAGATCCACGTCGAGGAGGACGCCGGGCACGCCTTCCACAACCGGATGGCCCCGATGTTCCACGTGCCCGCCCCGGCCGCCCGGGCCTGGCAGCGGACCGAGGAATTCCTGCGGCACCATCTCCCGTTGCCTACGGGAAGATGACGCTCACCGACCTGCTGCCCGCCGCCGCTGATCCCGACCCGGTCTTCGACGCCTTCGCCGGCTGGACCGCGGACCACGGCCTGGCGCTGTACCCGCACCAGGAAGAGGCGCTGATCGAAGTCGTCTCGGGCGCGAACGTCATCCTGGCCACCCCGACCGGGTCAGGCAAGAGCCTGGTCGCGGCCGGCGCGCACTTCGCCGCGCTGGCGGCCGGGCGGCGCAGCTTCTACACCGCGCCGATCAAGGCGCTGGTGTCGGAGAAGTTCTTCAGCCTGTGCGACATGTTCGGCCCGGCCAGCGTCGGGATGATGACCGGCGACGCCAGCGTCAACGCCACCGCCCCGGTGATCTGCTGCACCGCGGAGATCCTGGCCAGCATCGCGCTGCGGGAGGGCGCGGCGGCGGACGTCGGCCAGGTGGTGATGGACGAGTTCCACTACTACGCCGACCCCGACCGCGGCTGGGCCTGGCAGGTGCCGCTGATCGAGCTGCCGCAGGCCCAGTTCGTGCTCATGTCGGCGACGCTCGGCGACGTGACACGGTTCGAGGAGGACCTGACCCGCCGCACCGGGCGGCCCACCGCGGTGGTCAGGTCCGCGCAGCGCCCGGTGCCGCTGGTCTTCTCCTACGTGCTCACCCCGCTGCACGAGACCGTCGAGGAACTGCTGTCGGCCCGGCAGGCGCCGGTCTACATCGTGCACTTCACCCAGGCGGCGGCCATCGAGCAGGCCCAGGCGCTGATGAGCGTCAACGTCTGCACCCGCGCGGAGAAGGACGCCATCGCCGAGCTGATCGGCGGCTTCCGGTTCACCGCCGGGTTCGGCAAGACGCTGTCCCAGCTGGTCAGGCACGGCATCGGCGTGCACCACGCCGGGATGCTGCCGCGCTACCGGCGGCTGGTCGAGACCCTCGCCCAGGCCGGGCTGCTGAAAGTCATCTGCGGCACCGACACCCTCGGCGTCGGCATCAACGTGCCGATCCGCACCGTGCTGCTGACCGCGTTGTCCAAGTACGACGGGACCACCACCCGGCTGCTGCAGGCCAGGGAGTTCCACCAGATCGCCGGCCGGGCCGGCCGGGCCGGCTTCGACACCATGGGCTACGTCGTGGTGCAGGCGCCCGAGCACGTGGTGGAGAACGAGCGGGCGCTGGCCAAGGCCGGCGACGACCCGAAGAAACGGCGCAAGGTCATCCGCAAGAAGCCGCAGCCCGGGTTCGTGTCCTGGGGACAGCCCACGTTCGAGCGGCTGGTGGCGGCCGACCCCGAGCCGCTCCGGTCCAGCTTCACGGTCAGCCACGCGATGCTGCTGGGCGTGGTCGGCCGTCCCGGGGACGCGTTCGCGGCGATGCGCCACCTGCTGACCGGCAACCACGAGGAGCCCGCGGCGCAGCGCCGGCACATCCGCCGGGCGTTCGCCATCTACCGGGCGCTTCGGGCCGGCGGGGTGGTCGAGCAGCTGGCTGAGCCCGACGCCGACGGCCGCCGGTGGCGGCTGACCGTCGACCTGCAGGACGACTTCGCGCTCAACCAGCCGCTGTCGCCGCTGGCGCTGGCCACGATCGAGCTGCTCGACCGGGACGATCCCGGGTACCCGCTGGACGTCCTGTCGATCATCGAGTCGACCCTGGACAACCCGCGGCAGGTGCTGGGCGCGCAGCTGTTCCGGGCCCGGGGCGAGGCCATCGCCCAGCTGAAGGCCGACGGCGTCGAGTACGAGGAGCGGATGGAGCTGCTCGAGCAGGTCAGCTACCCGCGCCCGCTGGAAGACCTGCTCGGCGCCGCGTACGAGATGTACCGGCGCGGCCACCCGTGGGTCGCCGACCATGAGCTGCGGCCCAAGTCAGTGGCCAGGGACATGTACGAGCGGGCGATGACCTTCACCGAGTACACCGGCTACTACGGGCTGGCCAGGTCCGAGGGGCTGGTGCTGCGCTACCTGGCCGACGCCTACAAGGCGCTGCGGCAGACGGTGCCCGAGGAGGCGCGGACCGAGGAACTGGCTGACCTGATCGAGTGGCTGGGCGAGCTGGTCCGGCAGGTCGACTCCAGCCTGATCGACGAGTGGGAGCAGCTGCGCAACCCGGCCGATGGGCCGGCCGCGCCGCTGGATGACCGGCCGCCCGCGGTGACCGGCAACAAGCGCGCGTTCCGGGTGCTCGTGCGCAACGCGCTGTTCCGCCGGGTGGAGCTGGCCGCGCTGCGGCGCTACGACGAGCTGGGCGAGCTGGACGCGGGGACGGGCTGGGACTCCGGTGCCTG
Source organism: Streptosporangiaceae bacterium (assembly GCA_036558005.1). GTDB lineage: Bacteria > Actinomycetota > Actinomycetes > Streptosporangiales > Streptosporangiaceae > DATBGO01. The sequence continues at coordinate 13,635 of DATBGO010000172.1, read as the reverse complement.
GGCGGACGCGCTGGAGCCCTACTTCGGCGAGCACGACGACATCGGCACCGGCGCGGACGCGCGCGGCCCGGCCCTGCTGATCATCGACGAGCAGCCCGGCCAGTGGCTGGTCCGGCAGATCCTCGACGACCCGGCGGCCGACCATGACTGGGGCATCAGCGCCCGGGTCGACCTGGCCGCCAGCGACGAGGCGGGCGCCGCGGTGCTGGAGGTCACCGATGTCGGCCAGCTGTGAGCCCGCGGCCGGTCAGACCCAGATCCGGCGGGCGGCGGTCTGGTAGTCGGCGGCCTGGGCGCCCGCGGTGGCGGCCGCCGCCTTTCCCTCCGGGGTCCGCTGGGTGAACTGCAGCTCGGCCGGGCCGAGCCAGCGCTGCCAGGCCCGCTGGTAGGCCTCCGCCCGCTTCTTGGCGCGGCCGAGGTCCTCGGGGACCGCGACCCAGCGGCGGCGGAACGGCGGCCGGCGGGTGAGCACCCTGGCCAGCGGCGCCGCCCCGGCGGCCTGGTCGGGGACCAGCCGGGAGATGAGATAGCGGGGGAAGCCAGCCGGGGACAGCGCGCCGTCCAGCGCGCGGGCGAACAGCTCGGTTTCGGCCGCGCTGGCGGCCGGCAGCCAGCAGCGCAGGTACCCGGACGCGCGCGGCTCGATGGCCAGCGACCCGGCCGCCGGGGCGGTCAGCTCGCCCAGGTCGCGGTAGGCGTCGCAGATCGCGCGCGACCAGGTCGAGCGGCAGCGCTCCGGCCAGCAGGCGGCGGACCCGGGCCAGCCGCAGCGCGGCCCAGCCGAGCGCGGCGCCGGCCACTGCCAGGCCCGCGAGCACCGCCGGGTTCCCGGTGGCGGCGGTGACGACGAGCACCACCGCGGCGGCCAGCGCGGCAGCGGCGGCCGGGCCCTTCTGGCTGAGCCGGTAGCGCGGCGGGGTGTCGCTGAGCTGCCGGGCCCTGCCCGGGTGGCGGGGCAGGATGACCAGGGACTCCTGCTCGGTGCCCGCGTAGGGCTGGCCGATGCCCCAGCGCTCGCGGGCCTGGTCGTGCCCGGCTGCCCGGCTGGCCATCTCCCGGTTGATCTCGTCGAACGAGCCGGCCGGCGGCGGGGCGAACGGGCCGAGAGCCGGGTGCACGTGCGACGGCCCGGCCTCGATCGCGCCGTCCTCGGACGGCGCGAACAGGTGCAGGTGCTTGCGGACGAACCGGTCGTAGTCGGCGGCGCCGCGGGTCAGGTCCGGCGCGACGCACACCACATCCCAGTTGGAGGCGATCTTGTCCGGGTCGGCGGGATCGAGCCGGAGCGCGCGGCCGCGGCTTTGCACCACCGACATGGCCGTCGCCGCCGAGCTGAGGTCCACCAGGCAGTTCACGCACGGGGCGTCCCAGCCCTCGCCGAGCAGCGCCCTGGTGCCGACCAGCAGCCGGGTGGCCCCGGCCGAGAAGATCCGGGTCGCCAGCTCCACCCACAGCCGCGGCTGCCAGTCCGGGCCGGACGCGCCGAGCCGGACCAGGCCGCCATCGCCCGGCTCGGCCCGCAGCCGCCCGGCGAGGTCACCGGCCGCGGCCTGCGCCAGCGCGGCCAGCAGCGGGTCAGCGTCCTGCTCGGCGCAGCGCAGCCCGCGGCCGGTCACCAGCAGCGGGCGCAGCACCGCGGTCCGGGCGTCGGCGGCCAGCGCCCGCACCGCCTGCGGGGCCGAGCCGGCATCCGCGGCCAGCATCCCGTCCAGGGCCTGCCCGCCCGCGCTGGCCAGCTCGGTGTCGGTCAGCACCAGCGCGCGCAGCCGGCCGCCGCGGGCGTCGAACTCGCAGCCGATCACGTCGACCAGTGCGGCCGGCTTGGCCGCCGAGTTCATCAGCAGCCGGTCCACGTCTGAGGCGCCGCGGCGGATCCCCTGCCGGGTCAGCGCGTACCCCAGCGCGCGCAGCCCCGCGGCGACCTGCTGGTAGCAGGCGGCCGCGGCGTCAGAGGAGTCAGCGGCCAGGCAGCGCAGCGCGTAGTCCTCCAGCAGCACCAGCCAGTCATCCAGGTCAGGCTGCTCGCGGTAGCCCTCGCCGCGCGGCACCCCGGCGGGCAGCTGCAGCCCGCCGGAGGCGAGGAACCTGGCGCTCGCCCTGGCCAGGGCCGGGTGCGCGCGCTGGAACCCGGCCCACGACACCGCCGCGTCCTCGCCTTCGCGGGCCCGGTCCCTGATCCGGGTGATCACCCAGCCGGGCAGGCTCAGCACGCCGTCGCCGCCCGCGTGCAGGCTGGTGATCAGCTCGGTGAAGCGCATGTCGTGCTCGGCCAGCCAGGCGGCCTCGGCGTCGAGCGGCCGGGTCAGCCAGGCGAGTTCCTGGTAGGGCGCCAGGGCCCGCTCGCGCACCAGCGCCGGGGCGGGGACGGTGAAGTCGACCTGACCCAGCAGCGAGTCATAGAGCTCGCGTTCCTCCTCGGTCAGCGCGTCCGGCGGCGTGGCGGTCAGCCCGACCAGGTGCACCTGGCCGAGCTGGGCGACCGCGGCCCGCACCAGGTAGCCCCACAGCGACGCGAGATGGTGGCACTCGTCCAGGACGACCGTGCCGACGCCGCCCTGGCGCAGCGCGCCGATCCGCTGCCGGGCGCCGGCCGACAGCAGGTCGGCCAGGTGCAGCCCGTCGTGCCCGCCGCGGGCGATCTCGCGTTTCAGCGTGGCGGTGATCCTGGCCAGCTCCCGGTGCCGCCGGGCCGCCGCGGCGCCGGTCCAGCTGGCGGCCTCGCGTTCGGCTTCCCCGGTGGTCATCCCCGCCGACCGGGCACGGTCGGCGGCCCAGCGCCGCTCCGCCAGCTCGCCGAGCGCGGCGGCGGGGTCGCTGAGCTGGCACAGCGCCTGATAGGTCAGGCAGGCAAGCGGCGCGGACGGGTCGGCGGCGGCCAGCCCCGGCGGGGCGCCGAACGTGCTCGCGGCCCGCAGCCACTGCTCCTGCACGGCGGTGTTGGGCACCAGCACCAGCGCCCGATGGCCCAGCCGCCGCACCATCTCCATCCCCAGCAGCGTCTTGCCGGAGCCCGGCGGCGCGACGATGTGGGTGCGCAGCCGGCGCCGCCGCCGGTCGGTTTCGAACGCGTCCAGGGCGAGGTCCTGGTAACGGCGCCAGGTGCCGCCGAAGGCGAGCGCGGTGATCTGTGCCGCGGCCGGCCGCGGCGGCGAGACTGTCACGACGGGGGACTCCGGGGGTCAGGCGGGGCTGGCGGCGGTGAAGAAGCGGCGCGGGTTGTCCACGAGCATGGCGCTGATCTGCTCGGCGGTGACCCCGCGGTCACGGATGTAGGGCAGCACTTCCTCGCCGATGTGCAGGTAGTGCCATTGCGGCAGGAACGGGAGCACGGCCGGGTCGATCCAGTCGATGTAGCAGGACGCGTCGTGGGCCAGCACCATGCTGCCGGCGAAGCCGCGCCGGCACATCTCGATCAGCGTGTCCGCCCTGGCCTCGAAGCTCGTCGCGATGTTGATGCCGAACCGGTCCATGCCGAGCAGGAAGCCGGCCTCGGCCAGCTCGCTGAGGTGGTCACAGTCGGTGCTGTCGCCGCTGTGCGCGAGCACGACCTTGCCCGGCGGCACGCCCTCCTCGTCGCACAGCACCCGCTTGACCTCCAGCCCGGTCCTGGACGCCGGGTGGGTGTGCACCGTCACCGGGGCGCCGGCCTGGTGGTGCGCCCGCGCGACGGCCCGCATCACCCGTTCCACCCCCGCGGTCATCCCGGCCGCGTCGATGGCGCATTTCAGCATGCCCGCGCGGACGCCGGTGCCGGCGATGCCCTCGGTGATGTCGCGGACGAACATGTCGACCATCGGGTCGGGCACCTCGGTGCCGAGCAGCGGGCTGAGCGCCGGTCCCCGGTGCTCGAAGTAGAACGGGACGCTGTCATAGGTGTAGATGCCGGTCGCGACGATGATGTTGAGCTCGGGCAGCTGCTCGGCGATGCGCTGGATCCGCGGGATGTACCGGCCCAGCCCGACCACCGTCGGGTCCACGATGGTGCGGATGCCTGAATTGGCCAGCGCACCCAGCTTGCGCACCGCGTCGGTGATGCGGTCCTGCTCGCTGCCCCATTCGTCCGGGTAGTTCTGCTGCATGTCCGCGGTGAGGCTGAAGACGTGCTCGTGCATGTAGGCAGGGCCAAGCGCGGCGGTGTCCACGGGGCCCCGCACTGTCGGTACCTGGCTCATCTGGCGTGCCGTTCCCTCCGCCGCAGTGGGTAGTTTGAGTGGTATGGCGTTCATCATGGTCTGCGGGAGCCGCTGGCCGCTAGGCCGCGGCCGGCATCGGCGGGGGTCACCATGACAGCGGACATGTACGCGGGGGCGGCCGGGCTGGTCGAGCGCTCGGCGGCCGCCTACGCGGCCAGCGTGCCGCAGCACCCGGCGGACGAGGGCTTCTTCGGCCCGGGCAGCGTCGCGTGGCGGCTGAGCACCGGCCTGTCCGGGCCGGTCGCCGGGCTGCGGGCCTTGCTGCTGCAGGCGCTGCACCCGCTCGCGATGGCCGGGGTCGACCAGCACAGCAACTGGCGGGACGACCCGGTCGGCAGGCTCGCCGCCACCTCGGCGTACCTGGCCACGGTCAACTTCGGGGCGCGGGCGGACGCGGAGCGGGCCGCGGCCCGGGTGCGGCGCATCCATGAGCATGTCCGGGGCACCGACCCGGTCACCGGCCAGCACTACGCCGCGGGAGACCCGGCGCTGCTGCTGTGGGTGCACGCGGCGCTGGTCGACTCGACGCTGGCAGCGGGGCAGCTGTTCGGGACGCAGCTGACCGCCGCGGATGCCGACCGGTACGTGGCCGAGATGGTCGTCGCCGCGCAGCTCGTCGGCGTGCCGGCCGGCCAGGTCCCGGCCAGCCGCGCCGCGCTGGAGGACTACCTGTCGTCGGTCGCGCCGCAGCTGCGGCTCACCCCCGCGGCCGCCGAGTCGATGGCCTACCTGCTGGACCCGCCCGGGCTGGACGAGGACGTCGCGGAGATCTGGCAGGACATCAGGGACGCGGCGGTGATCGCGCTGCCGGCCTGGGCCAGGGACATGTACGGCTATCGCGACCCCGGGCCGCTCACCGCGCAGCGCCGGACCGAGATCCGGCAGGCGCTCGGCTTGCTGGACACGGTGTTCCTGGGGGAGCCGGGCGTGCTGGAGGCACGGCAGCGGGTCACGCTGCGGATGCGCGCGGCCCGGCCCGCGTGAGCAGGCGGGTCGCCGCGGCGGCGTCGGTGGCCGGCGCGGTCCTGGCGCTGGTGCTGCTGCGGCGCCGGGTCGGGCGGCTGCGGTGGAGCCGCGGCCTGGCCGCGCTGCGGCTGGCCGGGCGGGGCGCCGCCCGGTACGCCAGCAGCGCCCCGCGGCTGTTCGCCGCGGCCGGGGAGCACCGCCAGGAACTGCGCAACGACCTGGCCCTGCAGACCGCCGAGGACGTCGCCGTCACGCTCGGCGCGATGAAGGGCGTGCTGATGAAGCTCGGCCAGATGGCCAGCTACATCGACGACGGGCTGTCGCCGGCCGTGCGCCGGACGCTCAGCAGGCTGCAGGACAGCGTGCCGCCGATGAGCCCGGAGCTGGCCGCCGGGGTGGTCACCGAGGAGCTCGGCGGCCCGCCGGAGCACGTGTTCGCCCGCTGGGACCCCGAGCCGATCGCGGCCGCGTCGATCGGCCAGGTGCACCGGGCGATCACCCGCGACGGCCGCGCGGTGGCGGTGAAGGTGCAGTACCCGGGGATCGCCGAGACCATGGCCGCCGACCTGGGTAACGTGGCGCTGCTGCGCCGGATGCTCCGGGTCACCGCGCCGAGCCAGGACGTCAACGCGCTGGTCAGCGAGCTGCGGGACCGGGTGGTCGAGGAACTCGACTACCGCCGCGAGGCGCGCAACCAGCAGCTGCTGGCCAGCTACTACGCAGGCCACCCGGTGATTCATATCCCGGCGATCGTCAGCGAGCTGTCCGCCCGGCGGGTGGTGACCAGCGAGCTCGCTGACGGGGCCCGGTTCGCCGAGCTGGCGCAGTGGCCGCAGGCCGAGCGCGACCTGGCCGCGGAGACGATCTACCGGTTCGTGTTCCGCAGCCTCTATGAGGTGCACGCGTTCAACGGCGACCCGCATCCGGGCAACTACCTGTTCCACGGCGGCGGCCGGGTGACCTTCCTCGACTTCGGGCTGGTGAAGCACTTCACCCCGGAGGAGCTGCAGCCGCTGATGAACATGGCCAGGAACCTGTGCGTCAGGAACGACCCGGAGGAGTTCCGCGCGAGCATGGAGGCGGCCGGGTTCCTGCGCCCGGACGCGCCGCTGAGCACCGAGACGATCGTCGACCACATGGCGGTGTTCTACGACACGATCCGCGAGCGCGGGCCGCTGACGATCACCGGTGACTACGCCTCCCGGGTGGTGCGCCGGTTCTTCGACGTGCGCAGCCCGGTGGCCGGGTACGTGAGCATCCCGCGGTCCTACGTGATCCTGCAGCGGATCAACCTGGGGCTGTTCGCCCTGCTGGGCGAGCTGTCGGCCACCGCCGACTGGCGGTCGATCGCGGAGGAGATCTGGCCGTTCGTGCAGGGCCCGCCGTCCAGCCCGATCGGCGAGGCGGAGGCCTCCTGGCGGGCGGCCAGGAGCCAGCGGGCCGCCAGGGCCGGCTGAGCGCTCACCGCCGGCGGTCAGCCGCCGTGCGCCGCGGCCTGGCTGAACAGCGGCTCGCCGGGCGCGCCCGGCTGCCAGCGCAGCACCTTCTCGAAGTGCACGGTGGTCCCGTGCAGCCCGTTCCCGGTCAGCCGCAGGTCGTCGACGACCGCGTCCATGATCTGCAGGCCGCGGCCGTGCTCGGCGTTCAGCGGCATCCGTGGCGGGGCCGGGATGTCCCGCGGCTGGCCGTCGCCTCCGTTCACCACCTCGATGACGCACCGCCCGTCCCGCACCCGGGCCAGCACCTCATACGCGTCGGCCGGGGCCGCGTGCATGATGACGTTGGCGCAGGCCTCGCTCAGCGCGAGCGCGATATCGGTCCTGATCTCCCGGGTCACGCCGAGGAATTCCAGGCAGCCGTCGAGTACTTGCCGGCTGACCGGCACGCTGGCGGCGTCACGGGGCAGGCACAGGGCCAGTTTGATCTCCACGCCAGTTACCTCCGGGGGCGAGGACAGGCTGTCTGAGTCTTTCCACCGGCCGTTCCCCCTGCTTGCGGTTCCTAACCTGGAGGGGTTAGCGCCTGACCGGAAATACCGGGCTGACCAGCCGGACCAGGCGGTCAGGCGGCCGGAGGTGTATCACCGGATTTGCGGGGAAGCCGCCAGGCATGCGCGTTACGCCGATCGTCCTGTGCGCCGGCCTGCTGGCCGTCGCGGGCTGCAATTCCTCGCTCCTGCCGTCCGGGCCCGGGTTAGGCCGCCCCGCCGGGTCCGGCCAGCTGATCCCGCCGCACACCGCCGCGCTGGCCAGGGACGGCCGCGACAGCGCCGAGCTGGACGTGGTCAGCGGCGCGGCCACGGTCAGCGTGTCCGCCGCCAGGCTCGGCGGCGACCTGCTCCGGGCGTCCACGCCGCCGGACTCAGGGGTCCGCCCCGCGCTGGTCGCGGGCCAGGCGGTGCAGGTCTTCCTGGACGGCACCGGCCAGGGCGGCCCGGCCGCGCTGCGGATCGTGCTGAACGCGGCGGTGCGCTGGCGGCTGGTGTTCAGCGGCGGGGCCAGCCAGACGTCGGTCAGCATGGCCGGCGGGCGGCTGAGCGGCGCCGACTTCACCGCCGGGACCAGCCTGCTCAGGCTGGTGCTGCCAGACCCGGGCGGCAGCGCGGTCATCGTGCTGGCCGGCGGGGCCAGCGAGCTGGACCTGAGCCTCCCGGCCGGGGTCCCGGCCCGGCTGCGGCTCGACGGCGGCGCGTCGGCGGTCACGCTGAACGGCCGTTCCTACACCGGGCTGGCCGGCGGGACGGTGCTGACCATGCCGGGGTGGGGCGACGCGGCCAGCCGGTATGACATCGTCGCGCCGGCCGGGGTGTCCGCGGTCCTGGTCACCAGCAGGCAGCCCGGCGCCCGGTAGCGGGATCCGCCGGATGCGGGCCGGCCAGCCCGGCGTGCCAGCGGGCTGCGGGTACGCCGCGCGTCCAGCGGTGAGCCTTGCGTTATGGCTGGCGTTCGCGGGCCCTAGCGGCCCTTGCCGGTGCCATTAGCATGGGGAAGACCAGAAGTCGGGTTGACGGAGACCATTGATCATGGCCGCACGTGAGGTGCCCGGGTTAGGCCAGGCGGCGAGCCGGTCACGGCGGCGGCCATACCGTTACGCCATCGCGCTGGTGCTCGCCTGCGTTGCCATGGTGGCGCTGGTCTTACTGTTCGTGGCAAAGTCGGTTTCGACTCAGGACAAGCTCACCCAGATCGGCACGGGCCTGGCCGGCTCGGCGATCTTCGCGCTCATTTACACGGTGCTTGCCAATCGCGAGTATGCCGAGCTGATACGCGATGAGATCGGAACCCAGCTCCGCGGTCACGTCACCGAGATAATGCACCAGATGGGACAGCTCAACCAGCTCTTCCTGCCAACTGACCAGTATCCGGCGACGCAGGAGTTCGACGCCCGGTTCAACCGGGACCTGACCCGCGACCTGTGCGCGTCCAGTTTCTACTTCTTCCGCGGTACCAGCGCCAAGTACCTGCCCGGCAGGTTGCGGACATCGGATCACGCCCTCGAAGTTGTCCAGGTGATCTCCGTCGACCCCAGGGACGACAGCGCGGTCAACGCCAGGGCGGCTGACCGCAGGCGGCGTTCCGGCTCGGAGGGCAAGACGCTCTCGGATATAGCCCAGGATATTCGTGAAGAGATCCTTTCCTCTGTCGTCGCGCTCTTCGACTGCCGGGACGTGTGCAGTATTGAACTAGGGTTCGTGGCGAATACATCGCCGGTCCGGATGGAGATCTTCGACAACGCTATCTATATCTCGCTGTATCGTATGACGGAGTCGCTGCGCAGCACCCACCCGGCGACGGTGCGCTTCGCCAAGGAAAGCCAGACCTATCAGATCTTTCGGGACGAGTGCCGACGGCAACTCGACATCTCAGCCCTGCGCCGCCGCTTTACCGCGCGTGATTCCGACACCGAGCTGCTTGAGTACCTGTTATCGTTAGGTTACCCGGAGGTTGACGTCACCCAGCTCCATAGGCTCCGCCAATCGCACCGCGAATTCATCGTGCCCTTCATCCGGGCGCTCGAGACGATGGGGACCTAGGTATGAGTAGGAGCAAGCCGCCAGCAGTGCGACAGTCCTTCAACGTGCTGGCCGGCGCGGCGACCGTGCACGACGGGGCGTTCTTGCTGCTCAGGAGAAGTGCAAGGGAATCATTCCTGCCCAACGTATGGGGTATCCCTGCGGGGCAAGTCCATTTCGATGAAGACGTCGCGGAGGCATCGCTGAGGGAGCTTTCGGAGGAAACTGGCCTGCGTGGCAAGATAGTCAGTATTCTCGGGTACTCAAGGTTTCGCAGTGAGCGCGAATCTGTTCAGTTAGCAAATATTCAATTAAATTTCCTTGTCATTGCGCCCGCTAGTAGTGTCAGGCTTGATCCGGCCAGTCACTCTGAGCACCGCTGGATTCCGCTTGATGATCCGAAGAACCCGCTACTTGATAATTTCACGAGACCGATATTCGTCGAAGCGAGCATGTGTTACAAGGATTATTACTGACCTGCTGGTGCAGCGGGCCGAGCCGCTGGAGAGAAGTTGTGTACAATTTCGCTGACTTTCTGAATCGCCTGGAGGAGACTAGCTGGGATCCGGCGGGCCACCTCGATGACACGGTCCTGGGACTGCTCGCTGAGCTGGACGGTGAGCGTGACCTGCTGTACCGGGAGGTCTTATCCTGGGCAGCCGGGAACCTTGAGTACCGCGGGCTGCGCAGCCATGAGACCACTACCCACTATAAGTGGTTCGTCTATTACCATGAGACTCTCTCTTTCCGGGTCTGGCTGCATCAGTACAAGTCGGCTGACGAGCGCGTGCCCGGCCATGCCGAGGTGCCGCATAACCATCGGTACTCGCTGGCCTCGCTGGTCATCTCCGGAGGATTTGATCACCATATTTTCCATCAGCACAAGCTGGGCCTCAGGGAGCAGGCTAGTTCGGTCCGGCCATTCCGGGCGGGCGATACCTACACGGTTCGGTGGGACGAGATCCACAAGCTCAGCAACCTGCTGGACCATACGCTGACGCTGGTAATAGAAAGCCCTATTGTCCGGCATTACAGCGAGGCATTCTATGCAGACGCGGACCGGCCCCGGCGGTTCTACGATTTCGCTGGCCTGCATTCCTCCCTCTGCGAGGCAACCCGGAGTGCCTCTGCGGGCCCGTCCGGCCACGGTCTCCCGGCTGAGCCAGCGGCTTGCCTGCCCGCAGCAGGTCCGGCCGCGCCCAGGACGGCGGCCGGCTGAGGACCGTTCCGGAAGCTCACCGGCCGGCCGGCCGGTGCCATTTGTGCGCTCTTGACACAGTGGTTTATCTGAATCACGCTTGTCGCGGTAAATACCGTCCGTTCTGTCCGAGGTCGCGGAACGTCTCCCAGGTGGGCAGGCGGTCGGGGCCTCTTGATATCTGGCGCCGCCAGCCCCGGCGCTGGCTGTCACGCCGGGACATCGGCCAGGACCGTCATGGAGCCATGGAGGCTTGCATGGGCGTGATCCACCGTCCGGTGCGCGCTGCCACCATCACCCTGCTCGGGCTGGCGATGACCGCCGCGGCCGGCGCGTTCGCGTCCTCGGCGAAGGCGGCGGGGCCAGCGGCCGCCCGTGGCATGGTCGCGCTGCGGGGCAGCATGACCCCCAACGCCGACGTCACGACCGGCCCTTACCGCAGCGCGCGGATGTCGGTCGAACTGGCACTGGCGCCCCGCGATCCGGCCGGGCTGAACGCCGAGCTGAAAGCCGTTTACACAAAGGGCAGCGGCCGTTACCAGCACTGGCTGGCGAAAGGGCAGTTCGACGCGCGCTACGCGCCTGCCGCGGCGGCCCGGGCGGCGGTTACCGGCTACCTGACCCGCAGCGGGCTGACGGTGCGGCGTTCCTCGTCGCCGTTCCTGGTCCGGGTGACGGGCAGCAGCCAGCAGGTGTCCGCCGCGTTCGGCACCACGCTCCGCAGCTACACCGCCCCCGGCGGCACCCGGTTCTTCGCCAACTCCACCGCGGCCCGGCTGCCGGGCGCGCTGGCCAGCAGGGTGCTCGGCGTGATCGGGCTGGCCAACACCGCGCGCGAGCACGACATGATCAAGCGCCCCGAGCCGGGAGCGCTGCCCGCCGCCCGCCCCGCGGCCAGGCCGCAGGCCCCGCCCGCCAGCTGCGAGGCCCCGTACCCGACCGCCCAGCAGCTGTTCGACTTCTTCGCCACCTTCACCCCGTTCCCTGACGGGTACGCGGGCGGGCCCGGCTGCAGCGGCCTGACTCCCTCGCAGCTGAACTCCATCTACGGCGCGCCGCAGGCCGGCCGGGCCGGCCAGGGAGCTGGCACCACGCTGGCGGTCTTCGAGCTGTCGGGCTACCTGGAATCCGACATCAGCACCTACGCGCACACGTTCCTCGGGCCCGGCTTCACCCCGCGGCTGGAGAACGTGAACGTCGACGGCGGGCCGGTGACCCCCGCCTGCCCGGCCGGCGACACCTGCCCGCCGGAGCTCAACGGCTTCGCCGCGGACATCGAGGTCGACGCTGACGTCGAGACCCAGCTGGCGATCGCGCCCGACGTCAGCCGGATCATCGTGTACAACGCGCCAGCGGACGAGACCGGTCAGACAACGCTGGACGAGTTCGCCCGGATAGCCAGCGACGACGAGGCGGTCTCGATCAACTCCAGCTACGGCGCCTGCGAAAACGACGTCGGGCTCGGCATGGCCAAGGCCGAGAACGTGATCTTCGAGCAGATGGCGCTGCAGGGGCAGAGCATGTTCGTCGCCTCGGGTGACGACGGCGCCTTCGACTGCATCCCGACCGATGGCTCCACCGTCGTGAACGTCGACGACCCGGGCGTGCAGCCGTGGGTGACCGACGTGGGCGGCACCTCGCTGGAGAGCGACAACCCGGGGATGAAGGCGCACCCGGCCTACCCGCCCGCGGGCACCGAGACGGTGTGGAACCCGCAGGGCCTGTGCAACACCAGCGCCGATGAAGGCGGTCAGCCCGGGCTGACCTGGTGCGGCCTGACCGGCGGGAGCGGCGGCGGGTCCAGCCAGTTCTGGCGTGCCCCGTTCTACCAGCACGGCCCCGGTGTCGACAGCAGCGTCGCCACCCACGGCAACGGCACCACCCAGTGCTCGCTCGCCCCGGCCGGCGCGCCGTGCCGCCAGGTGCCCGACATCTCGGCCACCGCCGACCAGTACACCCCGTACGCCGAGTTCTGCACGGGCAACGACGACACCCCGAACAGCTCGTGCGGGAGCTTCAGCCAGTTCGAGACCCCGCCGGGCTGGTTCGGCGACGGCGGGACCAGCCTGTCCTCACCGCTGTGGTCGGCCATCGCTGCCGACCGCGACAGCTATCAGGGTCACCGCACCGGGAATTTCAATCCGCTGCTGTACCAGCTGCTGCGCACCGATTCGCGCGGTTTCTTCCACGACATCACCGGCGCCGGGCCGCTGCAGGCCGTCTCTCACAACAACGGCCTGTTCGAGGCCACGCCAGGGTATGACGAGGCCACCGGGATCGGCACGCCCAGGATGCGGGCACTGATTACCGGTACGCCCTGACTCCGCGGGTGCCGGGGACGCGCGGTCCCCGGCACCGGCCTGGCAGGCCCGCTACGCGGCCGGCCGGCCGGGCTCGGCCGCCGGAGCGGTGCTGGCGTCCGGGACAGGGCCGGCGTCCGGTGCGGGGCTGGCGTCCGGTGCGGGGCTGGCGCCTGGGGCAGGGGCAACAGGGAGCGAGCGGTCACGCTCGCTTCTTCCCGGGAGCCCGGCGACGAACCGCTCGAACGCCTCGTAGACCAGCCGTCCCTGCCTGCGCCGGGTCTCGGCGATGTAATCAGCGCAGACGTCATAGGTGCGCGCCATCAGCTGGCCGCGGAGGGTCACGATGGTCGCCCGGCTGAGGACCCCGGACTCGTACAGCTCACACAGGTACTCGTAGTAGTCGAGGATCTTGACCACATGCCGTTCGGTGATCTCATCAAGGGCCTCGTACCGGACCTGCCTGCCTTCGTTGATCAGCCTGGTTAGCTGGAAAGTCGCCTCGGCCAGCGCATCGGAGAGGGAGAGATTCGCTATGACCTCGGCGGTCCTGGTCACCCGCTCGGACCGGCGGGCCTGGCGGAAGGTCACCCACCAGGTGATCGACGCGACCAGGAGGGTTCCCGAAGTCAGTAAGTCACCAACATTGACCTGCATCGGCTGTCACCTTTCGCCGCGGCCCGCGCCGGGCCGCCGCCCGGCCGGCCCGCACGCGTACCCGGGCCCGGCGCGGGCGTCCCGGCCAGCGTATTGGCTCGGCCGCGCACGGCGGCGGCCCCGCCGGGCGCATGTCAGGCCCAGGGTCGGCTACCATGCTCGAAGCCCGGCCGGTGTAGCTCAGTTGGCAGAGCAGCCGTCTTGTAAACGGCAGGTCAGCGGTTCGATCCCGCTCACCGGCTCAAGATCATCTGGAATCACTGAAGGCCCTCTCACCTGCGTGAACGCGCGAAGCGAGAGGGCATGGGC
>DATBGO010000171.1:0-2165 GCA_036558005.1 Streptosporangiaceae bacterium | reverse complement strand
CAGGTACATGATCGCGGCCATCAGTGCCGCCGCCGCGACGAAGCCGCCGGCCACCGTCGCGATCACCCGGAAGCGGCGGCGGCGCAATCCCGCCACCAGCAGGACCAGCGCCGCGCCCGCGATCGTGACCTGGACCAGCCCGGTCAGCACCTGCCCGGCCACGGTGCCGGGCCCAGTGGTGCTGATCTCCGTGGCATCGGGCCGGAGGACCGCGCTGGGGACCAGCGCCGCGATCGTCCCGGCGACGGCCAGCACCGCGGCCGCGGCGATCAGGCGGATCACGTCGCCGGGATGGCGGTATCGCCTGGCGGGCAGCACGCGGCCCGTCCGCCGCGCCTCAGACTCGCCGGCGGCTACCTGTGTCCCGGGCCGGCTCGTCATGGGCAGTACGCGCGCATCGTGGCCCCCGTAGTCCGCGTCATGGCGCCCGCCGGCGCACCTTTCTGCACGAGCGGGCAGCCTCCCGCCCGATGACCCAGCGCACCGGCCCGGCAAAGGGGGCGATCCCCGCGGCACTCAGATCATCGGCCTGCCTGCAAATCCTTACTCATCCAGGGGAAACAGACAAGGGCGCGCGGAAGCCCACCCACACCCGCTATTCGGCCGGGGGAGCGCCATAGCCGTCGGCGGTGCCGGCCTCGGGCTCGCCCGCGGCGCGGGCCGCGCCCACGATGCCGCCGGCGTCCAGGTCGGCCGCGGCCACGTCCGGCCCGGTGGGTACGGTGCGGCCGGTCCGCGCCAGCAGCACGGCGATCGCCGGGTAGACCAGCACCGCCAGCACGCCGGCGCCGACCAGGGCCGCCGCGTTGGCGGGAATCATGACACCGTCGCTCAGGCCGATCGCGGCGAGCGCGATCAGCAGCGGCATGGTGGTCGCGGTGATGAACGTCATCTCGGCCCGCTGCCGCAGCGGCAGGGCACGCCGGTAGATCAGCAGTGAGGGCAGGCCGCGGACCACGAGCAGCAGCACGAAAAAGGCGATGAGCCGCAGCGGGTTCTTGGCAATCGACTGAACGTCGAGGGCCATGCCCGAGGCTACGAAGAACACGGGGATGAAAAGGCCGTAGCCAACGGCGTCGAGCTTTCCCTCCAGGGGGGTGACGTCGACGTCGATCGCGTGGGTCCAACTGCGCAGCACTATCCCGGCCAGCATCGCGCCGAGGACGACGTCCAGCCCGAACCGCTGGGCGGCCACCAACAGCAGAAGCAGCAAAACGATGGACCAGCGCAGGGTCGTCTGCGAGGTCGCCCGCCTTCCCTGCCGGAAGATCGCCCGCAGCCTGGTGTCGCCGAGGAGCCGCGGCAGGAGGGTCAGCAGGATGGCCAGGACGCCGACGGCCAGGATCGAGCCGATCGCGACGAATTCATCGCGCCCGGTGAGAAACAACGAGATCGCCACGATGGGGAAGAGCTCGCCGACGGCCCCGGCGGCCAGCACGTACCGGCCGAACTGGCCGGAGAGCATGTCGTTGTCGTGCAGGATGGGCAGCAGCGTGCCCAGCGCGGTCGTGGTCAGGGCGAGCCCGATCGGCACGAAGTCGCGCACGAAGCCGATGGAGCCGAGCACGCCCACGGCGCCGACGGCGATCACGGCGCTGACTACCCAGCCGCCGATGGCCAGCTTGCCGGCGTGCTCCCGCAGCAGCCGCGGGTCAAGCTCGTACCCGGCGAGCAGGAACAGGAACCCCAGTCCGATGTTGGAGAGCAGCTTGATGCCGGTGGTGTCGGCCAGTCCCAGCACCCTAGCCCGGTCGCATGAGGGCAACGCCCCAAGCCATGCGCCTCGGCCGCCCCGCCAGCCGGCCCGCGGTCACTAAACCGTGCGGCAACTGCGACCGGCAGCCCTTCATCCCGCGCCCGCGTCCGTGCCCACCGGGATCACCCCCGACACCTTCGTGCCCCGCTGCGGGGCCGATTCCACCTGCAGGCTGCCCCCCAGGGCGCCCAGCCGGTCGGCCATGTTGCGGAAGCCGGCGCCCAGCCCGCGGGCCTCGGCGTCGAATCCGTTCCCGTCATCGACGACGTCGAAGGTCAGCCTGCCCGCGTCCTCCCGCAGGCGCAGGGCCAGCGTGGCCCCCTCCCCGGCATGCTTGCAGGCATTCTGGATCGCCTCCAGGCAGCAGAAGTAGACGGTGGCCTCGACCTCGGCCGGGTAGCGGCCCAGG
>DATBGO010000170.1:0-33756 GCA_036558005.1 Streptosporangiaceae bacterium | reverse complement strand
TGCTGACCGGTCATGGCTAGCCGTGCAGGCCGCCGCCTGCCTCCGGGTCACGCCCTGGCTGGCTGCCGTCGGCTGACTCGGGTACGCCCGAACCCGGACCGGTGCTGTCGGGCACCGGGCCGTCAGGCACGGGGCTGTCGGGCACCGGGCTCACCGGGCGGTACCCGGCCGGGCCGCTGCGGCGGCGCATCGCGACCGCCGCGACGGCGCTGGCCGCTGCGGCCAGCATCGCCATGGTGGCCACCCGCCGCGGCCAGCGGCGCCGCCGGGCGGGCTCCTTCTCTAGCCGGCGAGCGGTGGCTACCAGCACGTCCGACACCTT
Organism: Streptosporangiaceae bacterium; assembly: GCA_036558005.1. Lineage (GTDB taxonomy): Bacteria > Actinomycetota > Actinomycetes > Streptosporangiales > Streptosporangiaceae > DATBGO01. Next base: position 33,434 of record DATBGO010000170.1, on the reverse strand, counting down.
CGGGGCAAGGTTGTCGCGCATCGCGATGCCGGTGCGCTCGACGTGCGGTGCCGCCCACAGCCGGGCAGAATCAACATGCGGCATGGCCCATGCCAGGGCCGAGTCCGCACGCTCTTTCGCCGCCCGGCCAGCGTCGGCCAGCGGCCGCGCGTTCCTGGCGAGCGGGGCAAGGCGCGCCCGCAGCGCGATGGTTTCCACCACTTCCGGGCGCTTCCTAGTCAGAACAGACACTAAAACCTCCCCATGGTTCTTGTCGCTGACACACTTCCCCAGGCCCGCGCTGTCAACCGTGACCGGCAGGCAGGATTCGCCGCAACCCTCCGGAGGTGGGAGAATGGGCTCAGGACGCAGCGCGGAGGGCGCTGTGTTCCGGCCATGGGGCCGCGGGGCTGGCCGGCCGTGCGAGGATTCTTTTCATGACGAATACGAACGCGCTCACCGCGACGCTGCGGACAAACCGGGGGACGGTCGTCGTCCGGCTCTTCCCTGACCACGCGCCCAAGACAGTCCGGAACTTCGTGGAACTGGCCGAGGGGAACCGCGAGTGGACGGACCCGAAGTCCCGCGGGCCCGGCGAGGGCCGGTTCTACGACGGGACGATCTTCCACCGGGTGATCCCGAACTTCATGATCCAGGGCGGTGACCCGCTCGGCACCGGCACCGGCGGTCCCGGCTACAAGTTCGCCGACGAGATCCACCCGGACCTGGGCTTCGACCGGCCCTACCTGCTCGCGATGGCCAACGCGGGGCCCGGCACGAACGGCTCGCAGTTCTTCATCACCAGCGTGCCCACCCCGTGGCTGAACGGCAAGCACACCATCTTCGGCGAGGTCGTCGAGGGCAACGAGGTGGTCGACGACATCAGCCAGGTGCCGACCGGCCAGCACGACCGCCCGGTCAACGACGTGGTCCTGGAGTCCGTGCGGATCGACCGCGCTGACGGCGCCGGGAATAACGCCGGGTAATAGCCGTGACCGTCCCCCCGGGCCCCGAGTCCAGCCCCGCCACCAGTGTCCCGACGTGCTTCCGGCATCCGGGCCGGGAGACCTACGTGTCGTGCGTCAGGTGCGGCCGGCCCGCGTGCCCGGACTGCCTGCGCTCGGCGGCCGTCGGCCAGCAGTGCGTCGACTGCATCAGGCAGGGCAATCAGGGCAGCAGGCGGCCGCAGACCGTCTTCGGCGGCCGGGTGGCCGCCGGAGCGGTCGTCACCTGGGCCCTGGTGGCCATCAACGTGGTGCTGTGGCTGGTGGAGCTGGCGCACCCGAGCATCGCCGATGACTGGGCGATGCTCGGGCAGGCCATCGGGCCGGGCGGCCACCTTGAAGGCGTGGCCCAGGGTGACTGGTACCGGCTGATCTCCGCGGCGTTCCTGCCGCCGCCCGGGCTGGGCGGCTTCGGCCCGCTGGACATCATCTTCAACATGTGGGCGCTGATCCTGGTCGGCCCGGCGCTGGAACGGCTGCTCGGCCACCTGCGCTTCGTCGCCATCTACCTGGTCAGCGCGCTCGGCGGGTCGGTGCTGTTCTACCTGGTCGCCCCCACCAACGTGGAGGCCCTGGGGGCCTCCGGCGCGGTCTTCGGCCTGTTCGGCGCCTGGTTCGTGGTGGCCAGGCGGCTGCGCCTGGACAGCAGGCAGATCGTCTTCCTGATCGTGATCAACCTGGTCTTCGGCTTCGTGGTGCCGCACATCGCCTGGCAGGCGCACGTCGGCGGGCTCCTGGCCGGCGGCCTGCTGACCGCGGCATACGCCTACGCGCCGCGCAACCAGCGGGCGCTGACGCAGCTTGCCGCCACCGCCGCCATCATCGCGATCCTGGTGATCGCCGTGGTCGTCCGCGACCACCAGCTGGCGGCCAGGGTGGCGGGCCTGGGCTTCAGCTGACCGGGCGGCGGCCGGTCAGTGCCACTTGGTGGCGAGCATGACCGCGCCGATGATGAACCCGAACCCGAGCACCAGGTTCCAGTCACCCAGCGGCTGCTGCACCGGCGTCGAGCCCTCGGTCACGTAGAACAGCGCGATCCACGCGAGCCCGACCAGCAGGCAGCCGACCATGGTCGGCGCCAGCCAGCGAGGACTGACCTTCGCCTTTGTTGACTTGGGCGGCGGGGTGTAGACCGCCTTGGTGCGGGTCCTGGACTTGGGCACGGTCGTTCTCCTGGTCGGGTCGCGAGGCACGCGGGCCTTACGGTGTAAGCGTAGTTGCTGCGGGCCGGGCGCGCGCCTGCCCGCAGCAGGCCGGTCACCTGCCCGGGCAGGTCCTCGCCTTCGGGGTAACGGAACGTGTCCGCACGGCCGTAACGGAACGTGCCCGGGCGCCGACTATCTAGGTGAGGGCTCTCGCGCCAGCGCTTACGCGCGGCGCAGGCCCTCGCCAAATTTCCCGGCGCTCTGGCTACTGGTGATCCGATGGCGTCGGCGTCGGGGTGGTCGGCGTCGGCGTCGGGGTGGTCGGCGTCGGCGTGGGGGTGGCCGGCGGCGGGTTCGGCGCCGAGGCCACGTAGATGACCACCTGCGATCCGCTCGGCGCGGTCCCGCCGGTCGGGCTCTGCTGGAACACGTTGCCGATCGTCGCGTCCGACGGCCCGGCGACGGTCTTGACGTCCACCGAGAACCCGTCCTGCTCGAGGATCTGCTTGGCGGTGTTTTCCGGGTACCCGATCACCGAGGGCACCTGGACGCCGGTGCCGACGTAGTACAGCGTGACGGGGGAACCGGGCGCCGCCTTGGCCCCCGCGGGCGGGTTCTGCTTGAACACCTGGCCCGGCGGGGTCCCGCTGTTCTGGGATTTCTGCGGCGATACCTTGAACCCGGCTTGCTGCAGGATGTTCGTCGCGGTCGCCAGCGATTTACCCGTCACGTCCGGCACCGCCACCTTCGCCGCCCCGGTGGAGACGAACACGGTGACCGTGCTGTTCTCCTTGACCAGCTTGCCGTTGGGCGGGCTGGTGCTGATCACGTGGTCCTTCGGCACGGCATTGGACGCCTTCGGCACCACGTTCGCGATCAGGTGCGCCTGCGCGATCTGCTTCACCGCCACCTGCTGGGTCAGGCCGTCCACCGGCGGCACGGCGAAGCTGCCGCCGCTGCTGGAGATGTACTGGAACACGAAGATGAGCGCCGCGATCAGCGCCAGGGCGACCGCGGCGGCCACCACCCAGGGCCAGCGCTTGCGGCCGCCGCCGGGCGGCGGCCCGTCTTCGGGCCCGTACTCATACGGCGGGATCGCCCCGGTCCGGCCGACCATCGCGGTGGAGGCGCCCATCCGCCGGGTGCCCTGGTAGGCGGAGGTCTGCGCGGGCGCGGCGATCGGCACGCCCGACAGGGCGCGCTGGATGTCGTTGCGCATGTCCCCGGCGGACTGGTACCGGTGCCCGGGATCCTTGGCCATCGCCTTCAGCACGATGGCGTCGGCCCACCGCGGGATCTCCGGGTCGACCTGGGAGGGCGGCACCGGGTTCTCCCTGACGTGCTGGTAGGCGATGGCCACCGGGGAGTCGCCGGTGAACGGCGGCCGCCCGGTCAGCAGCTCATACAGCAGGCACCCGGTCGAGTACAGGTCGCTGCGGGCATCGACCCGCTCGCCCCTGGCCTGCTCGGGCGACAGGTACTGCGCGGTGCCGATCACCTGCGCGGTCTGGGTCATCGTGGCCTGGGTGTCACTGACCGCCCTGGCGATGCCGAAGTCCATCACCTTGACTTCGCCGTTGCGGGTCAGCATCACGTTGCCTGGCTTGATGTCGCGGTGCACGATCCCGTTGCGGTGACTGTAGTCCAGCGCGCGCAGCACCCCGTCGGTGATCTCCAGGGCGCGTTCTGGCAGCAGCCGCCGGTCGTCGCGCAGCAGGTCGCGCAGCGTCCGGCCGTCGACATACTCCATCACGATGTAGGGCACGGGGGTGGGCCCCATCATGTCCTCGCCGGTGTCGTACACCGCCACGATCGAAGGGTGGTTGAGCGAGGCAGCCGACTGGGCCTCCCGCCGGAACCTGGCCTGGAAGGTCTGATCCCTGGCCAGGTCGTCGCGCAGTGTCTTCACCGCGACGATGCGATCGAGACGGATGTCGCGTGCCCGGAACACCTCGGCCATCCCGCCGCGCCCGACGATCCCGTCGAGCTCGTAGCGACCGCCGAGCAGCCGTGGCTGGGTCATGTCTCGCACCTGAATTACCGCCCTGCGTCTTGGTGGGGCTGGCCGGCCTGCGCGACGCCATCGGCCGCCGCATGCCGTTCCGCCTTCTCTGCTGTCAAACCGCGCGCGGGATCACGCTGCCGCGCGGCTGGCGGGCCCGGGATCATCGCACCCCCAGGTACGCCTGGATGATCTTCACCGCGATCGGGGCGGCGGCATCAGCTCCGAAGCCACCACCCTTAACTATGACGCCGACGGCTATCTTGGGGCTGTCGGCCGGAGCGAAACAGGTGAAAACAGCGTCGTTGAGGCCGGTGTTGTTGACGCCGTTCTGCGCCGTGCCAGTCTTGCCGGCGATCTGGACGCCGGCCACCTGCGGGTTGGCAGTGGCGTACGCGGTCCCGGACGGGTCGCTGGTGACGCTGGTCATCATCTGCTTGAGGTAACCCGCGACCTGCGTGCTAACCGGCTGGGAGAAGACCGAGGGGCTGGCGGCCTGGATCTGGCTGAGGTCAGGCGCCTGCACCTGCTGGACCAGGTACGGGGTCATCAGCGTCCCGTTGTTGGCCACGGTGGCGGCGAACATCGCCTCCTGCAGCGGTGTCACCTGGTCATCGAACTGGCCGATCGCCGAGTACGCGGTGAGCGCCGCGCTGTCGGTGCGCGGGAACACGCTGGGCGTGACGTCCAGCGGGACGGACAGCTTGCGGTTCAGCCCGAACCGGTTGGCGTAGTCGCGCAGCACCGGGCTGGTGAGCTTCATCCCGAGCGCGCCGAAGGCGGTGTTGCAGGACAGGGTGAACGCGGTGATGATCGGCGGGTGGCCGTCCCCGCAGACCTCGTTGTCGTCGTTGATCAGGACCCTGTTGCTGTCGGGCAGCTTGAGGTCGGTCGGCGCGGGCACAGTCGAGTTCTGGTCGGCGACCTTGCCGGCCGAGAACGCCGCGGCGCTGGTCACGATCTTGAACGTGGAGCCTGGCGGGAACGTCTCGTTGATCGCCCGGTTGAGCAGCGGCTGGGCCGGGTTGCGCCGGTTGGCGGCGTCGATCCGGTCCAGCTTCGCCCCGTCCAGGGTGGTGTAGGCGTTCGGGTTGAACGTCGGGTAGGACGCCATGGCCAGGATCGCGCCGGTGCTCGGGTCGATCGCCACGGCCGCCGCCGGCAGCCCGTGGTCCGCCCGGACCTGCGCCTTGAGCGCCTGGTAGGCGGCCTGCTGCGCCTTCGGGTTGACGGTCAGGTAGACGGTCGCGCCCAGCTTCGGCTTGCCGGTGAGCAGGTCGATGAAGTTGTGCACGGTGAGCCGGGGGTCGGTGCCTGACAGCTCCTTGTTCTCCGCCGACTCGATCCCGGTGGCGCCGTAGATCGAGGCATAGCCGGTGACCGGCGCGTACTCGGCCCCGAACGGGTAGTACCGCTGGTAGGTGCTGGTGCCCTTGACCTGCCGGGACACCGCGATCTTGAGCCCGCCGCCGGCGACGATGGAGCCGCGCTGGTACTGGAACTGCTGGTCGAACACCCGGATGTTGCCCGGCTTGCCGGCCAGGCTGCTGGCCTGGAACGCCTGCACGTAGTTCACGTTCAGCAGCAGCAGCACGAACATGGCCAGGCATGCCAGCGAGAGGCGGATCAGCGCGCGGTTCATCCGGCCCGCACCACCTGAGTCATCCCCTCGTCCTGGATCGGCTGCGGGGCCGGCCGCCTGGCGGTGTCACTGATCCGCATCAGCAGCCCGATCAGCGCCCAGCTGGCGATCAGCGACGAGCCGCCCTGGGACAGGAACGGGGTGGTGATGCCGGTCAGCGGGATCAGCCCGGTCACGCCGCCGACGATGACGAAGACCTGCAGAGCGACGACGAACGACAGCCCACCGGCCAGCAGCTTGGCGAACGGGTCACGGACCGCGATCGCCGCCCGCAGCCCCCGCTGCACGATCAGGCCGAAGATCAGCAGCAGCGCCATCAGCCCGGTCAGCCCCAGTTCCTCCCCGAACGCGGTGATGATGAAGTCGCTCTGGGCCAGCGGCGTGTGGAACGGCTGGCCGTGCCCGAGGCCGGTGCCGAACAGCCCGCCGAATCCCATCCCCTCCAGGCCCTGCACCAGCTGGAAGGCCGAGTGGGTGGGGTTGTCGCCGGCGAACGGGTGCAGCCAGATGTCGAACCGCTCGCCGACGTGGCCGATCACCTTGCTGGCCACGAACGAGCCGAACACGAACAGGGCGATCCCGATCAGCAGCCACGAGGTGCGCTGGGTGGCCACGTAGATCATCGCGACGAACATCCCGAAGAAGATCGCCGAGGTGCCGATGTCGGTCTCGAAGAACAAGATCAGCAGGCTCGCGCCCCAGGCGATCAGCACCGGGCCGAGGTCGCGGGCGCGGGGCAGGTCGACGCCGAGCACCCGGCGGCCGGCCAGCGCCAGCACATCCCGCTTGGCGACCAGGTAGCCTGCGAAGAACACCGCCAGCGCCAGCTTGGCGAACTCGCCCGGCTGGATGGAGAAGCCGCCGACGCTGATCCACACCTTCGCGCCGTTCACCTCGCTGAACCGGGCGGGCAGCAGCGCCGGGACGGCCAGCAGCACCAGGCCGACCGCGCCCAGCGTGTAGATGTAGCGCTGCAGCACCCGGGGTTGCCTGACCACCGCGAGCACCGCCACGAACGCGGCCACCCCCACCGCGCTCCACATCACCTGGTACGCGGTGCTGGCCGAGTTCATGGTGCTGACCTGCAGTCCGGGGTTGCCGCCCCGGCCCGATGCCTGCAGCCGGTAGATCATCACGATGCCCAGCCCGTTGAGCATCGCGGCCAGCGGCAGCAGCAGCGGGTCCGCCCACGGCGCCAGCCAGCGGATCGCCAGGTGCGCGACCGCGACGATGGCGGTGAACGCCAGCCCGTAGACGACCAGGCCCGCGGGCAGCTTGCCGTTCATGCCGAGCCCGACGCTCGCGTACGCGAACAGCACCACGCCGACGGCGAAGATCAGCATCAGCAACTCGGCGCCTCGCCTGCCACGCGGCATGGGAACCGGAGCGCCGGGACCGGCGGCGGCCTGGGCCACGGGGGACGGGACTGCTGTCACGCCGCCCCCTGCGCGGGCCCGCAGTAGGCGGGCACCGTGGGCTCCGGCGGATAGGACGGCTGCTTCTGCTTGACCAGCTTGCCCTTGACCCGCTTGGGCGGGACCGGCTTGGGCTTGTTCGCCTTCCACTTCGCCACCGCCGCCTGGGCCTGCTGGCAGGCGTAGGCATGGCGGATGTTGGTCACGATCCGCCTGGCGTCGGGCAGGCTGCTGGCGGTGATCGTGCTCGTGATCTGCGGCTTGTCGTTGGCGGTGACGTGGTCCATCGAGATCCCGGTGCGCTGGTAGACGCTGGACAGGCTCAGCCCGGCCACGTTCTGGTTCACGCCGCGGTAGATGACCACCTGGCTGCCGTCCGCGCCGACGTAGTACTGGCTCTGGGTGTACCGCCAGGCGGCGTACCCGCCGCCGGCCACCACCAGCACCAGGATCGCCAGGATCGAGGTGACCAGCGGCCAGCGCCGCCGGGGCAGGCTCGCCTGGGCCAGGCCGTCGTCGTCGCCGGGCACGGCGCGGCCGTTCAGGCCGTCCGGGCTGCCCGCCGTCGTCTGGCCCGCGGCCGGGAACCCGGCGGTCCCCGGCTTGGTCAGCAGCCGGGCCCTGGCGGCCGGGCTGTCGGGCCTCGGCCAGGACCGGCCGTCGCCGTTGGAGGCCGCCCCGACGATCACCGACGTCTGGCCGTCCGGGTCCGCGTCGGCGCCCGGGTCCACCACGTCGGCGACGATGCAGGTGATGTTGTCCGGCCCGCCGCCCCGGATGGCCAGGTCGATGAGCTGGTGGACGGCCTTCTCCCGGTCGGTGAAGGTGGTCAGCGTCTGCTGCAGCGTCTGCTCGGTGACCACGTCGGAGAGTCCGTCGGAGCACAGCAGGTACCGGTCGCCGACCTCGGCCTCACGCATGGACAGGTCCGGCTCGGCGTCGGTGCTGCTCTGCAGCGCGCGCATCACCAGGGACCGCTGCGGGTGGCTGTGCGCCTGCTCGGGGCTGAGCCTGCCGTCGTCGACCAGCGTCTGGACCAGGGTGTGGTCATGCGTGATCTGGTAGAAGTCGCCGTCCCTGAGCAGGTAGGCGCGGGAGTCGCCGATGTGGCACAGGGCCACCGATGACCCGGACCAGAGCATGGCCGTGAGCGTGGTGCCCATGCCCTCAACCGAGGGATCCTGCAGGCTCATCTCGTGCAGCGTGCTGTTGGCGGAGGCTACCGCCTGCGCCAGCAGGTCCAGCAGGTCGCCGACCGGCAACTCCGCGTCCAGGCCGGCCAGCGCCGAGATGGCCACCGCGCTCGCGACCTCGCCCGCGGCATGCCCTCCCATGCCGTCAGCGATTGCGAGCAGGTGCGGGCCGGCGTAGGCCGAGTCCTCGTTTCCCTCGCGGAGGAGGCCAACGTCTGAGCGAACCGCGTAGCGGAGTGCAATTGTCATTTGCGCAGTTCCAGAACGGTCTTGCCGATACGGATCGGCACGCCGACCGGCACCGGGGTTGGCTGGGTTACCTTCTGACGGTCGAGGTAGGTGCCGTTAGTCGAGCCGAGATCCTCGACGATCCACCGACCATCCTGCGGGAACAACCGGGCATGTCGGGTCGAAGCGTAGTCATCATTGAGCACCAATGTGGCATCATCTGCCCGACCGATGGTGATCTGCTGGTCAGCGAGGTTCAGCTCGGTACCCGCCAGCACGCCCGCGGTCACCAGCAGGTGCTGCGCGCCCGCGCGCCCGCCGGGCTTGGCCCGCCTGGCCGGCTTCGGGGCCGCGGGCGGCCGGGCCCGGGGCGCGGCTCGCTGCCGCCGCTGCCTGCGCGGCGACCCGCCGGAGCCGAACAGGTCGGTGCGCACAACCCCTACCGCGGCGATGACGAACAGCCAGAGCACCGCGAGGAACCCGAGCCTGATCAGGGTAAGGGTGAGCGCGTTCATCCGGTTATGCGTCCTTGGGTTGCGCTCGCCTGGCCAGTGGACGGGGCGGGCGCGGCTAGGTTGTCGGGGCTGCGTCGTCGCACGGGTCAGTAAATGCCATCCCTGCGAAAGACCAGCGTGGTGCGGCCGAGGGTGACCTGCGTCCCGTCCGTCAGCGTCACCCTGCGCACCGGCTGGCCGTTCACGAATGTTCCGTTAGTCGAGCCTAGGTCCACGAGCACGACCTCTCCGTCCTCTACCCGGAGCTCGGCGTGGTGCCTGGACACGCCAGGGTCGACGAGCCGCAGGTCACAGTCGGTGCCACGGCCCAGGATCGTCAGCGGCGCACTGAGCTCGAACGTCCGCTGCCTGCCGCCGTCGGCGCCGTCCGGGCTGGACACCAGCAGCCTGGGCCGGCCGGCGAAGTTCCCCGGCGGGCTCGGCAGGTCGCTGGATGGCCGCCGTATCTCGCCGTCTTCCACGGTCGTGCCGCGGATGACCCCCGAGCGGATCCGGAACGTGCCCGTGGTGAGGTCGGAAACGCCCTCAAAGCGCATCCGGACCGGTCCCACGAAGGAGTAACCCTGCTCCCGCGCGTGCTCCCGGGCCAGGGTCGCGAGCTCCACCCCGAGACTGTCGGCGTACACGTTGAGCCGCTCGTGATCGGTATCGGCCAGCTCCACCACGAAGTCGTTGGGAACCAGGGTCCTGCCGTGCGCCACGATCGCGGCACGGTCATCCATCTCGCGCTGCACCGCGCTGGCGATCTCGACCGGCTCAAGCTCGGACTTGAACGCTCGCGCGAAGGCACCCTCGACCATGCCCTCTAGCCTGTGCTCGAAGCGCTGCAGAACGCCCACCTGGGGTACCTCCTTCCCCTACTCGCATCCGATAGTATCGGCGGCGCGGCACGGGTGGAGTACGTGCTAAGGTGACTGCTTGCCCAGGGCGGGTGGCGGAACGGCAGACGCGCACGGTTCAGGTCCGTGTGTCCGAAAGGACGTGAGGGTTCAAATCCCTCCTCGCCCACGGTGCTCGTCCGGGGGCAGAACCCGCCCCCAGGCCCCCCGCAAGCAACCGCTCGGCCCGGGCTTGCCCGGGCGTCGCGGTTGCTTAAGGCAGAATCAGAACTGTGCCAGAGCTTCCCGAGGTCGAGGCGCTCGCCGCTGACCTGCGTGAGCGTGCGGCCGGCCGGGTCATCGACCGGGCCGACGTCGCCGAGTTCTCGGTGCTGAAAACCTACGATCCGCCGCTGTCGGCGCTGCACGGCCTGGCCCTGGCCGGGACGCAGCGGCACGGCAAGTTCCTGGACCTGGTAACCGGGCCGGCCCCCGGCGGCGACGGTGACGGCAGCGGGCCGCCGCTGCGCCTCATCGTGCACCTGGCCCGGGCCGGCTGGCTGCGCTGGCGCGACAGCCTGCCGCAGGAGCCGCCCCGGCCCGGCAAGGGCCCGCTGGCGCTGCGGCTGCGGTTCGCCGACGGGGCCGGCTTCGACCTCACCGAGGCGGGCACCCGCAAGCGGCTCGCGGTGTACCTGGTGACCGATCCGGCCGCGGTTCCCGGCATCGCGGCGCTCGGTCCCGATCCGCTGGACCCGTCCTTCACCCCCGAGATGCTGGCCGGGCTGCTGGCCGGGCGCCGGACCCAGATCAAGGGCGTGCTGCGGGATCAGAAGATCATCGCGGGGATCGGTAACGCCTATTCCGACGAAGTCTTGCACGCGGCCAGGATGTCGCCGTTCCGGCTGGCTTCCAGCCTGACCGCGGACGAGGTGACGGCGCTGCACGCGGTGATCGCGGGCACGCTGACCGAGGCGATCGCGCGCTCGGCTGGCCTGGCAGCCGGAGACCTGAAGGCGGAGAAGAAGGCCGGCCTGCGGGTACACGGCAGGACCGGCCAGCCGTGCCCGGTCTGCGGCGACACCGTCCGCGAGGTGTCGTTCGCCGACTCGGCGCTGCAGTACTGCGCCACCTGCCAGACCGGCGGCAAGCCGCTGGCCGACCGGAGGATGTCGCGGCTGCTGCGGTGACCGGGCTTACCCGGGGTCAGTTGAAGATCTTCTGCCCGAACTCGTTCCAGCGCGCGAGCCAGCAGCCGCCCTTCTCCATGGTGATGTTGACCGGCCTGCCGAGATAGCTGCCGCGGACCTTGGCGACTTCGGCGCCCTGGACGATCATCGGGCACATGATGCCCTTGGGCAGCGGCCCGAACGGGTTCTTGGCGTGCAGCAGCGCCCGGCAGGCGGCGGCCGGATCGGGATGGGTGCCGCCAGCGGGCTCACAGCGCAGCGTCCAGCGCCTGATGGCGGTGCCGGGGCCGTGGCTCACCTGGATGTCCAGCGACACCTTGGCGGGCCCGCTCTGGCCCGCGCCGCCGCTGCCGCCGGAGCTTGGCCCGGGTGAGGCGGTGCCGTTCGAGGCCGGGCCGCCCGAAGCGGTGCCAGCCGGGGCGGTGCCGCCGGCCGCGGCGCCGCCGGTGGCCGCCGAGCTGCCGCAGGCGGTGACCAGGACCGCGCAGGCCGCCGCCGTCAGGAGATACCAGGCGCCGGTGCGCGCCCTGCCGATGTGTGGCGTCATGCCCCTTGGACGCGGCCGGGCCTGGTTCGGTTCCGCGCGGGTTCGCCCGGCCGCGGCCCAGGCCGGCTGTGCGAAGCTGGCGGGATGACCAGCCTGGCACGGGACCTGGCCCGGATCACCGGCGGGGCGCACGTCCTCACCGACCCGGACCTGATGGCCGGGTACCTGACCGACTGGACCCGCCGCTACCGCGGCGACGCGGCCTGCGTGGTCCGGCCTGGCACCGCGGCGCAGGTGGCTGAGGTGCTGCGGTACTGCGCGGCCCGGTCGGTGCCGGTGGTCCCGCAGGGCGGCAACACCGGGCTGGTCGGCGGGTCGGTCCCGCCGCGCGCGGGCGCGGCGGCGGGCCCGCTGCCGGTGCTGCTGTCGGCCCGCCGGCTGACCGCGCTCGGCCCGGTGGACCCGGTGGCCGGTCAGGTCACCGCCGGCGCCGGGGTCACGATCGCCAGGCTGCGGGCGCACGCCGCCGCGGCCGGGCTGGAATACGGGGTGGACCTGGGCTCACGGGAATCGGCGACGGTGGGCGGCACGATCGCCACCAACGCGGGCGGCATCCACGTGATCAGGTACGGCAAGACCCGCGCCCAGCTCGTCGGGCTGACCGCGGTGCTGCCCGACGGCTCGGTGCTCGGCGACCTGGCCGGCCTGGCCGCGGGCACCGCCGGGTATGACCTCACCCAGTTGCTGGCCGGCAGCGAGGGCACGCTGGCGGTGATCACCGCGGCGCGGCTCGCGCTCTGGCCGGCCGCCAGCCCGGCCGCGGTGCTGCTGGCCGGGGCCGGCGGGATCGAGGCGGCCGCGGCCACCGCGGCCGCGATCCGGGCCCGCGTCCCCGGCCTGCTCGCGGCCGAGTACTTCGAGGCGGCCGGCCTGGACCTGGTGCGGCGGCACGCCGGGCTGCCCCGGCCGCTGAGCCGCGACTACCCGGCCTACCTGCTGGCCGAGATCCCCGGCCCGGCCGGCGACCTGGACTGGCTGGCCGAGGTGCTGCCCGACGACGTCGCGGTCGCGATGCAGGCCCGCGACCGCGCCGCGCTGTGGGCCTACCGGGAGCGGCTGACCGAGTCGATCAGCGCGGCCGGGGTGCCGCACAAGGTGGATGTCGCGGTGCCGCCGGCCAGCCTGGGCGCGTTCCGCGCCGGGCTGGACGACGCCGTGCTGGCCGCGGCCGGCGGCGCGGCCGCCAGCACGGTCGTCTACGGGCACATCGGGGTGAGCAACCTGCACGTGAACGTGCTCGGTCCCGATCCGGCCGATACCGCCGTGGACGCCGCCGTGGCCAGGCTCGTGGTGGCGCATCAGGGCTCACCAGCGGCCGAGCACGGCGTCGGCCGGGCCAAGACGGACTGGCTCAGCTGGAGCAGGCCGCCCGGCGAGGTCGGCGCGCTGCGGGCGGTCAAGGCCGCGCTGGACCCGGCTGGCCTGCTCAATCCCGGGGTGCTGGTCCCGGCCGCGCAGGCGGCCTCCGGTTTTCGCTGACGTGAGATTGCATCCCGGTAGACCATGGGGTCGTGGGTCTGAGACTGGTGGCGTCCGCGGGCCGCGGCAAAACAGACGTGACCGCGCGGGCGATCGTCGAATGCGCGGCCGACGCGATCATGGCCAGCGGACCCGACCGCAAGATCACGGTGTGGAACCCGGCCGCGGAGCGGATGTTCGGCTGGACGGCGGCCGAGGTCACCGGCACCGAGCCGCCGATGGTCCCCGAGGAACTCAAGGCTGAGTACAACGCGGTCCTGGAGCGGGTCAGGGCCGGCGGGCGGATCTCGTTCGCCACCAGGCGGCGCTGCAAGGACGGCAGCTTGCTCGACCTGCGGATCGACATCAGCGCGCTGACCGGGCGCTCGGGCGAGAACGCGGGCTGGGTGAGCGTCTGCCACCAGACCGGCGAGGATGAGGCCGTCCGGCACTACATGGCCGAGCGGGCCCGGGTGGTCCGCCGCCTCGGCGATGTGGTCGCCGACATGAACGCTCAGCTCAGCCTCGAAGCGGTGCTCGACAGGATCTCGGCCAGCCTGCGGGAGCTGACCCGGGCCGACGCCGGCGGCTTCGTGCTGATCGAGGGCGACCAGCTCCGCCTGGTCAGCATGGACGGGCTGCCGGCCGGGCTGCGCGGCCGCACCGCCGACCTGGCCAGCAGCATGGTCGGCCAGCTGATGCGGTCGGGCAAGACGGTGATGCTGGCCACCGGCGAGTCCGGCCGGTTCGACGACCTGATCTGGTCCGCGCTGCCCGGGCTGCACACCATCACGCTCAGCCTCTCGCACGTCGCCGGGCGCCCGTACGGGGCGCTGTACGCGCTGTACTCCAGGCGCAAGGTCGGCCACGTCGAGCTGGAACTCCTCGAGCTGCTGGCCGGTCACGCCAGCGTGGCCCTGTCCAACATCACCGCGTTCGAGGAGGTGGTGAAGCAGCGGGCGCACGAGCGCGCGGTGATCGACGCCAGCGCGGACGGCATCGCCGTGCTGGACGCCGACGGCCTGGTCCGGCAGTGGAACCCGGCCGCCTACCAGCTGACCGGGCTGCCGCCCGAGCAGGCGACCGGCAAGCCGCCGCCGTTCCCGGTGCCCGAGCCGGGCGCCAAGCTCACCCACAAGCTGGCCAACGGGCGCTGGCTCGACCTGCTGTGCACCGGCCTGAACGGCCGGGACGAGCAGGTACTCGACTTCAGGGACGTGACCGCCGCCAAGGAGCTGGAAGAGGCCAAGGACCTGTTCCTGGCCACCACCAGCCATGAGCTGCGGACGCCGATCACGGTCGTGCAGGGCTTCGCGAGCACCCTGGCCAACCGCTGGGACAAGCTGTCGGACGCCGACCGCCGCGGCGCGGTGCAGACGATCGCCGAGCGGGCCGGGTCGCTCGCCAAGCTGGTCGAGCAGCTGCTGCTCGGCTCCAGGGCGGGCGCCGACCAGCTCGCGGTGAGCAACGGCATGTTCGACCTGGCCGGCCCGCTGCGGGCGGCGGTGACCGCGTTCCGCCCGCTGTCGGACCAGCACACGCTGGCCGCCCAGATCCCCGACGACCTGCCGGCCGCCTACGGCGACCCGATGGCCACCGACATCATCGTCGGCCAGCTGATCGAGAACGCGTTCAAGTACTCGCCGGACGGCGGCACGGTGACGGTCCGGGCCGCCCGCGCCGGGGACTGGATCGAGGTGACGGTCGAGGACGAGGGCATCGGCATCGCCCCCGCCGACCGTGAGCGGATCTTCGAGCGGTTCGTCCAGGGCGAGACCGGCGACCGGCGCCGGTTCGGCGGGATCGGCCTCGGCCTGTACATCGTGCGCCAGCTCGCCCGCGCGCAGGACGCGGACGTCACCGCGAACGGCCGCCCCGGCGGCGGCACCGTCATGCTGGTCCGGCTGCGCTGCGGCCCGCCGCAATAATTTCACCGCGCTGACGACGTTTCCGGCGCGCGGTCGTTGCCGCGTCGTTATAGTCAGTTCGCTAATGCGAAATGAATTGATGCCCGGCGCGTGATCCAGGATTTCAGGCTGGATTCCGCGATCCGGGCAGCGATTCTTTACCGGAGGGATTCATGCGCGTCACCAAGCGGCCCGCGCGGGCCGCCTGCCTGGCCGCGATCGCGGCGGCCGCCGCGATCGCAGTCGCTTTCCTGCCCGGCACCCCGCGGTCAGGCGCCGGGCACCCGGGGCCGTTATCGGCCGGGTCCGGTCCGGGCGCGGCCAGTCAGCCGGAGACCAGTCAGCCGGAGACCAGTCAGCCGGGGACCAGTCAGCCGGGGACCAGCCGGCCGGGGACCAGCCGGCCGGGGACCAGCCAGCCCGCGGCCAGCCAGCCCGGTACCACCCGTAGCCCGGCGGGCCGGGCCGCGCGCGCCGTCAGGCTCGTGCCCAGGGTGCCCGCAGGGGCCAGGTTCGTCAGCGCGCCGCGTCCGGTCCCGGCCGCCAGCCGGGCCAGGCAGGTCTGCCCGACCCCCACCAGGCCCGGCCAGATGACCTGCATGGCGCTGGCACCCCGCGGGCCTGGGGCGGGCGCGCGCCCGGCGGCGGGATCAGCACCGCCGGCCGGCAGCTACGGCCCGGCGGCGCTGCGCACCGCGTACGGCCTGGCCTCGGCGGCCGGCGCGCTCGGCGCGGGCACCACGGTCGCCATCGTGGACGCCTACGACGACCCGCGGGCCGGCCGCGACCTGGCGGCCTACCGGGCCAGGTTCGGCCTGACCGCCTGCCAGGCCAGCGGGGCGGACCCGTGCCTGCGGATCGTCAACGCCTCCGGCGGCTCACGGCGGCCAGGCCGGGACAAGACCGGCGAATGGGAATTCGAGGAGTCAATCGACCTGGATATGATTTCGGCTGCCTGCCCTAACTGCCGCATTCTGCTGGTCGAGGCGAAATCCGATTCAATCTCCGATCTGGCCGCCGCGGAAAGTTACGCCAGCGGCCACGCCAGCGTGGTGTCTAATAGCTGGGGCAGCGGCGCGGAATTCACCGGCCAGATCGCATTTGACCGGTATTTCCGGCGGCCGGGGGTGGCGATCGTCGCCGCGGCCGGCGACTCGGGATACGGCCCGCAGTACCCGGCGTCGGCTCAGTTCGTCACGGCCGTCGGCGGGACCACGCTGGCTGGCGCCTCCGCCGTCAGCCGCGGCACCCAGACCGCGTGGAGCGGGACCGGCTCGGGGTGCTCCGCGCTGGAGGCCAGGCCGGCCTGGCAGGCCGCGGCGGTTCCCGGCGGCTGCCAGAACCGGACCGAGGCCGATGTCTCCGCCGTCGCCGACCCGGCCACCCCGGTGGCGGTCTACGACTCGGTCGCGCTGACCGGCGCTCGCTCCCCGGCCGGCTGGACCGCGGCGGGCGGCACCAGCGTGGCCACCCCGATCATCGCGGCCAGCTACGCGCTGGCTGGCCGCCCGGCCCCCGGCAGCTACCCGGCCGCCTACCCCTACCTGCACCCCGGGAGCTTCACCGACGTCACGGCCGGCCCGAACGGCAGCTGCGAGGCCGGCCGCGGCTACCTGTGCCAGGCCAGGCGCGGTTACGACGGGCCGACCGGGCTGGGCACGCCCGACGGCGTGGCCGGCTTCGCCGGGCCGGCCGCCGCGGTCACCGTCGCCGACCCCGGCAGCTGGGACCTGGCCCGCGGCCGGGCGGCGAGGCTGCGCATCAGCGCCGTCGCGACCGGCGCGCCGCGGCTCAGCTACGCCGCGCGCGGGCTGCCGCCCGGGCTGCGGATCGCCGCCGCCAGCGGCCTGATCAGCGGCCAGCCGTCGCGGACCGGCAGCTACCCGGTGACGGTGACCGCGTCCGGCCAGGGCGCGGGCTCGGGATCGGTGACGTTCCAGGTCGTGGTGATCGCGCCGATCGTCAGCCCGGATCCGGTCTACGGGCTGGTCCGGCTCGGCGGCGGCCCCGGGTGCCTGGCCGCGAGCGGACGCGGCCTGGCCCGGGCCAGGATCCAGGTCAGCCGTTGCACCGGGGCCCGCACCCAGGCTTGGCGTTATGCTCCCGGCCGGGACCCAGGCGGCGCGGGCACGCTGCGGCTGCGGGGCCGCTGCCTGACCCTCGCCGGCCCCGGCGCCGGCGCCAGCGCCAGCCTGCGCGCCTGCCGGGGCAAGGCCAGCCAGCGCTGGCAGCTGGCGACCCTGGGCTGGCTCTCCAACCCCGGGTCCGGCAAGTGCCTGGCCGGCCCCGGCAAGAGCAGCAAGTACGGCACCAGGGTGGTACTCGCCCGGTGCGGGACCGGCACCGACCAGTCCTGGCAGCTGCCGGCCGCGCCGGTGCTGTCCGGGGTAGCGGGCCGCTGCCTCACCGACCCCGGTTACAGCCGGGTGGCCGGCACCCGGGCCACCCTGCCAGGCTGCCGCGCCGCCGCGGCGCAGAAGTGGGCCCGGCACCGCGACGGCACACTGCGGATCCGCGGGCTGTGCCTGGCGGTGGCGGGGGGCAGCAGGAAGGACGGCGCCGCGGTCCGGCTGGCCCGCTGCTCGAACGCGGCGAGCCAGGACTGGTCGCCCGGCCCCGGCGGCCAGCTGGTCAACGACGGCTCGGGCCGGTGCCTGGCCGCCGCCACGGCGGGCGGCGCCAGGCTGGCCCAGCAGGACTGCTACGGCAGGCCCGGCGAGATCTGGGCGATCAGCTGAGCCGGCCCGCCGCGCCCGCGGCCAGGACCTGGCCGGGCGCGCGCATCACCGGCCGGCCCCCGGGCGGGCCGGCCGGGATCACCGGGTCTTGGCGGGCTCGCGGCGGTCGCCGAGCCGCTCGCCGGTCTCCGGGTCGCGCTGTACCGGCTTGCCGCCGGAAGCGGCGATGTACCGGTCGATGATGCCGATCACGTCGGTGCCCTGGGTCACGACCTTGCCCCGCTCCATCCAGATCACCCGGTTGCAGGTCTGCTCGACCTCCTCCAGGTTGTGCGCGACCAGGAACACGGTGCCGGCTTCCTGGCGCAGTTCCTCGATCCGGGCGTGGCTCTTGACCCGGAACTCGGCGTCGCCGGTGGCGAGCGCCTCGTCGACCAGCAGCACGTCGTGGCTCTTGGACGCGGCGATCGCGAACCGCAGCCGCGAGCCCATCCCGGAGGAGTAGGTCTTCATCGGCAGGTCGATGAAGTCGCCGACGCCGGAGAAGTCGACGATGCTCTGGTACTTCGCCCGGGCTTCCTGCTTGGTCATGCCCATCGCCAGGCAGCCGAGGATCACGTTCCGCTCGCCGGTGAGGTCCTCGAGCAGCGCGGCGTTGACGCCGAGCAGGGACGCCTCGCCGGTGCTGTAGACGTTCCCCTCCTCCGGCGGCAGCAGCCCGGCGATCGCGCGCAGCAGGGTCGACTTGCCCGAGCCGTTGCGGCCGATGACGCCGACCGCGTCGCCCCGGTTGGCGACGAACGAGATGCCCCGGATCGCGTGCACTTCGCGGATCGAGCCCCGGGTCTTGCGGCCGATGATCCGCAGCAGCGCGGTCGCGGCCGTGCCCCGGTCGCCGCCGGCCCCGTAGACCCGGTAGACGACGTGCAGGTTGTCAACGATGACCATTGGTTCAGCCACGGCCGTACTTCGCCTCCGCTCGCCAGAAGAAGAAGAACCCGACTACCAGGGCGAGCACCGCCCAGCCTATGCCGTAGTACCAGAAGTGCTGCGGGTTGGCGTAGTAGTGGCAGTGCGCGCTGTCGAGGTAGTACTTGGGATCCTTGGTGTTCCACAGGGCGCACAGGTGCTGGCTGTAGGGCTTGCTGCCGGGGATGCTCTCCCGCTGCGACAGCAGCAGCGCGTTGCGGACCAGCGTGATGTAGAGCGCGGCCGGGTTGATCTCCAGCAGCGCGATCACCCACCGGTGGGTGCGCACGTCGAGGTGGGCGATGCTGAACAGCACGCCGGAGATGTACAGCCAGGTGCGCAGCAGGAACGGGAGCAGCTGGCTGAAGTCGTTGACCTGCGACCCGATCCGGGCGACGAACAGCCCGACGCCGATGTTGAAAACTGTCTGCAGCAGCAGGGCCGGGATGGCCAGCAGCCAGTACACGGTGACTGGTTCGCCGGTCGCCACCACGATGACCACCAGCACCGCCATCGCCAGCAGCATCTGCTGGAGCTCGATCACCACGTAGGCCAGCGGCAGCGACGCACGCGGGAACTGCAGCGCCCGGATCAGCGGCAGGCTGTTGGTGATCACCTTGGATGTCGAGATGAACGCCCGCTGGGTGAAGTTGAACACGAACACGCCGGTGACCAGGAAGGCCAGGTAGTTCGGGATGCCGCGGTTGATATGCAGCAGGACGCCGAAGATCAGGAAGTAGACGCCAGCGTTGAGTAGCGGGGTCAGCACCTGCCAGAGCTGGCCGAGCCGGGCCTCGGTGTACATCGAGATGTTGCGGGCGGTGGCGAAGTTCAGGATGAAAGTGCGCCGCCGCCAGAGCTGGCGTATGTAGCTGCTGACCTGCGGGCGCGCCGCGGCCGGCCGCAGGCTGTGCTCGGCGGCGAACTGCGCCAGCGGCTTGTCGGGAAGCACCGTGACGTCGCCGTCGACGGCGACGTCGTCTCCCATCAGCAGGCGGCCAGGTGCGCTGAGCCGTCGGTCGTTGCTCATCGGACTGAGTCCTTATGCGGGGTGACAATCACGTCGCGACTGTACCACCACGACAGTTGTGCGATACAACTGTAGGTGTGGTGAGTGATTCTCTTGACGAAACTGAGCTCGCCAGGTTGCTCGCGCAGGTGCTGCGCGTGGTGAACCCGGCGATCGGGGCGGGCGCCGCCGGCCCGTCCAATGGCGAGCACGAACCGGCCCCGGCGGGGCCGGACGGCGGCCCGGGCCCGGGCGGGCCCGGCGGTGAATCCGGCCCTGGCCGCGGCGGCGGGCCCGGCGATGCGGCCGGGCGCGCGCCCGGGGCAGCGGCCCAGCCTGGCGGCGCGGCCGGGCAGGCCGCGCTGGCGGCCGTCGCGGCGATCTCGGCCTCGGAGGCGCGGGCGCTGATCGAGCTGGTCGCCGCCCGCGGCATCGCCCAGGGGGAACTAGGCGGGCTGCTGGGCCTGGAGAAGAGCACCGTGAGCAGGCTCGCCGCCGGGCTGGAGCGCAAGGGCTGGGTCCGGCGCGGCCGGGATGAGGGCAATCAGCGGTATGTCCGGCTCTACCTGACCCCGCAGGGCCAGGCGGTGGCTGCCCGGGTGCTGAACGCCTGGCAGTCCAGGCAGCAGCGGATCCTGGCCGCGCTGACCGCCGATGAGCGGGCCGGCCTTGAGGCGGGCCTGCGCGGCCTGGTCCGCGGCCTGGCCGCCGAGCGGGTGACCGCCGAGCCGGGAGCCGGGCGGGCCGGGCAGGCACCGCCGGGTCAGGCATCCCCCGGACAGGCACCGCCGGGACAGGCGGACGGCTAGCTGCCGGGGAGCCGGTAGACCCAGACGTCGTCGGCCCGGAAGTCGAACCGGAAGCCGGTCGCGGTCAGGTAGCGGATCGCGTCCGGGTGGGTGTTGCCGCCCCAGACCAGCACCCAGCCGATATTGAGCCCGCGGGCGTCCCGCCGGGCGGCGCTGAGCTCGGCCGCGGACACCTGCTCCCCGGTGTCGCTGATCAAGGGCGCGAGCGGGATCCCGTGCTCGGCCCGGTTCAGCTGCGCGAAGAACGGGTGCCCGGAGATGATCCTGATGGTGCGCCTGGGCACCCACGAGGTGTAGGAAACCGCCCGCGGATGGTCGTCGGCGGTCGCGATCAGCAGCGCCTTGGGCGAGAACGGGGGGCCATACTGCGGGATGCCGCCGCGCAGCCCGTACGGCACGTCAACCACGATGGAATCGCCGTGGTCAGCGGCGATCGGGCCGTCCACCCGCGGCAGCGCGGTGGGCATCAGCGGGAACGCGGCTCCGGGCTGCCAGCCGGTCTCGAACACCGCCAGCGCCGCCACCAGCACGATGGCGGGCCTGGCGTGCCGGCCCAGCCAGTCCACCGCGGCGCCGGCCAGGATGACCGCCCCCACCAGCCCGAGCAGCGCGAACCGGTCCGCCTCCCGGAGCGCGGACAGCACCGGCGTGTGCATCAGCCAGCTGTAGGGCATCAGCGCCGAGATCGGCGCCCGGTGAAATCTCTCCAGCAGCGGCACGTACTGCTGCTTGCCGATGTACAGCGAGGGCCCGAGCGTGAGCACCGCGGCGCCCAGCCACAGCAGGGTGAGCAGCCAGGCTGGCCGGCGCCGCCAGCAGGCCGCCAGGCCGGCCAGGGCGAGCACGGTGAGCAGCAGCCCGAACATGGGCATGCCCTCGCCGGTGCGGCCGTGCGTCGCCGAGCTGGCCGTGGCCAGGCCGTGCAGCCCGAACGTGGTGAGCCTGGTGGTCGGCGCGAACAGGCCGGGCAGCCCCACCCCGTAGGCCTTGCCGGTGTGGGCGAGCAGCGCTGGCGGCGCGGCGGCGCCGCCCGCGATGTCCTGCTGGGCCATCGCGATCAGCTGCGGGCTGGCGATCACCAGGGCGGCCAGCACGGCCCGGCAGACGATGCCGATCCTGGCCCAGGCCGGCGGCTGGCCGGCGCTCGCCGGCTGACCCGTGCCGGCCAGCTGGACGGTGCCTGCTGGCTGCCCAGGGCGGGCCGGCTGCTCGCCGCCGGGGCCAGCCTGCTCGCGGGTGAGCAGGACGCGCCCGCCGGGGTGCACCAGCCAGGCAGCGATGATCACCGTGGCCAGGATCGCCGCCATCACCGCCGATTCCTGGTTGACCAGCACGCTGGCGCCCAGCACCAGGCCGAGGATCACGCCCCGGCGCCGGCTGGGCGACCGCCGCAGCCGGACCGCCGCCTCCAGCGTCATCGGCAGGAACAGCGAGCCGAGCGCGATGTTGAGGTGGAACCAGTCCTGCCAGGTCAGCATCGACGACAGGCCGAACAGCGCGCCGGCCGCGATGGCCCCTGGCACCGCCAGCCAGAGCCGGGCCGCCCGGAACATCAGGTAACAGGCCAGCCCGGGCGCTGCCAGGGTGAGCAGGGTAAAAGACAAGGACGGGCCGAACGCCAGCGTCACCGGGGTCATGATCAGCCCGGCCAGCGGCATCGTGGTGTCGAACCCCAGCTGGATGCCGGCCGGGGCGGCCATCTTCGTCGTGAACCACGGGTTGCCCAGGTGGATGACCTGATGCGCGAGCCATTGCAGGTCCCACACGTAGCTGGCCACATCCCGGGTCTGCGGCAGCTTGCCGGTGATGTAGGTGAGCCGTGGCCAGGTCACGGCGAGGCCCGCTACCAGGTAGGCGGCGAGCAGCGCCAGGTGCCGGACGGCCCGGCGGGACGCCGCCGCCCGCAGCCGGCCGGCCAGGCCCGCCGCTGGCTGGCCGGCCGCTGGCTGGCCCGCGACGGGGTGGTCTGGGGCCGGGTGGTCTGGGGCCGGGTGGTCTCGGGCGGGGAGGTCTGCGGCGGGGTGGCGCCCGGCCGTGCCGTCCTGGCCGGCGCCGCCAGGACCCCCGGCGCCGCCAGGACCCCGGGGCCCGGCGCCGGTGCTGGTGGCGGCGTCAGGCCGGCCAGGCCCGGCCGCGTCGCGCGGATCCAGCGTCTCAGCGGGGCGAGGACCATGCTGGTCCCGCCGGCCTTGGCTCATGGGTTCACCAGTCCAGCATCTGTCTGGCAGGTTGCCGCCGCGTGTAGCACGCCATCGTCCCGGCGGGCGTTGACCGGGCACGGCCGGGCCGGCGGCACTGCGGCGCCCATGATAGCGGCCGTGCCGCCGGCGCCGGGTTGATCATCACCGAATTGCGGCCCTTTCCGGCGCCGGGCCGGCGGGCCGCGACGGCTGGTGGTGCTGAAGGGGCCGGTGCCGGTTTCCGGGCTTGCCAGACCGGGCATCCTCCGCTCGCAGCGGTTGGCTGGAACGTGGCATCGCGGCATCGGGGCGGGTGCGCGGGAGGTGAGGAAGTCGGGCGTCGTGCTCCTGCCCTTTGGTCCTGCCAGCGTGGCCGTGGCCCGCCGTCTGCTCACCGCCGACCTGCTCGCGGCTGGCATCTTCGACGCCGCGGTCTGCGACGCGGCGCTGGTGGCCAGCGAGTTGCTGAGCAACGCCATCCGGCACGCCAGGCCGCTGCCCGGCGCGCAGCTGCAGGTGGCCTGGATACTGGCGGCAGGGTCGGTGGAGGTGGCGGTCAGCGACGGCGGCGGGCCGACCCGGCCGCAGGCCGGCCATCCGGCGCTGTCCTCGCTCGGCGGCCGCGGCCTGAGCATCGTCGAGCACCTGGCCAGCTGCTGGGGGACCCGCGATGACGGTGACGGACTGACGGTCTGGGCGGTGCTGCCCGCCCCGCCGGCCGCGCTGCCCGCCGCGTCAGCCTGAGCCGGCCAACCGGGCCGGCCGGGGAGGCCGCTCCCTGGCGCGAATAGTCAGCGTCAGGCGTAATCACGCTCCGAGCTGGTGATACTCCCTCACAGGGGGTCATCGCGCCAGTCGCGATCATGCAGGGGGTTCATCGTGAGTTACACCCACGGCGTTGACAGCGAAATCGGCAGGCTGCGAACGGTGCTGGTGCACCGGCCCGGGCTGGAACTGCGCAGGATCACACCGCGTAACCGGGATTGGCTGCTGTTCGAGACGCTGCCGTGGGTAGGCCGGGCGCAGCAGGAGCACGACATCTTCACCCGGGCGCTGCGCGACAACGGCGTCGAGGTCCTGTACGTGACCGAGATGCTCCAGGACGCGCTGGAGTACCAGCCGGCCAGGGACGAGGCGATCGGCTCGGTGCTGCGGGACCTGGCGCTCGGCGATGAGCTGCGCGGCCAGCTCCGCGGTTACCTCGACGACCTGGATCCGGAGGCGCTGGCCGGGATCCTGATCGCCGGGCTGACCCCGGGTGAGCTGCGGACCGGCAGCGGGGTGGTGTTCGAGTTGCTCGGCCGGCATGACTTCGTCATCGACCCGCTGCCGAACCTGACGTTCTGCCGGGACTCCAGCTTCTGGATCAGCGACGGGGTCGGGGTCGCCAGCCTGGCCGCGCCCGGCCGGGCCAGGGAGGCGGAGCTGATCAGGGTGATCTACGAGCATCACCCCAGGTTCGCCGGGACCAAGTGCCTGTACTGGCCGCATCTGGAGCATGTCGAGGGCGGCGACGTGCTGCTGCTGGCGCCGGGGGTGATCGCGGTGGGGGTGGGCGCGCGGACCACCGCGGCCGGCGTTGAGCGGCTCACCCGGCGGGTCTTCGGGGCCGGGCTGGCTCACACCGTGCTCGCGGTCCCGATGGAGCAGCGCGGCACGGCCGGTTACCTGGACACGGTCTGCACCGTGGTCGACGTCGACTCGGTGGTGATGTACCCGGCGCTCGCGTTCACGCTCATCGCGCACCAGATCACGCCGCGGGCGGAGGGGCTCCGGGTGTCCAGGCCCCAGCCGTTCCTCGAGGCGGCCGCGCAGGCGATGGGGATCAGCCAGCTCAGGGTCATCGAGACGGGCCTGGACCCGCTGTCGGCGCCGCGCAGGCAATGGGACGACGCGAGCAACGCGATGGCTATCGGCGCCAGGCTCGCTGTCTGCTATGAGCGGAATGTGGAGACCAATGCCCGGCTTGAGGCGGCCGGAATCACGGTGATCAGGGTGCCGGGCAGCGAACTGGCCAGCTCACGCGGCGGCCCGCGCGGGATGTGCTGCCCGGTGACCAGGGAGCCGGTGATCGGCCGGGACGTGAGCGAGCCGGCCGGCGGGCCAGGCCGCGGCGTGCCTGCCGAGCCCGCCGCGGCGCGGGCCGGCCTGAGCACGGACCCGGCGCGGGCCGGGCGCAGGGACGAGCAGCTAGCGCCGGCTGGCTAGTACTGGCGGCGGCCAGACCGGCGGCTGCTCCACTTGCCGATCCGGAACACGCCGAAGGCGATCAGCGCCACCAGCGCGGCCCAGAACACCAGGGAGAAGACCGCGTGGACGACCGCGAGCGCCACCATGACCAGCACGATGGCTACCACGGCGCCCAGGATGAGTTTCAGCATGTATCTAAGGTAAGGCCAGCCGGGTACTAGTTGACAACAGGCCGCCCGGTCTGCGTCTGCCGCGCCGCCGCGGGCGCCCGGCGGGTCAGGGACGGGTCAGCGCTGGCCGGCCCTGGTCTCGGGATCCAGGAGCTCGGCGAGAGTGAGGAAGGTCGGGCACGGCCAGCGCCACATGCAGCTGAGGCACCTCGGCACCTCCGGCTCGCCGGGCACGGCCGCCAGGTTCATCCGCTGGTGCAGTTCGAGCAGCCGCAGGCCAAGGTCGGCGAACCCGGCCAGGTCGCCAGCGGGCAGCATGACCAGCTCCCGTCCGCCGGGTCCGAGCGGCCCCCAGGGCCTGTCCTGGCCAGCCTGCTCCAGCGCGGCGTAGCCGCGGCGCCGCAGGCCTTCCAGGTAGTCGCGCAGCATCTCGCCGCGCTGGTGGCCCGCTAGATCCGCCGCCGGGTCTGGGACTGCCTGGTCAGGCGTGGCCGCGGCGGGCACCGCCTGCTCGGGCAGTGCCTGCGCGGATACGGCCCGGCCGGGCACTGACTGACCCGTTTCCGGCTGGTCCGGTCCTGGCACGGTGGCCGGCCCGCCGTGGCGGGACCGCCGGTGATCAGCGCGCAGGTCCAGGATCGCGTCACAGCGGCTCGCGACTTCCGGGTCGTGGGTAGCCAGCACGAGCGCGCCGCCGCCCGCCGCGACGTCGAACATGGCCGCCAGCGCCACCGCCCTGGCCGCCGGATCCAGTTCCGCGGTCGGCTCGTCGGCGATCAGCAGCCGCGGCTCCAGCGCGAGCGCCCGGGCCACCGCGGTCCGCTGCTGCTGCCCGCCCGACAGCTCCTCGATCAGCTGATCGGCGTGCGCCTCCAGCCCGAGCCGGGCCAGCACGGCCCGCGCCGCCAGGGCAGCCTGCGCGGCGGGCCGCCCGGCCGCGCCGAGCGCTATCTCGATGTTCTCGACCGCGGTCAGCAGGGACACCAGTCCATATCCCTGCAAGACCACCGACACGCCAAGCTCGGGCCCGGCGAATTTGGTCAGCGGCTTGCCGTCGATGGAAACCTGGCCCGCGGTCGGTGCGGTCAGCCCGGACAAGATCGCGAGCAGGCTGGTCTTGCCCGACCCGGACGGCCCGGTCACGGCCAGGCTCTCGCCCGGCTCGACGCTCAGATCGACATTGGCCAGGATTTCCTGCCCGGCCCTGACATACCGGAGCCCGTGCGCCTTGAGCATGGTCAGTCTTCTTCCACGCTGGCGCGGCACAACTCGATGCCGCCCCTGGTCCGGACCGCCCTGGCCAGCGAGCCAGGGGGGATCACGCCCAGCAGCTCCTCAGGTAGCTGGACAGACCCGTCCCTGGCGACGACCAGGAAGTTCTCGCCGGCCCGGCTCTCTGCGCCGACCCGGCCGTCCCGGATGGTCACGGTCCGGCGGAGCGCCGCACCCACCTCCGGATCATGTGTCACGACCACGACCGTGGTGCCCGTGTCATCGCTTGCGGCGCGGATGAGGTCGAGCACGGCCTGCGCCGATTCCTGATCGAGCTGGCTGGTCGGCTCGTCCGCGAGCAGCAACCGGGGCCCGTTTGCCAGCGCGACCGCCACCGCGAGCCGCTGCTGCTCGCCGCCCGACAGCCGGCCGGCCGGGCGGCGGGCCACCCGGGACAGCCCGACCGAGTCCAGCAGCGCCGCGGCCCGGCGTCGCTTGGCCCTGGCGGACCTGCGGGCTGGTGACTGGGCGAACAGCACGTTGCTGACCGCGCTCTCGTGCGGCAGCAGGTTCCGGCCCGGGTTCTGCATCACGATGCCGATGTCGCGCAGCCGCAGCTGGGCCGCGGTCTTGGCGGTCAGCTCGCCGAGCTTGGTGCCGCAGACCTCGACGATGCCCGCGGTCGGCCGCAGCAGCCCGGCGAACAGCCACAGCAGCGTCGACTTCCCGGCGCCGGACGGACCGATCAGGGCCAGCGTGTCGCCTTCCTCCACGTCCAGGTCCACCCCGCGCAGCGCGGTGACCTCCTGCCCGGGCGTGCCGTAGACCTGGACCAGCCCGTCACAGTGCACGATCGCCTGGCTCACGCCGGTGCCTCCCTCAGCTGGTCCATCCGCACGCTCAGGATCAGCGTGGTGCTCGACGCCACCGCGGTGATGATCAGCAGGGCGGCCGCGGCGCCCAGCAGCACGGCCAGCGGCAGCGCGGCGGGCACGTACGTCAGCGGCGGGGCGGCCGGCTGGCTGATGAACTCCGGCACGCTGCGCAGCGCCAGCCAGGCCGCGGCGATGCCGGTGGCGATGCCGGTGACCATCCCGTAGCCGAGCACCACGGCCAGCTCGATCAGCACCGAGCGGCGCAGCGTGCGGCGCCGCACCCCGGCGGCGGCGAGCGCGGCGTACTCATACCGGCGCCGCCGGGCGGACAGGTACAGCGCGAGGATCGCGGCGCCCGAGGCCAGCAGCGCGGCCGCGCCGGCGTCGGCCAGGAACAGCACGCTGGCCAGGGCGGGGCCCTGGCGCTCCAGGGTCCTGGCGGCCGCGGCGGCGCTCGCCACCGAGATCACCTTCACCCCCGCTGCCCGCAGCCGCGGCTCGACCACCGGCAGGGCGCCCTTGGTCAGCCAGACCTGCTGGCTGACCTGCGACAGGTTCTGGCCGGCCGCCAGCTCGGCGTACTGCCGGTCGATGATGAACCCGTAGAACGGCGCGCCGGGGACCGCGGCGACCGGGATCACCGGGTCCATCCTGAGCGTGCTGCCGTCCACGCCGACGCCGGATACCGCCCGGGTGTGCTTGCCGATCAGGGTGGCGGAGGCCACCGCGGGCAGCGGGATGGGCCGGTCGGCCGGCTCCAGGACCTGATCAGTCTTCGCGAGCGTGCTGAACGTCCAGGTGAGGCCGGCGGCCCCGGCATTCATCTGGTCCGGCGGACTGTCGATCTGGCCAGGCCGCCAGGCGGCGCCGGACCGCAGCGCCTGACCGCCGACAGCTTGCCACCGCCCGTCGCGGTGGACCTGGAGGCTGATCACGGTGAGGCTGCCGTTGATGGCGCCGAAGGCGGGTACGCCCTTGGCGATCTGCTCGCCGGTCCGGCTCAGCCGCAGGTCCTGCAGCACGCACGGGCAGCCGGTCAGATCCCCGCTGCGGACGATGGTGCCGCGGGCGGGCACCGTGCCCAGGCTGACCGGCGAGGCGCCGAGGGTGACGTCAGCGGCGATCTGCTCGCCGGGCAGGGTCAGCGAGTTCACCCTGGCCTTGATCCGGAAGGCGTCGCCGGTGAGGATGATCGGCCTGGTCGGCGCGGGCGGGTCGATCCTGGTCATCAGGGTGTGCAGGGACTCCGGCGCGAACCCGGGCCGCCAGTTCGCGACCCGCGCGAACCGCTGCGGGTCCACCCCGAGAACGCTGACCCCGCTGGTGTTGTCGCTGGTGAAGCTGGTGTAGGCGTCGACGGCGACGGCCTGATGGCCGCTCGGGTCGGCCTTGTCCACGATGGCGCCGAGGTCGCGTCCTGGCGGTGCGCTGACGGTGACCACGCTGGCCGCGCCGACCTGGGTATTGGCTACCAGCGTGTAGTTGCCCTGGCCGACCGACCAGGCGGTGACCGCGAACGACGCCAGCGCGAACGCGGTCGCCAGCACGATCGTCGTCCGCACTCCGCCTGGCCGCCGGGCGATGTGGCGTACCGCGAGGTACAGGCCGTACCGGCCGCGGCGGCCGCTGCGCGGGAACATTGCCCGGCAGGCCAGCGGGAGCAGCCGGGAGGCGGCCACCGCGACCGCCAGTCCCAGCAGGCCGGGCACCAGCAGGCTCAGCACGCTGTGCTGGGCCGAGCCGATCTTGCCCGACAGCTGCAGGTTGAGCAGCCCGGCGGCGGCCCCGGTGAGCAGGATCGCGTCCAGCACCCAGCCGCGGTCAGTGGCCCGGCGGCCCGAGCGGCGCCACTGCTCGGCCACCGGCGTGGCCAGGGTGCGGCGGGCAGCGAAGATCACCGCGCCGATGCCGCCGATCGTGGCCAGGGCGGCCGCTGCCCAGGAGGTCCACGGCAGCCCGACTGTCGTCCCGGGCTTGAGCAGTACCTGGGCCAGGGCCGTGGTCGCGGCCCAGCCGGCCCCGACGCCGAGTGGCAGCGCGATCCCCAGCAAGGCGACGGGCTCGGACAGGCCGAACGCTAGCGTGCGCAGGCGGCCGTGCCCGCGAAGCTTGGCCAGGGCCAGCTCGGGACCGCGTGCTGCCACCGCGTCGGTCACGCACAGGAACAGCAGCAGCCAGCTGAGCATCAGCAGCTGCAACGTGATCAGCAGGACCGGCACCTGGATCGCCCGCCAGCTGGCCAGCAGGGTGCCGAAACTGGCCGGGATGCCGCTGTTGATGAGGATCTGGACATCCGACAGGTTCGAGTCGCTGGCCACGCTGGTCACGGCCCGCTGTAGCAGCGGGATGTCAGCCGGTCCGAGGCGGCGGGCCTGCAGCGCGTAGTCGGCGACGGCCGTGCCCTGGGTGGTCGGGCCAGCCGAGTTGAGCGTGGCCTGGGTGCCGAACAGCGCGTCATACCCGGTCGAGCCCGGCGTCGCCGCGGCTGAGCCGGTGGCCGCCCCGTTCAGGGCGGGCTCGGTCAGCGGGAAATAGACCTGGCCGCGGTCGAACCAGTAGCTGGCGCCCAGATCGGGGACCTTGTAGATCCCGCTGATCGTCAGCGGCGGGTAGCCGTCCACCTCGATCCGCTGGCCCAGATGCCATTCGGTGGCCAGTACCGTCTGCTGGCTGACGATGACCTGTCCGGCCGCCTTCGGGCAGGAGCCGCTGGTGAGCCGCAGGTGCGCGCACTCGCCCGACCGCCAGACCAGTTCGAGTTCCTGGCCGAGATGGGAGTCGAGCGTGTTGACCTCGGTCGCCTCGATCGGCGGGGCGAACAGGCGGCGTGCGGCCGCGGGGCCGCCCAGCGCGGTTTCCAGGCTGGTATCAACGGTTTTCCGCAGCACGGACGTCAGGTCGGAGACCGTCCCGGTCTGGGTAGCCTCCAGGCCGCGGCTGATCACGTTCCCGTTCCCGGCCGCGTCGTGCAGGATCGAGATCTTCGCGGCGGCGAAGTAGGTGGGCCCGGCGGCGGCCGCCGCGGCCGCGACCACGGCGACGGCCAGGATCACCAGGGTCGATGCGCCCCGGTGCGCTAGCGCCCTCATAACTGCCAAAAGCTGCACGCGATTACCATATGGACGCAACGGCTGTCTGCCTATTAGCCGGTTATTTTTCGTTAGTTTTTAGTTAGCGAAACGTAACAAGATCGGCTAACCGGGCTTTTAACACGGGCATGCTAAAAAAGCCTGCTGAATAGCGCCGGAATTCCCGGCCCTATCCGCTACCGCGCTACGGCAGCCAGGCTACTGGCACGCCGGGGCCGTGGACCGGCGTCATGACGTGCGCGGCCATGGTCGCGACGACCCACTGCTGGCCGATGCCTCCTGAGGCGCAGATGATGGACTGCCCGTCCGGTGACCACAGGCAGGATTTGTACTCAGCCGCCGTGGCCTTGGGGAAAGCCTGCTTTCTCAGGCGCCCGTTCCTGGTCCAGACCGAAAGCCCGGGACCCGACCGGCCCGGAGCCGGGAACGCCAGGGCCTGGCCGGACGGCGACCAGGCGACGCCGCCGCCGGCCGGGGGGGTGAACGGCCCGGTCGAGACCGCCGCCGCCGGGCCCGCGGCGACCGGGATGGTGCCGAGTACCCGGCCGGACCGGCTCAGGATGACCACGCCCGCCGTGCTGCTGCCGAACCTGGGGCGCACGGTCACCGCGACCGCGTCTCCCGACGGGCTCGGGTAGGGCGTGAGCGCCGCGCCGCCGCGCGGGCTGAGATGCAGGTCCCGTTCCAGGTCCGCGGTGCTGGCCAGCAGCCGGACCGGATGGCCCAGGTCACGCAGCTCGATCCGGCTGTCGGCGATCACGTTGCTGGTCGCGCTGGTGGCCCTGACCGGGGCGATGACCGTGGCGAACACCCCCGGGGCCTGCGGGTCGCCCGCGGCGTTGTGCCCGATGCCGAGGGTGACCGGCCGTCCGGTGGCCAGCGAGTACAGCACCACCTTGAACCTGGTCTGGGTGCCGTAGCCGGGCGACACCAGCGCGACCAGCTCACGGTCGTGGTCGGCGAACGCGCCGAGCGTCGATCCGGTGATGTCCAGGGTGAACAGCCCGATCTTGGTCTTGGCCCGGGCCGGCGGGTGGCTGCCGGTCACGGCGAGGACCTGGCCGTTGTCGAGCGAGAAATACTTGTCGTCGGTGGCCGGGTAGATGCTCTGGCCGATCTGGCCCAGTGCGTGCAGGCTGACTGGCCCGTTGCCGGCCGGGCCGGAAAGGACGAGCTCGCCGCTGACCGCCACCGAGAGGATCCGGCCGCCGGCCGCGGTGAGCCGGGTCAGCGATTCCGCCCGGTGCCGGGATCCCGGCCCGGACCGGGGCCAGGCGGCCACTCCGGCGGCGACCAGTCCGGCCACCACGACCACCGCGGTGGGCGCCAGCAGCCGCCGCCACAGCGGCCGGGGCGGCGGCTCATCGTCGAGGACGGGGAACCGCCGCGACTGGCGGGCCGGCGGCTCGGGCGCTGACATGCCACTCACGATAAAAGCCAAGCCTTCTGCCGCCCCAGGCCCGGCTGGAGATAGTTAGCTCAAAGTTAGCTGGCCGTGATCAGTTAGCCCGGTCCGGTCACCCGGGCCAGTGCGGTGGTCAGCGGGCCCGCGGTGGTCAGGGCAGCCAGGCGACCGGCGTGCCCGGGCCCGTCACCTGCGTCATCGGGCCGCCGGAGACGCTGGCGATCGCCCACTTGGTACTGGCGGCGGTTATGTTGGCGCGCTGCGGGGTGCCAGCGCACAGCACCCGCTTGCCGTCCGCTGACCAGATGCAGGTCCGGTAGATGATCCCGGCGGGGAACGGCTCGGTCCTGACCGGGTGGCCGGCTGTCCACAGTGCCAGCACGTGGCGGCCGCCCTGGGCGGAGGACGGGATCGCCAGCGTCGTCCCCGACGGCGACCAGGCCGGCTCGCCGTCGGCGTCGACCGAGGGCGGGAGCGCGGCGGTCAGCGTGCCGGACCGGCTGAGGATGACGATTCCGGTGCGCCGGGTGGCAGCCCCCTCGACCGAGAAGGCCACCATGTCGCCGAAGGTGCTGGGGTAGGGGCCCAGGGACACCTTGCTGCCAGCTGGCAGCCCCGCGTCGTGCGCGAGCGTCGCGGCGCTCGCCAGCAGCCTCGGGCGCTTCCCGGGGATCCGGAGCTCGGCCTTGCTATCGGGGAGGAACTTGCCTTGCTGGGCGGCGACGGCGTTGGCAGGCGTGTCCTTGGTGCTGCCGACCGTGACGAAGGCGCCGGGGGTCTGCGGGTCGCCGGAAGCGACGTCGGCGATGCCCAGTGACCGCGACTTCCCGGTGGCGAGCGAGTACTCCAGGATCCGGTTGTCGGTGTAGAGGTCCTGGCCGGACGCTATCGCCAGCAGCTGCCGGTCGTGATCGCTGAACGGCCAGGAGCCGAAGACGCCCTGCATGCCGCCCACGAACGGGTAGATCCGGGTCTTGGCCATCGCCAGCCGCGGGCCCGCGGTGCTGACGATCCGCCCGTCGCCGAGCGAGATGTAGCGGTTGTCCGCCGCCGCGGTCATGTCGGAGCCCACCTGCGTGAGCGCGGGAAACCGCTCGGTGTGGGTGCCGTCGGGCCTGGACACGACCAGGTCCTGGCTGCCGGTCAGCGCCACCACGCGGCCGGTGTCGGCGGCGGCGGTGAGCCTGCCGGCCGCCGGGCCGCCAGCGGGCGACGACCACGGCCGCAGCACGAGCACGGTGACGACCACGGCGACGGCGAAGAGCACCGCCCCGGCCGCGGCGAGCCGGCGCCGCCGCCGCGACCCGCGAGATTCCTCGGTGTCCATGGCGGGGAAGGACGTGCGCTCAGGCGGCGGAGGTGGCTCCATGGCGTCACCCTAGGGACGGCCGGGCACGAGCAGATCAACGTTTGGGTGCTGACCAGATAACGAAGCACGGCGGGCCAGGCGGCCCTGGGTCAGCGGGCCTCGGTGACCTCGTACTGGCCGCTCGCGTAGGCGTCCCGCATCCGGGTCTTGGCGAACTTGCCGACGCTGGTCTTCGGCACCTCGTCGATGAAGCACCACCGCTCGGGCAGCTGCCAGCGGGCCACCCGCCCGGCCAGGAAGTCCCGCAGCTGCGCGGCGGTGACGCTGGTGCCCTCCCTGCGCACCACGGCGGCCAGCGGCCGCTCGCCCCACCTGTCGTCGGCGACCCCGATCACCGCTGCCTCGGCCACCTCCGGGTGCGCCATGAGGTGGTTCTCCAGCTCCATCGAGGAGATCCACTCACCGCCGGACTTGATCACGTCCTTGGCCCGGTCGG
>DATBGO010000169.1:0-3164 GCA_036558005.1 Streptosporangiaceae bacterium | reverse complement strand
GGAGGCCCGGAACGCGATGACCTCGTCGCCCACCGCGAGCGGCCCGGCCGGGCCCACGGCGTCCGGGCCGGTGGCCGTGATCACGCCCGCGGCCTCGGACCCGAGCCGGATCGGCAGCCGGTCCGGGTCGCTGCCAAACGCCCCGCTGTACGCCTTCCGGTCGACCGGGTTTACGCCCGCGGCCCTGACCTCGATGCGGGCTTCACCCGGTCCCGGGTCGGGAACGGGCTGGTCAACGACGGACAGCACCTCCGGCCCGCCATAGGCGGGAGCGATCACGACAGCTGGCATGCCTCCCGCAACATCAGCACCTCCAGCGCTCATTCCCAGATGCGTTTTCCCGATTGGCCACCAAGGGCGCACCGGTATTTAGGCGGATCGGCCCGGTCAGGCCGCTTTGGCCGGCGGGCTGTGGCTGTCGAAGACCCTGGTCCGGTCGGGGCTGGTCGCGGTGACGGTGCCGTCGGGTTTGAGTACCAGTTCCCAGCCCCAGCGATGGACCGCGATCAGGTGGTGGAACGCGCACAGCAGCAGCAGGTTCTTCAAGCTGGTCCGGCCGCCCTGGGAGCGCGGGATAATGTGGTGCGGCTGGCAGGCCAGCGCGGGCTGGTCGCAGCCGGGGAACCGGCAGCACCGGTCGCGCCCGATGACCAGCCGCCGCAGATTCGCCGGGATGGTGTCGGTGGTGGTGCCGACGTCCAGGGGCAGGCTGATGGCAGCGGCCGGGCCGTTCAGCAGCCCGGTGCGCAGGTAGGCAGCCAGCCCGGTCGGCCCGGACAGCACGTCGACCGCGCGGCCGATGATCAGCTGCCGCGCCGCCCGCTCGGCCAGCTCGCGCCGGGTGGCGGCGGCGTCGGCGTCTTCGCCGGGCTCGCGCCATCCGGGTCCGCGGCCGAGGCCGGCCAGGTCACTCAGCGGTGCGACGCCACCGAGCCCGCCCGTCCGGTTGTCGCGACCGGCGCCGGCCTGCTCCGCCGCGCCATCCCGCCGGCCGGTGCCGGTGAGCCCGAACGCGCGGCCCAGGCGGGCCAGGCCGGCGGGTCCGGCCGTGCCGTCCTGACTGGCCCTCCCGGCCGGGCCAGGTACGCCCAGCCCGTCCTGTCCCGCCATCTCGCGCAACAGCACGGCGGCGAGCCGGTCCACAACCTCCTGGTCGACGTGGCCGGTGACCACGGGCACGATCGACGCGTCGCAGTCATAGCCCGGCCCGGCCGGAGCGCCCGGCCACGACGACGCCAGGCCGGCCGCGCCGGGCAGGCCACGCAGCTGGTCCAGGGTCATGTGCAACTGGATCTGCGTCGGCTGGCCGCCGCGCTGCGGCAGGCACCCCGAGCCGATCAGCCGGCGCAGCGCTTCTTCCAGCGCGTCGTGCTGCCGCTGCCACTTGCTGCGCAGGTCCTCGGGGCCGGTCGGCTTGCCCAGCGAGTCCAAGATCGCCTGCAAAGCAGCGGTGCACTGCGGAGTCAGATCCGCGCGCAGCCGTCCCACGCCACCCATGGTCACCGCCAGGCTCAGGCTCCGGTCCCGGAACCCATCATCACCACCATCACGATCGGGGCGGGCCGTCCGCTTCTGCATCTCCTCGGCCAGGCTCGCCAGGTCTTTGAGGTCCACCCCGCCCTTCGCGGCGGCCAGCAAGATCGCATCAGCGTCCGCGCGCGCACCCTCAGGGAGCACGTCGGTCCACTCATAGATCTGCCTGGCCCAGGACTCGGAGACCTCCCCGGCGGCCAAGGCGTCGGCGATCGCGGGGTGAGCGGCCAGCCGCTGCATCGACTTGATGGCCGCGAACGCGGCGCCGCCACCGATGCGGGTCTGCCACTTCAGCCACGTCCGCGGGCTGCCATGACCATCGTCTTCATAGCCGGCCTGAGCGGTGAACGCGTACAGCACCCGGGCCCGCGCGGCGGTCTGCCGGGACTCCACCCGTGACAGCGCCCGCAGCGTGTCCATCTGCTCGGCCGTGGTCAGCGACGCGGTGTCCGCCGCCGCCAAAAACGCCAGCCCGGCCTCGGCCATCGCCGCCGCGTCCGCGACGGTCGCTGGCTCGGCAGGCCGCTGGCCAGGTAGGCACATGGGCGCCCCTTTCCCGCAGTTGATGCCCGGACGTGACGATTGATCTTGGACTCACACAACGCGATGCGGCTCAGTTGCCGCGGCACCAGGGGCTTGACCGGAGGGTTGCGACCACGTAAGTGGTGGGCCTATGTTGCCCGCTCATCAACCCTGATCGGCCATCTCTAACACTCTTGTTCGAGACTAACATCTGCCACCGACAAAAGCTCGCATATTAGTACGACGTGTCGCGTCTACTAGGGCATTTCGCTGGTTGTCACGGGCAGCAGGACCGCTGACGGCCGTTCCGGGTCGTGATAGACGGCCTGGTCCGCGGCCTGGAGCGAGACCGCCGTGGCCAGCGGCTCGCCGGTGCCCGGGTTGCGCGCATAGCGGGGATGGGCGCCGCTGGACACCTGCAGCCGGATCCGGTGACCCGGGGCGAACCGGTGCGCGACCGGCCACAGGTCCACCCGGATCTGCCGGGGCCCGTCCTCGGTGAGGCGCAGCAGCCCGTCGGTCACATTGACCGACTTGCCCTTCGGGTCCACGTCGCACAGCCGGGCGAAGAAGTCGGTGTGCGCGCAGCTGGAAGCGACGTGCAGCTCGGCGGTGACCGGGCCGGTGATCTCGAGCACAGCACCCACCGGCGCGCTGGTGTAGGTCAGCACGTCGGACCGCTGCTCCAGGTCCCGGTTGTCCTTGGGCCCGGAGTTGTCGCTCAGCGTCGACCCGCCGACCGCGGGCGTGGGGTCCGCCGGATCGTACCGGTAACGGTCCGGCTCACCGTCCGGCGGCGGCGCGGTGGCCAGCGCCCGCTCGGGCTGCAGGTGCCAGCGCTGCGTGCTGGCGGGCGGCGGCCACTGCCGCAGGCCGCGCCACCCGCCCCCGCCCATCACCTCCACCCGCACCGGGTCGTGCCGCGGCAGAGGCTGGTGCCGCAGGTGCGTGTCGAACCAGCCGAGCGCGTCGTGGAAGCCGTACCGCAGCACGCCGGGGTGGGAGTGCCGCCAGGGGCCCACCCGCAGCCGGGCGTCCTGGCCGTTCTCCCGCAGCGCCTGGTAGTCGGCCAGCATGTACGGCAGGAAGATGTCGTACCACCCGGCGAT
>DATBGO010000168.1:0-1753 GCA_036558005.1 Streptosporangiaceae bacterium | reverse complement strand
CTGGCCGCTCATCCCGCGATTGCTGATGCGCTGGCGGCGGGGGAGATCTCGGCGTCGTGGGCGCGGCAGATTTACGAGTGGACCGATCTGCTGCCCGAGGATGCCCGCGCGGACGCTGATGCGATCTTGCTGGCGGCCGCGAAGGGCGGAGTGGCGCTGAAGGATCTGGCGGGCCTGGCTGAGGAGATGCGCAACCGCACCGCGCGGCCCGACCGCGACGGCGACGATGACGGATTCCGGGACCGCAGCCTGAGCCTGGCGGTGACCTTGGGTGGCGTGGGGCGGCTGCGGGCGGATCTGACTCCGCAGGCCACCGCCGCGTTGCAGGCGATCTTGGACTCGCTGGGCAAGCCGGCCGGGCCCGAAGACCTGCGCAGCAAATGGCAGCGTCAGCACGACGCGCTGGAAGAAGCGCTGCGGCGGCTGATCGGGGAGGGATGCCTGCCCCAGCGCGGCGGCCAGCCCACCCAGATCCAGTTGCACATGACCCTGGACCAGTTGCGTGGCCTGCCCGGCGCAAGCGGCCTGGCGTCGTCGTGGCCGGGTGCGCCGGCCGGGCCGGGCTCTGACTGCGACGCGTCGATCGTGCCCGTGGTCACCGGCCACGTCGACCAGGAGGTTGTGGACCGGCTCGCCGCCGTGCTGTTGCGCGAGATGGGACAGGACGGGCTGGGCGCGCCTGGCTCGAACGTGCGGCTCAGTCAGGACGGCACGGCCGGCCCCGCCGGCCTGGACCGCGCGTTCGGGCTCACCGGCACCGGACCGCGGGATGGCGCGGCGGAGCAGGCCGGCGCCGATCGCGACAACCGCCCGGGCGGGCTCGGCGGCGTCGCACCGATGAGTGACCTGGCCGGCGTCGGCCGCGGACCCGGATGGCGCGAGCCCGGCGAAGACGCCGACGCCGCCGCCACCCGGCGCGAGCTGGCCGAGCGGGCGGCGCGGCAGCTGATCATCGGCCGCGCGGTCGACGTGCTGTCCGGGCCGACCGGGCTGGCCGCCTACCTACGCACCGGGCTGCTGAACGGCCCGGCCGCTGCCATCAGCCTGCCCCTGGACGTCGGCACCACCACCGACACCATCCCGGCCAACCTGCGGCGGCTGGTCATCGGGCGCGACCGGTGCTGCCGGTTCCCCGGCTGCGACCAGCCCGCGCTGGCCTGCCAGCCGCACCACATCATCCCGCGCGCCCAGGGCGGCCGGACCAGCCTGAAGAACCTGCTGCTGCTGTGCGCGTTCCACCACCTGATCGCGGTCCACCGCTGGGGCTGGGAACTGGTACTCAAACCCGACGGCACCGTCATCGCCACCAGCCCCGACCGGACCAGGGTCTTCCACAGCCACAGCCCGCCGGCCAACGCGGCCTGACCGGGCCGATCCGCCTAAATACCGGTGCGCCCTTGGTGGCCAATCGGGAAAACGCATCTGGGGAATGAGCGCTGGAGGTGCTGATGTTGCGGGAGGCATGCCAGCTGTCGTGATCGCTCCCGCCTATGGCGGGCCCGAGGTGCTGTCCGTCGTTGACCAGCCCGTTCCCGACCCGGGACCGGGTGAAGCCCGTATCGAGGTCAGGGCCGCGGGCGTAAACCCGGTCGACCGGAAGGCGTACAGCGGAGCGTTTGGCAGCGACCCGGACCGGCTGCCGATCCGGCTCGGGTCCGAGGCCGCGGGCGTGATCACGGCCACCGGCCCGGACGCCGTGGGCCCGGCCGGGCCGCTCGCGGTGGGCGACGAGGTCATCGCGTTCCGGGCCTCC
>DATBGO010000167.1:0-8483 GCA_036558005.1 Streptosporangiaceae bacterium | reverse complement strand
CCTGATGCACGTCGCGGCCTTCGGCGTCCTGCTCGGCGCGGTAGGTCCTGGGCATTACCAGCTCGGGACCAAGGTCTTCGGGGTGGGTCTCGGCATCACCGCCTACACCTACGGCCTGCGTCACGCGTTCGACGCGGACCACATCGCCGCGATCGACAACACCACGCGCAAGCTCCGGGGGGAAGGGCGTCGGCCGAAGTCGGTGGGATTCTGGTTCGCGATGGGCCATTCCACGATCGTGGCAGGAATGGCGGCCCTGGTCGCGGCCGGCGCTCACATCGTGGGCGCCCTGACCTCCGGCAGCAGCACCGCGAACCAGGCCCTGGGCATCATCGGCACCGGGGTGTCCGGCAGCTTCCTGTACGTCATCGCGATCCTGAACCTGGTCGCGCTGATCGGGATCGTCCGGGTGTTCCGGGCCATGCGCGGTGGCGACCTCGACGAGGCCCGGCTGGAAACGCACCTGCAGAACCGCGGCTTCATGAACCGGATTCTGGGGCGGCTGACCAGGACCATCACCCGGCCGGGCCAGATGTACCCGGTTGGCATCCTGTTCGGGCTGGGGTTCGACACCGCGACCGAAGTCGCCCTGCTGGTCCTGGCCGGCACCGGCGCCGCCAGCGGGCTGCCGTGGTACGCGATCATGGTGCTGCCCCTGCTATTCGCCAGCGGCATGAGCCTGCTCGACTGCCTGGACGGGCTGTTCATGAGCGTGGCCTACGACTGGGCGTTCCTGAACCCGGTGCGCAAGGTCTACTACAACATCTCCATAACCGGGTTGTCGGTGGCGGTGGCGTTCCTGATCGGGACCATCGAGCTCGTCAGCGTCCTGCACGATAACGCCGGATGGGTCAACCCCGTCACCACCTGGATCAGCGGGATCGACCTCAACAACGTCGGCTTTATCGTCGTCGGCCTGTTCGTCGCCACGTGGGCCGCCGCGCTCGGCTACTGGCGCATCGCCAGGGTCGAAGATCGCTGGGCGCCCGCGCCGGCCACCGAGCCGGAGCCCTCCTGACCGTGGTGCCAGATGGCCGTCGACCATCAGCCTCGCCGACCGCGTCGTGGTGATCGACGAGGGCCAGGTGGCCGAGACCGGCACCTACGCACCGCTGCTGGCCACCGGCGGCACGCTGGCCCGGCTGCTCGCCCGGTCCGCGGACGGAATGCTGTGACGCGACGCGGATCGGCCGGATCCCGGCCGACGGGCCCGGTCTCACGGTGGCGGTCCACTCCACGAGCTGGCGGCACCTCGGCGACGGGTCCATCGTCCTGGCCTACGTCGTGGCGCCCGACCCGGTACCCGACGCGTCCGCGGCCCCCATCCTCAGCTTCGAGATCCCGCACGGCCCGCGCGCCAGCCGCCCGTCACCCCCGCGCCTGCAGCATGAGCAGGTCGCGGCGCACGCGGCCCGGCACCTCGCCCTGGTCGCCGACACCAACCCTCACGTGGGCCGGGTGTTCGCCGCCTACCCGGAGCTGGCGCGGTCCCTCGGCGCGCTGCCGCGCGCGGCCGCCGGCCAGCTGACTGCCGGCTGATGAGGCAACGGCGGGGTCGCCGTCCGGGCCGTTCCGGGCTAGCGGCGTCAGACTGGTTCCAGCCGGATCGTTATTTACGCAGGCCATCAAGGTCCCGATCCAGTACGGCTCCTCCAGCGGCAGCCAGCCCGCCGCGGACCAGGCCAGTGCTAGATCATGATCACCAGCATGAACGCCATGGTCACGCCCATGGCGATCCGGCAACTGGTCGCCACCCACGGGGCGAGGACGTCGGCGCCATCCGCCGGCGCGCTGGCCGGCGGCACCCGGGCGGCCCCAGCCGGTTCGACTGCCGGTTCGACGACCGGTTCGACGGCCGCAGGGGCCGGAACGCTAGCGGACGCGGACATCGCGGCGCCCCCGGTCCCCGCCGTAACTCCAGCTCCGACCCCAGCCAGCACCGGACCGGGCGCCGGCACGCGGGCGACCGGGAGGCTGTAATGCCCGCTGGTGCCAGGGCCGGAGAGCTGGTCCAGGTCCCAGATGCTGTACCCGACCAGCAGCAGCGCGAAGACGAGCGCCAGGAACGGCAGCCCCAGGGTCCCCATGCCGCTCAGGCCGCCGGTCCCGCCCATGCCGTCCATGCCTCCCGATCCATGCGCCGCGGGCGCGGACAGGGCGACGAACATGTACAGCATGGCCCCGGCGTGGACGAGGTGCGGCGCGCAGTGCCCGCCCGCCAGCGCGCGGACGCCGCTGACCTGCGCGTCCCGTGCCACCCGGTAGCCGAACCAGGCTGTCATCACGCCGAAGACGACCTCCCAGGCCCCGTCGGGCAGGGTCCGCAGGCCGGGGACCAGCTGGCCCGCCATCGCGATGGCCATCAGCAGGTGCGCGACGTCAATGTCGGCCAGCGCCGCCGGCCGCGTCCCGCGCTGCCACGGCCGGGCCGCGACCAGGCGGGCCCCGCTCGCCGCCGCGACCGCGAGCATGACCGCGGCGAAGATGTCCAGGATCCAGGACGGGATCATGATGCGACGGTCCCTTCGTCAGCGGCGGCCACCTGGGCCGGGGCGGTACGGCCGGCGCCCCGGGGCGGCCAGTAGGCCAGGGCCAGCAGGGCGAGCAGCGGAGCGGAATTGGGGTCGGTGGCCCCGCCGGTCATGATCTCGCCGAACGCCTGGCCGAACGCCCAGAGCACCGCGGCCACCACGACGGCCAGGACCAGGGTGCCCCGGGCGGCCGGGGGCGGCAGGTACACGCCCACGGCGATGATCACCAGGGCGATGGCCAGCACGATCGAGGCGACCAGACCCTGGTGGGCGACGATCGAGGCGGCCCCGCGGCCCAGTGCGGCCAGCCATCCGGGCTGGCCGCCGGTCATCCCCGCGATCATGTCGTGCAGCGCCTGCGGCGCCCGGTTCCCCGGCAGCAGCGCGAAGTAGGCCAGGCTGAGCCAGAGCACGAGCCACGCCGCCCGCGCGACCGGGGCGCCCACCGCGCGCGCCGCCGTGAACGGCGCTGGCTTCCCGGGGCGGTCGGCCGGCCACAGCAGCACCGCGAGCAGCGCGTAGAGGATCACGGCGCCGGGCGCGCCGTTGACC
The DNA here is from genome assembly GCA_036558005.1 of Streptosporangiaceae bacterium. Lineage (GTDB taxonomy): Bacteria > Actinomycetota > Actinomycetes > Streptosporangiales > Streptosporangiaceae > DATBGO01. The sequence goes on along the minus strand of DATBGO010000167.1, from coordinate 5,400 downwards.
GGGCTCACGTCGCCGGTCAGCACCATCCCGAATCCCTCGCCGAACCACCACACGCCCAGCGACCAGGCCACCGAGGCGGCCAGCGCCACGCGTACCGTCGGCCGCCAGGCGATCCCGATCCCCAGCAGCAGCTGGATGGTGGCGAAGAGCGCATTCAGCAGCGCGAGATGATGGCCGACGAGCGTAGCGTTCCAGGTGATCGGCCCGGCGACGGCCCCGGGATTACCGGACGCCGAATCGGCCAGCATGTCGCTGAACCCCTTGGAGAACATGAACGCCTGGTACTGCAGCACGCCGTCGAGCAGCCACAGCCCGGCCAGCGCCAGCTGCAGCAGCCGCCTGACGTCGGGCGCTCCGCGGGCCGCCGCGGTCCCGGCGTCCAGCCTGCCCAGCCGGGCGGGACGGACCCCTGCGGCGGCGATCTCGCTCATCCGGTTCCCCTCGCTATCGAGGACGTCGGCCACCCATACGAGGCCATAAAGTCCGGGAAATTCAAGAAAATAATAGTGACTCGTTTTCCCGGCTCTCAAGGGCTACCGGGAAAAACACGGTATGCTCTGGGGCGATAACTCGAACCTGCAGCTAGAAGGCGCTTGCAAAACGGAATCCCGGCCCGTGCAGAAAACCCCTCAGTGGTATCGAATAAACCGGGGGAGGGTATTCAGAAAACCCTACCCGGGTATTGAGATACCGTATTTCCGGGCAACAGGGAACTGGCCTGGTGACGTTATTGCGATCCTGAGCCGGGACGGAGGGCCCGCCCGGTCCCGGGGGTGCCTAGCCGGCGAACTCGTAGCCGGCTTCCTCCACGGCCTCGCGCAGCGAGGCGTCGCCGGGCAGCGGGTCACCGGAGACGCGGACGGTGCCTGCGGCGACGTCGACGTCGATCCCGGTGACTCCGGGGAGCTTGCCGATCTCGGCCCGGATGGCGCTGGCGCAGTGGTCACAGCTCATGCCGGTCACCGCGATGGAACGAGTGGACACGCCCATCATCCTAACGCCGGGGCCGGCCGGCTCCGACGCCGTGTAGTAGATCGCGTCATGGAGGAGTACGGTGGGCACGTCAGAGGGGCACCTGGTGACGCGTCGGCGAGGTAATCCGGTGATTCGCGAGGCCAAGCTGGTGGGGTTCGTGATCCTGCTCGCGGCCATCTTCCTCTGCGCCCATACGGCCGGAGCTCACCTCGGCCCGGTGACGACCAGCCACTCCCAGGTCAGCTACCCGGGCCAGGGCACCGGCGGCAGCGGCATGACGATGGGCGGCGGTCGCCCGTGAGCGCCACCGACGCGGCCGCCACCGGAGCCGCCGTCACCGAGGCTGAACTCGTCGTGGGCGGGATGACCTGCGGCTCGTGCGCGGCCCGGATCGAGCGGCGGCTGAACCGGCTGGACGGCGTGGCGGCCACCGTCAACTACGCCACCGGCCGGGCCTACTTCGCCAGCACAGGCGGGCGCGGCCCGGCCGAGCTCATCGGCGTGATCGAGTCGGCCGGCTACACCGCGGAACCTCCCGCCCCGCCGGCCCGCGGCCAGCCGCCGAAGGCCGACCCCGAGACCCGGGCGCTGGCCCGGCGGCTCGCGGTCTGTGCCCCGCTGGCCGTCGCGGTCGTCGTGCTGTCGATGGTGCCGTCCGCGCAGTTCCCCGGCTGGCAGTGGGTGAGCCTGCTGCTGGCCGCGCCGGTGGCGACCTGGGGGGCCTGGCCGCTGTACCGGGCCGCCTGGTACGGGCTGGGGCACGGCGCCGCCACCATGGACACCCTGGTCAGCGTGGGCGTCGGCGTGTCATTCTGCTGGTCGGTGTACGCGCTGCTGTTCGGCGGGGCGGGCATGACCGGGATGAAGATGTCGTTCGCCTTCACCTTCGGCCAGGCCAGCGGCGACACGCTATACCTGGAGGCCGCCGCCGGGGTGACCGCGGCGGTGCTGGCCGGCCGTTACCTGGAGGCCCGGGCCCGGGACCGGTCGGGCCTGGCGCTGAGCGCGCTGGCCGCGCTGAGCGCTAAGACGGCCGCGGTGCTGCGCGACGGATCCGAGCGGCGGGTCCCGGCCGGGGAACTCGCGGCCGGGGACCTGTTCGTGGTCCGGCCGGGGGAGAAGATCGCCACCGACGGGATCGTGACCGAGGGCCGCTCGGCCGTGGACGCCTCGCTGGTCACCGGCGAGTCGATGCCGGCCGAGGTCGGCCCGGGCGACCCGGTGACCGGGGCCACGGTGAACACGAGCGGCCGGCTGGTGGTCCGGGCCACCCAGGTCGGTTCCGGCACCCTGCTGGCGCAGATCACCCGCCTGGTCAGCCAGGCGCAGGCCACCAAGGCCGGCGCGCAGCGGCTGGCCGACCGGATCGCCGCGGTGTTCGTGCCGTGCGTGATCGCCGTCGCCGTCGCCACGCTCGGCTTCTGGCTGGGCGCGGGGCTGCCCGCCGCATCCGCCTGGAGCGCCGCGGTCGCCGTCCTGGTCGTCGCCTGCCCGTGCGTGCTCGGCCTGGCCACCCCCACCGCCCTGCTGGCCGCCGTGGGCCGCGGCGCCGAGCTCGGCATCCTGGTCAAGAGCGCGCAGGCCATCGAGACGGCGGGCCGGATCCGCACCCTGGCGCTGGACAAGACCGGCACCCTGACCACCGGCACGATGACCGTGCTGGAAGTGATCACCGACGGCGCCGCCGAGGACGAGGTCCTCCGGCTGGCCGGCGCGGTGGAGGACGCCTCGGAGCACCCGGTCGGCCAGGCCGTCGCCCGGGCCGCCGCCGCCCGGCTGGGCGCCCTGCCGCGGGCCGAACACTTCACCGCCCTGCCCGGCGCCGGGGTGCGCGGCACCGTCGGGAACCGCGAGATCACCGTCGGCCGCCCGGACCTCTTCGCCCAGGTCCCACCCCCGCTCCGGAAGACCGCCGAGGAAGCCGAGGCAGACGGCCAGACCGCGGTGCTGGCCGGCTGGGACGGCCGGGCCCGGGCCGCGCTCGTGGTCGCCGACCAGCTCAAGCCGCACGCCGCCGCGGCGGTGGCTCGGATCAGACGGCTGGGCATCCGGCCGCTCCTGATCACCGGCGACAACTCCCGCGCCGCCCATTCGGTGGCCGCCGAGCTCGGGATCCCGGGCCCGGACGTCCGCGCAGGGGTCAAGCCCGAGGGCAAGGTGGAGGCCGTCCGGGACCTGCAGGCGGACGGGACCGCGGTCGCCCTGGTCGGCGACGGGGTGAACGACGCCGCCGCGCTGGCCCAGGCCGACCTCGGCATGGCCGTCGGGACGGGCGCCGACGCCGCCATCGGCGCCGCCGACCTGACCCTGACCGGTGGCGGCCCGCTCAGCATCGTCACGGCGATCGAGCTGGCCCGCGCCACCATGGCCGTGATCCGCGCCAACCTGGCCTGGGCCTCCGGCTACAACCTGGTCGCGATCCCGCTGGCCGCGCTCGGCTACCTCAACCCGCTGTTCGCCGGCGTCGCCATGTCGGCCAGCTCGCTGATCGTCGTCGGCAACAGCCTGCGGCTGCGCCGCTTCCGGCCCCGAGCCGCGAGGGAGCAGAGCCGTGCGTGACCTGCTTCGCGCCGTCGCCGGCCCGGTGATCTGCGCCGTCGTGGTGACCGTCCTGCTAGCCGCGTGGGCCGGTACCGGCGGCGGCGGCACGCTGACCCGGGTCAGGCTCCAGGTCACCCAGGCCGCCGTCCCGATGCGCGCGTTCACCCCGCAGGCCGCGGCCGCGGTGCACACCGCGGCCACCTTCCTGACCATCCAGAACCTCAGCGGTACTCCCGACGAGCTCGTCGCCGTGCGCAGCCCCCTCGCCAGAAGCGTCGTTTTGCGGCAGCGCACCGGCCCGGCGCAAGGCGACCCGCTGGCCATCCCCGCGCACGGCACGCTCACGCTGACCCCGATCGGCGACGACCTGGTGCTCCAGCAGCCGTCACCGTACGAATCCCGGGCCACCGTGCCGCTCACGCTGACCTTCCGCCACTCCGGCACCGTCACCATCGACGCACCGGTCACCGGCCCGGGCACGCCATGACCACAACTCCCGAGATCACCCCGGTCGAGCTGGTCATCGGCGGGATGACCTGCGCCGCCTGCGCCGCGCGGGTGCAGGCCCGGCTGAACAAGGTGACCGGCGTCACCGCATCGGTCAACCTGAGTACCGAACGGGCCTACATCTCCGCCCCGGCCACCGTCTCTGCGCCCGACCTGATCGGCGTAGTCGAGGCGGCCGGCTACACCGCCGAGCTGGTCCGCCCGGCCGGGCAGGTCGACGCCGCCGCGGCCGACGAGGTCGCGGTGCGGCGGCTGCGCCGCCGGCTGACGCTGGCGCTGGTGTTCTTCGTCCCGCTCACCGACGCCTCGCTGATGCTGTCGGTCTTCCCGTGGACCAGGTTCCCCGGCTGGCAGTGGCTGCTGGTCGCGCTGGCCGTGCCGGTGGCGACCTGGGCCGCGTGGCCGTTCCACCAGGCCGCCTTGCGGCAGGCCCGGCACCTGACCTCGTCGATGGACACGCTGGTGTCGCTGGGCATCCTGGCCGCCTGCGGCTGGTCGGCGTACGCGATATTCGTCCTGGACCGCGGCCAGCGCGGACTGAGTGGCCTGCAAAACCTGCTGCACGGCTCGGGCGGCGGAATCTACCTCGAGGTGGCCGCCTCGGTCACCACGTTCCTGCTGGCCGGGCGGCTGTATGAGGCCCGGGCCCGGCGGAACGCCGGGCAGGCCCTGCGAGACCTGGCCGCGGCCAGCGCCAAGGACGTCTGCGTCCTGGCCGACGACGGAACCGAGCAGCGGATCCCGGCCTCCCGGCTGCGGGTGGGCCAGCGGTTCGTCATCCGGCCCGGAGAGCGGATCGCCGCCGACGGCGAGGTGCTGTCCGGCCAGTCCGCGGTGGACCGCAGCATGATGACGGGGGAGTCGGTCCCGGTCGATGCCGCCGCCGGCGACGCGGTCACCGGCGGCACCATCGCGCTGACCGGCCGCCTGGTCGTCCGCGCCGACAAGGTGGGAGCGGACACCCAGCTGGCGCACCTGATCAAGCTGGTGCAGCAGGCCCAGGCGGGCAAGGCCGGCATCCAGCGGCTGGCCGACCGGGTCTGCGCGGTGTTCGTCCCCGCCGTGCTGGCCTGCGCGGCGCTGACCCTGGCCGGCTGGCTGGCGGCCGGGAGCCCCCCGGGCCACGCGTTCAGCGCGGCGCTGGCCGTGCTGATCATCGCCTGCCCCTGCGCGCTGGGCCTGGCTACCCCGGCCGCCCTGGTCGTCGCCTCGGGGCGGGGCGCCCAGCTCGGCGTGTTCATCAAGGGCTACCAGGCCCTGGAGTCCTCCCGGGCCATCGACACGGTGGTGCTGGACAAGACCGGCACGGTCACCACCGGCCAGATGACCGTCGCCGGCGTGCTGGCCGTTCCCGGGGTCAGCCGCGCCGACCTGCTC
>DATBGO010000166.1:0-3665 GCA_036558005.1 Streptosporangiaceae bacterium | reverse complement strand
GCCTGGAGACGTCGGTGACCGTGGTCGAATGGGGCGGGGGCCTGGTCGAGGGCCTCGCCGCCGACCGCCTGGACGTCACCATCGCCCTGGCCGCCCCCGCGGCAGTCCCAGGGTTGGCCGACGTGCCCGGCGGCGCCGGACACGATCAGGAGCCACGCACGGTGCGCCTGGAGGGCCACGGCGCCCGCTGGGACAACGACCGTCTCCCGCCCGCGGACGGCCTCCCGCCTGCCAGCAGAGCACCCGCCTCCGGCAGCGCACCCGCCTCCGGCGGTGCGCAGGCCGGCGGTGTGCCCGCCGGAAGGACGGCCAGCGGGCAGCCGCCCCCCCGGCCGCGGAACAGTCAGCTGACCCACAACCCGGGGACGTCCGACATATCACGGATTTTGGGTAAGCATTCAGGTCCCTGCGGCTAGCTGCGTGCTTTGGTCAGGGCTGGGCGGGGATGGGTGGCATCCAGGGTCGCTGGCGATGGCGTCGCGCAGGGCGGTGAGGACGTCGGCACCGTGTTTGCTGGCGGTGGAGAGGTAGCCGCGGATGGCGTACCGGTGGCGGGTGGCTTGTTCTGACCGGAGCCGGCCGGAGGTCTTTTCCTGGGTTTTGGCGGGCGCAGGTCGCGTTCGGCCTGGTTGGTGGTGGGCGGGATGCGCAGGTCGTAGACGAAGCGCAGCACGTCGTTTTCGCGGTCGCGCAGGTCTTCCAGCAGCCGCTGCCGGTGCTGGCGGTGATGGAGGCGGGTAGCGCCGGGGCGGGCGGCCAGGCTGGCCAGGCCGGCGGTGATGGCGGCGCGGTAGGCGGTTACCAGTGGTTCGGCGGTGGGCGCGGGGACGGCGGCCAGGCCTTGCCCGCGGGCCTGGCGGGCGGCGTGGATGAGCCCTTGCAAGGCGGCTGTGATCTGGGCTGGCCAGGTGGCGCCGGGGTAGGTCTGGGCGGCGTCTTCCAGGTCGCGTAGCAGGTGAGCGCAGCACAGCTGGTGGGTTAGCGTGCCGAGCTTGGGGTGGTCGTAGACCTGGTAGCGGTCGTGGACCACCACCCCGGCCAGGTCGGGCAGCACGAAGCCGGCGAAGGAGGCGGTGGTGCGGTCTCCCAGCATGTAGCAGGTGAGCAGCGGGGTGGCCGCGACCAGCAGATGGCGCTTGCGCCAGGCCGGGCCGGGGCCGGCCCGCACCGGGGTCTCATCGCAGCACACCGCGGGCGCCAAGATGACCAGTGAGCGGATCAGCTTGTTCACCACCGCGACCGCCGCGGCGGCCCGGGCGAGCATGCCGTGCACGAACCCGGCGGAGGGTGCCGCGCCGGTCAAAGACGCGATCAGCTCAGCGCGCCAGTGCACCGGGACCGCGTGCGCCACCATCAGGTACACACACCACGCCTGCAGGTTCGGCCCGTAGGTGACGGTGCCCGGGCTGCCTGCCCCCGCCGGCGCCGGCGCTTGGTGGAGCGTCCCGCAGCCGCAGGCGAGCACGTGCCGGCCGTACTCCGATCACCCGGGCGGTCACCAGCGGGATCTCCACCTGCTGGTGGGAGGCCACCACCCCACGATCGTTCCCCCCGGCCAGCGCGGCGCCGCACCCGCACAGCCCCTGCGGGAACGCCTGGATCCGCTCATCAGGGCTGGCGCTCCAGGCCAGGAACGACCCCGGCGCGCCGGGCTGCTTACCCGGCCCGCGGCTGCCATCCCCCCGCCGCCGGGCCCTCGTTGGCGGCCTGCGGCCCGGCTGGGCGTCCATCGACGGCGGGAACGACGAGTTCCCGCTGTTCCGCGACACCAGCCGCTCCAGCCGCTCCACCTTCGCCTGAAGCTCCGCGATCGCCCGCCGCCTGCTCCGCGATCACCTCATCCCGCGCCGCGCACGCTGGGCACCCAGCCGGGGGCAGCGGCACCGAGGTCACAGGCAACCATGATCAGCACATCACCAGCGTGATCAAGCCGACACGCTGGGCCGGCCTGCCGGACCTGAATGTTTACGATTTTGGCCGTCCATACCGGGACGAAACGGACGTGATCATGGCGAAAATCCGGGGCAAGAGACTGATGATCCTTTCCCGGGGGCCGGAATGCGTGTCTGGCCCACCGCCGTGGGCCGGAGGCTCTATAGTTCGAGCGTCCTCACCTTGACGGTTCGCGCATCCTTACCTCGCCTGGTCGGCCCGCTGGTTGATGGCCGCCCGGGCCTGGGTGCTATACGCCGTCATGAATGGCTCGATCCCTTCCCGGAGGCGCACCGTGGTTCAGCAGGGGCCTCCTCCCCCTCGGCCCGGCCGGGTGCCCCCTGGCCGCCGGCGCCGTGACTGGTCCGACGGCGACTACGCCGACGAGGAGTACCCGCCATGGGCGGTACCCGGAACGGTCCCGCGCCGGGCGGACCATGACGAACGAGAACGCCGCCGGCTCCGGGACCGGCCCGCCCGCACCACCGGAGAAGTGGCCGCCGAGCGGCGCGCCCGCCGCCGGGCACCGGACGGGGACGGCTCACCGGGCGGGCGCAGTGCCCACGGGCCAGCCGCGGCCAGCGCCGGGCGAGGCCGCTGGGCGGTGTACATCTGGGGCGGCGCCCTCGTCGCCGTGCTGCTCATCGTCGCCGGGGTCGGGTACGTGTACCTCAACCGCCCACGCCCTCAGCCAGTGCCTGACTCCCTGGTCACCACGTTCCAGCCGGGCGAGTTCAAGACCGTGCCGAACGCCTGCACCGCGGTGACAGCGGCAACGCTGAACCAGTACCTGCCGGGCAGCCGGCATGTGGTCACCCCGAGGTCCCTCTACGGCAGCGCGCAGAGCCTGTGCGACTGGACGCTCGACGCCAAGCCCTTGTACCGGGTGCTGGCGGTGACCGTGCGGGCCTACGCCCCCAGCGGGCTGGCCAGCGGCAACGGCAGCGCCACCTCCGCCGCCAAGGATGCCTACCAGCAGGTCAGCCTGGCGAAGACGCACCCGCCGAGGGCAACCCACCTGCCCAAGGCGACGATGAGCAAGATTCCCGGGCTCGGCAGCAGCACCTTCGCCGCGCTGCAGGTGCCATCGGCGGGCGGGGACAGGACCAACCTGCTGACGGTGGTGGTGAGGGACCACAACGTGCTGATCACGGTCGTCTCCCAGGGCCCCGCCCGGGCCCGCGGCGGCTACGAGCCCGTGTCCTCGCCCCAGCTGCAGGCGGCGGCGGTGGCCGCCGCCCGGGACGTCCTGGCCCAGATCCGCTAGCGGATCCAGCCGCACGGCGCAGCACTGCCGTGCCGCTGCCTGGCGGCCCTATGGCCGCTTCCGGCCGGCCCTGCGCTGCTTCCAGCCCGGCGCCGCTTCCAGTCGGTCCTGCGCCGGTTCCCGGCCGGCTCTGCGCAGGTTCCGGCCCGGCGCGGCCTCGGGCGCGCGCCGCTTCCGCTTCCGGCCCGGCGCCGCTTCCGGCCGGGGCTGGCCGAGGGCCCAAGATCCTGCGGGGATGCCCTACGCTGGGCAACCGTGCTGCTGCTCGCGTTCGACACCGCGACGCCCGCCGTGACGGTCGCCGTTCACGACGGGCACCGCGTGCTGGCGCAGGCGGCTACGGTGGACGCCCGGCGGCAGGGGGAGCTGCTGGCCAGCCACATCGAGAAGGTGCTGGCGGAGGCGGGCGCCAGCCCGGCCGAGCTGACCGGGATCGTGACGGGGGTCGGGCCGGGTCCCTACACCG
>DATBGO010000165.1:0-1756 GCA_036558005.1 Streptosporangiaceae bacterium | reverse complement strand
CCCACCCTGACCCGGTGGGCCGGGTCGGGCCTCGACCCGGAGGCGGTCAGGATCTTCCTGTCCCTGGGAGACCGCCCCTACAAGGGCCTGGACGCGTCCTCCATCTGGGCGGACGTGATGGCCGCCGAACCGGGCCCGCAGCCCGAAGTGACCGAGGCGCGGCTGGACGCCTGCCTGTCGGCGATCGCTGACTTCGCCGATCTGAAGGGCATGTGGACAACCGGTCATTCCCGCGGCGTCGCGGACCTCGCCGAGCGGGCCGCCGGGGTGGCCGGGCTCGCCGCCGCCGAGGTGGTCGCGCTGCGCCGGGCGGCTCTAGTGCACGACATCGGGCGCGTCGCGGTACCGGTCAGCGTGTGGGCGAAGCCAGGCCCGCTGACTCGCGGCGAGCACGAGCAGGTGCGGCTGCATGCCTACCACAGCGAGCGGGTGCTCGACGCCTGTCCGGCGCTGCGCCCGCTGGCCCGGCTGGCCGGCTCCCACGGCGAGCGGTGCGACGGGTCCGGATACCACCGGGGCAGCCGGGCCGGCGACCTGCCCACCGCGGCCTGGCTGCTGGCGGCGGCGGACTGCTACCACGCGATGCGGGAGCGGCGGGCGCACCGCCCGGCGCTGTCGCCGCAGGCGGCGGCCGACGAGCTGTCCCGGGAGGCGCAGGCGGGCAGGCTTCCGCACGATGCGGTCCGGGCGGTACTGGCCGCCGCGGGTCAGCCGCGCCGGCCAGTACCCCTACCCCGGCCCGCCGGACTGTCCGAGCGCGAGTGCGAGGTGCTCGGCCTCATCGCCCGCGGCATGGCCACCAAGCAGGTAGCCCGCCAGCTGGGGATCTCCCCGAAGACCTGCGACCATCACATCCAGCGGCTGTACCGCAAGACGGGCCTGTCCACCCGGGCCGGCGCCACGCTGTTCGCGCTCGAGCACGGACTCATCGACCCACGGTAGTGACCGCGACCGCCGCTCTCGATAGGGAGTTCTCCCGACTATCCGGGTCAGCCGGTCTTGCCTAGCCTGGTGCCTTAGCGCCGGTCACCGGGAGGGAACGGCTGCCTGACCCCCTGCTCGGGGCGGCGGTCGTGGTGGCCCGGCGCTTTACCCGCTTGACCAGCGCTGGTAACGCGCGACCCCAGGCCCCGCCCCTGAGGCCAGCGCCCCCGAAGGCCCGGCGCCGGTCGTTACCGCCGCTCGACCCACCGGTGGCCGCGCGGCCGGATGTCCCGCAAAGCCTCGCGCAGGTTCGCCAGCACGGCTCGCTCGGGCCGCCAGCCGCGGCCGAGCGCGATCGCGACGGTCAGCCCCGTGCCGGTGAACAGCCACGGCGCCGAGGTGCCCAGCGTGACCAGGATCCCGGCGGCGGCCGAGAAGGCATCGGCCGCGGTGATCACCTGGGCCAGCACGCTCCCGGCGAGGAAGGCCAGCGGCGGGCACACCACCAGGCCGCGCAGCCCGCTGGCCCGGGTGTAGCAGGTGACCAGGCCGCAGGTCATCACGAACAGCGCGTCGGCCAGCAGGTCCCAGCCGGTCCAGGCCGCGATCAGCAGGCCGAGGAAGCAGGCCGCGAACAGCGCCACTGCCGCGCCGCGGCCGGTCAGGGTGATGGATCCCGAACGTGCCCGGCGTGACGGTTCCTGAGCCCGCGCTTTGCGGCCCGCAACCCGCGTCTGCGTCATCGAACGGCACGCACCAAGCTGACCTCAGCCGGGTCGATCAGGGCGCCATCCAGCTCAGCGGAATCCAGCTCGGGGGCGGACAGGGCCCG
>DATBGO010000164.1:0-4264 GCA_036558005.1 Streptosporangiaceae bacterium | reverse complement strand
GAGGCGATCTCGATCGCCACCCACAAGGCCAACGTGTACATCGACCTGTCCGGCTGGTCGCCCAAGTACTTCCCGCCCCAGCTGGTCCGCGCGGCCAGCTCGCTGCTGCAGGACAAGGTGCTGTTCGGCACCGACTACCCGCTGCTGACCCCGGAGCGCTGGCTGCGTGACTTCGAGCTGCTCGAGGTCAAGCCCGAGGTCAGGCCCAAGATCCTGAAGCACAACGCGGCCCGCCTGCTCGGCCTCGCCTAGAAAGCCCGGCCTCGAAAGCCCAGCTAGAAAGCCGCTAGAAAGCAGCGCGCACCGCGGCCGCGCGGCGCAGGTCCTCGACCTGGTCGGCCAGCAGCCGGCGCAGCGAGCCGGAACCCTGACCCAGGACACCGGTCTCCAGGCACTGCTCCCCGGCCCGCACGGTGGCGGCATCCGCGGCGTGGTGCGGGAATCCGTGCCGGCACCAGGCCCGGGCCAGGTCGGCCGCCCCGGCGGCCGCCGCCCCGGCCAGCTCGGTGAAGTACCGGGGCACGTACCCGGCCAGCAGTTCCGCCTGGTCGGCCTGCCAGAACCCCTGCGCGGCCGCGGTCAGCTCGTAGCCGGACAGCGTCCCGCTCTGCATGGCCGTCCAGGCAGCCTGCTTGGCGTCGCGGTCGGGCAGCGCGGCCCGGCAGCGTGCCGCGCTGAGCTGCCCGGCCGCGGTGCCGTCCCGGTCGGCGTGGTGCTCGACCTCGGCCCGGCTGGCGGCGCCGAGCACGGCCAGCCGGAGCAGGATCTGCCAGCGGAGCCGTGAGTCCAGGTCCGGCCCGCCGGGCACCCGCCCGGCGGCCAGCCAGGACCGCAGCGCGGAGATGTCATCGGGTCCGGCCGCGCTGTCGATCAGGCCGCGCGCGGCGATCAGCCGCATCTCGTCGTCCCCGCCGGCCCCGCTGGCGCCGCCGGCCTCGCCAGCACCGCCGGCCGGGTGCGCGCTGAGCAGGTCCCGGCACAGGGACGTGAGGTCCGCCAGCGCGTCCCCGCGCAGTCCGGGCGGCAGGTAACTGTCGGCGACCGTCCAGCGGGCGTAGCCGATGACGTGCCCGGCGATGGAACCGTCGGTCTCGGCGGGCAGGTGACACGCGGCCAGGGCGACGTACTGCCGTGGCGCGAGCTCGCCGTCCCGAACCAGGTCACGGACGCCGTTCCAGGCCACCGCGCGGCTGAGCGGATCGGCGAGGCGGCCGAGCGAGGAGGCCAGGGTGTCCCGCGAGACCGGATCGAGCCTGATCTTGCAGTAGCTGAAGTCGCCGTCGTTCGGCAGCAGCAGGGCGGGCCCGGGCTGGCCCACGGGCAGCACGACCGCGGTCGCATCGGCCGGCACCAGCACCGGGACCCGGCCGCGGAGCGTGAGACCGCCGGGTCCCTCGTCGTACACCCCGACCCAGACCCGGTGCGGACGCCCGCCCGCGTGGCTGATGCACCCGGCCCGGCCCGGCGGCTCCGGGCGGCTGACCGACAGCGTGTCCACCCCGGCGCTGCGCAGCCAGGACCCGGCCCACCGGCCCACGTCGGTGCCGGAGGCGCGGCTCAGGCAGTCGAGCAGGTCCGCCAGGGTGGCGCAGCCGAACCGGTACCGGGCGAAGTAGTCGTTGATCCCGGCCAGGAAGGCGGGCCAGCCCAGCCAGGCCACCAGCTGCCGCAGCGCGGAAGCGCCCTTGGCGTAGGAGATGTCGTCGTAGCCGGCCCGGGCGGCATCGGCGTCGGGCACCTCAGGCGGCTCAGGCGCGACCGGGTGGGCGGACGCGCGCTGGTCCGCGTCGTAGCCGCGGGTCTTGCGGACCAGCGAGAAGGCGGTCCAGGTACCGGTGAAGGCGGTGGCGTCGGCCAGCACCTGGAAGCCCATGTACTCGGCGAACGACTCACTCAGCCACACGTCGTTCCACCAGCGCATGGTGACCAGGTCGCCGAACCACATGTGCGCCATCTCGTGCGCGATCACGATGCCCCTGATCTGCCGCTCGGCCCGCGTCACGGCGGACGGCGACAGGAAGTCGTCCCGGAACGTCACGCAGCCGGGGTTCTCCATCGCCCCGGCCTCGAGTTCCGGGACGAACGCCTGGTCGTATGAGTCGTACGGGTACGGCTCGGCGAAGATTTCCCGGTAGCGGTCGAAGCAGGCCAGGGTGATGCCGAAGATCTCCGCGGCGTCCCGGCGCAGCGGCCCGGCCAGCGACTGCCTGGCGTGCAGGCCGAACGGGACGCCGCGGTGCTCGGTGCCGATGCTGACGTAGGGCCCCGCCACCAGCGTGAACAGGTACGTGGAGATGGGCGGGGTGGCGGCGAGCTCCCAGCGGCCGTCACCGGCCCGGCGGGCCAGCCCGTTCCCGATCACGGTCCAGTTCCGTGGCGCGGCGACCGCCGCGGTGATCGGCGCCTTCAGGTCCGGCTGATCGAAGGCGGCGAAGACCCTCCGGGCGTTGTCCAGCCCGCCGTGCAGGGCGAGGTAGGTCTCGCCGTCGGCGGCGTCGGTGAACCGGTGCAGGCCCGCGCCGGTGCGCGAGTACGGCATGTCCGCCTCGACCCGCAATTCGTTGTCGTCCCGCAGGCCGGCCAGCGGCAGCCGGTTCCCGGTCAGCGCGGCCGGATCGACGTCCCGGCCGTTGAGCACCGCCCGCCGCAGCCGGGCCGGCTCGAGTTCGACGAAGCTGCCCGCGCCCGGTACGCGGCAGCCGAACCGGACCACGGTGACCGAGCCGAACACGTCATCGCCGCCGGTGACGTCGAGCTCGACGCGGTAACCGCGGACGTCCAGGAGCCGGGAGCGCGCCTGCGCCTCCTCGTACGTCAGCCCGGTCAATCAGGCTCCCTGCGGTCGGCGTGATCCGGACAGCGTATCTCGGTTCAGCCACGAATCAGCATCTGAACCCACCGGTGTGGAGAATCCTGTGGAGGGCGTGTTGACGGTGCTGTGGGCGCCTGGGGAAACTCTCCCGGCCCGGCGTGAACAGGTTAGGCCAGGGCGGCCGGAGGCAGGTCCGCCGCGTCGGCTGGCGTCCAGTCCAGCGGGCGCGAGCCCAGCGTGGCGAGCTCGGCCAGCTGCATGGCGCACCACGGCGAGACGGGCTGGCGGCCGGCCCGCACCGCCGCGCAGAACTCGTCCCAGTCCACCCACCTGGCCTCCGCGACCTCCTCCGGATGGGGGGCGGGCGGGCTCTGTTCAATCGAGTCGGCGGCGTACGCCGCGTAGACCGGGCAGAGCTCGTTCTCCAGCGTCCCGTTGTCCATCCGTGCCTGGTAGCGGAACCGCGGCAGGACCAGCGTGAGCTTGGCCGCGCCGATCCCGAGTTCGTCCCGAAGCCGCCGGAGCACGCTGCCGGACATGGGCTCGCCCGGCTGCGGGTGCCCGCAGCAGGTGTTGGTCCACACGCCCGGGAAGGTCAGCTTCGCCTCGGCCCGCCTGGTCAGCAGGAACTGGCCGGCCTGGTTGAACAGGTAGCAGGAAAACGCCAGGTGCAGCGGGGTGTGGTCGTGATGCACGGCCATCTTGTCGGCCGTGCCGCTGGCAAAGCCTGCTTCATCCAGAAGGACGACGCTCTCCACGGGTTCCTGCCTGGTTCTCAGAGGGATGGGGGCAGGGGTGAACACTACCCGGCGAGAGCCAGTGATCCGGCGGAAGGCAGCCGCCGGTTGCGCCTAGTGCGAGTCCTTCGGCACCGGGTGGCCGCTCGCGCCGACCAGGAAGTCCAGGTCGGCGCCCGCGTCGGCCTGCAGCACGTGCTCGGTGTACAGGTAGGTCCAGCCCCGGCTGGCGTGGGCCGCGGGGGGCTGCCACTGCGCCCGGCGGGCGGCCAGCTCGTCGTCGCTGACCTCCAGCGTCAGCGCCCGGGCCGGCACGTCCAGGGTGATCCAGTCACCGGTCCGCACCAGGGCCAGCGGGCCGCCGGCCGCGGCCTCCGGCGACACGTGCAGGACCACCGTGCCGTAAGCGGTGCCGGACATCCGGCCGTCGCAGATCCGCACCATGTCCCGAACGCCCCGGAGCAGCAGCTTCCTGGGCAGCGCCACGTTGGACACCTCCGGCATGCCGGGATAGCCGCGCGGGCCGCAGTACCTGATGACCAGCACGGTGTCCTCGTCGACGTCCAGATCGGGGTCGTTCGAGGTGGCGTAGTAGTCCGCGGGGGAGTCGAAGACCAGCGCCCGGCCCCGGTGCTTGAGCAGGTGCGGCGAGGACGCCGACTGCTTGATCACGGCCCCGCCCGGCGCCAGGTTGCCGCGCAGCACCGCGGTCCCG
>DATBGO010000163.1:0-1658 GCA_036558005.1 Streptosporangiaceae bacterium | reverse complement strand
GGCGGCCGGGTAGTCCCCGGTATAGCGGTGCACCGTGCCCAGGCCCTGGAGGGCATCGCCTTGCCCGCGCCGGTAGCCGAGGTCGCGGCTTAGCTCCAGCACCTGGCGCAGGGCGGCGGCGGCGGCCGGGTAGTCGTCGATGCCCATGTGCAGGAGGCCGATGGCGGTGAGGGCGGCTGCCTGGCCGGCCCGGTCGCCGAGGTCGCGGTATAGCTCCAGGGCCTGGTGCAGTGCGGCGGCGGCGGCCGCGATGTCCTCGGCCATTTGTGTGAGGCTCAGCAGCAGAAGAGCGTGGGCCTGGCCGGGCTGGTCGCCGGCCTGGCGGGCGGCGGCCAGCGCGCCCTGGTGCAGCACCAGGCCCTGATCCCAGTAGCCCCGGACGTCCAGGAAGCCGGCCATCGCGGCCGGGATCGACATCGCGTGCGACGGCCGTCCGGTGGCGGCGGCGTATTCGGCGGCCGCGTGCAGGTTTGCCCGCTCGGTCTCCAGCCAGGCAGCGGCCTGCCGTGGCGTGGACACCGGCGGCGCGCTGGCGGGCGGACGGCCGGGCGGCGGTGGGCCTGTGGCAGTGAACCATGGCCGGATGTGCTGGCCGGCGGCCCGGGCGGTGTGCAGGTAGTAGTCCAGCAGCCGACCCGTGGCGGCGTCCCGGGCGGCGGGGTCGTCGGCGCCGGCCAGGGCGCGGGCGTGCTCGCGGAGCAGGTCATGCAGCCGGTAGCGGTCTCGGGCGGGCTCGGTGATCAGGTGCTGGCCGTACAGGGCCTCCAGGCGCCGGCGCGCGGTGGCCAGGCTGGTTCCGTCGAGGGCGGCGGCGGCGTAGGCGTCGATGTCGGGGCCGGGGTGCAGGCCCAGGCGGCGGAACAGCCGCCGCTGCCCCGCGGTCAGGTCCTTATAGGACAGGCCGAACGCGGCGGCCACCGAAAGGTTCTCGGCGGCCATCAGCTCCAGCCGGCCGGCGGCGGCGGCCAGTTCGGCGGCCAGGCCCGCTAGGGTCCAGGCCGGGTGATGGGCCAGCTGGCGGGCCAGCATCGCGATCGCCAGCGGCAGGTACCCACACAACCGGGTAATCTCACCCACCCCGGCGTCCCCGGGGTCAAGTCCTGGGCGGCCCGCCAGGCGGGTTAGCAGTTCAGCGGCCTCACCCGGCGGGAGGGTATCGAGGCTGATCACCGCCGCGTCTTCCAGCGCCGCGAGCCGCCGTCGGCTGGTGACCAGGACCAGGCTCCCGGCCGTGCCGGGCAGCAGCGGATCCACCTGCTCATGCCCGGCTGCATCATCGAGCACCAAAAGGATCTTCTTGCCCGCCAGGTAATCCCGCCAGCATCCGGCCCGCGCATCCAGCCCGGCCGGGATCGCCTGGGCGCCGAGCCCGGCCGCCAGCAGCAAGCTCGCCAGCGCGTCCGCCGGATCCACTGGCCGCTGCCCGGGAGTATGCGCGTGCAGCGGCAAGAAAATCTGCCCATCCGGGAACCGCTCCGCGAGCCGGTGCGCGGCGTGCACGGCGAACGTGGTCTTGCCGATCCCGGCCATCCCGCCGATCGCGTGCACCGACACCACCCCGCCGCCATCAGCCGCGGCCGCCAGCCGCGCCATCAGCTGCCCGAGCTCATCCTGGCGGCCGGTGAAGGCGGCGATGTCCCGCGGCAGCGTCCGGCTCG
>DATBGO010000162.1:0-19209 GCA_036558005.1 Streptosporangiaceae bacterium | reverse complement strand
TGGTCATGCCGCTGCAGATCGGCTCGCCCGACGTCGCGTTCCCGCGGCTCAACCTGCTCAGCTACTACCTGTTCACGTTCGGCGGGCTGATCCTGGTCTTCAGCTTCCTGGCGCCCGGCGGGTCGGCCTCCTTCGGCTGGTACGCCTACTCCCCGCTGACCAGCGCGATCTACTCGCCCGGCGTCGGCGCCGACATGTGGATCATGGGCCTGGTGCTGTCCGGGCTCGGCACGATCCTGGGCGGGGTCAACTTCGTTACCACGATCATCTGCATGCGCGCGCCGGGCATGACCATGTTCCGGATGCCGATCTTCACCTGGAACATCCTGGTCACCAGCATCATGGTGCTGCTGGCCTTCCCGGTGCTGGCCGCCGCGCTGCTGGTGCTGGAGATCGACCGCAAGCTCGGCGCGCAGGTGTTCAGCGCGGGCAGCGGCGGGGCGATCCTGTGGCAGCACCTGTTCTGGTTCTTCGGCCATCCCGAGGTCTATATCGTGGCGCTGCCGTTCTTCGGCATCGCCACCGAAGTGCTCCCGGTGTTCTCCCGCAAGCCGCTGTTCGGCTACAAGGGCCTGGTCGCGGCCACGATCGCGATCGCGGGCCTGTCGCTGACGGTGTGGGCGCACCACATGTTCACCACCGGCGCCGTGCTGCTGCCGTTCTTCTCGTTCATGACGTTCCTGATCGCGGTGCCGACCGGGGTGAAGTTCTTCAACTGGACCGGCACGATCTGGCGCGGGCAGCTGACCTTCGAGCCGGCCATGCTGTTCATCCTCGGCTTCATGGTGGTGTTCCTGTTCGGCGGGCTGACCGGGGTCATCCTCGCCTCGCCGCCGCTGGACTTCGCGGTCAGCGACAGTTACTTCGTGGTCGCGCACTTCCACTATGTGCTGTTCGGCACGGTGGTGTTCTGCATGTTCGGCGGGTTCTACTTCTGGTGGCCGAAGTGGACCGGCAAGATCCTCAACAACACGCTCGGCAAGTGGCACTTCTGGCTGGTGTTCATCGGGTTCAACATGACCTTCCTGGTGCAGCACTGGCTGGGCGTCGAGGGCATGCCGCGAAGGGTCGCGAACTACCCGTTCCTGACCCCGGACGCCACCACGCTGAACCAGATCTCCACCATCGGCGCGTTCATCCTCGGCGGCTCCACCCTGGTCTTCCTGTACAACATCTACCTGACCTGGAAGACGGGGGAGCGGGTCACCGCCGACGACCCCTGGGGCTTCGCCAACTCGCTGGAGTGGGCGACCTCCTGCCCGCCGCCGCGGCACAACTTCACCTCGATACCGCGGATCCGCTCCGAGCGGCCCGCGTTCGACCTGCACTACCCGCACATCAAGACGGGCCGGGACCGGCACGCCGAACGCGAGGCGATCGGCGCCTCGGCTGGCTCAGGAGGGTCGTCATGAAGGTTGAGGGCTACCTCTTCCTGGGCTGCGCGCTCTTCTTCGCCGGCTCCGACGTGGTGTACTGGCAGTTCTCCCACGACCCGACCGGCACGACCGCGCTCGCGCTCGCCGTGGGACTGGCGTTCCTCACCGGGTTCTACGTCCGGTTCACCGGGCGGCGGCTGCCGGTCCGGCCCGAGGACGACCAGCACGGCGAGGTCTACCAGGGCACCGGCGAGCTGGGCTTCTTCAGCCCGCACAGCTGGTGGCCGCTGTTCCTCGGGCTGGCCGCCGCGACCGCGGCGATGGGCGTGGCGATCGGCTGGTGGCTGTTCCTGATCGGCCTGCTGATGACCGTGCTGGCCGCGATCGGGTTCGTGTTCGAGTACTACCGCGGCCACTACGCGCACTGACGGACAGCTTCGGCGTCAGCCCTCCCCGGCAGACGGCTGCCGCCCTGCCGTGACAGCCAGGCCCGGCCCCCTGTCAGCCCCTTGCCCGCTGTCAGTCCGGGCCTGCGGTCAGTCCCGGCGCGCTGTACCTTTACCGCTCTGATGGCTATGGCGCGCTACCCGCCCGGGGCAGCGGCGGGCAGCGCTGTGCCAGCTCGGCGCAAAGGCCACCTGCCGCCGCCTCGCTGCCGCCGGCTGCGCACGGAGCCAGGCAGGCCAGGCAGATCCCGGCAGCACGGAGCCCCCCTGGCTCAGCCAGGAGGGCTCGCGGGTTGACGTGCCGGGGCTTACTTCTTGTGCAGGCCGAACCCGGGCTCGGTGCCCGCTGAGCCGTCCTCGCCGTCGTGCTCCCGGTCACCACGCCCGGCGGTGACCGCCGCGGGCTCAGCCTCCGGGTGCTGGCCGTCGCCGTGCCCGTTCCCGTGCCCGCCGTGCCCGTTGGGCTCCATCGGCACCGACTCGTTGATGACGCTGTTGAGCCGTCCCCTGACCCGGCCGATGCCGCCGCGCATGGCCGGCGCGGGCACGTCCTGCTCGGCCGGGGGCAGCGCGACCGGCTCGGGCCTGGACTCGAGCACCGCGCGGGCTTCCTCGGTGACCGGACTGGTCTCCTCGATGTACTCGCCGCTGGGCAGCTGCCTGATGATCCCGGTCTCCACCCCGTGCTCCAGCAGGTGCTGGTCCTTGCGCTGCAGGCCCAGGCAGATCCGCTTGGTGACGAAGTAGGCGACCACCGGCAACACGAACACCGCGACCCTGGCGATCTCCGTGGTCAGGTACAGCGAGATATTCAGGTGGTCGGCGAGGACGTCGTTGGCGCCCTCCAGCCACAGCACGCCGTAGAAGGTCACCGTGGCCATGCCGATCGAGGTCCTGGTCGCGGCGTTGCGCGGCCGGTCCAGGACATGATGCTCCCGTTTGTCCCCGGTTATCCACGCTTCCAGGAACGGCCACAGCGCCGCACCGGTCATGATCAGGCCCAGTGGTACCAGGGCAGGCACGAACACGTTGAACGCGAACGTGTGCCCGAACACCACCCACTGCCAGGACGGCATCATCCGCAGCGCGCCTTCGAGGAAGCCCATGTAGAAGTCGGGCTGCGAGCCTGCCGAGATGCCCACCGGGTTGTAGGGGCCATACAGCCAGATCGGGTTGATCTGGGCGAAGGTGGCGGCCAGCGCGGTGGCGGCGAACACGAACAGGAAGAACGCGCCGGTCTTGGCCATGAAGTACGGGTACATCGGCGCGCCGACCACGTTGGTGTTGGTGCGGCCCTTGCCCGGCATCTGGGTGTGCTTCTGGTGGAACATGATGAACAGGTGCGCGGTGACCAGCGCCAGGATCAGCGCGGGGATCAGCAGCACGTGCATGACGTACATCCGCGGGATGATGTCGTTACCCGGGTAGGCCCCGCCGAACAGGAAGAACGCCAGGTAGGTGCCGACGATCGGGACCGACTGCAGCACGCCCTCGGTGATCCGCAGGCCCGCGCCGGACAGCAGGTCGTCCGGCAGCGAGTAGCCGAACAGCCCCTCGACCAGCGCCAGCGTGAACAGGGCCAGCCCGATCAGCCAGTTGACCTCGCGCGGCTTGCGGTAGGCGCCGGTGAAGAAGATGCGCAGCATGTGCGCCATGATCGCCGCGACGAACAGGTCGGCGGCCCAGTGGTGGATCTGCCTGATCAGCAGACCGCCGCGGACGTCGAAGCTGATGTTCAGCGTCGAGGCGTAGGCCTGGCTCATCCGGACGCCGTTCAGGTGGGTGTAGGACCCGTGGTAGACGACCTCGTTCATGCTCGGCTGGAACCACAGCGTCAGGAAGGTCCCGGTCAGCAGCAGGATGACGAACGAGTACAGCGCGATCTCGCCGAGCAGGAACGTCCAGTGGTCAGGAAAGACCTTGCGGAAGAAGGTGCGCAGCCCCTTGGCGCCGCGGAACCTGTCATCGAGGACGCCGCCGACGCCCTCCAGTGCGCGCTCGACGCTCATGAACGCTCCCAGTAACTCGGGCCCACCGGCTCATTGAAGTCGCTCATCGCGACCAGGTAACCCTCTGCGTCGGTGGTGATAGGCAGCTGCGGCAGTGCACGGGTCGCAGGACCAAATAGTACCTGCGCGCCACGGGGCGCATCGAACGTCGACTGGTGGCACGGGCAGAGGATGTGATGCGTGGTCTGCTCGTACAGCGCCGCCGGGCAGCCAACGTGGGTGCATATCTTCGAATATGCGACGATTCCGTCCACCGTCCAGTTCAACACCGTGGGCTTCTGCAGGATGCCGGGCTGGAACTTGATAATGATCACAGCCGCCTTGGCGAGCGCGTCGAAGTCGTCCTCGTAGCCCTGTGGCACCACCGTGATCATGCTGCCCGGCGTGCTGAAGTCGGCGGGCTTGAGCGGGCGGTTGGTGCCGTAGGTGATCAGCCGCAGCCCGCGGCGCCAGACCGTGTGCTCCAGGGTCTTGCCCGGCTGCGGGCCGGTGTCGCGCAGCAGGAACAGCGGCGCGATGCCCAGCGGGATCGTCGCGGCGATCAGGGTCCGGCGCAGCAGCGGCCGCTTGGTGAACCCGCTGGTCTCCGCGCCCTCGTCGAAGGTCTCCTTGAACGCCTGCCGGTCCTGTTCCGGGGACCGTAGCGGCTTGCGCGCCTCGGTGAGCTCGACGGTCGGCATGATGTGCCGCACCCAGATGGTGGCACCGATGGCCAGCAGCAGGAAGGCCAGCGACATCGTGGTGCCCAGCGCCAGGTTGGAGCGCAGCACGGCGTCGACCGAGTGCACCCGCAGCCCGACGTAGAACGCCAGGAACGCGATGCTGGCCAGCATCGACAGCACGAACAAGGTGGCGACGAGCCGCTCGGCGTTCTTCGCCCGGCGCGGGTTGTCGGGCCCCGGGGGCAGTTCCGGCGGCGGGCGCTGGGAGCCGGGCTCGGGCTCGGCGCTGCCCAGCAGGGTCCGTGCCCGGGCCGGCGGCGGGGTGCCGATCACCCGGTGCGGGCCGCCCGGCTCCGCCTGGCCGGGCTCAGCCTCGCCAGCTAGGCGGCCGTCCTCCGGCTCGCCCTGGCCCGCGGGATAGCCCCGCCGCTGCGGGTGATCGCCGGGGACATTGGTGTCACTCATGGGCCTTCCCATGCTTAGCAGTTATCCAGAGGGCCGCGACCACCATGAAGAAGAGCAGGCCGAGGAACGCGACCAGGCCCTCGGTCACCGGGCCGACCCGGCCCAGGCTGAACCCGCCCGGGTTCGGCTGGGAGCGCGTCTGCGTGACGAACGCGATGATGTCGCGCTTCTCCTGCGGCGTGATCGTGGTGTCGTTGAACACCGGCATGGCCTCGGGGCCGGTCAGCATGGCCTCGTAGATCTGGGTCGGTGTCGAGGCGGTCAGCGGCGGGGCGTACTTCCCGTTGGTCAGGGCGCCGCCCGCGCCGACGAAGTTGTGGCACTGCGCGCAGTCGGCGCTGAACAGCGACTGGCCGAGCTGGACGCTGGCACCGCTGGTGCTGACCTGCTCCGGAGCCGGGATCGCCGGGCCGCCCGCGAGCGAGGCGATGTACTCAGCGAGCGCGCGGACCTGCCCCGGGTCGGTGATCTTCGGAGGCTTGCGCGGATTCTCCGCACCCGGCTCGGCGGCCGGCATCCGGCCGGTGCTCACCTGGAAGTCGACGGCTGCCGCGCCGACCCCGATGAGGCTGGGCGCGTTGACGGTGCCCTGCGCCTCCACGCCGTGACAGGTGGCGCAGTCCTGCAGGAACAGTTGCCTGCCGGCGTTGATCTGCGCGCTCGGGCCGCCAGCCGGCGCCGCGGCAGACGCCGCTCCGCTGCCGGCGGTGAACGTCGCGTACGCCGCGGCGATCACGATGAGCCCGAGCAGGACCACGGCGTATCCCGCGGCCGGGTGTCTACGCCTCGCGGTGATCCAGCCCACTGCTGTTGTCCTCGGCTTCCGGTCAGTGGATCAGGTAGATGGTGGTGAAAAGGCCGATCCACACCACGTCGACGAAGTGCCAGTAGTACGAGACCACGATGGCGCTGACCTGCTGCTCGTGGGTGAACCTCTTGGCCGCGAAGGTGCGGCCGAGCAAGAACAGGAACGCTACGAGACCGCCGGTCACGTGAAGGCCGTGGAACCCGGTCGCGAGGTAGAAGACGGAGCCGTAGTTGCTCGACGACAGCGTCAGGTGCTCGTCCCTGATCAGGCTCAGGTACTCATAGCCCTGGCCAAGGACGAAGTAGAGCCCCATCAGGAAGGACAGGACGTACCACTCGCGCAGGCCCCACCGGGCCATGTTGAAGATGCTCGCGGCGCGGCGGATCTGGCCACGCTCGACCGCGAACACGCCCATCTGGCAGGTCACGCTGGACAGCAGCAGCACCGTGGTGTTGACCGAGCCCAGGGCCAGGTCGAGGTGCACCTTGGGCCAGGGCAGGCCCAGGCCCTTGTCCACTGAGCGGATCGTGAAGTACATGGCAAACAGAGCTGCGAAAAACATCAGCTCTGAGGAGAGCCAGATGATGGTGCCCACGCTGACGAGGTTCGGCCTGCTGGCCGGGGTGCGGGGGACCACCTCGGATGTTGCTGTCGCCACGTGGACATTATTACGACACCGCGTAGGCCTACGTCGGCCGACCCCCCGGGTCGGTACCATCCAGTTTCATGAGAGTCGTTGTGTACAGCCATGACGCTGACACCAGGGCGCAGGTGCGGATGGCCATCGGGCGGCGGCCCGCCCCGGACGTCCCGCTGGCCGAGATCATCGAGGTTGCGACCCAGCCCGCGCTGATCAGGCTGCTGGACGCGGGCGGCGCCGACGTCATGGTGCTGGACGGCGAGGCACAGCCGGCCGGCGGGATGGGCGTCTGCCGCCAGGCCAAGGACGAGCTGTACGACTGCCCGCCGGTCCTGCTCATCATCGGCCGGGCCGATGACGGCTGGCTGGCCACCTGGTCCAGGGCGGACGCCGTCGTCAGCCATCCGATCGACCCGGCCGCGCTCGCGCAGGCACTGGCCGGGCTGATGCGCCAGCGCGCGGCCGACGCCGCCCCGGCGCAGCCCTGACCCGCCCGCCGTTGCCCTGCCTGCCTGACCGCCTGACCGCCCCGCCCCCCGGCGCAGGGGCCAGCGCCGCGACCCCGAAGAGGAAGACATGGACGCACGTACGACGTGGCCAGCGCTGATCGGCGCGCTGGTGAAGGGGCAGGCGCTCACCGCGGACGAGACCGCCTGGGCGATGAACGAGATCATGGAGGGCGCGGCCACCCCGGCTCAGATCGCCGGGTTCGGCATCGCCCTGCGGGCCAAGGGCGAGACCGTCGCTGAGGTCAGCGGGATGGCCCAGGCGATGATGTCGCACGCGTCCGCGATCAGCATCCCGGGCCGGCTGGTCGACCTGGTAGGGACCGGCGCGGACGTCGCGCACACGGTCAACATCTCGACGATGGGCACGATCATCGCCGCCGCGGCCGGCGCCCGGATGGTCAAGCACGGCAACCGGGCCGCCTCCTCGGCCTGCGGCACCGCAGACGTGCTGGAGGAACTGGGCGTCGTTATCAACCTGCCGCCGGCCAGGACCGAGCGGCTGGCCGCCGAGGTCGGGGCCGCGTTCTTGTTCGCGCCGCTGTATCACCCGGCGCTGCGGCACGCCGGCCCGGTCCGCAGTGAGCTGGGCGTGCCGACCGTGTTCAACTTCCTCGGCCCCGTCGCCAACCCGGCCCGGCCGTCCGCGCAGGCGGTCGGTGTCGCCGACCCGAAGATGGGCCCGGTGCTGGCCGGCGTGCTGGCCGCCCGGGGCTGCTCGGCGCTGGTGTTCCACGGCGATGACGGCCTGGACGAGCTGACCACGACCAGTACTTCGCAGGTGTGGGTGGTCCATGACTCGACGGTCAGCGGGGTCAGGTTCGACCCGGCCGCGCTGGACATCCCCCGGTCCAGGCCAGCGGACCTGCGCGGCGGCGACGCCGTGCACAACGCGGCCGTGGTCCGCGCGATGCTCAGCGGCGAGCGCGGCCCGATCCGCGACACGGTCCTGCTCAACGCGGCGGCGGCGCTGGCCGCCGAGGCCGGCATACCGGGCCCGGACGCGCTGCCGGACGCGCTGCGGGCCGGCTACCAGCGGGCCGAGCGCGCGCTCGACTCCGGTGCCGCGAACACCCTGCTGGACCGCTGGATCGCCGCCAGCAACCGCCTAGCCGCCGAACCCGCCTAACCGATAGCCCGCCTAGCCGATAGCCCGCCTAACCGCCAACCTGCCCCAGCCACCGAGCCCGCCCCAGCCGACCCGCCACCCCCTTACGGCCGACCACCCAGGGCCGGCTGGCCCCGCTCCCGGCTGGTCCCGCTCCCGGCTGGCCCTGCGTCTGGCTGGCCCCCTCCCGGCTGGCCCCTCCCGGCTGACCTGCGGGCCGGTGGCTCAGGCTGGGGTTGCTGTGCTTTCGTGGTGGATTTTGGGGTGCTTTGACCCTACAAGTCACCATGATCATGAAACCCGGCGGCCTGGCGGCGCGGGTTTCGAGCTCGATGCGGCTGGGGGCGCGGTCTGACGGCTTCGATGCGAGCCGAGCACGATACGGGCGAGGGGTCCCGGCACGGCCTGGCGAATGCGGGCCGCGATGGACGTGCGGGGCGCGATGGACCAGCGGGGCCGACAGTTCGGCGGGCCCGGTGACCGGCGTGGCCTTGCGCGGTCCGGTCTGACAGCCGGGTGGGCTAGCCGTTAAGACTGATGGACTTGCGGGCCTGCGGGCGGCGGGCCTGATGGTTGGCGGGGCCGGGGCGGGTCAGGCTGTTTCCTGGTAGCCGAGCGAAAAGGCGGCTTCGAGGTCGTGCCGTGAATAGGTGCGGAACGCGATGTGCGTCTCGGTGTGGGTGACACCAGGAATCCGGTTGAGGTTGCCCGGGATCACGTCGCTGAGCTCGTCGTGGTCGCGCACCCGGACCATGGCGACCAGGTCGAACTCGCCGGTCACCGAGTAGACCTCGCTGACCTGCGGGATCGAAGCGATCGCCTCAGCGGTCTCTGGTATCCGTGCGACATCGGTCTTCACCAGAACGATTGCGGTGACCACTGCCGCCTCCTTCACCCTGCGGACTGCCGGCTGAGCAGTCAGCGTACTCCCTGGCAGGCCAGCCGGCGCCCGGGCCGGCGGTCAGGGCGGGACTGGCTGCTGGCCTGGCTGGATCGGCTGTCGTCCCGGCGGGACCGGCCCGTGAGGCGGCGGATCCAGCTGGCAAGGCTGCGGATCGCGGCTGCCAAGCCGGCCGGACCAGCTGAGGTTCGGCCGGGAGCCTGGCCGGAGCCGGGACCTGGGGCGGGCGGGCGGCGGGGTGCGGGGCGAGGCGGGGCTGGCAGCTGGATGCCGGGCACGGTCAGCACGCCGGCGGTGGCGAGCTTGCTGAACAGCCCCTGCAGGACGTCGGCGGTCGCCCGGGCGTCGGCGAGGGCGCGGTGGCAGGGCAGGGTCCGGGCACTGAAGTAGGCCGCGAGGGTGGCGAGCCGGCAGTCGGGGACTTCGGCGCCGGTGAGTACCAGCCTGGCCAGGGCGGCGGTGTCGAGCACGCTGAAGTCCGGCCACTGCAGCCCGGACTGGCGGCAGGCGGCGGTGAGGAACCCGATGTCGAACGGCGCGTTATGCGCGGCCAGCACGCAGCCGCGGGCAAAGGCGAGAAAGGAGGGCAGCACCGCGGAGATCGGCGGAGCCTCACCGACCATCTCGTCGGTAATACCGGTCAGCGTGGCGATCTCAGCCGGGATCGCGCTGCCCGGGTTCACCAGCGCGGTGAACTCGGCGCGCAGCCCGCCGAAGCCGATCTTGACCGCGCCGATCTCGGTGATCGCGGCCTGGTCGGGGAGCCAGCCCGTGGTCTCCACGTCGACGATCACAAGCTCGAGGCCCGCGGCCGCTCCGGCCGCGGGCCGTCGCTGCGGCCAGGTCTGCTCGGTTGTCGTCACACACATACGGTACGGCCGGCTACTGACAGTCCGGCCTGGGCTGGGACGGCAGGCGGGAGCTGCCCCCACTGGTAACGCTGGGTGATTCTTTAACCCATTATTGTCGTCACGTCTAGGGCCCGTTATGGGTTTGTTATGCACTTGGCTTGGCCAAGGACCGTGCGAGTGTGCGCGAAGTGGTTGAATCCTTCCTCTGATCTTCACTAGTGTCAGGCACCGAGCCGAATCGCTCAGCAGTCGCCGACATGGTGACGGCGATCGGCCGCCGCCGAGTTTCGACACCGGTCCGGAAGGGCCGGCCAGAAAGCCGGGGACCCACCGGGAGACAGCCGGGCTTGCGCCGGACCTTCCAGGGGTGAATCGGTTCGGGCCAGCTGATCAGGTTCGAGCCGTAGGGCGCGCTTCCACAGCCCGAACCCGTCAGCTAACCCGGTAAGCGGACAGTGGGAGAGGGAGCGTGCCACGCACGTGCATATTCGGCTATCTGTCAATGCCTTGCTCACACGTCGCGGCCTCGCGGCCACGGCGGGCGGTGTTGCCGCAGTCGGTCTGCTCGTTGGTGTCACCGGCGTGGCGGGCGCAAGCCCGCACCCAACGATCGCCCAGGTCCAGCACCGGCTGAGTCAGCTGAACACCCAGGCTGACCGGCTCGCTGCTCAGTATGACCAGGCCAAGCAGGAGCTCGCATCAGCGAATCAGCGGCTCAAGCTGGTCAATGGCGAGGCCGCCCGCTACAAGAAGGAGTTCGACAAAAGGAGGGCCGCGATCGCGCAGATTGCCGCCGCTGCTTACGAGTCAGGCACCCTGACGTCCCCGGCGGCGCTGCTCACTACGCGCAATCCGCAGCAGGTCCTCAACCAGTCCTCGATCCTGCTGGAAATGTCGGCGAACAACAGCGCCGCCATGAAGCAGTTCCTCGGTGCCGCCAGGCAGCTCACCGGGGCCCAGCAGGCCGCGCGCCGGGTGCACGCAGGCATCCTGGCCCTGAAGAAGAGCCTGAGCAACCGCAAGAAGGAACTCAGCAAGCTCATCGCCAAGCAGCACACGCTGCTCGCCCAGCTCACTCCCGCACAGCAGGTGGCGGCGAGCTCGGGCGGGGTCGTCGTCTCCGGTGACACCACGTACACCGGGACGACCGCGACCCAGGCAGGCAAGGCGGTCTCGTTCGCTTACGCCCAGATCGGCAAGCCCTACTCGTTTGGGGCCACTGGTCCTGGCAGTTTCGACTGCTCCGGTCTCACCCAGGCAGCCTGGGCATATGCCGGGGTGTCCATTCCCCGGGTCAGCTACGACCAGATCAGCGATCTGCCGAGCGTGTCACTCAGCGACCTGCAGCCGGGCGACATCCTCGGGTTCTCCGGTAACTCGCATGTCGGAATCTACGTCGGCGACGGCTACCTGATCGATGCGCCGCACACCGGCCTGGACGTCGAGAAGGTCAAGCTGAGCGGCTGGTACCAGAGCGAACTGGACGCGGCCGTCCGGCCGTGACCGTCAGCAACCCGGACTGGGCCCGGCGCCGCGTGGTGCCGGGCCCAGTCATTTCTTGCCAGGCTAGCTGCCGCCTTGTCCTGCCTGCTTTCCGCTGAGCTGGCTGGCTGCCTGGCTCGTTTCCTGGCCAGCTGGCTGCCTAATCCGCCTCTTGTCCAGCAAGCTGGGCCCGGCTCTTGTCCAGCTAGGTGGCTGGCTGGCCTGGTCCTGCTGAGCTAGCTGACTGCCGGCTTCCGGGCTGAGCCGCGACGGCCGCCCGCCGTCCCAGGGCCGCCCGCCGTCCCAGGGCCGCGCCGGGACTGCGATGTGCTTGGGACGGCCAGGGCAGCGGGCGGCTACTATCGCGTACCTGACAGGCTGGGGGCGCATGCCGAACGTGCTGATCGTCACCAACGACTTCCCGCCGCGCAGCGGCGGGATCCAGTCGTTCGTGCATGCGCTGGCGACCACGCTGCCCGCGGGAACGGTCACGGTCTACGCGCCGGCCTGGCCTGGGGCCGCGGAATTCGACGCGGATCAGCCGTTCCCGGTGATACGGCACCCGGGCTCGCTGATGCTGCCGGTTCCGTCAGTTGCCCGCCGCGCGGCGGCCATCCTGGCCGAGCATGAATGCGACACCGTGCTGTTCGGGGCGGCCGCGCCGCTCGGGCTGCTGGCTCCGGCGCTGCGCCGGGCCGGCGCCAGGAGGATCGTCGCGATCACCCACGGGCACGAGGCCGGCTGGGCCGCGCTGCCGGGCGCCCGGTGGCTGCTGCGCCGGATCGGCGACCAGACCGATGTCGTCACTTACCTAGGCAGCTACTTCAGGAAACGGCTGGCCAGGGCGCTGTCACCAGAAGCGGCAGCGCGGATGGTGCGGCTGGCGCCCGGCGTGGACGTCACCGCGTTCCGGCCGGGCGCGGGCGGCGATCAGATCCGGGCCAGGCTCGGGCTGACCGGCCGGCCGGTCGTGCTCTGCGTGTCCCGGATGGTGCGGCGCAAAGGCCAGGACACCCTGATCCGGGCCTGGCCCCGGGTGCTGGCCGCGATGGCGGCAGCGGATAGCCCGGCTGGGCAGGTCTGGCCAGCCGGGACCACCGGGCGGGCTGACGGGAACGGGCAGGCTGGGCAGGCCGATGGCGCGGGGCGGTCTCAGGGTGCTGGGCGAGTTGCGGGAGCTGGGCGGGCTGACGGGGCCTGGGGCGCTGGGCAGGCCGATGGCGCGGGGCGATCTCAGGACATCGGGTGTGCTGGCGGGGCCGGGAGGGCTGGGCAGGCCGATGGCGCGGGGCGATCTCAGGGTGCTGGGGGAGCTGGGCGAGCTGACGGGGCTGGGGGCGGCGGGCGGGGTGGTGAGCCGGTGCTGCTGCTGGTGGGAGACGGGCCGCACCGGGGTGCGCTGACCCGGCTGGCGGAGCGGACCGGGGTGGCTGGCTCGGTGCTGTTCACCGGTCCGGTGCCGTGGGCGGAGCTGCCTGCCTACTACGACACCGGGGACGTGTTCGCGATGCCGTGCCGGACCAGGCGGTTCGGCCTGGACGTCGAGGGGCTCGGGATCGTCTACCTGGAGGCCTCGGCCAGCGGGCTGCCGGTGGTCGGCGGGGATTCTGGCGGCGCGCCGGATGCGATCGTGGCCGGGCAGACCGGGTTCGTGGTGCCAGGCGGCGACGCCGGGGCGGTCGCGGACAAACTGATCAGCCTGCTCCGCGAGCCGCAGCGGGCCGCGGCGATGGGGGAGCGCGGGCTGGCCTGGGTCGGCGGGGAATGGCGCTGGGAGTTCGTCGCGGAGCGGCTGGCGAAGATCCTGGCCGGCTAGCCAGCCAGCTCCGGGCGGCTCATTGGCCCCGCTGAACGCTGTCGGGCTGAGTGCTGTAGAGCGCTTCGATCTGCGCGCTGAAGTCCTTGATCACCACGCTCCTGCGCACCTTCATCGACGGCGTCAGGTGCCCGCTCTCCTCGGTGAAGTCGGTGTCCAGCACCACGAACCTGCGGATCGACTCGGCCCGGGAGACCGCCTGATTCGCGTCGTCGACCGCGGCCTGGATCTCGGCGAGCAGTTCCGGGTCGTCTTTCAGGTCCGCGGCGGTAGCGCTGTCCGGCCGTCCGTGCTGCTGCTTCCAGTACTCCAGCGCGTCCGGGTCCAGCGTGACCAGGCAACTGATATACGCCCTGCCGTCGCCGATGACCAGGCACTGGCTGACCAGCGGGTGCGCGCGCAACCGGTCCTCCAGCACCGCAGGGGCGACGTTCTTCCCTCCGGCCGTGACGATCAGTTCCTTCTTCCGGCCGGTGACCCGCAGGAACCCCTCGTCATCCAGGTCGCCGATGTCGCCGGTGTGCAGCCAGCCCGCCGCATCGAGGATCTCGGCGCTGGCGGCATCGTTGTGCCAGTATCCGGTGAAAACATGCTGGCCCCTGATCAGGATCTCGCCGTCCTCGGCGATCCGGACCGTCACGCCGGGCAGCGGCAGGCCGACCGTGCCGATCTTGTTCCGGCTGGGCTTGTTCACCGTCGAGGCAGCCGCCGTCTCGGTCAGCCCGTAGCCCTCCAGCACGGTGACGCCCGCGCCGCGGAAGAAGTGACCGAGCCGCTCGCCCAGCGGCGCGCCGCCGGAGACCGCGTACGCTACCTGCCCGCCGACCGCGGCCCGCAGCTTGGCGTAGACCAGCCGGTCGAACAGGCCGTGCCGGACCCGCAGCGCCGGGCCGGGACCGCCGCCCTCGAGCGACTTGCTCCAGTCGATCGCGGCCTGGGCGGCAGCGTTGAAGATCGCGCTCTTGGCCTTGCTCTGCGCGGCTTGCTGCTGCGCGGTGTTGTAGACCTTCTCGAACACCCTGGGCACGGCCAGCAGGAACGTCGGGCTGAACTCCGGCAGGCCCTGGGCGAGCGTCTTGGTGTCAGCCCAGTGCCCCATCACGGTGCCCGACTCCAGGCATCCGACCTCGATGATGCGGGCGAAGGAGTGCGCGAGCGGCAAGAACAGCATGGTCGAGCTCTGGGCCTGGCTGAAGACCTCGGGCATGGCGCCGCTGACCGCGTTGCGGGCGTTCGACAGCAGGCTCGCATGGCTGATCTCGCAGCCCTTCGGCCGCCCAGTGGTTCCGGAGGTGTAGATGATCGTGGCCACGTCATCGGCGCGCTGCCCGGCACGGCGCTGCGCGGCCTGCTCGTCGCTGACCTGGCTGGCCGCCGCCGCGGCGAATCCCGCCAGGTCATCGATCAGCCAGAGCTCGCGCAGGCCGGCCAGCCGGTCGCGCACGCCGCTGATGATCTGCGCGTGCCGGTCCGTCTCGGCGAATACGGCAACCGCGCCCGAGTCGCCCAGCATCCACTCGACCTGCTCAGCCGACGACGTCTCGTACACCGGCACGGTGACCGCGCCGGCCGCCCAGATCGCATAGTCGATCAATGTCCACTCATACCGGGTCGCCGACATCAGCCCGACCCGGTCGCCGCGCTGGATGCCTGCCGCGATCAGGCCCTTGGCAACCCCGGTCACCGCGTCGCGGAACTCAATGGCAGTCACGTCCTGCCAGTGACCGCCTGCCACTCTCCGGCGCAGCGTTACCGCGTGCGGTTCGTCTTGCCCCCGCTGGTAGATGACGTCCGTGAGACCGGCGGTAGCGGGGATCTCAACCAGTGCGGGAACGCTGTACTCACGCAACGGGGCTCCTTAGGAGTTCTGCGTTAACGAGCGGGCTTGAATTGGACCGTACCCCTCAGGCCATGCCGGTCTCCAGCTTGGCCACGGCCTGGCCCGCCCGCGCCGCGGCTGCCTAGGGTTGTGAGTATGCGGGTGCACGTGGTCAGCGACGTGCACGGCAGGCACGAGGCGCTGCGCAGGGCCGGGGACGGCGCCGACGCGTTGCTGTGCCTGGGCGACCTGCTGCTGTTCATCGACTACATCGACCCTGGCCAGGGCATCTTTCCTGAGCTGTTCGGCGCGGCCGCGGCGGCCGAGTTCATCGCGCTGCGAACCGCGCAGCGCTTCGACGAGGCGCGGGTGATGTCCCGGCGGCTGTGGGCCGGGCTCGGCGGCGATCCCGCCGCCACCCTCGACGCGGCCGTCTCCCGGCAGTACGAGCAGCTGTTCAGCGCGCTGCCCGCACCTTCATACCTGACCTACGGCAACGTCGACATCCCGCGGCTGTGGGGACCGCACCTGCGGCCCGGCCAGCGGGTGCTGGACGGGGAACGGGTCGAGCTTGACGGCTGGTCGTTCGGCTTCGTCGGCGGCGGGCTGCGCTCGCCGTACCGGACCCCGAACGAGCTGCCCGACGATGTCTACGCCGCGAAGGTCGAAGCGGTCGGAGCGGTCGACGTGCTGTGCGCGCACATCCCGCCGGACGTGCCCGAACTGCTCTACGACACGGTGGCCAGGCGGATGGAGCGGGGCAGCCAGGCGCTGCTGACGGCGGTCAGCCAGACCCGCCCGCGGTACCTGCTGTTCGGCCACGTGCACCAGCCGCTGCGGGACCGGCTGCGCATCGGCGACACCGAGTGCATCAATGTCGGCCATTTCCGGGCAACCGGGCGGCCATTCGCGCTGGACTTGTGACCCCGGCGGCGCAGCCGGGCCCGGCCAGCGCGCGGCTGGAGGTACGCTCCGAGGATGGCGGACAAGACGACCTCAAGCATCGTCATCGGGGTGCCTGCGCAGGACGTCATGGCCGTGATCGCTGACTTCGCGGCTTACCCGGACTGGGCGACCGGCGTGCGGTCGGCCGCGGTGCTGGACAGCGGCGGGGACGGGCGGGCCAGCCAGGTCAGGTTCCAGCTCGACGCCGGCCTGATCAAGGACAGTTACGTGCTTGGATATGAGTGGGATGGCGACGCGCGAGTCAGCTGGGAACTCGCCGAAGCCGGCTCGGTCATATCGGAGATGTCTGGCGCGTACCGACTCACTGACCAGGGCAGCGGCACCGAGGTGCGGTATGAGCTCGCGGTCGGGATCCGGATACCGATGATCGGGATGCTCAAGCGCAAGGCCGAGAAGATGATCATCGACACCGCATTGAAAGGGCTTAAATCGCGTGCCGAAGCTAGTGTCGGGCAGCCGTGACTGAGCCGCCTGAGCAGGAGACGGGTCCAGGGCAGGGCGCCAGCAACGGGTCGGCGCCGCGCGGGGCAGCTCCGAGTGAACCATTCCGCCCGGCTGCAGAGCCGGCGGCGGGCGCGGACTCTTGGGCCCGGGCGAGCCGCGAACAGTGGGACAGCCCGGGCGGTCAGGACGTCACCCCGGAGGAGGACCGGCCCGCCGGGCCGGGCCGGGAGGCGGGCGGGTCAGGGCAGGCTGGCCGCGGCCGTGCTGCCGGGCCGGGCCGCCAGGCGGGCAGCGGCGGAGCGGGCCGTCAGGGTAGCAGCGGAGGCCGTCAGGGTGGCGGCGGAGCGGGCCGGCGGGCCGATGGCCGGGACGCGAGGGGCCGCCAGTTCAGCAGTGACCTGACCGCCGAGCTGCAGCGCTGGCTGCTGCGCTCGGGCGCGACCAGCGTCCGCAAAGAGTTCGCCGAGCAGGTCCGCAAGACACTGCGCGGCGGCAAGGCCGAGCCTGGTGACGTGTGGGAGACCGCCACCACCGAGCCGCCACCGGGCGAGCAGTTCCAGTCGCCGGAGTGCGCCTGGTGCCCGATCTGCCAGGCGGCCCGCCGGGTCAGGGAGTCCGGTCCCGGCCTGGGCTCGCGGCTGGCCGGCGCTGGCGACGCGGTCGCGGCGGCCGTTCAGGAGGCGCTGTCCGCCTTCGACTCGATCCTGTCAGCGAATCCCGCGCGCCCCCCGAAGCGGCCCCCGGCCAGCCAGGCCCGGCGGGCGGGAACGGCGGACCAGGCTGACGCCGCCCGCCCGGCTGACCCGGCCAGCCAGGCTGACGCTGGCGGCGTGGCCGACGGCAGTGCGGCCGACGCTGGCAGTGCGGCTGGCACCGGCCCCGCGCAAGCGGCTGGTGGCGCGCCCGGCGGGGCGGAAGAGGGGCTTGACAGTGAGCCTGACGATCGGCGTTGACGTTGGCGGGACCAAGGTCGCGGCCGGCGTCGTCGACGAGCATGGCACGGTCATCGAGAAGCTCAAGCTGCCCACCCCGGCTGCCACACCGGAGGGAACGGCCAAGGTCATCGGCGACGCCGTGAACGAGTTGCTCGGCCGCTACGAGGTGAAAGCCGTCGGGGTCGGCGCGGCCGGGTTCGTGGACGAGACCAGCTCGACGGTGCTGTTCGCGCCCAACCTCGCCTGGCGGGACGAGCCGGTGAAACGGCAGGTCGAGGAGCGGATCGGGATGCCGGTCAGCGTGGAGAACGACGCCAACGCGGCGGCCTGGGCCGAGGTGCGGTTCGGCGCCGCGCGCGGGCACCTGCACGTGGTGCTCATCACCGTCGGCACCGGCATCGGCGCCGGGATCGTGATCAACGGCGAGCTGTACCGGGGCCGGTGGGGGATGGCCGGGGAACCAGGGCACTACCGGGTGGTGCCGGACGGGCGGCTGTGCGGGTGCGGCAACCGCGGCTGCTGGGAGCAGTACGCCAGCGGGAACGCGCTCGCCGCCGAGGCACGTGACTACGCCAGGCGGTCGCCAGGCGCCGCGGTCCGGATGCTGCAGCTGGCAGGCGGGGTACCGGACGCGATCACCGGGATCGAGGTCACCACTGCCGCGCGCGAGGGAGACGAAGGCGCGCTGCGCTGCTTCGACATCGTGGGCAGCTGGCTGGGCCAGGGGCTGGCCGACCTCGCGGCGATACTCGACCCGGGCTGCTTCGTCATCGGCGGCGGCGTGTCAGAGGCCGGCGAGCTGCTGCTGCGGCCGGCCAGGATCGCGTTCGTGGCGGGGCTGACCGGCCGGACGCACCGGCAGCACGCCGACATCAGGCTGGCCGGGCTCGGCGCCGACGCCGGCCTGATCGGCGCCGCCGACCTCGCCAGGGGCGGCTGAGCACGGCCGGCGGGCGCCGGGTAGGGATGCAGTGGCCCGGAGCTGCCGCTGTATGCGCAGCAGAGAGCCAGCGCATCCGAATGGCGGTGCCGCGTCGGCGCGATACCCAATCCGACATATGTCGAGTTAGGGCGGGGTGCGGGCTGGATATGGCGGCGCTGGCCCCGCGCTGCTGCTGTATGCGCAGCAGAGGGCCAGCGCATCCGCTGAATCCCGGCCCACGCCCGGCCGTCCGCCGGAGCGGCGGTCCATATGACCGTTTTGTGGATGTTCGGCGCCGCTCTTGCCGACTCCGGGGGCGCTGGTTTAGCGGACATGGCACAGCGCCGGCACTGGATCGCCAGCAGCGGGCCAGCGCATCCTTGCTGGCGGGGGAGGACGGCGTTGCTGGCTTACCGGTGGGGGAGGGCGGGCGGTAGCGGCTTAAGGGGGGCAGGGCGTTGCCAGCCCGGGCTTTACAAGATCGCGCCGTTGTCCGGCCCGGCGCCGCGAGACGGGCCATCACCGAGGCGGATCACGATGACCGCGAACCCGGCGACGAAAGCCACCACTGCCGCCAGCGCCGCCCAGCCGGGCACGTACCAGCCCGCCATGCTGGCGGTCAGCAGGTAGGCCGGGCCGCCGAGCAGGGCCAGCCAGGCACCCTTGGCCACCGGGTCCAGGTGCGGCAGCGGCGGCGGGTGCGGCGGGACGAAGTGCTCGACGTCCTCGTCCTGGTCGTCCTCGCCGTTCTCGGCGGGCGGGCGCGGGGCGGGAGCGGCGGCGCGGCGGATTACCCGCGCGGTGTCCCTGGCCGGCCGCGCCTGGCCGGGCGCGGCCTGGTCGAGCCGGGACCGGCCCGGCCGGGACTGATCGGCTGACTGACCGGGCGGTACTTGCCCAGCCGGTGTGTGCCCGGGCGGTGTGTGCCCGGGCGGTGCTTGGCCGGGCGGTGCTTGCCCGGGCTGGGCTTGGCCGGGTGGTGCTTGCCCAGGCTGGGACTGGCCGGGCTGGGACTGGCCGGGCTGGGGCTGGCCGGGCTGGGGCTGGCCGGGC
>DATBGO010000161.1:0-20383 GCA_036558005.1 Streptosporangiaceae bacterium | reverse complement strand
GGTTCGGGCCCGCGCCCACCGCGCCGCGCAGCCCGGCGGTGCCGAACTCCAGCCGCCCGCCGAACCGGTCAGTCAGCTCAGCCAGCGCCGCGCTGGCCTCGTCCTGCCCGGTCCCGTCCTGGCCGGCCCCCCCGGGGCCAGTCTCGCCGGGGCTCGCGGCCTGCGCGGCCTGCCGGGCGAGCCCGGCCAGCTCAGCGCGGTCCGCCTCATCGACCTCATCGGCCAGCCAGGCGTCCACCTTGGCGGCAAGCTCGGGCGGCAGCACGTCAGGCCAGCCCCGGCAGGATGGCGGCGAGCAGCTTGCCCATCCGGGCGGCCGCGGCCTGGCCGGCCGCGACCACCTCGGCGTGGTCCAGCCCGCCCGGGGCCAGCCCGGCGGCCATGTTGCTCACCAGCGAGATGCCCAGCACCGCGGCGCCCAGGTGCCGGGCGGCGATCGCCTCCAGCGCGGTGGACATGCCGACCAGGTCCGCGCCGAGCGTGCGCAGCATCCTGATCTCCGCCGGGGTCTCGTAGTGCGGCCCGGGCAGGGCCGCGTACACGCCCTCGGCCAGCCCCGGGTCCGCCTGCCTGGCCAGGCCCCGCAGCCGCGCGGAGTACAGGTCGGTCAGGTCGGTGAACCGGCCGGGGTAGCCATCGGGCGGCGGGTCCCCGGCGAGCGGCGAGCGGGCGGTCAGGTTCAGGTGATCGCTGATCAGCACGTGCTGCCCGGGCCGCAGCCCGCTGGCGATCCCGCCGGCCGCGTTGGTCAGCACGATGACCCGGCAGCCCGCCGCGACCGCGGTGCGCACGCCGTGCACCACCGTGGCCGCCGGATGGCCCTCATACAGGTGCGCCCGGCCGAGGAACAGCAGCACGCGGCGGCCGCCGACGCTGACCGAGCGGGCGGCCGGCTGATGGCCCGCCACCGTCGGCGGCGGAAACCCGCCCAGGTCAGCCAGCGCCACCTCGGCGACAGGCCCGGCCGTGGCAGCGGCGGCGAGCTCGTCGGCGACCGCGGCCCAGCCCGAGCCGAGTACCACCGCGATGTCATGCGCGGGCTGCCCGGTGAGCCGCGCCAGCCTTGCCGCGCTGTCCGCCGCGGCCGCGTAGGGATCTGTGGTCATGCCTTGATGTAGGGCTTTCCGTCCGCGGCGGGCGCCCGCACCCGGCCCACCAGGCCGGCCACCGCGAAGATCGTTGCCACGTACGGGGCCATAGCCAGGATATAGGTGGGGATCGGGACGTTGATGATGGCCAGGATGCTGCTGGCCGCCTCGGTGAAGCCGAACAGCAGCGCCGCCGCGGTAGCGCCCAGCGGCGTCCACCGGCCGAAGATCATCGCGGCCAGGCCGATGTAGCCCAGCCCGGACGACATGCCCGGGCTGAACGTGCCCACCGAGCCGACGGTCAGGTAGGCCCCGCCGATCCCGGCCAGCAGCCCGCCCATGATCACGTTGGAGTACCTGGTGCCCAGCACCCTGATGCCCACGGTGTCGGCGGCGGTCGGGTGCTCGCCGACCGCCCGCACCCGCAGCCCCCACCGGGTGCTGAACAGGCCGACCTGCACCAGGAGGATCGCGGCGTAGGTGAGGTACAGGAAGATGTTGGAGTTGAAGAAGATCGGCCCGATGACCGGGATGTCGCCCAGTCCCGGGATCTTGATCGCGTTGAAGGTGTTCGCCGTGTTCAGGTTGGGATGGGTGACCAGGGCGCTGTCGTACAGGTAGTTGGTGACGCCCGCGGCCAGCACGTTCAGCACCACGCCGAGGATGATCTGGTCCACGAAGTACTTGATCGCGAACGCGGCGAGTACCGCGCCCACCAGGCCGCCCGCGAGCGAGCCGGTGATCAGGCCCAGCCACACCCCGGCCACGCTGGCCACCACGGCCGCGCCGAACGCGCCGACCAGCAACTGGCCCTCGATCGCGATGTTGATCACGCCGGACCGCTCGCACATGCAGCCCGCCAGCGCGCCCAGGATCAGCGGCACCGAGCCGGTCAGCGTGTTCTGCAGCAGGTTGACGGTGTTGATCGGGATTGCGCTGCCCGCGTCGGCCCAGCACAGCAGCGACACCACGAAGAACAGCAGGACCAGGGCGATGGCCAGCCGCCGGGTCCGCTGGCTGGGGTGGTGCGCGGCCCCCCGCCAGGCCCCGATCGCGATCGAGGCGGCGCCGAGCACGTAGCTGACCTGCGCGGCGGGCGCGTGAATGCTGGGGACCTTCACCTTGGCGGTCGGCAGCGACAGCGCGAAGGTGGCGTCGCCCTTGTGCGCGAGCAGCCCGAACACCAGGATGTCGATGAGCCCGAACAGCACGAACGCGCTGGCGGCGACGAGCCTGCGGTTCACCGTGGCGGGCCTGCCGACGGTGGCGGCGAGGGCGGTCATCCGTTCCACCCCTTCGCGACCGCCTCCATGCCGCTCCGGCGCGCCTCCCGCAGCCGGAACACCGCCCTGATCAGCGGCGGGGCGGCGACGAACAGCACGATCAGCCCCTGCAGCACCTGGGCGATGTCCACCGGCACCGAGGTGGCCGCCTGCATCGCCGTGCCGCCGGCGTGCAGCGCGCCGAACAGCAGCCCGGCCAGCACCACCCCGACCGGCTTGGCCCGGCCCAGCAGGGCGACGGTGATGCCGTCGAAACCGTAGGTGCCGTAGCTGTTGAAGGTCAGCGCGTGCAGCGCGCTGCCCTGGATCACCGAGGCGCCGCTGAGCCCGGCCAGCGCGCCGGCGATCAGCATCACCAGCACCCAGGACCGCTCGACGCTCATCCCGGCGCTGCGGGCCGCGCTCGGGTTGGCGCCCACGGTGCGGAACTGGAAGCCGGTGGTGGAGCGGCTCAGCAGCCACCACACCGCGGCCGCCGCCGCCAGCGCGACCAGGAAGCCCGCGTCGACCTGGGGCGGCGGCCCGCCCACGTGCGGCAGCTGAGCGTTGGCGGCCATGTTCGGGCTGATCAGGTTGGACTGCCTGGGCGCCTGCAGCGCGGCCGGGGTGCCGAGCAGGTAGGACAGCAGGTTGTACATCACGTAGTTGAGCATGATCGTGACGATGACCTCGTGCGCGCCGGTGCGCGCCTTGAGCTCGCCGACCAGCCAGCCGATCACCGCGCCGCCGGCGATGCCGCCGAGCAGGCACACGATCACGTGGATGACCGGCGGCATGCTCACCGCGAAGCCGAGGTAGGTGGCGACGATCGCGCCGCCGATCCACTGGCCGGCCGCGCCGATGTTGAACAGCCCGGCGCGGAACGCGATCGCGACCGAAAGCCCGGTCAGGATCAGCGGGGTCGCGTTGGACATCGACTGGGAGATCGGGTAGAAGATCGCGCCCACCGAGCCGCCGTGGAAGGCCGCCCCGATCGTGGCAGGGCTGAAGATCGAGCCGTCCCACATGGCCGAGTAGGCCGCCGAGACCGAGTCCCAGGCCTGGGCGAACGCGTTGCCCGGGGCGGAGAAGAGCTGGCTCCAGGCGTGCAGCACGGTGGTGTCGCTGAACGCGATCAGCAGCGCGCCGAGTACCAGCGCCGCGACGATGGCCAGCAAGGTGACCACCGCGGGGCTGCCCTCCACCACCGCGTTAATCAGGGCCCGCGCGGTCCGGGCGGCCCGTTCCCTCTGCTCCCGGGCGCGCTGCGCACCGGCTGGGGGCCCGGGTGCCGGGCCCGGCGGGGTTTGCTGCTCCGTCATGAGGATCCTGCGGTTGGCTCGGTCGGTTCGGACGGGTCCGCGGTACCGCTGGCATCGGGGGCGGGCAGGTCCGGGCCGGTGACGGTCGCCGCGCCCGCCGGGCTGGCATCCGCCTGCGCGTGCGCCTGCTGCGCCGACGCGCCCGCCATCAGCAGGCCAAGCTCGCCGACCGGCACCGTCGGCGGGCAGAACGCGACGATCCTGCCCTCGTACATGACCGCGATCCGGTCCGCGAGCGCGTAGATCTCATCCAGCTCCGACGACACGATCAGCACCGCGATGCCGCGGTCGCGCTGCTCGACGATCCGGCGGTGCACGAACTCGATCGACCCGACGTCCAGGCCGCGGGTGGGCTGGCTGGCCAGCAGCAGCCGCACCTCCCGGCTCATCTCCCTGGCCAGGATGACCTTCTGCTGGTTGCCGCCGGACAGGGTGCCGACCGGCCGCTGCGCGGAGGTCGTCCTGACGTCGTACTCCTGCACCAGGGCCTGCGCGTTCGAGCTGATCGCGTCCAGCTTGAGCGAGACGCCCGAGGCGAACGGCGGCCGGTCGTAGACGTCCAGGACCATGTTCTCGGCCACGGTGAAGTCCGGGACCAGGCCGTCTTCCTGCCGGTCCTCGGGCACGTAGCCGAAGCCGGCCCGCAGCCGCTGCCGGGGAGTGCTCCCGGTCAGGTCCCTGCCGTCCAGCAGCACCGAGCCGCCGGTCACCGGCCGCAGGCCCATCAGGGCCTCGCACAGCTCGGTCTGGCCGTTGCCCTGCACCCCGGCCACGCCGAGGATCTCGCCCGCCCTGACCTGGAACGAGACATCCTTGAGCGCGGCGTTGCCGTGATCGTCGATGGCGGACAGGCCGCGCACGTCGAGCACGGTCCCGGCGGGACTGGCCGGCCCCTTGGCGACCTTCAGCTCCACCTGGCGGCCCACCATCAGCGCGGCCAGTTCCGCGTCGGTCGCCGTCGGCGGGCGCTCGCCGACCACCTCGCCGCGGCGGATGACGGTGACCGTGTCCGCGATCGCCTGGACCTCTTTGAGCTTGTGCGAGATGAACACCACCGACCTGCCGCCGGCCTTCAGCTCCCTGATCACCCGGAACAGGTCCTCGGTCTCGCCGGGGGTGAGCACCGAGGTGGGCTCGTCCAGGATGAGCACGCTGGCCTCGCGCAGCAGCGCCTTGACGATCTCCACCCGCTGCTGGGTGCCGACCGGCAGGTCCCCGACGTAGGCGTCCGGGTTCACGTTCAGGCCGTACCGCTCGGACAGCTCGCGCACGTCCCGCCGGGCCCGGCGCCGGTCGAGCAGGCCGAGCCCGCGGGTGCGCTCCACCCCGAGGGTCACGTTCTCGGCCACCGTGAACACCGGCACCAGCATGAAGTGCTGGTGCACCATGCCGATGCCGGCCTTGATCGCGTCCCCGGGCGAGCGGAACGTGCCCGGCTGGCCGTCGATCAGGATCTCGCCCTCGTCCGGGTGCAGCAGCCCGTACAGGACGTTCATCAGCGTGGTCTTGCCCGCGCCGTTCTCGCCGAGCAAGGCGTGGATCTGGCCTGGCTCGACGACCAGGTCGATGTGGTCGTTGGCCACCAGGGAGCCGAACCGCTTGGTGATGCCCTGCAACTCAAGCCGCACCAGCAAGCCTCCCTCCGGGCGGGGGTCGTGGCCAGCGGTGTGACCTGGCGGGGGAAACCGCCCGCCAGGTCACGCCGCCGCCTGGCGTTACACCGGGCTCTTGGTGGCCGGCTTGATCGTGCCGTTCTCGATCTGGGTCTTGATCTGGGCCAGCTCCGCCTGCAGCGCCGAAGGCACCTTGCCAGCGAAGTCATGGTAAGGAGCCAGCGTCACCCCGCCGTTGGCCAGGGTGCCGATGTAGTTGCCGCCCTGGAACTTGCTGTGGGCCGCGTTCAGCACCGCGGTCTTCACCGCCGTGGTGATGCCCTTCTCCACGCTGGTGACGAAGTACTTGCAGTACTGCGCCGCGCTGACGCACCCGTCGGTGTCCACCCACATCATGTTCACGTCCTGGCCGGACTGGTCGGCCTGCTGGACAGCCTTGGCCGCGCCGAGCCCGACGCCGCCGGCGACCGGGAAGATCACGTCGGCACCCTCGGTGATGAAGGTGTTGGTGATCCGCTGGCCGGCGGTCAGGTCGGTGAAGCTGTTGGTGAACTCACCGGACTGGCTGGCCTCGTTCCAGCCGAGCACCTTCACGTTCGTGTGGTGCTTCTGGTTGTAGTACTGCACGCCGTCGGCGAAACCGTCCATGTAGATGGTCACCGTGGACAGCTTCTGCCCGCCGAACGTGGCCACCTTCTTGGTCTTGGACATGCCGGCCGCCAGGTAACCGCCGAGGAACCCGTCCTGCACGGTGTTGAACAGCAGCGCGTCCACGTTCTGCAGCGCCGGGCTGTAGGCGAAGTCGACGATCGCGAACTTCTGGTCCGGGTTCGCCTTCGCCGCGGTCTGGGTGGCCCCGCCCATCAGGAACCCGACGGTCACGATGATCCCGCACTTCTGGTTCAGGAACGCGGTGATGTTCGAGGCGTAGTCCGAGGTCGATGTCGACTGCAGGTACTTCGGCGTGATATTCGGGTCGGCCGCCGCCGCGGCGGTGACCCCGGCGTAAGACGACTGGTTGAACGACTTGTCATTGATGCCGCCGGTGTCGGTCACCATGCAGGCAAGGAACTTGGCGCCGGACCCGCCCGCGGCGGTGGAGCCGCTGCTGGGCGAGCTGCCCGACGATGAACCGCCCGACGCGCTTGACCCGCATCCCGCGGCAAGCAGGGCGACGACGCTGATCGCGCCGACGGCTTTGACGATCCGTCTCACCGTTACCTCCTTTGCGGGGGGCGGCCCGAGGCCGCCCCGAAGGACCGCCGGCTCAGTCCAGTGTGGCCCCTGCCGGCTGGGGCGCGAAAAGTCCCGGAGATCCCCCCCTGGGATGCCCGAACATTAGTCCCGGTGATCCGATCCTGGAAGCCGGAAACCACACCACTGGCTGCGCTGTTGCTAAATCGAGACCGTAGCATCGTAGATCATTCATAACGCCCGTGAAGATCGGGGTACCACTTTCTGGCGGCCGCCTCGCCCGGTTATCGCGGTGGCCTCAGGAAACACCCGGCCGGCCGGCAGGAGGCCCGAATGGTGATCAACTGGACCGCGCTGCGCGAGGCCGCCACGGCGGCGGCGGCCAACGCGTACGCCCCCTACTCGCGGCTGCGCGTCGGCGCGGCCGGCCAGGCTGACGACGGTCAGGTGGTGACCGGGTGCAACGTGGAGAACGCGTCCTACGGGCTCACCCTGTGCGCCGAGTGCGGGCTGGTGTCGGCGCTGCACGCGGCCGGCCGCCGCCGCCTGGTGGCGGTGAGCGTGGTGGCCGGCGACGGCGCCCCGCTGGTGCCCTGCGGCCGGTGCCGCCAGCTGCTGCTGGAAGCCGGCGGGCCCGGGCTGCTGCTCGACACCGCCGCAGGCGCCCGTGAGCTCGGCGAGCTGCTGCCCGGCGCGTTCACCGGCGCGGACGTGACCGCGAGGCGGGACGCCGATGCCTGACGCGGTCGAGCTGATCCTGGCCAAGCGCGACGGCCGGGCCCTGACGCAGTCCGAGATCAGCTGGCTGATCAGCGCCTACACCAGCGGTGACATCGCCGACGAGCAGATGTCGGCGCTGCTGATGGCCATCTACTTCAACGGGCTGGCCCCGGCCGAGCTGCGGGCCTGGACCACGGCGATGATCAGCTCCGGCGAGCGGCTCGACCTGAGCAGCGTGCCCGCGCCGACGGTCGACAAGCACTCCACCGGCGGGGTGGGCGACAAGGTCTCGCTCATCCTGGCGCCGCTGGTGGCCGCCTGCGGCGCGGCGGTGCCGCAGCTGTCCGGGCGCGGGCTCGGGCACACCGGCGGCACGCTGGACAAGCTGGAGTCGATCCCGGGCTGGCGGGCGTCCCTGCCGGCCGCCGAGATGCTCGCCGTGCTGCGCGACACCGGCTGCGTGATCTGCGCCGCCGGCCCCGGCCTGGCCCCGGCCGACCGCAAGCTGTACGCGCTGCGCGACGTCACCGGCACGGTCGAGTCGATCCCGCTGATCGCCAGCTCGATCATGTCGAAGAAGATCGCCGAGGGAACGGCCGCCCTGGTGCTCGACGTCAAGGTCGGCAGCGGCGCGTTCATGACCTCCGAGGCCCGGGCCAGGGAGCTGGCGCGGACCATGGTGACCATCGGCGCGGAAGAAGGAGTGCGCACCGCCGCGCTGCTCACCGCGATGGACACCCCGCTCGGCCGGGCCGTCGGCAACGGCGTGGAGGTGGCCGAGGCGGTCGCCACGCTGCGCGGCGGGGGACCGCCGGACCTGGTCGAGGTGACGCTCGCGCTGGCCGGGCAGATGCTCCTGCTGGCCGGGATCGACGCGGACCCGGCCGCGGCGCTGGCCGACGGCAGGGCGCTGGAACGCTACCGCGCGATGATCACCGCGCAGGGCGGCGACCCGGACGCCCCGATGCCGCAGGCGGCCCGCACCGAGCGGGTCACCGCCGCCGGGACCGGCTGGCTGAGCCGGCTGGACGCGCGCGCGGTCGGGGTGGCGGCCTGGCGGCTGGGCGCGGGCCGGGCCCGCAAGGAAGACCCGGTCAGCGCCTCGGCCGGGGTGATCTGCCTGGCCAAGCCCGGTGACCGGGTGGAGCGCGGCCAGCCCGTCCTGGAGCTGCGCGGCGACGACGAGGCCCGGTTCGCCCGGGCCAGGGCGGCGCTGGAGGGCGCGATCGGGATATCGGACGCCGCGCCGGCGCCGCGTCCGCGGGTGCTGAAGCGGATCGGTCTGTGACAATGGGGAGCGTGCCCGTGACCCTGGATGAGATCCGCGCCGTGCCCAAGGTGCTGCTGCACGACCATCTCGACGGCGGCCTGCGCCCGGCGACCATCATCGAGCTGGCCCGCGAGGCCGGCTATGACGGCCTGCCCGCCAGCGACGTGGCCGGCCTGGCGGACTGGATGACCGGGGTGGCCGCGCGCGGCAAGCTGGAACTGTACCTGGAGGCCTTCCAGCACACCGTCGCGGTGATGCAGGCCAGGGAGGCGCTGATCCGGGTGGCCGCCGAGTGCGCCGAGGACCTGGCCGCCGACGGCATCGTCTA
Organism: Streptosporangiaceae bacterium; assembly: GCA_036558005.1. Classification (GTDB taxonomy): domain Bacteria; phylum Actinomycetota; class Actinomycetes; order Streptosporangiales; family Streptosporangiaceae; genus DATBGO01. The sequence goes on along the minus strand of DATBGO010000161.1, from coordinate 11,586 downwards.
CGCCGAGGTCAGGTTCGCGCCCGAGCTGCACGTCAGCGGCGGGCTGAGCCTGGACCAGGTGGTCGACGCGGTGCTCGAGGGCTTCCGCCGCGGCAGCGCGGGGCGCGGCATCACCGTGTACGCGCTGCTCACCGCGATGCGGACCGCGGCCAGGTCACTGGAGATCGCCGAGCTCGCGGTCCGGCACCGGGACGCCGGGGTCGTCGGGTTCGACATCGCCGGCGCGGAGGCGGGCAGCCCGCCGAGCAGGCACCTGGACGCGTTCCAGTACGTGGCCAGGGAGAACTTCCACATCACGATCCACGCGGGCGAGGGCTTCGGGCTGCCGTCGATCTGGGAGGCGCTGCAGTGGTGCGGGGCCGAGCGGCTCGGGCACGGGGTCCGGATCATCGACGACATCATGATCGCCCCGGACGGGTCGGCGTCGCTGGGCCGGCTCGCCGGGTACGTGCGGGACCGGCGGATCCCGCTGGAGATGTGCCCGACCTCCAACGTGCAGACCGGCGCCGCGCCGTCGATCAAGGACCACCCCATCGGCCTGCTGCGCGACCTGTCCTTCCGGGTCACGGTGAACACCGACAACAGGCTGATGAGCGGGGTGAGCCTGTCGTCGGAGTTCCACGCGCTGGCCGAGGCGTTCGGCTACGGCTGGGCGGACATCCAGTGGCTGACCATCAACGCGATGAAGAGCGCGTTCGCGCCGTTCGACGAGCGGCTGGCGCTGATCAACACGGTGATCAAGCCGGGATTCTCCCGGGTCCGCCCGGTTTGACGCGCCAGCGCCGCCGCCGCCCGCTGACCGCGGGGTAACGTCAGGATCGTGGGCATCGAGACGATGACAGGCCAGCTGACCGACCGGCGCTGGCTGGCGGAGGTCGCGACCAGCGACGCCGCGCTGCGGCAGGTGCTGCACGGCCTGCCGCCGGTCGACCAGGTCGGCACCGAGGCCAGGACCGCGGGCCTGGCCACCCGGTCCATCAAGCGGGCCGCCAAGCTGCAGGCGCTGGAGATGGCGGTCCGGATGACCGACCTGACCACGCTGGAAGGCGCGGACACGCCCGGCAAGGTCAGGGCGATGTGCGCCAAGGCGCTGCGCCCCGACCCGGCCGACCCGGCGGTGCCGCCGGTGGCCGCGGTGTGCGTCTACCCGGACCTGGTGGCGGTGGCCAAGGCCGAGCTGGCCGGCAGCGCGGTCGCGGTCGCGTCGGTGGCCACGGCGTTCCCTTCCGGCCGGGCCTCGCTGGCGGTGAAGCTCGCCGACGTGGCTGACGCGGTGGCGGCCGGCGCCGACGAGGTGGACATGGTGATCGACAGGGGGGCGTTCCTCGCCGGGCACTACGGCCAGGTGTTCTCCGAGATCAGGCAGGTCAGGGAGGCGTGCGGGGCGGCGCACCTGAAGGTCATCCTGGAGACCGCGGAGCTGGCCACGCTGGACAACGTGTCCCGGGCGTCATGGCTGGCGATGCTGGCGGGCGCCGACTTCATCAAGACCTCCACCGGGAAGGTCAGCCCGGCGGCCACCCCGCCGGTCACCCTGGTGATGCTCGCGGCGGTGCGTGACTACGCCAGTGCCGCCGGGCGGCGGGTCGGGGTGAAGGTGGCCGGCGGGGTCCGCACCGCCAAGGACGCGGTCCGGTACCTGGTGCTGGTGCACGAGACCGCCGGGCCGGACTGGCTGACCCCCGCGCTGTTCCGGATCGGCGCCTCCAGCCTGCTCAACGACCTGCTGATGCAGCGCAGCAAGCAGCTCACCGGCGCCTACGCCGGCCCCGACTACTTCACCGTCGACTAGCGCCGGGGTGCCAGGATGAGGAACGCATATCGCCATGGTCAACGATCGGATCACCGCTGATGCCGTCCGGTAACGACGAAAAGGGCCAGCTGCAGCCGCGCCAGGCGCCGGCCTGGGAGTACGCTCCGGCCCCCGAGTCGCGCGAGATCGTCACCCTGGCCGCGGACTACGGGCTGTTCATCAATGGGGAGTTCGGGCCCGCGGCCGACGGCCAGCAGCTGGCGACGCTCAACCCGGCGACCGAGCAGCCGCTGGCCTCTTTCGCCGTGGCCGGCCCGGCCGACGTGCGGCGGGCGGTGGACGCGGCCCGCGCGGCCTACGACAACGTGTGGGGGCCGATGCCGGGCGCGGAGCGGGCCAAGTACCTGTACCGGATCGCCCGGATCCTGCAGGAGCGCTCGCGTGAGTTCGCGGTCCTGGAGAGCCTGGACAACGGCAAGCCGATCAAGGAGTCGCGCGACGTCGACGTCCCGCTGGCGGCGGCGCACTTCTTCTACCACGCCGGCTGGGCGGACAAGCTGGAGTACGCCGGGTTCGGCCCCGCGCCCCGCCCGCTCGGGGTGGCCGGCCAGGTCATCCCGTGGAACTTCCCGCTGCTGATGGCCGCGTGGAAGCTGGCGCCCGCGCTCGCCGCGGGGAACACCTGCGTGCTCAAGCCGGCCGAGACCACCCCGCTGACCGCGCTGCTGCTGGCGCAGGTCTGCCAGCAGGCGGAGCTGCCGCCCGGGGTGGTCAACATCATCACCGGCGCGGGCGAGACCGGCGCGGCGCTGGTCGGCCAGCCCGGCGTCGACAAGATCGCGTTCACCGGGTCGACCGATGTCGGGAAGGAAATCAGCCGCGCGGTCGCGGGCACCGGAAAGCGGCTGACGCTGGAGCTCGGCGGCAAGGCCGCGAACGTGATCTTCGACGACGCGCCGGTGGAGGCCGCGGTCGAGGGGATCGTCAACGGGATCTTCTTCAACCAGGGGCACGTCTGCTGCGCCGGGTCCCGGCTGCTGGTGCAGGAATCGGTCGCGGACGCCGTGGTCGAGCGGCTGCAGGCGCGGCTGGGCACGCTGCGGCTCGGCGACCCGCTGGACAAGAACACCGACATCGGCGCGATCAACTCGCGGCAGCAGCTGGACAAGATCGAGGAGCTGACCGCGGCCGGCGAAGCCGAGGGCGCCCGGCGCTGGTCGCCGCCGTGCCAGCTGCCCGCGCGCGGCTACTGGTTCCCGCCGACGGTGTTCACCGGCGTCGGCCAGTCGCACCGGATCGCCCGGGAAGAGATCTTCGGCCCGGTGCTGTCGGTGCTCACCTTCCGTACCCCGCAGGAGGCGGTCATCAAGGCGAACAACACGCCCTACGGGCTGTCGGCCGGAGTCTGGACCGACAAGGGCAGCCGGATCCTGTGGATGGCCCAGCAGCTGCGGGCCGGCGTGGTCTGGGCCAACACCTACAACAGGTTCGACCCGGCCAGCCCGTTCGGCGGCTATCAGGAGTCCGGGTTCGGGCGGGAGGGCGGCAGGCACGGCCTGGCCGGGTACCTCGATGCCTGAGCGCGGCAGTGCCAATAGGGCCGGGGCCAGTCGGGCCGGGGCCAATCGGGCCGGGGCCAAGCCGGCCGGGGCCAATCGTGCCGGGGCCAAGCCGGCCGGGGCCAAGCGGGCCGGAGCCAGGCCGGCCGCCCGGGCCGCGGCGGCCGGCGGAGACGGCCAGGCCGCCCGCGGCGGCACGGCGGGCGGCGACGGCCAGGTCGCCCGGATCGGGGTGCGCAAGACCTACAAGCTGTACATCGGCGGGGCGTTCCCCCGGTCGGAGTCGGGCCGCTCGTACCAGGTGACCGGACCGGACGGGGGCGTGCTGGCCAACGCAGCGCTGGCCTCGCGCAAGGACGCCAGGGACGCGGTGGTGGCGGCCAGGGCCGCGGTGAGCCGCTGGTCCGGGGCGACCGCCTACAACCGCGGCCAGGTGCTCTACCGGGTCGCCGAGCTGCTCGAGGGCCGGGCCGCGCAGTTCGCTGCCGAGATCGCGCAGTCCGAGGGCGGCCCGGCCGCCGCGGCGGCCGGGCAGGTCGCCCGGGCGATCGACCGGTGGGTCTGGTACGCCGGCTGGACCGACAAGATCAGCCAGGTCGCGGGCGCGGCGAACCCGGTGGCCGGGCCTTACTTCAACTTCAGCGTGCCCGAGCCTTCCGGCGTGGTCAGCGTCATCGCGCCGCAGCGCCCCAGCCTGCTCGGCCTGGTCAGCGTGCTCGCGCCGGTCATCGCGACCGGCAACACCGCGGTCGTGGTGGCCAGCGAGCAGCACCCGCTGCCCGCGGTCACCCTCACCGAGGTGCTCGCCACCTCCGACGTGCCGGGCGGGGTGGTGAACCTGCTGACCGGCCGGACCGCGGAGCTGGCGCCGGTGCTGGCCGCGCACATGGACGTCAACGCGATCGACCTGTCCGGCGTGGCCGGGCCGGCCAGGGCCGGGCTCGAGGAGCTGGCCGCGGGCAACGTGAAGCGGGTGTTCGCCGGAGACGACGACTGGGCCGGGTCACCGGGACTGCGCAGGCTCGTCGCGTTCCTCGAAACCAAGACGGTCTGGCACCCGGTCGGGATCTAGCCGACCGACCCGGCCGGCTCCTCCTCGGCCACCGAGACCGCGCCGGACGGGCACAGCCGCGCGGCCTGGCGGGTCAGGTCGGCCTGCAGCGGGCTCATCGAGCCGGTGCCGAGGAAGATCACCCGGCCGTCCTCCTCGCTCTGGTCGAAGGCACTCGGCAGGGTCAGCACGCACAGGCCCGCTCCGACACAGCGGTCACGGTCGACGACGACGCGCATCACTTCCTCCTCAGGGTTATCGGTGCGGCGGGGTTACCAGGTGACGGGCAGGTGGTGCACGCCGTAGACGCCGACGTCGTGCTTGAACGGCAGGTCTTCGACCGGCACCGCGACCTGGAGGTCAGGAATCCGGCTGAACAGGGTGGTCACCGCGATGTCGATCTCGGTGCGGGCAAGGTTCTGGCCGATGCACTGGTGCGGGCCGAAGCCGAACGCCGTGTGGTGCCTGGCGCCGCGCTCGATGTCGAGCTCGCCGGGCCGCTCGAACACCTCCGGGTCCCAGTTCGCCGCGCTGCCGAGGGTGATGACGCCGTCGCCGGCCCGGATGGTCACGCCGCCGATCTCGATGTCCTCCAGCGCCCCCCGGTACCCGGTGAACTCAGAGGCGACGCTGAAAAAGCGCAGCAGCTCCTCGACCGCGTCGGGCATCCGGCTCCAGTCCTCGCGGAGCCTGGCCAGCTGACCGGGGTTCTCTAGCAGGGCGATCGTGCTCAGCGAGATCATGTTCGCGGTCGTCTCGTGGCCGCCGGTGACCATCAGCGCGACCAGCCCCATAATCATTCGCCGGTCGTAGTTCCCGGATTTGCGGTAACGGTCGACCAGGCGGCTGACAATGTCGTCGGCCGGCTCTTTCTCCTTGGCCATGATGAGGTCCTGGTAGAACGCCATCATCTTGTCCGAGGTGGCCTTCTTCAGCGGGCCGGGAGAATTCCGGTTCAGCATGACCTGGGTGCAGCCCTTAAAGAAGTCGCGCTTCTGCACCGGGATGCCGATCAGCTCGCAGACCACCCGGGACGGAATCTCCAGCGAGAAGACCTCGTGCAGGTCGGCCGGCTTCCCGGCGGCGAGCAGGTTGTCCACGCAGTTGTCGACGATCTGCTGGATGCGCGGCCGCAGCTCGCGCACCCGCCGGACGGTGAACTCGCTGACCAGGATCCGCCGGTGGGTGGTGTGCTCGGGCGCGTCCATCCCGAGCAGCGACCCGGTCGCGGTCAGCTGCATGGTCGCCCGGTCAGGGAAGCCGATGAGCACCGGGTAGCCGGGGTGCATCCGGTCCGCGCTGATCCGCGGGTCGACCAGCAGCTGACGGGCGTACTCCCACTTGGTGACCAGCCACACCGCCTCGCCGGTGGGCATCCGCACCTTGGCGATCGGCTCGGTTTCCAGCAGCTTCCGGTAGCCAGGCGCGATGTCCAGCGGGCAGGTGCGTGGCTGCGGGAAGGCGGGCAGGTCCTGGGTTGCGGTCTGTGTTCCGGCGCTGCTCACGCGAGCCTCCTTGGCCACCGCGCACCGGCGTTCGGTGCCTTGGCGTGGCCACTAAGAAGACAATGCAGGCCGGGCCTAAAGATGGCCTGAAGGCCAGGCCGCGGCCCGCCAGGCCCCCGGTTCCCTGACCAGGCCGGGGCCGCTTAGCGCGGCTTCAGCGGCCATACAGCCCGGGCACTTACCATGACCTGGTCGCGCATTCCCGGCAGCAGGAGCAGGCACCGATGGACGACCGCGGGGAACCCGATCGCTGGCTGAGGACGTTCCGCCCGGTGCCCGGCAGCGCCGCGCTGCTGTTCTGCTTCCCGTTCGCCGGCGGGGCCGCCAGTTACTTCTACCCGTTCGCCGCGGCGCTGGCGCCGCTGGCCGAGGTGCGGGCGGTGCAGTACCCGGGCCGCCAGGACAGGATCATGGAGCCGTGCGCGCAGACGATCGGCGAGCTGGCCGCGGCGATCGCCGCGGTGCTGGCGCGGGCCGCGGACCGGCCGTACGCGTTCTTCGGCCACAGCATGGGCGCCCTGGTCGGCTACGAGGTCGCCAGGGCGCTGCGGCGCCGCGGGCTGCCCGGCCCCCGGTGGCTGCTGGTGTCCGGCCAGAACGCGCCGTCGCGCACCGAGCCGGACTACGTGCGGGCGCGCGACGACGGGGAACTGGTCGCCGAGTTGCGCGCGCTCGGCGGGATCGACCCGCAGTTGCTGGACGACCAGGACATGCTCGCGGTGATCCTTCCGCCGCTGCGCAGCGACTACCGCGCGATCGAGGCGTACCAGCACCAGCGGGGCCAGCCGCTGGACTGCCCGGTCACCGCGCTGGCCGCCGACGACGACCGGTACACCACGGTCCCTGACGTCGAGGCCTGGGCCGGGCACACGGCCGGGGCATTCGACCTGCGGGTGTTCCACGGCGGCCACTTCTTCATCGACGCCTGCCAGGATGAGGTGACCGGCATCATCACCGCCGCGCTGGGCGCCTGCCTGCCCGCGTCTGACGCCTAGAGGAAGGTCTGGCAATAGGAACAGCGAACCGCGCCAACCGATGAACACTGGCCACCAGAGCAATCCGATCTGTCTCAGGGAAGGCACCACATACCGGCTAGAACGCCTCAATGGGCTCTTTCAAGCCCCGTGGTTTCCGTAACTGGATCGCTTGTCCTTCAGCGCGCCTGATCAGGGCAAAGCTCCGCCCGCCGTCAGCGGCACTGTTACTAGATCGCGGCGTGGCCGTTGCCTCGTGCCGGTGCGGGGTTTGCAGGCGCGGGGCGGGCTGGCGGGCTGGCCGTTGGTGGTGAGCCTGTTACCGGCGGTCGGCTTCGGGGACGACGAACCAGCCGCGGCCCTTGACGGCCCGGATCAGCCCTTCGTCGGCGAGGATCTTGATCGCCTTCCCGGCGGTGGCCCGCGCTACGCCGTACTGCTGGCAGATGCTACGGATTGACGGGATGGGGCGGCGTGCCTCGATCTTCCCGGATTCGATCTGCTCGCGCAGGAAACGGGCGATCTGCTGATAGATCGGCTCGTCCAGGTGACGGTCTATGACCATGACCAGACGGTAGGCAACCACGGGTGACTGTCCTGTATGCAGCGTCACCCATGGTATGACCATATACTGACCGTAGGCGACCGTAGGACAGAGTGTCTAACCTGGGATTCCGCGCCAAACCTCCGGCGCGGTCAGGCGGCCCGGCCGGTGATCGCACACCAGGCCGGGCCTAGGCACTTACTCCTAACTAGGAGGACCAGCACCATGACACAAGATGATCCCAGCCCGCAGGTCCAGGCAACCCAGTCACTCGGCAGCATCCTGCGGGACCTGGTCATGCTCGCGGAGCGGATCCCGGCCGTCCCCGGCCACTCGTGCGAGAAGAACGCCCAGCTGCTGGACCATCTCGCCAGCGAACTGCGCGACTGCGCCGGGCTGCTGCGCCGCCGCGCGCCCGAGATCGTCCGCATGAACGCCGATCCCCGCACCGCCAAGGCCCGCAAGCTCCTGGCCGAGAACCACCACGTGGTGATTATGCCGCCCAGCGATGTGCAGGCATTGCTGGCGCGTTACCAGCAGCGCACCGCTGAACTGCTGGCCGTCATCGAGCAGCGGCCGGTGCACAGGTGAGCGCGGTAGCAGGCCGGCAGCCCGCGCAGCAGGCTGGGCTGGCAGGCCAGATCCCAACTCGCGTCAACCGCAGCGCAGCACGCGGGCCAGCCGGCGCCCGCCGCAAAGGATTCAAAGCCGAACTCGGCAGTTTACGTGAGCGCATGCGGGATCTGGGGTTCGGTCCTGACGGCATCGCGGCGGAAGTATCGCGGCGTTACCGGGCCAGACCACGGGAAGCCTACCGGCTGGCGTTCGGGTGGTCACTGGTGGATGCGGCGGCGCGATTCAACACCAGGGCCGCGAGGGAGGGCACTGATCCGAACGCGGTCGCGGGCATGACCGCATCGCATTTGTGCGAGCACGAGAAGTGGCCTTATGCCGGGCGGCGGCCATCGGTGTACGTGCTGAACGTGCTGGCGAAGATATACGACACTGAGGTGCTGTGCCTGCTTGACCTGGCCGACCATGAGCACCTGCACCCCAAAGACCGGCTCGTGTTAATATCCCGGCCGCCAGCGCGACCCTCACCTGGAGACAAGCACCCGTTGCTGACCGGCGGACCGCCGGTGAAGGTTGCCAGCGGCGCGGTGCCCGGGTTCCTGCCGTCTGCGGCCAGCGATAGCACGGTGGTGGAGATCCCGCCTGGCTGCCGGTCGGTTGTCATCAGCCTGCCCCGCGCTGACCTGCCCGCCGTCCTCCGGCCCTACGGCGGAACGCCTCGCCTGGTCATCGCGCAGGCCCCGGTGGCCTCGGCGGTACGGGCCTGTAAGCAGGGAAATGGCTTCCGCGCATGAGCGGCAGGCGGTCGGCGCCCGTGCCCTGACCCGGCCACAGCGTCTAGCGGCTGGCCTCGGGCCGTTATCAAGGTGGCCAGCCCACCAGGCGCATAGACGCTGCCATCTTTGACCTTGTCCGAGCGGATGCGCTGCCCCGGCGCTCATGTTCTCAGCCGCCGACTGGCATGACTTCACCGCCAACGCCAAGGCTGGGCGGCACGACTTGGCCTGAGGTGCCGAGATGCCCCTTGGGCCACCGCACTCGGGTCTCAAGGCGCCGGCTCAGCCGGCCGCGGCTGGCCGAGCCAGCGCCGCGCCGCGGCGGCCGCGCCGTCGCACCCGGGCCCTGGCCGCGCCGACGACCAGGCGACCCGGCCGTCGGGCCGGATGAGCAGCGCGGCGGCGTCCAGCCCCGGCGCGGGGTCAGCGGCGGCGTAGTCCAGCCGGCCGGGCCAGCCCGCGGCCAGCTCGCGCAGGCCGGCGTCGGCGCTGAAGTCCAGCAGCACGCCGCGGCCCGGGGCCAGCAGCCGGGCCACCGAGGTGTCCCCGCCGCTGGTGGCCAGCGGGATGTCGGCCAGCCGGAGGCCGGTGAGCGGGCCGGCCGCCGAGCCCGCGGCCTCGCCGGCCGGGTAACGCACATCCAGCCCGCCGACCATCTTCACCAGGTACTCGTTGACGTCGGCGAACCCGATCAGCTCGGCCAGGATGTCGCGGACCGGCCCGGCGGTCCGCATCGAGTGCATCAGGGCCGTCTGCGCCCTGGTGGTGCGGCCAGCCCGCTCGGCCGCCGGGCGGCGCTCGGCCTGGTAGCTGTCCAGCAGCCCGGCGGGGGCCCAGCCGCTGAGCTCACCGGCCAGCTTCCAGCCCAGGTTCACCGCGTCCTCCATGCCGGTGCTCAGCGCCTGCCCGCCGAGCGGGAAGCACAGGTGCGCCGCGTCGCCGGCCAGGAAGACCCGGCCGGCCCGGTACTGGCTGGCCACCCGGGTGGGCGCGGTCCACGCCGACAGCCAGCGCGGCACCCCGGCGCCCAGGTCGCCGCCGGTCACCCGCTTCACCATCGCCCGCAGGCCGGCCAGCGTCACCGGGGCGGCGGGCTGGCCGGGCGGGGGATCGAACTCCCCGGCCGTGACCCGGACCACGCCTGGAGCGGCCGGGGCAACCGTGAACATCCCGTTGTCGTGCTGGTGGAATCCCAGCTGGGTCAGCAGCGGGTCATCCGGCCCGACCTCCAGGTCCCCGGTGACGCCGCGGAAATCCAGGTCGGTGCCGGGGAACCCGATCCCGGCCAGCGCGCGGACGCTGCTGTCGCCGCCGTCGCAGCCGATCAGGTACTGGCACCGCACCGTGGCCCCGTCGGCGGTGCCGGCGATGACGCCGGCGCCGTCCTGGTGCAGGCTGACCACGCTGGTCCCGCGGGTCAGCCGCGCCCCGAGCTCGGCCGCGCGCTCTTCCAGCCGCCGCAGCAGCAGGTAGTGCGGCACCGCGAAGGTGCACGGGTGCTGCCCGCCCAGCCGCGCCGGGTCCAGCATCAGGTGCGCGAAGTGCGCCAGCGGGAACTCCAGCCCGTCGCCGCGCAGCCGGTCCATCAGCCCGCGCTGGGCCAGCAGCTCGACCACGGCCGCGTTGATCGCCATCCCTGGCGCGTGCTCGTCGGTGCCGGGCAGCAGGTCGATGACCGTGGCCCGGACGCCGGCCAGGCCGAGCTCGCAGGCGAGCATCAGGCCGACCGGCCCGGCCCCGACGATGACGACGGGCACGCTTGCTGGCTCGCGGGTGGTCACGACGGCTCCCTGATCAGGTCGGGCTCGGCCGCGGCGGCGTCGCCGCCGGTCCCGGCCAGCTGGTCGCAGATGTGTGCCGCCAGCGCGGCCGGTGTCAGGTGGTCGAAGACGTCAGCCGGCTTGACGTCCGCGCCGGTGAGGCCCAGCCGGATGCTGAGTTCCAGGGCGGTGAACGAGGTGAGGCCGAGCGCGGGGAACTCGTCGTCATCGGCGATCGCGTCCGGCGAGTCATGGCCGAGCACGCTCGCGGTCTCCCGCCTGATCCGGTCGGTCAGGGCGGCCAGCCGCTCGGCCTCCGGGATGGCGGTCAGCGGCACCAGGTCGTCGGGGACGCCGCCGTCCCGCTCGCCGCCAGCCAGGCCGCGGGCGGCCGGGACCGCCTGGAACAGCCGCCGGGCGGGCTCGGCCAGTCCCGGGATGAAGTCGTCCCAGCAGATGTCGGCGAGCACCAGCGGGTCGTCGGCGATCCCCGGGCGCCGCTCGATGCCCGCCAGCACCGCCTCGGGCGGGGTGGCGCGCAGGCCGGGCGGGACCGGCTCGGCCACCGCGGCGGGCAGGATGAGCACCGCGGTGCGCCCGGCCGCCCGGCGGCGGCGGGCCACGGCGTCCAGCGCGCTGTGGCCGGGCCCGGAGCCAGCCGGGCCGGGTATCCCCAGCGCGGTGCCGGCCGGGCAGGCGATCAGGAACATGCTCAGGTCGTGCTGCCTGGTCAGCTCGTCCAGGTGGGCGGCGACGGCGACCTGCCCGCGGGCCAGATCGTCCTGGTCGTCCGCGACGACCAGCACCGCGCAGAGCGGCTGCCCGGCCGGGAGCCCGGCCAGCAGCCGCCGCGCGGCGTCCCGGCCGGCCAGGTCGCAGACGGCAACGGCCAGCTGGCTGCCGAGCTCGTCGCGCAGCGCGCCGATGGCGGGCGAGCTGGCCGCTTCCGCGGTGACCGGGAGCAGTACCCGGGTGCCGGGGCATCCGGCCGCCCGCCGGGCCAGCTGCTGGCCGAGCGGGCTGGCACCGCCCGCGATCAGCACGGTGCCGGGCGGGAAGATCAGCGCCTGCGCGGCGGCGGCCGGCCTGGC